>NZ_CP138921.1:2402500-3002500 GCF_047124445.1 Shimia sp. MIT1388 | reverse complement strand
CACCCAAGAACAGAGGCAACACAGTCACTGAGGCCGAATTCAATTTCAGGGACAAGGGGACGCGAATACCCTTGCCGGGTGAACCTGCCCCCGTTGTGTCACAGCGTAACGGCGGCGCACTTAACAACGGTCAAGACCGACGAAATTTCTCACGCAAGGCCTTAAAAATATGGAGAAATGATGCGTCTGACATGCAGGAATTTTCTGGTGGCTGAAAGGGATCTGAAACGCAAAACACCAAACCCGAGGGTGGGTTTGGTGTCTGCTGGGTCGTGGCCAATCCGGGGGAGGGAGGGGCGGCTGAAGAGGTCAGCCTCAGTGGCCACGTCAGGGTCGGGTGTCTGCATCCTTGTCGGCAGCGTCTTCGGCTTCATCAATCAGGCCGCGAATCCAACGACCGGAAATCCAGGCGAAAGGAATGCCCAAAACGATGCCGCCGTAGATCGCCTGTTTGGTGGAAATTGCGTCGATGCCAAGGGCCTGCAGCATCAGAAACAGAAAAAACAGGTTCACATAGGCGGCGCCCGCAGCAAACGGGTACATCACCAAGGATACCGCCCAAACCGGCCATCTGCCGTCTCTATGCTGCGCCATGGTGCTCATTTCTTGCGAAAGACCGACCGTTGCACGGCATAGAGTGCCAGAACCATGGCAACTGCGCCGCCGGCAAGCCAAAGTGTGGCACCACCCACCGCGTGGGAGTGGCCGTCAATCACCGCTTCACGCAGCGGGGTGTGGTCGTGGTGGGCGATGGCGGGTGAGGCCAAGACCCCGGCCAATACGGCCAGAGCGAACTTGTTCATAGGACAACTCCTGTTGTGTTCTTAAGGCACCTTATCGAGTCGGCTTTCCGCGGTGTTTGACCATGGTCAAGCGGCCTCACATTGCAAACGGCAGGGCGTACAGCAGCAGGGACAGGCCTAGAAATCCAACGAGGATCAACGCAAAGCCGCGCTGGAAAGTGGGGGCATCCCTCAGGCCGAGGTAATCGGACAAAACGACCTGCGCCTTTAGTCCGGCAAGAACCAGAACCATTACAACGAACACCGGGCCAGCCTCTGGCAGGACCCCGGCAAACGCGGTTGTTGTGGTCGACAGGATGATCAACAGCAGCCAAGCGCGGGTCAAGATTGTGGTCATCAGTGCACCAGATAGATGATGGGGAACAGCAGGATCCAAATCAGATCCACCATATGCCAAAAAGCTGCCCCCGCTTCGAGGTTGCGCGGTGTGTGCCAGCGCATGAGCAAGCCAAAAATCACCAAACCCGCGATCACATGCAAAGCGTGAAAGCCGGTGAGCAGGTAGTAGAAGGTGAAAAAATCGCTGGTCTCGACGCCAATGCCCAATTGCGCTTTTGCGCTGTATTCGAGCCACTTCACGACCAGAAACATGACCCCAAGGGCGATGGCACCAGAGAGCCACACTCGCATTTGGCGCGCCGAATGCACGGCACGTGCCGCGCAGTATCCGCTGCTCACCAGCACAATGGTGTTCGCCGCGCCCGCCACGCGATTGAGCTGCGCCTGATCGGCGGCAAAGCCAACCGGGTCCATCGCCCGCATGCCCAGAAACGCCAAAAGTCCCGCGCCAAAAACCAACAGTTCAGACACAATGAGCACCCAGATCATCAGATCTCCGGGCAACTCGTCCAGAACCGAAGTCTGATCGCTCATGCGCCCCCCGTGATCTGGCGGTAGATTTCCGGCAGCGCGGCGGTCAGGCGCGTGGGGTCTGGCACCACTGAGAAGCCGTCAGTGCCAAAGATGCGTTGCACCCAGCCTTGGCCTTTTTGGTCCACAACAACCCCATGCACCGCGTGCCCGCGACGTCGTGCCTCGCGCACGGCCATGCGGCTGTCTTCAATGCCGTGGCGGCCTTCGTAGTGGTCCAAATCATTTGGCTTGCCGTCGGTGATCACCAGCAGCAGCCTCCGCGAGTTGGGCCGTTCGTCCATTTCCGTCGCCGCATGGCGCACTGCTGCCCCAAGGCGCGTGTAGAACGCCGGGTTCAAGCCGCCAATCCGCGCCTCTACATGCGACGTCATCGGTTCATCAAAGTCTTTACAGCTCTGTACATAGACCCGATCGCGTTTCAGCGAGGAAAAGCAGTTTATGGCAAAATCGTCGCCACAAGCATTTAGCCCCCAGGCCAACGCGGTCAGCGCCTCGCGCTCCACCTCGATCACTGAGCGGTCGCCAATGGCGGATTCGGTGGAGCGGGAGATGTCCATCAAAACCGAAATTGCCAGATCACGCTCCATGACTTTGGCGGCGCGGTAGACCCGGTCACTGGACCGGCCTGTGGCGCGCAACTCAACCTGCGCGGCAATCGCGGCCTCCAAGTCCAATTCATCGCCATCCAACTGGCGCGGCAGGATCACCCGCTTTGGGCGTAAAGCCTCGAACTGGCGTTTCACTGCGCGAATGCGGCGCTCAGCTGCCGGATCATGTTCCAGCGCTTCGACTTCTTCGGCCACGGAGGACAACACCCGCGCGTGGTTGGGGATATAGGCACCTTGGCGGTGGTCCCACTCAGGATACATGTGTTTGCCCGAAAGCTGCTCGCGCTCGGCATCTTCCGGTGACAGATCGAGGTGGAACTTCAGTCGCGTCGCAGTTTTCTTGGAAATCTGCCCCAGAGCCAGTTCGTCCTGGTCATCCGCTGCACGACGGGCGTTGTCCTCGTCGTCATCCTCCACGCGCCGGTTCATGTTGAGGCTTTCAACCCAACTGAAGATGGCTTCGAACTTGTGCAGGATCAGGCTGTCCCGCCGCTCTGCCAGATCACTTTGCGAGCGCCGTGCAGCCTTGGCGCCCTCGGCTTCTTCACCCGGCCCTTCCCCCTGCTCGTCGCTCTCTGGAAGCCGGTCCGCCGCTGCACGTTCCGCCAAAGGGCGTAGGTCCGGCCACATCGGAATCGGACGGAACGGGCGATAGCCTTGCGGCGCACGCAGACCGGACAAGTCCGCATCTTTCTGCCGGATTAGAGCCACATATTCCTTTGTCAGCGCCTTCTCCGGCTCCGGGCCACCCAGCAGATGGTCAATCGCCGCCTCCATCGCCGCTTCATGGCGGGGCAACATGTCGTTCGGGCGATTAGCGCGGCAGGCGGCAATCAGTGTGGCGTGGAAATCGCGCAGACCGGGGCAATCCAAGAGCGTCGCCTGCGTCATCGCGATTGAGGCCTGCAAGGATCGCAGATCGGCGCGCAGCGGATCATCATCTTTCACCGGTGCCGGCGCGTGGGCCACGGAGGCCACCAGCCAGAAATAGAGCGCCGCGTTGGCCTCTTGTGAAGGAAACTCCGCGATGGTTTCGGGCAAGCGCAGGGCCTCGCCGTCAAAACTTGGCCGCACCTCGCGTTCCCGCCAGGTGCCTAAGGTACGGCGCAAGGACAGACGGTGGTTGGAAACCTTCATCGTCGCTGGTTTAATCTCAGCCGCATGGGAGCCGCCTAGCCCACGAAAGAAAACACCTAGCCGGCCGGACACATCGTCCAGCGCCACGGCGGCGTCTTCATGGGTGGCCCGAGCGTCCAGTCGGCTGGCGTAACTGTGCCACAGCTTACCGACGGTTTCCTCGGGTTCAAAAATATCAAAGTCGTGATCGGACATAGGGCACCTCGGGTGAATAGGTTGCGTCCAGAAAAGAAAAACAGCGACCGACCGTATTTGGTGGCCGGTCGCTGCCGAGGGCGGTTAAGCAACTAGAGGGACGCTTAACCGTAAATCGCGGTGACCAGATCCATGAGCCCACGTTTGACGTCTTCGTCATCGGTGAGCGGCTCGATCATTGCGGTGCGGATCGCGCGGTCAACGGGCATGCCGTCGGCAATCAGCGTGGCGCAATAGATCACAAGGCGGGTCGAGACACCTTCTTCCAGATCCTGACCTTTCAGACCGCGCAGTTTGTTGGCCAGCCGCACCAGAGCGGTGACACGGTTGGCATCCAGCCCGCTTTCACGTTCGACAATGTCGATCTCCCGGTCTTGGGACGGGAAGTCGAAATCGATCGACAGGAAACGCTGACGGGTGGAGGGTTTCAGGGTCTTCAGGATGTTCTGATACCCCGGGTTGTAACTGGCCACGAGCATGAAGCCCGGTGCCGCCTCGATTTCTTCGCCGGTTTTGTCCAACGGCAGGATGCGACGGTCATCTGTGAGCGGGTGCAACACAACGGTCACGTCTTTGCGGGCTTCGACCACCTCATCCAGGTAACAGATCGCCCCTTCGCGCACGGCGCGTGTGAGCGGCCCATCGACCCAAACGGTCTCCCCACCTTTCAGCAGGTAGCGGCCCACAAGGTCAGCGGCCGAGAGGTCATCGTGGCAAGCAATGGTATAAAGAGGACGACCAAGTTTGGCGGCCATATGGGCGACAAAGCGAGTCTTGCCGCAGCCCGTAGGCCCCTTCAGAAGCAGCGGCAGCCCGTGGCGTTCCGCAGCTTCAAAGACATCACATTCATCGGAAACGGGTGAGTAGAAGGGGGCTTGCGCCCCCTCCGTGTTCTTATGCAGGGCAGCCATTATCAGGCTCCTTCTGTTTCTGCTGCATCGCGGGAGATGATCTCTTTGCGCGGTGCAAGTTGCGCGTAGATGAACAGGATGGCGCCAATCACAACCGCCAGACCCGATCCCCAACGCATGAGGTAGAACAGGTTCAGACCTTCCTGGATGTCCATGAAGTTCTCACCCATGACGCGCTGCAGGTGTGTTTGCACAGTGCCCGCAAAGGTCAGGACGAAGGTCATGAACGCCATACCGCCGGTCATCAGCCAGAAGCTCGCCATGTTGAGCACCTGATTGTAGGGGTCGCGGTTGGTCAGGATTGGGAAGGCATAGGTGAAGATCGCCAGGTTCACCGCCACATAGGCGCCGTAGAAGGCCAGGTGACCGTGGGCCGCGGTGATCTGTGTGCCGTGGGTGTAGTAGTTCACACCGTGCAGCGTGTGGAGGAAGCCCCAGACACCCGCGCCGAAGAAGGCCACGGTGGCAGCACCCAATGCCCACAGCAGCGCGGCTTTGTTTGGGTGGTCACGTTTGCCTTTCCACACCATGACAAAGCTGAAGCTCATCATTGCGAAGAAGGGGATCACCTCCAGCGACGAGAAGATCGAGCCGATCCACTGCCAGTACCCGGGCAGACCAATCCAGTAGTAGTGGTGGCCTGTGCCAAGGATGCCGGAGAACAGCGCGGTGGCAACAATGATGTAGAGCCACTTTTCGATGATCTCACGGTCCACACCGGTCAGCTTCAGCAGCAGGTAGGCGAGGATGGATGCCATCACCAGTTCCCAGGTGCCTTCCACCCACAGGTGCACGATGTACCACCAGAACATTTTGTCGAGCGCCAGGTTGGCAGGGTTGTAGAAGCTGAACAGGAACAGCAGCGCCAGACCCCAGAGGCCCAAAAGCAGCACGTTGGTGATCGCGGTCTTACGACCCTTCAGCACAGTCATCGAAACGTTGTAGAGGAAGATCAGCGCCGCAACGACGATGCCTGCCTTAACCCACTTTGGTTGTTCGATGAACTCACGACCTTCTTTGCCCAACAGCCAGTTGCCCTGGAACAGGTCAAAGACATAGGTCACAACCACACCCAGCGTGCCCAGAAGCAGGATCGCCAGTTGCAGGTAGGCCAATGTGGGTGAGTGAATTTCCCGCTCGGATTCTTCCGGGATCAGGAAATAGGCCGCGCCAAAGAAGCCCAGCAGCAACCACACAATCAGTGAGTTGGTGTGCAGCATCCGGATGACGTTGAACGGCAGCAGTTCGGACATGAAGTTCGGGTTGACGTAAATCCAGCCCGCGATCAGGCCCCCGGTGACTTGCACAGCGAACAAAATCATGGCCGCCAGGAAGTACCAGTAGGCAATTTTTTGAGTTTGATATTTCATCTCTTGTCTCCTCGTCCGGCCTTAGCCCGCCTCGTTGGGCGGCCACCCCTGCGCATCGATCCCGTTCACCCAAATGAAGAAATCAGTCAGGTCACGAATCTCGTCGTCGCTCAGGTGGAATTGCGGCATCTGACGACGCCCTTCGATGCCGGTTGGTTGAGACTCCATCCACGCTTTCATGATTTCAAAAGCGGTTTCAGGATCGTCGTCTACGCCCCACCGGGCCATCACATTTTGTAGTTCCGGGGCGAAGTAGGCACCTTCCCCCATCAATGTGTGGCAGTTGATACATGCGTGTTTTTCCCACACATGTTTGCCACGGGCTACGCTGTCCGTCAGTTCGGCATGTGCAGTCGACTCGGTAACCACGTACCGCACCGAATGCGCCGATAAGATCAAAAAGACCACAATGAAGAACAGCGAGCCGCCATAGAACACGTTTCGTGCCATGGTCTTGGTCATGACTTCTCGCATATCGGCCTCCAGCTCAGTTATCCATTTTTGGGGATAGAGCCTTGCCTCGGCCAGACGATTGACAATTGTTAAGGGGTACCTAGATTTCCAAAGTAGGCTTGGGCGATGGCGAGGGTTTTATACCTCTTTGGCCTTGGTAAATCTTTATATGTCAGTATCTTAGGTTGGGTTTGGGCTTCAAAACCGGCATGTGAGATACCTTATTTGGCGCGGCCTCCGGGGCGGTGCGAAACGAACAAAAGCCGGGCCTGTGCTCTTCGAAAACGGGGATTCGTTGCCAGGTTGGCACCCGCAACGCGCCGGTTTGAGGCCCGTTCATAAGGCCATAGATTGTGACGCAAAAATCAGGGTAAGCTTACGGAGATTTCTATCAGGAAAGGCGCATCATGCCCCGTTTTGTTCTCTCTGCCGCGGCCCATTTGATTGCCAATGCCGTTGGTCTTATGTTGGCAACAATCCTTCTCGAAGGCTTTAACATGAGTTTCTTCGCGATGGTGATTGTGGTGTTTGTTTTCACTGCTGTGTCGGTTTTGCTTTTGCCGGTGATCCGCAAGATTTCGGAAAAGAAGATGCCTGAGTTGCTCGGCGGGATTTCGTTGGTTGTAACCTTTGCGGGTCTGTTGATTACCGAGATGTTGGTGAGTGGTTTTGAGATTGGTGGCATCCCGAACTTGCTGGCGGCGACGCTCATTGTCTGGTTGGGTGCGTTGATTGCGGGCGTGCTTGTGCCCAAGTATCTCCTGCCCTCGCTCGCCAAACCAAAAGCACACACGTAAAGTTTGCCTAAAACTTTCCACAATTGAGCGCCAATTGCGCCCCGATCAACGGTCAGTTTCCATTCTGTAAACAATCAGAAGGGAACTGACACATGGCACATGCAGATATCGGCGGCGCAATGATCGACGCGCCTGTACTGGACATCCTGACACGCGAGAAGCACAACTCGCTGAGCACACGGGAATGGAAATTCCGTCTGGCAGGCTACGGCTATGCAATCAAAGACGTGGCGGGCGCACAGGTTGTGACCAAACTGCCCCAAGGGACCGAAATTGGCGTGCTTCCTGCACATTTCCACTAAGTGGACCTGGTACCTGTAACGATCACTTGAGTAATTCAAGGCAGCGCCCCGGCTTTGGCCGGGACGCCTTGCATTAAAAAGGCTCTAACGGCCCGGGATTTGATCCCGACGGGAATAATCCTGCCAGTTATTGAGCACCTCAACCGCCTCTTCTGCGGTCTCCACAAACTGGAACAGATCGAGGTCTTCGGCCGAGATTGTGCCCGCATCCGACAGTGCGTCCCAGTTGATGATCTTCTGCCAGAAGTCTTTGCCAAATAGCAGGAACGGCACCCGCTGCATGCGACCGGTCTGAATCAGCGTCAGCGATTCAAACAGCTCATCCAAAGTGCCAAAGCCACCCGGGAACACACAGATCGCATTGGCGCGCATCAGGAAGTGCATCTTGCGGATCGCAAAGTAGTGGAAGTTGAAGCACAGCTCCGGCGTCACAAATTCATTTGGCGCTTGCTCGTGCGGCAACACGATGTTGAGGCCAATCGAGCGTCCGCCCGCGTCCAAGGCCCCCCGGTTCCCGGCTTCCATCACACCAGGGCCGCCGCCGGTGACAATCACGTTCTTCTTTCCGTCACTGGCTTCGGTCACCAGCTTCGCGAATTTGCGGGTCTCATCATAAAACCGCGACAGTTCCGCCAGCGTTTCGGTGCGGGCGGTGTCTTTCTTGGACGGCTCCGGGATACGCGCGCCACCAAACAGCACCACGGTGCTTTCAATCTCATGCTCATCCAGCGCCAATTCAGGCTTGAGCAATTCCAGCTGCAAACGCACCGGGCGCAGCTCCGGACGGCACAGGAAGTCTTCATCCGCAAAGGCCAGCCGGTAGGACGGCGCACGGGTTTGCGGCGTGTCCGGTACCTGGGAGGCGGATTGACGGTCAGAATGGGCATCTGACAGAGGGTGGCGGCGATCATCTTTCATCGTTACTCGTCCTTGCTTGCGCGTTTTTCTTTTGCCTATAGGGTTCGCGGAAACAAAACCAGTGACAGGGATGTGAAAATGGACTGGAGCGCGGAAATCGCAGCGGCGGCAGAGCGGATCAAAGGGCATGTGCTGCGCACCCCGGTGGTAACTGTGGAGAGCGGCTTTGGTCTGGATTTCCCGGTGCAGATGAAGCTGGAGCAGATGCAACACACCGGCACCTTTAAAGCCCGTGGCGCGTTCAACACGTTGTTGTCATCAGACGTCCCTGCCGCCGGACTCGTGGCCGCATCGGGTGGGAACCATGGGGCTGCGGTGGCCTACGCGGCCCATAAACTCGGTCACAAAGCCCGCATCTATGTGCCGGAAATGGCCGGTCCCGCCAAAGTCGCGTTGATCCGAGATGCTGGCGCTGACCTTGAGGTGGTGCCTGGTGCCTATTCTGACGCGCTGGAACAGGCGCTGGCTTATGAGGCAGACACCGGCGCGATGCAGATCCACGCCTATGACGCGTTAGGTACTGTGGGCGGCCAAGGCACCGTGGCGCTGGAGTGGGAAGAGCAGGGGCTGGACGCGGACACGGTGATTATTGCTGTGGGCGGCGGCGGGTTGATCGGCGGATCAATGGCCTGGTTTGACGGTCGCCGCCGGGTGATCGCGGTGGAGCCGGAAACATCCTGCGCCCTCAATGCGGCCTTAAAGGCTGGTGAGCCTGTAGACGTGGACGTGTCAGGCGTGGCGGCCAACGCGCTGGGCGCCAAGCGCATTGGCCAGATTTGTTTTGACCTCGCAGTCTCCACCGGCGCGGAGTCTGTATTGGTTACGGACGAGGCCATTACCCAAGCGCAACAGGCCTTGTGGCAGGAACGCCGGCAACTTGTGGAACCCGCTGGGGCTACCGCTTTGGCCGCGCTGACATCCGGCGCCTACGTGCCCGAACCGGGCGAAAAAGTTGCCGTTTTGGTCTGTGGCGCCAACATTGCGCCGGACCCGTTTGAACAAGCGACATAATGAGCGCGTGACGCCCGCGCTCTATCCCGTTAGAACACCCCAAATTCCAAGACATCCGGAGCCTTAAACATGTCGAATGCCCAACTGGAACAAGCCATCGAAGCCGCGTGGGACGCGCGCGACACCATCACCTCCGCCACCACTGGCGAAACCCGCGACGCAATTGAGTCCACGCTGCACGCGCTGGACAGCGGCAGCCTGCGTGTGGCCGAGAAACTGGAAAATGGCGACTGGCACGTGAACCAGTGGGCCAAAAAGGCCGTGTTGCTGGGCTTCCGCATCAAGGACATGGAAATCCAGGACGGCGGCCCACAGGGGTCCGGCTGGTGGGACAAGGTCGATAGCAAATTCAAAGGCTGGGGCGAGAAGCAGTGGCAGGACGCCGGTTTCCGCGCCGTGCCAAACTGCGTTGTTCGTAAATCCGCCTATGTTGCCCCCGGCGTGGTGCTGATGCCGTCTTTTGTGAACCTCGGCGCTTATGTGGATGAGGGCACCATGGTCGACACCTGGGCCACTGTTGGCTCCTGCGCCCAGATCGGCAAAAACGTACACCTCTCCGGTGGTGTGGGCATCGGTGGCGTTCTGGAGCCCATGCAGGCAGGTCCAACCATCATTGAAGACAACTGCTTCATCGGCGCGCGCTCTGAGGTTGTTGAAGGCTGTATCGTCCGCGAAGGCTCTGTGCTGGGCATGGGCGTGTTCATCGGCCAGTCCACCAAGATTGTGGACCGCGAAACCGGCGAAGTGATGTACGGCGAAGTGCCGCCCTACTCCGTGGTTGTTGCAGGCTCCATGCCCTCCAAGAACGGTGTGAACCTCTACTGCGCGGTGATCGTGAAGCGCGTGGACGAGAAGACCCGCTCCAAGACCGGTATCAACGAGCTGTTGCGCGACTAAGACTGCGCGAAGTTACAAAGACCAAGGCCAGTCCCAATGGGGCTGGCCTTTTTGTTTGGGTTACCGCCGGAAGGTTGCGCCAAACCAATGCTCCAACAACGCGTCATAGGTACCATCTTCGCGCAGTTTCAGAAGCGACTGGTCAATCTCTTCCCGCCACGGGCTGCCCGTTGGCAGGGCAATGCCGTAGTTTTCAGGGCGATATACCCGTTCAATCAGACGGGATTCATTGCGGCCATCATTGGTGGCAAAATAGGCAAGGATCGGCCCGTCAAACACAACGGAGTCGATGTCCCCATCTTGAAACGCCGCCAGCACCTCATGCGGCGTGTCAAAGTCGCGGAAGCGGATGTCACGTGTGGTCAGAAACTGGGCAGAGGTGGAGCCGCGCACAGAGCCGACTTTGCGTCCATCCAGATCATTGATGCTGTCCACAGAATCTTGCAACGCCTCAACGGTCACAGCGGCGGTGATCGTCGCAACAAAGACCGAGACCACAAACAAGCTGGAGACCACCAGGATCACCGCAAAGAACCGGCCCGGGCGGGACAAAGGCATACGCTCTTCAAAGCCGCCATTCACCACCAGATTGAGTGCCCACCAGAAAGACGGGAACAACGCATCTTTGGCAGGGCGGTCAAAATAGGGCTGATGCCGGCGTTCGAACAACCACATCAACATGCCGCCGCCAAACAGCATCCCCAAAGCCACCATGATGGCGGTGAGGATTTCGCGGGTCAGCAGCCCGCCAATCCGCGCCAGACTGCCGGGCTCGGATGGCAACAGGATCTGAATGCCGCTCTCAAAAATTGGTTGGCTGAAATCCATCACCGTTTCGCGAGATGCGGTGATCGAAATATTGGCAATGGCACCATCTACTGTGCCCGCTTCCACCGCGCTTAACATGTCGGGGAAGCTGTCCTGTGGGGCGAAAGTGATCTCTTTGCCGAGGTCTTCGCCAATGGCCCGCATCAGGTCCACGCTGAAGCCGCGCGGCGTGTTGTCATCCAGGAAGACAAAGGGTGGCCGGTCCACGGTGGCAAAGGTCAACGTCTCCGCCGACTGCGCAGAGGCGGCGGACACCCATGACAGGAGGGAGGCGATAGAGATCAGGACTGCGGGGAGGAAGCGCATAGTAAGTACCGAAGTTGCTTGGCTCCCCCTATCGCGCACAGCTTGAGCCGGTCAACCACGCTCCGAAGTTTACCTAGGGTTATTTGGCTCTAATTGGGACTTTTTGACCCTTATGCCGCCGCCATGAGGGCCTCGGCCTCATATTTGCGCAATGACACGCGGGCAGACGGCCCAAAGCCATAGCCCATCAGCGCGTCAGAATTGGGCATGAGTCGCAGGATTTCATCGCGGGTTTCGGCATCAAAACTGTCGAGCGTTTCCTGACCGGGATGGTAGCTTTCGCTGTCCAATCCATTGGCCCGCACAATCTCGTGGCGGTCAAACAGGATATGTACATAGGTCACCGGCCCATGATCCTCGCGCACCGTGATGGTGTCGCCATTCACTAGGTCTTTGGCTTTCACCAGCACCTCGGATTCGCCAAACAGCATCGCCGCCTGGGACGATTTGATCAGGATGCGGTGATTGGGCGAAAACTCCACCGCCTCGTGGTTGCCCAGGGCATTCTTGGCGAGCCGGATCGGGGCATCACACCCTGTCGCCTGACGCGTGGTGGTGCCAATCCACAACAGCGGCTGGAAACCGTTATCGCGGGTCAGAATCATATCTCCCGGCATCAGCGCCTCGACCTTCTTCAGGCCGCTTTGAGTGACAATTTCGGTCCCGGCAACAAAACACGGCGCCGTGGTGGTTGTGACCTTCACAAAGCCGGTATCGGTGTTGCCGTCGGAATCCTCAACCTCATAGGTGAAGGCCTCGCTGCCCAAATCGCCATCGGTTTGGATCGATAACGTGCCGTCGGGGTTGAGTGTGACCACTTCGCCAGTGTTCAGCGTTACCGAATCCCCCGCGCTGACCTCCTGACCGTTGATCTTGGTGATGGTCATCGTGGTGCCATTCGGCGCGGTGTCATTGGCCAGCACGTCCACGGTTTTGGTGGCGTTGGCGCCGATCTCGTATTCGTCGTCCTGCGCCACCAGAGCACATTGGATGGAGTCGCCAGCGATAAGCAGGTTGGAGTCATATTCATCGTCACCGGTGTCCGCGATGCCAATTTTGATGGTGTTGACCTCGCTCGGATTAACAGGTGCCTTAACGGTGAGCGTGACCGTCAACCCGTCCATCTCGCTGTTCACGGCCTCGCCGTTGGCCGGGTTGTTGATGTAGAGGTTCGCGTTGTCTTCGTTGTTGATGTTGTCGACCGTGACGTCGCCATCGCCGATGGATAGGACGGCCTTCTCGCCGTTCACCCAGATGCCAACCGCGTCGTTGTAGCCGCTGTCGATCCATTCCAGATATTCTTCGGAGGAGAACACAATCTGCATGGTCAGCGTGTCACCATCCGGGATGAAGCTGGCCTCGAATACCGCCGCATCATAGGTGTCCCCACCCGCGATAGCAGACAGATCCGAGTCCCCAGCGGTGCCCATTTGACCTGTTGTGTCGCTGTTAATGTTGACGTCGCCGTCAGCGTTGGTGAAGTCTTTGGTATAGCCGGTGGAAAGGATTACGCCGCTATCAGAAGGTGTGGCGTCCGGGGCGACGGAATCACCATCCGAGTAAATCCCGCTAGACATGGCATGTCCGGTGTAGCTGGCGCCTAATACCTGAACGCCGGAGCCAAACATGGCGTCCGCCATCTGCGTCGCACTGGCGCTGTTATCAATCGGCAGTTCTGATGCGGTTGGCATGGTGGTCCCCTATATGCATTCCCAAACAATAACTGTGGCGTCTCTGCCCGATTTCTTTTGGGAACGTGGTCGAAAGCTTTGGAAAGCCGGACAGATTTTACGCCCTGGCGTCAGCTTCGGCCCATCAATTGCCGATAGGAGATTCGAAAGTCACCATTAGAAAGAGGGCACGTTCTGCGCGCTAACAGTTTGGAATGCAACCCTTTCCAAATCGTAACCAGCTGCCTTCAAGACTCTGAAAAATCGAAGTAAATTTTGCGCATTGTTGTTTGGCGGCTCCAACCACCTGCGGCGGGCGGTTGACCCCTTGCCGTGAGCCGCGCTAAGGCCCGTTTAACAGAAAGGCACCGGCATGACCCAGGACAAGAAAAAGAAGAAGACCCGTCAGCAGGTCTACACGTTGCTCGTTCAGGTCGGGCGCAAAGACGGCGACGGTCTGCCGGACGAAGCCACCGGTGGTGCGCTGATGATCTATGCCAGCGGCGTGGACGAAGCTGAAGCGGTGCGCGAAACCGTTGCGATCCTCAAGCAAGCGGATTTGAACCCGCTGGACGTGACCGGCTATGGCACGATTGAGGAGCGCGAAGCACAGGGCCACGAGATTGACGGGCAGGAACGCGGCCTTATGCAACGCGCCTTGGACGAGAACTCCGTGGTCGTGGCGCAGATGACGCCCTTCTATCACGGCGAAGAATCTGAAGACGCCGAGACCACGGAACACTAAGGGCAAGGTGAGCGATCACGCGGCGCGCTGGGCCGCCAAGGTTAGCGCGTCAAACTCCCGCAACACCGGAAACGCCGTGCGCGCGTGTTCCGGCAACAAACGGCGGGGATAGCCGGACAACAGACTGGCGCTCAGCAAATCGCGCCGACGGCGCATCCGTCCCACATCCATGCTTTCCACATAGGTATCCGCGGCCAAAATCGCTTCGTGATTGGGCAACAGCAGCTGGCAATAGGTCACCAAAGGCGCAGTGCCGCCACTTTCCGCAGCATTGCCATGTAGGAGATGCCCGGCCGGGACCAAGACAAACTCGGAGCCAAACATATACTCCACGCGACTGCCGCCAATCAGCAAGCGCTGTGTCGGGCTGGTGACAATGTCGCGGCTGAGTCCAAAGAACGGGGCGCGCAACCGGATCGGTGCAAAATGCCCCGAGGCCGGTACGGTCCGGCGGATGTTGGCCAAAACCGGCACCAGGTCACCTGAGGGTGTCTGCACCACATCGCCACGTTTGAGCTCCCCCACTTTACGATAACCTTGCGCAGTCATCACCGGGGTGTCTTCCGACAGGCTGGGCATGGGGCCAATCGGCTCAATGCGGTTGGAAAAAGCAATGTAGGACAGATCGCTGGACAGCACCCGCGCGTCATCGTCCAGCACAGCTTCTCGAATTTCGGCAGGTGTGAGCGCCACTGGGCGGGTCAGCGTCCGCACAGCCACGCGCCAGGTGCCGGGTTGCTCCACCGCCAGTCGGCCGACATTGGCTGGCACATCCCAGGAATAGGTCACCCGCAACACATCCGCGCGCCCGCCGGTGTCCAGGTTCACCGCCACATGCGCCGTACGCCCGCCGCGATTGAGCACCAGCACCACGCCACCGCCGGGCACTGCTTGCAAAGACAGGCGAAAACCGCTGCCGGTTTGAGAAGCCAAACCCATAAGCGTTTGTGGCCGATCGTAGGGCGACACGCGTGTCTCCACGACCATGCTGCCCCGCGGCAACGGCGTGCCGGACAGTGCCTGCGTGTCTGTGGTGGCTGTCCCAATCGGATGGGCAACCCCATTGAGGTCGCACAGGGCGTGCCGTTTGTCCCAAAGGGCAATCCAGCTCATCGTTTAGGCCCCGCCAAAGGCAATTTGCGACAGGGTGGCCACCTCAAAACTGCGCAAGCCACGCCGCGCCATCTGGCCGTAGCCTTCGCCGGACACCGGATCGAGTTCCGGGAACAGGGCGCAAATCTCTGCCACAATCTCAGGTTCAAAGCTGCTCGCAGTTTGAGGCCCCGGCAAATAACTCTCCGTCATCAGTTTTTCGGAATAGATGATCTGGTGATCATCAAACAGCAAATGCACATATTCCACCTCGCCGCCGGGCACCTGGCGGATGGTTTTGTCATTCACCAGATCGCGCACGGCAACCAATACCTCTTCTTCGCCAAACAACAGTTCGGCCCAGGCATTGCGGATCAGCACCCGATGTAACGGGGACAGCAACAGCTCGCGATGGTTGCCAAGGGTGTTGGACATAATCCGGATCGGCGCCATGGCGCCCTCCGCCGCCACCTTGCGCCGGCCAATCCAGCGCAGCGGTTGGGGGCCATTGTCCACGGTCTCCACCAGATCCCCGACGTTCAGGCACTCAATGGGTACCTCGCCAAACGGCGTCCGGATGAAGGTGCCCACCGTGAAACACGGCGCCTGATTGATTTTGATATAGCCAACATCGGTTGTGCCGTTGCCGTCATCAATGGTGTAGGTCAGGTTGACCTGCTCTTCGTCGCTGTCGCCCTCAAAAGTGATGGTGCCGTCGCCATTCACCGTAATGATCTGCCCACTGGGCAAGGTGATCGGGCTGCCAACGGTGACAGGCTGGCCGGAAATATGCGTGATGGTGATGGAATTGCCGGTGTTGTTCACATCATTGGCCAGCACATCGATGGTGCGGGTGCCGTCGATGGGCAGGTCGATCTCATCGGTGTTGGCGATGAGTGACGTCTGAATGGAGTCCGCCGCAATCAACAGCGAACTGTCATACCGGCTGTCAGAGACATCGGCGACGACAATGCGGATGTCATTCATACCTTCAACAATGTCAAAGGTCAGCGTCATGGTGATGGTGAACCCATCCATCTCCGTGTTGTAGATCCCGCCTGTGTTGTTCACAAACAGGCTTTCGTTTTCGCCGTTGTTGATGTTGCCGGGGTCCACATCCCCATCGCCAATCTCTAACGGCACATAGCTGCCGTTGATCGAGACCGCGACAAAGTCCTGATAAATCGAGTCGACGTATTCCGGGTACTCTTCGGAGGCAAAGACAAACTGCATCGTCATTTGCCCGGCTTCATTGGCGATGAACGACACATCCAGATACGACGCGTCATAGGTGTTGGTGCCGGCGACCGCGTTGAACTCTGGGTTGTTGTCTTCGCCATTGGTGTTGGAGGACCGATCAGAACGCTGGTTGTTCCCGCCCCAACGGTTAGAGAAATTTCTCGCATGGCCCGTGGACAGGATTACCCCTTCGTCGCTGGGCGTAACCCCAGGCGAAACGCTGTCCCCATTGGTGTAAATCCCGGAGGAGGAGTTTTGCCCATTGTAGTCGGCGGAGACGATCGTCACGTCATCGCCAAAAATGGTTTCCGCCATATCCATGGCCGAAGCGCCTGTGTTTACGGGCAATCTGGGCATGTCTGCTCGCCTCATGTGTTTGAGGCACGCCACGCAACAACGCCCACCTGCTCATGGGGCGCTCATACAGGTCTCGTCGCATTTCGAGATGCGTTTGTTGGAAACCTTTGGCTGTTGAAGCCGAACTGCTGGTGACCTGCCTCGGTCGATTTTTATTAACTCTAACTAAACAGCAATTTTTTCCGCTTGTTAAGAGGTGCCCCACCGCTTTGTGTTCCAAATGTGGCTTTCCGGTCCGGCGCGGCTGTGCGACAACCCTTGGCGCAAGCTTCTCAGACAAAGGACCCTCGCCATGACCAAGACCGATGCCGCACAGTTGACCGCAGATCTGATCCGCTGTCCCTCTGTGACGCCGGAGGAGGGCGGGGCGCTGGTCTTGCTGGAAAACTTGCTGTCAGACGCCGGGTTTGACTGCACCCGCGTGGATCGCGGTGACGTTAGCAACCTGTTTGCCCGCTGGGGCCGCAAAGGCGACAGCAAGACGTTTGGCTTTAACGGCCATACGGACGTTGTGCCGGTGGGA
Source organism: Shimia sp. MIT1388 (assembly GCF_047124445.1). Classification (GTDB taxonomy): domain Bacteria; phylum Pseudomonadota; class Alphaproteobacteria; order Rhodobacterales; family Rhodobacteraceae; genus Shimia. Next base: position 2,985,465 of record NZ_CP138921.1, on the reverse strand, counting down.
GACGAAGCCGCTTGGACGGTTGATCCTTTTGGTGCGGAGATCAAAGACGGCATCATGTACGGCCGTGGCGCCACCGACATGAAATCCGGTGTCGCCGCTTTTGCTGCTGCCGCCATTGATTTTGTCTCTAACACGCCACCAGAGGGCGCCATCATCCTCACCATCACCGGCGATGAAGAGGGCGACGCCATCCACGGCACTACTGCGCTTCTGGATTATATGTCCACCGAACAGGAGCGCATGTCTGTCTGTCTGGTGGGCGAGCCTACCTGCCCCAACGAGATGGGCGAGATGATGAAAATTGGCCGTCGCGGTTCTATGACCGCCTATTTCACCTTCACTGGCAAACAAGGCCACTCTGCTTATCCGCACCGCGCCAACAACCCGCTGCCGGTGATGGCCCGCCTGATGGATCAGTTCTCTTCCGAGCCGCTGGACAATGGCACCGATCACTTTGACGCGTCCACCCTGGCAGTTGTCACCATGGACACTGGCAATCCAGCCACCAATGTGATCCCGGCGGAGTGCAAAGCCACGCTCAACATCCGCTTCAACGACTCCCATTCTGGCGCGTCCCTCACGGAGTGGATGCAGGAAAAAGTAGACACTATTTCGGCGGAAACTGGTGTTGGCATCGACATGAAAGTCACCATCTCCGGCGAAAGCTTCATCACGCCTCCAGGTGATTTGTCCGACCTGGTGGCTAATTCTGTGGAAGCAGAAACCGGTCGCCGCCCGGAACTTTCCACCTCCGGCGGCACCTCGGACGCGCGCTTTGTGCAGCATCACTGCCCGGTGGTGGAAATTGGCCTCGTGGGCAAAACCATGCATCAGGTGGATGAACAGGTGCCGGTTGCACAAATCCATCAGCTCAAAGACATCTACAGCCGCATTTTGCGAGACTATTTTGCCTAAACACCGCCCAAACCTTGTGGTGATGATCAAGGAACCGCGCCCCGGCCGTGTGAAAACCCGGCTGGGCCGTGATCTGGGCATGACCGCCGCCGCCTGGTGGTTCCGCCACCAATCCGCCTCGCTACTGCGCCGCCTCGACGATCCGCGTTGGAACCTGATCCTAGCCGTCGCGCCGGATCACAAGGGCCGCACATCGCGCGTTTGGCCTGCCCATCTACCACTTGTCCCGCAAGGTACTGGCAACCTCGGGGATCGCATGGCGCGACAGCTGCGTTTCCACCAAGGCCCCACCTGCATCATTGGGGCCGATATTCCCGGCATTCAACCTGCGCACATCGCACAGGCCTTCAAAGCGTTGGGCGATCACGATGCGGTGTTTGGCCCCGCGCCGGACGGTGGCTACTGGCTGGTGGGCCTGAAGCATGCGCCCAAGCCGGGTCTCTTTGCCAATGTGCGATGGTCCACGGAACACGCCTTGGCTGACAGCCGTGCCACCCTACCTGATGCGCGCATTGCCACCATCGCCACGCTGGCGGATGTGGACACCGCCGCCGATCTTGCGCGCTTCTAATCATTCACTTTCCCCAAATATCCCGGGGTTGAATTGGGCTGCAGGCCCAAGAAGGGGCTGGCCCCTTTCCTTTCCCACGTGACGCCGCCCATCCCCCGTGCTAGGGCCAACCCATGCCTATGCCCAGCAAAGAGGAAGTCCTTGAGTGGATTTCCGAGAACCCGACCCTCACCTCCAGACGTGACATCGCCAAAGCTTTTGGCATCAAAGGGGCTGCGCGTATCGACCTGAAGCGCCTGCTCAAGGAGCTGGAGGCCGAAGGGCACCTGCAAAAACGGAAGAAAACCTACCGTGATCCGGAAAGCCTGCCGCCGGTCACCGTGCTGCAAATCCTTGAAGCGGATGCCGATGGCGATCTCTTTGCCCGCCCACTGGAATGGCACGGCGAAGGAGAAGAGCCCAAGATTCTGGTACTGCCCCGTGCGTCTGACCCGGCGCTCGGCGCGGGCGACCGCATCCTCGGTCGCCTGACCAAGCTGGACGATGGCGATATCCAATACGAGGCCCGTCTGATCCGCCGCATCGGCACCAACCCGCGCCGCGTGTTGGGTATGTTCCGCAAAACCGCCGAAGGGGGCCGCATCCTGCCCATCGACAAGGGCGACGGTAAAGAATGGTCCGTGGCCTCTGATCAAACCCATGGGGCCAAAGACGGCGAGTTGGTGGAGGCCGAACAATCTGGCCCCAAAGGCCGTCTCGGCTTGCCACGCGCCCGCGTCGTTGCGCGCATTGGGGATCCCACCGCACCCAAGGCGGTGAGCCTGATCGCCATCCACCAACATGGCATCCCGGACACCTTCCCGGATGAGGTCGTAACAGAGTCTGATAAGGCCAAACCGGCGCCTTTGGGCCAACGTGAAGATCTGCGCGACATGCCGTTTGTCACCATCGATCCTGCGGATGCGCGCGACCATGATGACGCCTGCTGGGCGCATGCGGATGACGATCCCAAAAACGAGGGCGGCCACGTGCTCTGGGTCGCGATTGCCGATGTCGCGCACTACGTGCGATCCGACACCGCGCTTGATCGCGAGGCCCGCAAACGTGGCAACTCCAGCTACTTCCCGGACCGTGTGGTCCCGATGCTGCCGGACCGCCTGTCTGGCGATCTGTGTTCCCTGCACGAAGGCGTGCCCCGCGCTGTTCTGGCTCTGCGCATTCAGATCGACAGCAAGGGTAAAAAGATCGGCCATCGGTTCACCCGTGCCATGATCCGCTCTGTCGCCTCGCTAAACTACGGCGAAGTTCAACAGGCGCAAGACGGCCATCCAAACGAACGCTGTGCGCCTTTGATGGATGAGATCATCACGCCGCTCTACGCAGCCTATGCGGCTCTAACAAAGGCCAAAGCCGAGCGTCAGCCGCTCGCGCTCGACCTACCGGAACGCAAGATTGAGCTGTCTGACGCAGGTGAAGTCACCTCTGTGAACTTCCGCGATCGCTTTGACGCGCACAAGCTGGTCGAAGAGTTCATGGTGCTCTCCAACGTTTGTGCCGCTGAAACGCTGATCGCTAAGAAATCCCCGCTTCTGTTCCGCGTGCACGAGGAACCCAGTCCCGAAAAACTCAACGCGCTGCGCGACACGGCCCAGGCCGCCGGCCTGACACTGGCCAAGGGGCAAGTGCTGCAGACACGTCATTTGAACCAATTGCTGGACGCCGCCGCCGGCACGGAGCAGGCGGAGTTGATCAACATCTCCACCCTGCGCTCCATGACACAGGCGTACTATGCGCCATCCAACTTCGGCCACTTCGGCCTCGCGCTGCGCGCTTATGCCCACTTCACCTCCCCAATCCGGCGGTATGCCGACCTAATCGTGCACCGTGCTCTGATCTCGGCGCACGGCTGGGGCGATGACGGCCTCACTCCTGAGGCCACCGAAGTTCTCGAAAAAACCGCCACGCATATTTCGGACACCGAACGTCGCTCGATGCTGGCGGAACGCGACACCACGGACCGATACCTCGCCGCCTACATGTCCGAACGCATCGGCAACGAATTCACCGGCCGCGTGAGCGGCATCGCCCGCTTTGGCGTGTTTGTGAAGCTGGATGAAACCGGCGCTGATGGCCTGATCCCGATGCGGGAGCTGGGTCGCGAGTATTTCCATTTTGACAGCGAAACCAACACGCTCACCGGATCGGACACCGGCATCGTGATTGGTCTCGGCCAACGTGTGACGGCCCGCCTGACCGAGGCCGCGCCGGTGACGGGTGGCATCGCGTTGGAGTTGATTTCTCTGGATGGCGAGCTGGTCAAACGCGCGGGCCGTGGTGGAGGAAAAGGGCGGAGCCGTGGCGGCCCCACCCGTCGCAAGGCCACCAAGGCAAAGCACAAGGCGGCCAAGACGAAACGCAAGGTCACTCGGCGGCGGCGCTAAACGCAGACATCACCCGCGCCGGATCCGGATAAATCGCCTCCCGCACGCGCGCCACATAGGCCGCCAGCGCGGGACGGGCCTCAACCGCTTTGCGCAGGTCGGTGGCCACCGGCAAGGTCAGAATCATATCCAACACCGGCGCGACCGCCGCATCTGCGGCTGTTGGCGTGTCGCCAAACAGGAACGACAGCCCGTCGAGTTTCGCGTCAATCACCTCCAGATCTTTGTCAAACCGCGCTTGACGGTCTTCTGGCGAGAACCGCGCGATGCCTTCAGACATCAAGCCAGCCCGCACATGGCCGCGCGCTTCCTCTGCCGCCTGATCCCGCATTGGCGCAGGCACCGCGGCAAAGAAGATCTCCTTCATCACGGCCCAACAATCGTCGTTCAGCCAGCGATCATGCACCAGCCCAAGGCGCAGGCTCTCTTCCACGGTGCGGATCAGGGCGTGCGTTGCTGCCTTTTCAATCCGGCTCAAACCCGGCATGAAATCCGCGCCATTAGTCTCTAAATAGGCCTGAATGTTGTGGCTGTCCGGGATCAAAGCATCGCCAACCCGAGCCACCGGTACCTTGCCCAACGGCAGTGATTCAAAGTCCTGGATCAGCTCTGGCTGCCAGTCGACCTTGGCCATTTCCAACAGGCACATGGCCTTCAGGCAGAATGGCGAATGGGTGGGAAACTGCGCGTCGCCGGGGAAAACAATAAGGTGCATGGGAACTCTCCACTGATTGATTGTGGAGCCAGTCTTAAACACCCCTCTTGTCAGTTTCTGTCAGTAGGGTGCAGTATCCCTAAATCATGAGCCGCACCGACCGACTGTTCCAACTCATGCAGGCCCTGCGCGACCTGCCGCCCCCCGCCACCGCGCAAGCCCTGGCGCAGGAAACCGGCGTGTCAGAGCGCACAATCTACCGCGACATCGACAGCCTACGCAGCCTCGGTGCCGTGATTGACGGGGAGGCTGGGTTTGGCTTCACCTTTATTGAAGACGCGACTTTGCCGCCCCTTGGCTTTGTGCCGGAAGAAATTGAGGCGCTCGTGGTCGGGCTCAAAGAGGTTATGGAAGTGGCTGATCCATCCCTCGCCAACGCGGCAAAAACCGCTCTAACCAAGCTGAAATCGCGCCTTCCGGAAGCCCAGGCGCATCGCCTGAAGCATGCCGTCCTCACTGCCAAACGCTTCCACAAGCCCCCAGAGATCACCATCGATGCGGGCGCCCTGCGCCAAGCCGCCTGGGAGGAACGGACCGTGGCCTTTGACTATGGCGATGCGGAAGGCCGACGAACAACGCGCGAAGTTGATCCGCTTTCCATCGTCTTCATGCAGAATGTGCATTGCCTGCTGGCCTATTGCCACCTGCGCACAGACTATCGCGCCTTCCGCCTGGATCGCATGGATAACCTCAGTCTGAGCGACCGCTCCTTCCGCCCGCGCCGCATTCCCATGCTGCGGGAGTTCAAAGCGCGATTACAGGCAGAAATAGACGCATCGGCAAATCCCCGCGCCTCCGGCTGAGAGCGCTTTTGCCGCCCCCATCCCCGCGCTACACTTCTTCAAAACAGGCAGGGAAAAGTGTGATGCGCATATCTGGTTTCGTGGTGAGTCTGGTTATCGGCACCGTTGTCGCGTCAACGGTTTCTGCCGGGGCACCGTCGCAGTCTCTCCGTCCTGTGCTGCGTCCTTTGGCGGATGCTTTGGCGGCGCAAAACCCCATTGAAGCCGCCGCCTCCACCAAAGGCCTGCAACGCTGGATCAAACGCTACAAGTCACGCGCCCTCAAGGCGGGGATCAGCGCGACGGTGTTTGATCAGGCCTTTCAAGGCGTTCAGTACAACGCCGACATCATCAAGAAAGACCGCAATCAAAACGAGTTCACCAAGACCATTTGGGATTACCTCGACAGTGCTGCCTCCGACGCCCGTATCCGCAACGGCAAGGCCGCGCTGAACAAACACAACGCCACGCTGCAAAAGATCGAAAAGCGCTACGGCGTGGACAAAGAGGTTGTGGTCGCGATCTGGGGTCTGGAAAGCGCCTATGGCACCTTCAAAGGCAGCACACCGGTGATTGAGGCCCTCGCGACGCTTGCCTATGACGGTCGCCGCGGTGATTTCTTTGAGGAACAGCTCACCGCTGCGCTCAGCATCCTGCAAAACGGCGATGTCAGCGCGCAAAACATGAAAGGCAGCTGGGCCGGCGCCATGGGCCATACCCAATTTATGCCCACGTCGTTCCAGTCCTACGCGGTGGATTTTACCGGCGATGGCAAGCGTGACATCTGGTCGGGTGACCCCACCGACGCGCTGGCTTCCACCGCCGCCTATCTCAAGCACTTCGGCTGGAAAAAGAACCAGCCTTGGGGTGTAGAAGTGAAATTGCCCAAAGGGTTTGATTACGCCTCCGCCAATCGCGAGAACCTGAAGAACCCCAGCGAGTGGGCGCGTCTGGGCATCAAGGATATGCGTGGCCGTGCGGTGCCCAACCATGGCAAGGCGTCCATCCTTCTACCTGCCGGCGCGCAGGGGGCTGCCTTTATGATCTTCAAGAATTTTGACGTGATCGAGCACTACAACACGGCGGACGCCTATGTGATTGGTGTCGGCCATCTCAGCGACCGCATCATGGGCGGTCCAGCCATTCAAGGAAACTGGCCCCGTGGCGACCGCGCATTGACCTACAAAGAGCGGATCGAGCTTCAAAAACGCCTGACCAAAGCTGGTTTTGACACCCAAAAGATCGACGGCAAAATTGGCCCGCTCACCATCGCCGCTGTGCGGGAGTATCAACGCGCCGAAGGCATGGTGCCAGACGGATATGCGTCTCTAACCCTGCTGAAAACCCTACGCTAAGACATCAAGAAAGGCGCATCCTGATCCGGTGCGCCTTTTGTTGTGTCTCGGGTAGTCTGGCTTACTCGCGGCCGCTGATCACAATCACCTCGGTGCCCAGAGGCACCTGCTCATAGAGCTGTTCGATGTGCCAGTTCGCCATGCGGATGCAGCCGTTTGAACTTGGCGTGCCAATCGACTGCGGCGCGGTGGTGCCATGGATGCGGAACAGCGTGTCACGGCCGTTCTGGTACAAATACATCGCCCGCGATCCCAGCGGGTTGTTTGGCCCACCCGGCATACCGTCTTCGTATTTGGCATAGGCCGGATTGCGCTCGATCATCTCTTGCGTTGGACGCCAGCTCGGCCATTCCACCTTGCGGTCAATGGTGGCACGGCCGGAGAAGTTCAACCCTTCTTGCCCAATTGCCACGCCATAGCGGATCGCGTTGCGCTCATCCTGCATGTGATAGAGGTGGTAAGAGGCCAGCACCACAACCAGCTGTCCCGGCTGGAAGCCGTATTTCTTCTTCACCCGGACCTCTTTGGGTTTCAGGTGCTCCATCAACTCGAACTCACCGCCTTGGGCGGCACGCAGGACATGGGGGGTGGCAAGAAGGCTGGCACCAGCGGCCAGGAAATGACGTCTATGCATAAGTACTCGTTCCGTTTACGTGCAAAATCTATGCCACAGACGTGACAGCGGACAAAGTCGGGAGTGCCCGACTTTGTCCATGTTGCTTAAAATGTGCTGTGAAATCCCTAACGGGGTCAGCTAGGGGACATGCCCCGCAGCCGCTCAGAGCGGCGGCGCAGCATTTCCACGGTGGCGAGCAGCAGGATCGAGATGCCAACCAGGATCGTGGCCACCGCCAGAATGGTTGGGCTGATCTGCTCGCGCAGTCCGGTGAACATCTGCCATGGCAGGGTCTTCTGACCAGCCGAGCCGACAAACAGCACCACCACGACCTCATCAAACGACGTGATGAAGGCAAACAGGCCACCGGAGATCACGCCGGGCAGGATCAGCGGCATCTGCACGCGGAAGAAGGTGGTCACCGGGTTGGCACCCATATTGGCCGCCGCCCGTGTCAGGGAGCGGTCAAAGCCCACCAGCGTGGCGGTCACGGTGATGATCACAAAGGGAATGCCTAGAACCGCATGTGCCAGGATCACTTTCACGTAGCCCACAAAAGTCTTGTTCAGGCCCAGCGTGGCTTCCATCCAGTTACCGATCTGGCTGTAGAAGAAGAACATGCCGGTGGCGGAGATGATCAGCGGCACAATCATTGGCGAAATCAGGATTGCCATGATCGCGCGACGGCCCGGAACATGTGCTTGGCTCAGGCCGATGGCCGCCAAGGTGCCGAGGCTCACCGAGATGATGGTGGCAATTGGTGCAATGATCAGCGAGTTCTTGAAGCTCCGCTGCCATTCGTTGTTGGTGAAGAAGTCCTGATAGTGCTTCAGCGAGTAGCCCGCCGGATCCAACCGCAGCATTTCTGGTGTGAAGGTAAAGAAGTCCTGCGCGTTAAACGACAGTGGCATCACCACCAGCACCGGCGTGATCAGGAACACAAAGATCGCGCCACAAATCACACGGAAGCTGTAGTGCCACAGCACCTGACCAGGGGTCAGATACGGCAACAGACGCGCGCGGTAGCGACCTTCGTAGAGCCAGTAAGTGAACCAGTGGATGAACCAGCCATAGAGCAGCCCGATCAGGGCCGCTGCAATGCCGCCGCCAAAGACAAAACCCAACACGCCAAACAGCGCGATATTGATCCATTTGGACAGGGCCTCGTTTTTCAGCACGTTGATGTAGACCACGGCCAGGATAACCGCCAACGCGGCGCCGATCAGCACGCCCAGCAGGCCGGAGCCATTGGCGGTGCCAACAAAGAGGCCAAAGAAGCCCCCTGCCGCTGCCACTGTGGGCAGCACCAGAGACATAGGTTTGCGGGAAATTGGAGTGAGTGCAGCCATGATTCTTATCCCAATTTCACGTTGTCGATGCCGACGATCTTGTCATAGGCCCAGTAGAGGATCAGCACGACCGCCAGCAGGATGGTGCCCAACGCCGCAGCGAGGCCCCAGTTCAGGGAGGTCGAGATGTGGAAGGCGATCCGGTTGGAGATGAACACCCCTTTGGTGCCGCCCACCAGTTCCGGCGTGATGTAGTAGCCAATCGCCAGAATGAACACGAGGATCGAGCCCGCGCCAATGCCCGGAACGGACAGCGGGAAGTAAACCCGCCAGAAGGCCGTCCAATTGGTTGCGCCCATGGATTTTGCCGCGCGCAGGTAGGTCGGTTGGATGGTCTGCATCACCGAATACATCGGCAGGATCATAAACGGCAACAGGATGTGGGTCATCGCGATGATGGTACCAGCTTGGTTGTTGATCATCACCAGTCGGGCGTCATCGGCCACAAGGCCAATCCACACCAGCACGTCATTGATCACACCTTGCTGTTGCAACATCACTTTCCAGGCCGAGGTCCGCACCAGCAGCGAGGTCCAAAAGGGCAGCAACACCAGGATCATCAGCAGGTTGGCTTTGGCGGATGGCAGGTTGGCGAGCAACCAAGCCACCGGATAGGCCAGAGCGATACAAGCAGCGGTGATCGCCAGCGACATGATCAGCGTGCGCTTGAACAGCGTGAAGTAGATACGCTCGTTCTCGGGGCGGATTTCAGCACCGTCAGGCCCCTTTTGCATATCCGCCGCATTCAGGAAGTAGCCGTTGGTGTATTTCGGGCTGTAGGTCTGAATCGTGCGCCAGACATTGGGATCACCCCAACCTTTGGCAATATCGATGAACTTTTCCTTGTATGGTCCGTCGTTTTCCACGTCCCACTTCTTGGCTTTACGCCCTGCTTTGCGGAACAGGGAGCTGATGCCCGGGGTTTCGTAGTTCAAGCGGCTACCCACGCGGGTGTGGGTCTTGGCGTTGGACGCTACATAAAGGTCCGCGGCCAGCGCGGCATAGACCGCTTCATCGGGCGCTTCACCAGAGGCGGCGTCCCAGTCCTGAAGCGCAATCACAGTTTTTGGCAGTGTGTTTGCGACAATGTCATTCTCAACCGAACGGAACAGCATCTGTCCAATCGGGATAATGAAGGTCAGCAAAACAAAGGCCAGCAAAGGCGTAATCAAAGCCAGCGCACGGATTTTTTGCATGCGCAACGCGCGGTTCAAGCTTTTTTTCAACGGCGTGCCGTCGGCCGCAAGCATCGGGCCGGTTTGGGTTGAATCGCTCATTGATGGTCCCCGTCACAGAATTTCCGGATTGCCGTTGTGTCTCGGCGGTTTTTGTCCGGTTGGGTCAGGGAGGCGGTGGCCGCCTCCCTGCAAAGTCATAGCAAGTGGATTACTTGGACAGCCACGCCTGGAACTTCGCGTCCAGATCGTCACGGTTGTCGGCCCACCACTCGTAGTCATAGATGTGCACGTTGCCAGCGTTGGCTGGGTCGGTTGGCATATGTGGCGCCATGTCGATGCCCAGCTCGGCGTGCTTACCCACCAGCGGTGCGGAAGATGTACGTGCCGGACCGTAGGAGATGTACTTCGCCTGATCAGCCAGACGCTGGGTGTCGGTTGCGAAGAACAGGTAGTCCAGAGCCGCTTGCTTACGCTCTGGGGACAGGCCCGCTGGGATGATCCAGCCGTCCAGGTCGAAGGACTGCATGTCCCACAGCATACCGATAGGCTGGTTCTGCTCTGCAATGGCAGAGAACAGACGACCGTTGAAGGTCGAGCCCATCACAACTTCGCCGTCAGCCAGCAGCTGAGGAGTTTCCGCGCCTGCGGTCCACCAAACAACCTGATCTTTGATGGTGTCCAGCTTCGCCAGCGCACGATCAACACCTTCTGGGGTGCTCAGAGTGTCGTAGATGGCGTCTTTATCAACACCGTCGCAGTACAGAGCCCATTCCATGTTGTCGATTGGGCGCTTCTGCAGGGAGCGCTTGCCAGGATAGGTTTCCAGGTCAAACACGTCACAAACAGTGGTTGGGGCTTTGTCGCCAACCATGTCGGTGCGGTAGCCGAAAGTGGTGGAGTACACGATCTGCGGTACGAAGCAGTCGCTGACGATCAGATCGCCGAAGTCGTCGGAAGCAGAGGTGCCATCAGGTGCTGCTGCCAGAACCGCATCGTGATCCAGCTCTTCTGCCAGACCTTCGTCACACAGACGCATCGCATCGGATGCCACAACGTCTACAACGTCCCAGGTCACGTTGCCGGCTTCGTTCATCGCGCGGATCTTCGCCACGGCTTCAGCAGAGCTGTCGTCGTTGATGATGTTGATGCCGGTTTTTGCAGTGTAGGGCTCGTGATATGCGAGCTGCTGCGACTTGGAGTATGCACCACCCCAAGACACGATGGTCAGTTCTTGTGCAATGGCGGCTGGTGCCACCAGAGCAGTCGTGACGGCAAGCGCAGTCATCTTTGTTTTCATTGGATACACTCCTTGTTGAATTCTTAAGTCTGTTCTTGTTGGCCCGGATCTTACGCCCGGTTGGTGCGCGCCAGCCCGTTTAGGCGTCCAGCGCGCGGCAATCTTCAGGCAACCAGCCGATCTCGATCTGCTGACCCGGGGTCAGACGATCCACATCCGGTGCGTTCCGGGTTTTGATGATGAACTCATCATTGCCGGCCACGGACAGACGTGTGCGGAAGATGTCACCCATATAGATGAACTCTTTCACTTCGGCCTTCAGCGTGTGCGCACCTTCCTGAATCCGGTCTTTGTTGTATTCAACACGTTCCGGACGGATCGACACACGGGTGCGGGCACCCGGCTTCACACTGTCATGCACAGGCTTACAGTCGATCAGCTCGCCGTCATCCAGTTCCACCAAAGCCACGCCGTTGTTGATCTCTTTGACAAGACCTTCCAGCGTGTTGTTCTCGCCGATGAACTGCGCCACGAAGCTGTTTTGCGGCTCTTCATAAAGCGTGTCAGGTGGATCCAGCTGCTGAATGCGGCCATCGTCAAACACCGCCACACGGTCAGACATGGTCAGCGCCTCTGTCTGGTCGTGGGTCACATACACGGTGGTGATGCCGAGGTTGTGCGCCAGGTTGGTGATCTCAAACTGCATCTTTTCGCGCAGCTGTTTGTCGAGCGCGCCCAGCGGTTCGTCCATCAGCACCAGTTCGGGTTCAAACACCAGCGCCCGCGCCAGCGCGATCCGCTGCTGCTGACCACCGGAAAGCTGCGCCGGACGACGGCCACCAAAGGCGCCCATCTCAACCATGTCCAAGGCGCGTTTGATTTTCTCTTCGCGCTCGGTTTTGCCCATCTTACGCACTTCCAGTGGGAAGCTCAGATTCTCCGCAATCGTCATGTGCGGGAACAGCGCGTAGTTCTGGAACACCATGCCAATGCCACGTTTGTGGGGCGGGATGTTATTGATGGAGGTGCCGCCCAGGCGAATGTCGCCATGTGTTGCGGTTTCAAAGCCTGCCAACATCATCAGGCAAGTTGTCTTGCCTGAGCCTGATGGCCCCAACATGGTCAGAAACTCACCTTTCGGCAGGCTTAGGTTCAGATCTTTGACGACGAGGGTCTCACCATCATAGCTCTTTTGCACGCGGTCAAATTCGACAAACGCGTCGTTCGATGCACTATCAGCCAAAAATCGGCTCCCTGTGTTGTCCGTCGGCAGATTTTCTCTGCTCGTCTGTTTCAAGTGTAACCACACCTGAGCTTGAATGCGCAAGCCAGCATTCCGTATGGGAAAGTCTGCCAGCCATTTGGCCAACCCGACGTCGGTTTGCGACACATTGATGGCGATTTTCGCCAATTATGATCAAATGGTAAACCCATAAGTCTGCAAAACGGCAAAGTTTTTCCGCCCAAAGTTGCAAAGCCTCCGTTAGAGCGGACAATAAAAAAACCCGGAGCCATGCTCCGGGTTGATCAAATTTGCGCAAACATTGGGCGTTTTACTTATAAAGCCCTTCGGATTTGATCTGCTCAAAGGTCTGATCCAGCGCCCGAGTCGCTCGCTCGATCAACAGATCCACATCGGTGCGAGTCATTACCAGCGGGGGCGAAATGATCATCCGGTCGCCGACATGGCGCATCACCAGATTGTTGCCAAAGCAGTGCTCGCGGCATTTGTAGCCCACGGTGCCCGCTTCCGCTTCAAACGGGGCGCGGGTTTCTTTGTTGGGGGTCAGCGCGATGGATCCCATCATGCCAACAATCTTGGCTTCCCCCACCAGCGGGTGATCGGCCAGCGCTTCCCATTTTTCTTTCAGATAGGGCGCCACATCATCGCGCACATGCTCGATGACCTTTTCCTCTTCGAGAATCCGGAGGTTCTCCAGCGCCACTGCGCAGGACACGGGGTGGCCGGAGTAGGTGTAGCCGTGGTTGAACTCGGTCGCAGCCACCACTTCCGCCACTTCGTCACAGACAATGCTGCCGCCAATCGGCGCATAGCCGGAGGACAAGCCTTTGGCGATCGACATGATGTGCGGCTTGATGCCCACGGTCTGGCTGCCAAACCAGTTGCCGGTCCGCCCAAAGCCACAGATCACTTCATCCGCAATCAGCAGGATTTCATATTTGTCGCAGATGCGCTGAATTTCCGGCCAGTAGGTCTCCGGCGGCACAATCACACCACCCGCGCCTTGGATCGGCTCGGCAATAAAGGCCGCCACGCGATCTTCGCCCAGCTCCAGAATAGCCTCTTCCAATTCTTGCGCGCGCTGCAGGCCAAACTCCTCCGGAGACATGTCGCCGCCTTCAGCCCACCAGTTTGGCTGGTTGATGTGGTGAATGTCCGGGATCGGCAGGCTGCCCTGCTGATGCATTGGCACCATGCCGCCCAACGACGCGCCTGCCACGGTGGAGCCGTGATAGGCGTTTTTGCGGCTGATGAAGATGGTCTTGGTTGGCTTGCCTTTTGCGGACCAATAATGACGCACCAAACGCAGGTTGGTGTCATTCGCTTCAGAGCCGGACCCGGCATAGAACACATGGTTCAGATCGCCAGGCGCCAGTTCCGCCAGCTTTGCGGACAGGGCAATCACCGGCACATGGGTGGTTTTGAAGAAGGTGTTATAATAGGGCAGCTCTTTCATTTGCCGCGCCGCCACCTCGGCCAGCTCGTCGCGGCCATAACCGATGTTCACACACCACAGACCGGCCATCGCATCGAGGATCTGCTCGCCTTCGCTGTCGGTCAGCGTCACGCCTTTGGCCTGGGTGATCACCCGTGCGCCGGTGTCGTGAAAATCGTTCTGCGTGGAAAACGGGTGCATATGGTGCGCCACGTCCAGCGCCTGGAGCTCCGCAGTGGGCAAGTGATTGGTGATCGCGTTCATGGCAAACCTCGCAACAGAATCAGGGTGGGCAAAACGGCCAAATCACCGCTTCACATCTCTTACCACGAAAATATGATCAAATTCTGATTAGTCAATCGTGTCGCTAAATGCGGTCCCATCCAGCAGCGCGGCGCGGATCTGTTCCATGCCTTGAACCACATCTTCACGCATCGCATCGGCGGTCGCTTGCCCATCTTTGGCCTTCAAGGCGTCCAGCGCGGTCTTGTGATTGTCGGGCAAATTCTGCGTGCCCATACGTCCGCAAACCACCCGCATTGATGGGCCGAATCGCAGCCAGACAGAGTTGGCCACATCCATCAGAATCGGCGCATTGGCGACCGCATAAAGCTTGGCGTGAAAGGCGTAGTTCTGGCGCAAATAAGCGGAGACATCCCCGCGCGTGATGGCCTCATCAACTTGCGCATCAATCTTTTCGAGCGCCGCAATATCTGTCGCCGTGATCTTCTCCGCCGCATGTTCAGCCAGTCGGGATTCCACGGTTTCTCTTAGAAAAATAAGGTCGTCAATCGCGTCGGCTGTCAGCATCGGCACCACCACCCGGCGGTTGCCGCGGAACTCCAGTGCCCCTTCACTGGTCAGGCGGCGAATCGCCTCCCGAATGGGGGTCATGCCTGCGCCGGTGCGTTCGATCAAACCCTGGATTGTGACCGCCTGACCCGGCGCCAATTCGCCAAACAACACCGCATCGCGCAATTGCGCATAGACCTGCTGATGCACCGGGACGCGAGGCGCGTTTTCGTCGCTGTGTTCAAAACCTTGTCCCAATTTCCCAGTGCCTTCCATTTGTGCAAACCAATCCTCAAAGCGATGTGCTAGAACGTATATTCATCGGCAAAATGCACAAGCATATTGCCATAACGCAAAAACTTGATCAAATTAATCTCACAGAATGCGACCGGGTCTGAACCTGGCGTCCAACGGGAGAACATCATGAAGACATCCTTCATCGCACTCGCGGCCTCACTGGCAATTGGTGCAACTGCGGCCACCGCCGAAGAGGTGCGTGTTTACAACTGGTCTGATTACATCGACGAAGAACTGCTGACCAAGTTTCAGGACGAAACCGGCATCAAGCTGATCTACGACGTGTTTGACAGCAACGACGTTCTGGAAACCAAAATGCTGGCGGGCAACTCCGGCTACGACGTGGTTGTGCCATCCGGCACCTTCCTGCAGCGTCAGATCGCGGCAGGCGCCTTCCAGAAGCTCGACAAATCCAAACTGTCCAACGCTGGCAACATGTGGGACGTGATCGCGGACCGCACCAGCAGCTACGACCCCGGCAATGAGTACTCCATCAACTACATGTGGGGTACCACCGGCATTGGTGTGAACGTTGGCAAAGTGAAAGAAGTGCTGGGCGAAGATGCGCCAGTCGGCTCTCTCGCGCTGATCTTTGATCCGGCCAACATGGAAAAGCTGGCGTCTTGCGGCGTGCACGTGCTGGACGCGGCGGATGAAATGATCCCGGCGGCGCTGGCGTATCTGGGCGAAGACCCTGACAGCCACGACAAAGACGTGATTGCCAAGACCGAACCTCTGTTCACCGCAATTGCGCCCTATATTCAGAAATTCCACAGCTCCGAATACATCAACGCGCTGGCCAACGGCGACATCTGCGTAGCAGTGGGCTGGTCCGGCGACATTCTGCAAGCCCGTGACCGGGCGGACGAAGCGGAAAACGGTGTGGAAATTGTATATAACGCACCTTCCGAAGGCGCGCTGATGTGGTTTGACCAAATGGCGATCCCGGCGGACGCGCCAAACGCCGAAGCCGCGCATAAGTTCCTTAACTTCATCATGGATGCGCAGAACATGGCGGACGCCTCCAACTACGTTTACTACGCCAACGGCAACAAGGCGTCCCAGCCGCTGTTGGAAGAAGACGTGATCGGCGATCCGGCGATCTACCCAGATGAAGCCACTCTGGAAAACCTCTACACCACCTCGCCTTACCCACCAAAGGTACAGCGCGTCGTGACCCGTATGTGGACCAAAATCAAATCCGGCACCTAAGCCCGATTGACCCAGGCTCGCGCAGCTGCTGCGCGGGCCTCTTTTGACTTCTCCAACACTGCCGGAGCCTGCCATGGCGCTTGATGTCTTTGCCCCTTGGGATGATCCCAACGCAAAACCCCTCATTCAGTTTCAGAACGTGACCAAACGCTTTGGTGATTTTACGGCGATTGATGATTTGACCGTGGACATCTTCGAGAAGGAGTTTTTTGCCCTTCTTGGTCCGTCCGGCTGTGGCAAAACCACGATGATGCGCATGCTCGCCGGTTTTGAAACGCCCACCGAAGGGCAAATCCTTCTGGCGGGTGAGGACATTGGTCCGGTGCCGCCCAACAAGCGCGCCGTGAACATGATGTTCCAGTCCTACGCGCTGTTCCCGCATCTCTCTATCTGGGAAAACATCGCCTTTGGCCTGCGTCGTGACAAGATGCCAAAGGACCAGATTGGCGAGCGCGTCGAAGAGATGCTGCGTCTGACCCGGCTTGAAAAATTTGCCCGACGAAAACCGCACCAGATTTCCGGTGGTCAGCGTCAGCGCGTGGCCCTTGCGCGGTCTTTGGCCAAAGCGCCGAAACTGCTGCTGCTTGACGAACCGCTGGGCGCGCTCGACAAAAAGCTGCGTCAGGAAACCCAATTCGAGCTGATGGACATTCAGGAAACCACCGGCACCACCTTTGTGATTGTGACCCACGATCAGGAAGAGGCGATGACCGTGGCCAGCCGCGTGGCGGTGATGGATCACGGCAAGATCATTCAGGTGTCCACACCAGACGTGATCTATGAGGCGCCAAACTCCACCTATGTCGCGGACTTCATTGGCGATGTGAACCTGCTCTCCGGCAAGGCGGACCCGCAAGGCGACAAGCTGCACATGCATTGGGCCGAAGGCCAACCTGCCGTGGTGGGCTCACCGCTGGAAGGGGCCACCAAAGGCCAGGATGTGCACTACGCCATTCGACCCGAAAAAGTCTCTATTTCAGCCGAAAAGCCCGAAAATGCCGCCAATGCCATTCAGGGCGAAGTGCACGACATCGCCTATCTCGGCAACATCTCGACCTATCACGTGCAGCTGCCGGGCGGCCAAATCATCAAGGCGCAATCCGCCAACAACCGCCGCATTTCCCGCCGTGCGTTCACGTGGGAAGACAAGGTATGGCTCAGCTGGACAGACACCGCCGGTGTCTTCTTGGAGCGCTAAGCCATGCGCCGCCTGCTGATTGCCATACCGTTTCTCTGGCTGCTGGCACTCTTCATTGTGCCTTTTGTCATCGTCTTCAAAATCTCCCTGTCCGATCTGGCGGTGGCGATCCCGCCCTACACGCCAACTCTGGACATTGCCGAGGGCTGGGCCGGTTTCAAAGCCTTCCTCGCCGAGCTGGATTTTGAGAACTACATCTGGCTGACCGAGGATGCGCTTTATTGGAAAGCCTACCTCTCCAGCCTCAAGATTGCGGTGATTTCGACCCTGTTGACGCTGCTCGTCGGCTATCCCATCGCCTACGGCATGGCCCGCGCACCGGAAGAATGGCGCGCCATGCTGTTCATGCTGGTGATCCTGCCGTTTTGGACCAGCTTCCTGATCCGCGTATACTCGTGGATGGGCATCCTGAGCCAGGAAGGCTACCTCAATCAGGTGCTTCTGTGGATTGGCGTGATCAACGAACCGCTGGTGATCCTCAACACCAACATCGCGGTCTACATCGGCATTGTGTACACCTACCTGCCGTTCATGATCTTGCCGATCTACGCAGCTTTGGAAAAGCTCGACATCAGCCTGCTGGAAGCCGCCGAAGACCTCGGATGCTCCCGTTTCTCCGCCTTTTGGCTGGTGACGATCCCGCTCTCCAAACAAGGCATCATCGCCGGCAGCTTTCTGGTCTTTATCCCGACCATCGGCGAATTTGTGATCCCATCGCTCTTGGGCGGCTCGCGCACCCTGATGATTGGTAAAGTCCTCTGGGAGGAGTTCTTCTCCAACCGCGACTGGCCGGTGGCCTCCGCCGTGGCCGTGGTGCTCTTGCTGATCCTGATCATCCCCATCGTGCTCTTCCAGCGCAACGAGCAGAAACAGCGGGAGGCCGACCAATGAGACGCATGACCTGGTTCAATGTCACCTCGCTGACGTTTGGCTTTGCCTTCCTCTATCTGCCGATGGTGATCCTCATCATCTTCAGCTTCAACGAAAGCAAACTCGTCACTGTTTGGGCTGGATTCAGCACAAAATGGTACGGCGAAGTGCTGCGCAACACCGCCTTTCTGGACGCCGCTTGGGTGACGGTGAAAGTCGCTTTCCTAAGCTCCTGCCTCGCGACGATCCTGGGCACCATGGCGGCCATCGTCATGGTTCGCGCCGGGCGTTTCAGGGGCCGCACACTTTTCTCCGGCATGATCTACGCCCCCATGGTGATGCCCGAAGTCATCACCGGCCTGTCTCTGCTGTTGCTGTTCATCAGCCTTGGCATGGATCGTGGTGTCTTTACTATCGTTCTGGCACATACCACCTTTGCGATGTGCTACGTCTCCGTGGTGGTCAGCTCGCGCCTCGTGAGCTTTGACCAAAGCCTGGAAGAAGCCGCGCTCGATCTGGGCTGTTCGCCGGTGCAGGCCTTCCGCCTCGTGACCCTGCCGATCATCGCCCCCGCGGTGATCTCCGGCTGGCTCTTGGCGTTCACGCTGTCTCTGGACGATCTGGTGATCGCCTCCTTCACCTCCGGCCCGTCGGCCACGACCTTGCCGATGAAGATCTGGTCTTCTGTGCGCTTGGGTGTGAGCCCGGAAATCAACGCGCTTTCCACCATCATGATCCTCGTGGTGGCGATTGGCGTGATCACCGCCTCGCTGATCAACAAGCGCAACGTGATGCGCCAACGGCGTGAGGAAGCGGCGGCAGACAAACTGGCATGAAACGCATCTGCGACCCGTTTGCCTACTCGGACGGTCCGGTAGAAAACAGCTTTTGGGCCGAAACAGTGCCTGTTTCGGCCCGCTCCGCTCTGTCGGGCAATGTCACCACCGAGGTCGCGATCATCGGCGCGGGCTTCACCGGTCTCAACGCCGCGCTTAAGCTGGCCGAGGCGGGCGTCGACGTCACCGTGCTGGACGCCAAACAAGTTGGCTGGGGCGCGTCCGGGCGCAACGGTGGCTTCTGCTGCCTGGGCGGCGCCAAAGCGTCCTATAAGTCTCTAAAACGGCGTTATGGCGAGGCGGATTTGTCCGACTACATGACTGCCGAACGCGCCGCCGTCGATCACGTCGACGGCCTTCTGGCGCGGTTTGGTTGGGACGTGGACCGGCACAGCGACGGCGAAACCATGCTGGCCCACAACGCCCGTACCGCAGCTGGCTTTGCGCAAGACGCCGAAGACCTCGCTACGCTCTACAAAAAGCCAATCGATGTCATCGCCAAAGAAGACCTCGCGGATCGCGGCTTTGGGGGCGGGTTCTACGGGGCCATCACAACGCCCATCGGTTTTGCCCTCAACCCACGAAAATACGTCTCTAAACTGGCCCAATCGGTCGAAAATGCTGGCGCCACAGTTTATGGCGAGACGCCTGTACTAGAGACCAAACAGGAAGGCGGCCTTTGGCTGCTCAAAACGCCGCAAGGTCAGGTCACTGCCAAAAGACTGGTGATCGCCACCAATGGCTATTCCAGCGAAACGACACCGCCGTGGCTCGCAGGGCGTTTCCTTCCGGCGCAATCCAGCGTGATTGTCACGAGACCGATCTCACCGGAGGAGCAGGCCGCGCAAGGCTGGACTTCGCGGCAAATGTCCTATGACAGCCGCAACCTGCTGCATTACTTCCGCCTGATGCCGGACAACCGCTTTCTGTTTGGTATGCGTGGCGGGCTCTCAACTTCCAAGCGCACCAGTGACCAGATCAAGCTGCGCATCCGGCAACATTTTGAGCGGCTCTTCCCCGCTTGGGCACATATCGAGACGCCGCATTACTGGTCCGGTTTTGTCTGCTACAGCCGCGGCCAAACGCCCTTTGCTGGCCGTGTCCCCGGAACGGAAAACCTCTACGCAGGCTTTGCCTATCATGGAAACGGCGTCGCCATGGGCAGCTATGCGGGGGCTTTGATCGCGCAGGATATTCTGCAAGACGCGACCTTATTGCACCCGGATATCATGCGCGCCACGCCCGGTCGCTTCCCCTTTGGCGGCTTCCGTCGCTTGGCGATGTACCCGGGCTATCTCTACTACGGCCTCAAAGACCTCTGAAGCGCCGCCACTTCCAGCTGTAGCCCCGCGGCGTAGGCGGGGCGGTCATTCTCAACCTGCCACAGGCAATAGGCCGCCATACGCGCGTGGTAAAACGGCGCCAACTGGCGGTAGCGCGCACTCACGTCGTCATCGCCATATGCAGCCAAGAAGACGTCAATATCAGTCTCTAATAAAGGCGATTGTCTGTACAAATGCTGCATCGCCGGAGACAGAAACACCGCAATGTCCTCGCAGGGATCACCTACCGCCGGACATTGCCAGTCTATCAGGTGTAACCCGTCTGCGTTCTGGATCAGGTTGCCAGGCACAATGTCGCTATGTAGAAGCGCGGCTTGCCCGGATGGGGGGACCACCTCGGCTGGCAAGTCGGACATAAACGCCGGGATCTTTTCACAGCGCCTAACAATCTCAAGCGTCTGCGCAATCAGCGCGGCAGAGCCATCCGCTACGCGTCGCAGCCCCGTCGGCGCCGCAAGGTCATGAAGTTTGCGCATGAGTGTGGCAACGGATTGCACGCCCGCCTGCCAGGTGTTCCCAGGGAGATGTTCATAGACATTGCAAATGCCCAGATCAGTCTCGAACCCGGCCAAAAACGCCGGTGATAGGCCCGTTGGCTGCAAGTGCCGAAGCAGTGTCGCCTCGGCCTCTGGATCATTTGGGAACAGCGGATTACGCGCCGGACCGGCATAAAGCTTCAGCACGATGTCGCCGTGCTCGGCGCATTCCCCGTGCCACGCCGTATTGGTGCGCCCGCCAAAAAGCGGATGCCAGGTATGTGGCACCGGGTGCGCAGGCAGCGCATCGGCCAAAGCCGCAATCACGGCATCAGGTGGGGCAGGGGGCAGATCAGTCAGCGCGGCGGTCCTTGAGCAGAGCGCCGCGACGCTAATTCACGTGCTGAGCCGAGGCAAGCCTTAGGTGGTTGGCTCGCGCAGGGACACAACAGAGTCTGCGGCAAATTCCACGCCGCCGGGCGAAATCAGCACCACGCCTTGGTCGGTGTTCCGCGCCTCGGTCACCCGTGCGTAGATGTCGGCATAAACCGTGTCGAGCGTTTCGCCATTTGCGCGGCTTTCGGTCACGAAGGTGTAGTTGCCATTCGGGAAGGGTTTGCCCGCATCATCAAGACCGCTCCAGGTCACAGTTTCGGCTTTTGGATCGATGGCATAGCGCTGCACTTCCGCGCCAGATTCATTGCGCACGATCAGCGTAGCCTGCGCTGCCAGTTCATTGGCGTTGGGCACCACTTGCACCGGTTCGCCGGTGAAATGCGCCGGCGCGGTCACGCGGGCTTCCATGCCAACCCAAGTCGCCAAGTTGCCCATGCCCATCGCACCCAGCTGCGTGCCAAGATTGGTCAAAAGTGTGTTGGTCAGGGTCTGCTGTTCCACGGTCGAGAACTGCGCCAGCTGTGAGGCAAATTCGGTCGAATCGGTTGGGTTCAACGGATCCTGGTTCTGCATCTGCACCGACAGCATGGTCAGGAAGGTCTCAAAATCCGAGGCCAGCGCTGCAGAGCCGTTTGTGGGCTCCTTGGCGGCGGCGGCCGCTGCAGCGGATTGGGTAGCTGCAGTCTGGGATGCTGCGGATGTTGCGGTAGGGGTCATGTCTCTCTCCTAGACGCGGATATCAAGGCCGCTGCTCACAAGCGTCTGTGGCGCGGCGGTTTGGGTGGCCAATGTGGCGGCATCAGGCAGAAGTGGCCCGTCGCCTTGGGCGTTGCCACCCTGTCCACCTTGGGCAAATTCATTGCCACCTTGGGCGTTTTGGCCGTCACTGCCTTGCTGTTCAAAGCTGAAGGTGACGTCCTGATAGCCCATCTCCATAAAGTCTTTGCGCAGCATATCGATGTGACGGCGCATCAATTCGGATGTGGCTTGGTTTTCAGCGGCGATGTTCACGGTCATCACGCCGCCGGTCTCCGTCATGGACATGCGCACCTTGCCAAGTTCCGGCGGATCCATCGCCAGTTCGATCAGGTTTTTGTCCGCCATTTTGAAGGCATCGGCCACCTGACGCACCACATAAGCCGGATTCGGTGCGCTGTTGCTCAACCGGGCTTGCGAAGCCGCTTCCTGTGAACTCATGATCGAACGAGAGCTGTTGTTGGTCTCATCCGTCGCGGCAATCACCATATCAACGCTCTGGTTTGTCTGGATGTCCGCCGCCTTGCCGCTCATCTGCTGAATGCCGGCGTTGACCTGCTCCATGATGGCGCGGGCTTGCATCTGTTGGGTGGTCGATGTGGTTGGCACGGATGGCGTTTCCAGCTTCGGCGCGGTGGGTTCATCCACAGCTTCTACGCTCTGTTGGATCGCGCCACGACGACCTGCATCCTGAGCGGCCACCTCTTGCACAACCTGCTGCGGCGTGGCCTGTGCGGCTTGCTGGCTCACCTGGGAGCGCACTTGAACCTTCATGGGGTCCAGACCCTCGCCAACCTCTGCTGCCATCTTGGAGCCTTGGGCATTGGCCATCTGAACCGCCTCAGCGGCCTTTGGTGCGGCCTGTTCCGGCAGAGCACTTGCTTTCACATCAGGGGTCTGTGTGGGTTGCGCCGTGGCTTGTTTGGTCGTGTCTCCGGTCTGACCCGCCAGCTTCATCAGCGCGGCATTCTCGGTTGTGCCTTTTGCGGGTTTCACCTCCGCAACTTTGGCGGCCACTTCGGGCGCATCTTCAACCGCTTCCGCCACTTCCACAGCTGCAAAATCTGCATCATCAGGCGCTTCAGACCCTTTGTCCTGCCCGTCAGATTTGGCCTGTTTGCCGTCTTTGTCAGGCCGCGAATCGGCCTCTTTCGGCGCAGTATCCTCGTCGGTCTGGTCAGTTGTGCGGGTGTCGTTCACGTCCTCGGAAGGACGGTCGTTGCCTTTGTCCGACGCCTCATAAGCCTTGGAAAAGTCGTCGCTTTCCCGCTTTGGGTCGGTCGGTTTCTGAGTGGCACCTGTCTCGCTGGGCGCAGACGGTTGGGTTACAAAGGGCAGATTGAGCATAGCGGTCTCCGGGAATTCTTCCACGCCGACCTCTCTACCTGAGTCTTCCTTACCACTTTCTTTACCGTCCTCGGCCACAACTAAAAAACCCGCGTTTAGACTGTGAGGCAAGAAATGCTCAACACATCCCCCATCGTGGCGCCCGCTGCGCCGCCCATTCAACCCACGCCCAGCGCCCGTGAAACTGCGCTGCGTGACGCCGCTAAAGAGCTCGAAGCCGGGTTCCTGGCCGAGATGCTGAAATCCGCAGGCCTCGGAAAAACCAGCGAATCTTTCGGCGGTGGCGCTGGCGAAGACCAGTTCTCCTCCTTCCTTGTACAGGAGCAGGCCCGCGCCATGGTGGACGCTGGCGGCATCGGCCTGTCCGAGGCGTTCTTCAACGCCCTCAAGGAGCGCGCCGATGTCTGATGAAACCGTAGACTTCCCGCTGATCGATTCGTTTCAGGAGCTGCTGGAAGAGGAGCGCACCGCGCTGATCGAAGGTAAGCTGAACGCGCTGCCTGATCTTCTGGAACGCAAAGAAGCACTGTTTGAAGAGCTCACCACCTTGCAGGAGGAAGAGGAGATCGACGCCGACGACCTCGCACCATTGCAAGAGGGATTCGCCCGCAACCAGCAGCTTTTGGAATCGGCACAGGCCGGTTTGCGCGCCACTCAGGAGCGCATGGGCACCCTGCGCCGCGTGCGCACCTCTTTCGAATCTTATGACAACCGCGGCCAGCGTCAGGCAGTTCAGCTAAGTGCCGGTCAACGTGTTGAAAAGAGAGCATAAATCGCACTCTTCCAAGTTTGTTTAAAATGCCACCGATTGTCTGGTTTGGGTTTAGGGAAACGTTAGCACTTACCGCGCCATGTTGATCCCGCATCCCAATGAGGGTGGCACCGGACACGGACCTGAGCCGACCGGTAGATGTCAGAATGACGTTCAGGAGTGCCCCCAATGCGTAGGGGCGCAAAATACAACCCGACGCAAAAGCGTCACGACATATAGGAAATGCCATGTCCAGCATTCTGACTAACAACGGCGCAATGGTTGCGCTGCAAACCCTGAAATCCGTTAACTCCAGCCTGTCTGACACCACGTCCGCTATCTCGACTGGTAAGAAGGTTGCCAACGCCAAGCAAAACGCTGCGGTATGGGCGATTTCCAAAACTATGGAATCTGACGTAAACGGTTTCAAATCGGTGAAAGAGAGCCTTTCGCTGGGTGAATCCACTGTTGCTGTTGCCCGTAACGCAACCGAAACAGTGACCGACCTTCTGGGTCAGATGAAAGAGCGTATTGTTGCCGCACAGGGTGACAACGTGGACCGCACCAAGCTGCAGGCCGAAGTTTCCGACCTGCGTGACCAGATTGGTTCCGTTGTGGGCGCAGCCCAGTTCAACGGCCTGAACCTGGTTAGCGGTACCGGCTTTACTGATGTTCTTTCCTCGCTTGATCGTGACAACACTGGTGCTGTTAGCGCGTCCTCAATCCGCGTGAACAACCAAGACTTGTCCACCGGTGGCTACGTCAACAACGACGTCTTCGCTGCAGGCGGTGGTGGTGCAACTGTTTCTGCTAACGGTGACACTTTTGTGGCTTCCGTTGACGCAGGCGCACAAGAGAGCATCCTGATCCAGGAAGGCGCTGGTGGCTGGAACGCTGGCGACACAGTCTCCATCTCTATTGGTGACCAAACCGCTAGCTACACTCTGACCGCTGAAGACGCTGCTTCCACAACGGCGGAAGACATCGTCGCGATTGGTCTGAAATCTGCTATCGAATCCCTCGGTACTGGCGTGACCGTAGACTACGATAGCGGCACCAACCCAGGCGAATTGCTGTTTGACAACACTGGTACGGAAGACGTTTCCATCACTGGTTCTTGGAAAAACGCCGGTTCTGGTGGCCTTGCTGAGCTTGCCAACATTGACGTGTCCACCCTGGGTGGCGCACAGGCAGCTTTGGGCGCCATCGAAGGTCTGATCACCACCTCCATCGACGCAGCCGCCGCTTTCGGTACCGTTGAATCCCGTATCAGCACTCAGAACGACTTCGTATCGAAGCTGTCTGACTCCCTGACTTCGGGTATCGGTTCCATGGTTGACGCCGATATGGAAGAAACTTCCGCACGTCTGCAGGCTCTGCAGGTTCAGCAACAGCTGGCGACACAGTCGCTGTCTATCGCGAACCAGGCGCCACAGCAGCTGCTGTCGCTCTTCCGCTAATGGACTTAGTTGGGGGCGCTCGAACGGCGCCCCCAGCATCTCCATCTTTCTAATTTCTGTCTCGCATATCGGGAGAACTCCGACGTGACACCAAATGCTCTCGCTAAACGTGCCTACGGGCAGGCCGCAGCGCCAACCAAATCAGTAGGCAAGCTGGAATATGATGTGATCGCGCGGGTCACCCACAAGCTGAAACAAGCTGCCATGCAAGGCAAACGTGGTTTCCCAGCCCTCGCCGAAGCCATCCATGAGAACCGCTCCCTTTGGACCCTTCTCGCCGTGGATGTAGCCGGCAACGACAACGGTCTTCCCGAACAGCTTCGGGCCCAGATCTTCTATCTCGCGGAATTCACGGATCATCACAGCACAAAAGTGCTGGCGGGCGACGCAAATGTGCGGCCCCTACTGGAAGTCAACACCGCGATCCTTCGCGGCCTTCGAAGCGGAGCAGCAGCAGCATGAGCGGCCTTGTTCTCAAATTGAGCCCTAAAGAGCGGGTTCTGGTCAATGGCGCAGTTATTGAAAACGGAGACCGCCGGTCCCGTCTGTCCATCATGACCCCAAATGCCAACATCCTGCGCCTGCGGGATGCCATCCACCCGGAAGAAGCCAACACCCCAGTGCGCCGCGCCTGTTATGCGCTGCAATTGGTTCTGTCTGGCGACTCCGATGCCGACGACGTGGAACGCACCCTGCTGCGCCACATCGAGGATCTGAGCCAGGTGTTCACCGACAACGACAGCCGTCAGATGATCGCAGCCGCCACCGAAGCGGTGATCGCGGGCCGTCACTATCAGGGCCTCAAGGCTTTGCGCGCATTGTTGCCGCGTGAGGACCGTTTGATGGCGGTGGCACGCCAATGAGCTTTCAGCCCATCGTCGCAGGCAGCGGTCTCGTTGCGTGGAACTTTCTCCAGCGCACGATGGACACGCAGACCAAGGCGTTCGAAAGCTCGCCTGCGATGCAACGCGACCTCGACTACTTTGAAGAAAACATCAAAAACGTCGAAACCGCTGAAGACCTGACCAAAGACCGCCGCTTGATGCGCGTGGCCCTTGGTGCCTACGGGTTGGACGAAGACATCAACCACACCTTTCTCATGAAGAAAGTTCTAGAGGAAGGCTCGCAAGCCTCCGACGCATTGGCCAACAAAATGGCGGACAAGCGCTATTTGGCTTTTGCCAAAGATTTTGGGTTTGGTGACCTTGGCGGGCCGTGGCACAAACAGGATTCCTTCGTCGAAAACATCAAAGAGCAATACACCACCCGGCAGTTTGAAATCGCCGTAGGCGAGCAAGACGAGAGCCTGCGCCTGGCGCTCAACGCGGTGCGTGAGCTCGAAGAGATTTCGGTGAACGGCGGCAGCGACAACACCAAATGGTTTTCGGTGCTCGGCTCCCCGCCATTGCGCAACGTGATGGAGCAAACCTTCAATCTGCCGTCCTCTTTTGGCGCGTTGGATCTCGATAAACAGCTCGAGGTCTTCCGTGGCCGTATGGAGAAGCTGACCGGTGACTCCGAGATTAGCCAATTTGTTGGTGAGGACGCGCAACAGAAGCTTGTGGACCGCTATTTGATCATGTCGCAGATCAACACTTCACAGGGTTTGAGCGGCGGTCAGATTGCTTTGACCTTGTTACAGTACTGATCTGATCCACAACATATAGAACCGTCGCAAAACAGTCGCGATACCGACGCATTACCGACGTGAAAATTCAGCAAAAAGCGCGCCTCAATGGGCGCGCTTTTGTCGTTTCGTAAAAGGCTTGTTTACGCCTTCGCCCCCGCACGGCGCAGAAGTAGCGTAAGCTTTTGAAATGCATTCATAATCGACGCGCTGTTGCCGTCACCCATATAGGCATCCAGCTCCGGCCAGGCGTTGATCGCCACATCCAGCACCGGATCAGACCCCGCCGAATACAGCCCCGCCCGGATCATCGTGGCGCTTTGTTCATAGGCCCCCAAAAGCCTGCGAGCCTCTGAAATTGTTGCGTTTTCCTGGTCCGTTGCACAATGCGGGAGGCTCCGCGAAACCGACCGCAGAAGGTCCACCGCCGGGTATCGCCCCCGTTCCGCAATCTTCCGATCCAGCACCACATGCCCATCCAACACCCCGCGCAGGATATCAGCAATTGGCTCGTCCATGTCTGAGCCCGCGACTAAGACACTGAAAACACCGGTAATATCGCCCTGACCCTCCAACCCGGGTCCCGCCCGTTCACACAGCGACATGATCATATGAGAGGTTGATGGCGGATAGCCTCGCAGCGCTGGCATTTCACCGGATGCAACGGCCACTTCTCGGTGCGCCTCGGCGAAACGTGTGATCGAATCCGCCATAAAAATCACATGCTTACCCGCATCCCGGAAGTGTTCCGCCACACTCATCGCCGCGAGCGCGCAACGTCTACGAACCAGTGGGGATTGGTCCGACGTCGCAGCCACAACAATAGACCGCTTAAGCCCTTCTGGCCCCAGCACATTCTCCACAAACTCCCGAAGTTCCCGACCCCGTTCCCCAATCAAAGCGATGACCGCAATATCGCCGGTCATATGCTTGGCGAACTGCCCCATAAGACTGGATTTACCAACGCCGGAACCTGCAAACAAACCAATACGTTGGCCTTTCACAATCGGCAGCATCGTGTTGAAAATTGCCATACCGGTTTCCAGCCGATCGCCCAGCGCCCGCCGCGCGGCTGGCGGTGGCGGCGCGTTCTTCAGCCCCCGCATCTGAGGCCCCCGCAACAGGGGCTTTCCGTCCAGGGGATTGCCATATGGATCAATGATCCGCCCAATCCAGGCATCCGACGGCGCAATGCCCACTTGGTCGCGCAGGGCCACACGGTCGCCAATCGACACACCGTCCGGCGCCGCATCGGGCAGCATGGTCATATCTTGTGTGTGCAGCTGGATCACTTCACCGGCAATTTTTGCGCCGTCATGAAGCGTGACTTCCAGCAGGTCTCCGATTCGTGCGACCGCATTGAGGCCACTCACGCGCAGCAGGTTGCCCTCAACCGCGCAGACTCGTCCTATGTCTTTGATTGGGCGCACTCTTTTGAGTTCTGCGCCAAGGCTTTCTAGCCCTTTAGCGTCCATTTGGATTCTCCAAAGTTCCTTCGAAACCCTTTCTAAAGGAATCAGGGTTAAGCCTTGATTTAAGCCATCGAGGGAGAAACCCCGTGTTCAAGAATTTGAACGTATTTAAAACTGCACATGCCATGGGCCAACACGCCGCTGTACGCCAGTCGGTTGTGGCTCAGAATATGGCAAACGCCGATACGCCGGGCTACAAAGCTCGCGACATCACGCCGTTTAAAGAGGTCTACCGCAATGACGGTGGTGCCTCCAGTATGCGCGCCACCCGCTCTGGTCATCAAGGCCATGGGCTGGAAGCCTCCGCATTGCGCCCGTCCCTCGCCACCGCCGAAGTTGCCCCAAGCGGCAACAGTGTCTCTCTGGAAGAAGAGATGCTGAAGGCGGTTGATGTCAAACGCCAGCACGACCGGTCGCTGGCCATCTACAAATCCTCCCTGTCCGTGCTTCGAACTGCACTCGGACGTTAAGTAAGACAGAAAGTCATGATCAATGAGTGATTTTGGTTCCGCATTAAGCGTCACCTCGTCAGGTTTGCGTGCTCAGGCCGCCCGCCTGCGCCACGTGTCCGAGAACATCGCCAACGCCGACACCCCCGGCTATCAGCGCAAGACCGTGAGCTTTGAGGCCGACACATCCACCCGCGATGGTCAGGTTTCTGTCAGCCCGGTGCAATTGGACCGCACCGAAGGCAAAAAGATCTTTGATCCAAGCCACCCGATGGCAGACCCGTCCGGTAACTACCTCGGCTCCAACGTCGACATGATCATCGAAATCGCTGACGCGCGCGAAGCGCAGCGCAGCTACGAAGCCAATCTCAAGATGTTTGACCAGACCCGTCAGATGTCCTCGTCGCTCATGGAACTCTTGCGCAAATAAATTTAACTAAGGAGACCCAGAATGGATGTCCGTACAGTACTAGCCGCTCAGAATTACACCGCCTCCAAGCCCGCGACCGGGCCGGCTGAAAACAGCCAGGGCGGGAATGCTCTGTTTGGCCTGGCAAAAGACTTTGCCGCCACCCTTCAGGAAAGCGAGCAGGTCTCGATGCAGGCGATGACCAGCAAAGCTGACCCGCACACTTTGGTACAGGCGCTGGCCCAGTCCGAACTGGCTGTCGAAACCGCCGTGACCGTGCGCAACAAGGTGGTCGAAGCCTACCAAGAAATCCTGCGTATGCCGGTCTGATGCTGGATCAGGCCCTCTTCTTTGACACGCTCCGCCAGGGCCTTTGGGTCGCGGTGATGATCTCCATGCCGATTCTGGCAGTGGCGCTGATCTCAGGTGTCTTGGTTGGTCTGTTTCAGGCACTGACGTCGATCCAGGAGATGACACTGACCTTTGTGCCGAAGGTGCTGTGCATCGTCATCGTTTTCTGGGCGACCATGGGTTTCATGAGCCAAACCCTCGTTTCGTTTTTTCAATCCACCCTCGTTCCGTTGATTGCTGGAGGCTAACTATGGACAACGCAGGCTACACAACGCTGACCCGTCAGTCCGGTCTCACCCGTGAGATGAACGTTCTGGCAAACAACATCGCCAACGCGGCCACCACCGGTTACCGCGCCGAAGGCATCGCGTTTTCGGAATTCATCAAATCTGCCCCAGGCACCGAGAGTATCTCCATGGCGACGGCCAATGTGCAGATGACCTCGCTGGAGCAGGGCGCGTTGAAGCAAACAGGCGGAAGCCTGGATTTTGCCGTTGAGGGCCCCGGCTTTTTTATGGTGCAGACCCCGAACGGCGAGCGTCTGACCCGCGCTGGTGCGTTTGCACCAAATCAAAATGGCGATCTGGTGAACATGGACGGCCACCTAGTGCTTGATGCCGGTGGCGCGCCGATCTTCATTCCGCCAGATGCCAAAAGCGTGGATGTCTCCTCTGACGGTACCTTTAGCGTGGACGGCAACCCGCTTGGTCAGCTCGGGATCTATCGTCCGGTCAACCCACTTGATTTGAAACGGGAAACCGGCGTGTTGTTTGAGGCGCCTGATGGCGTGGAACCCATCGAAGAAGCCCGCGTTCTGCAGGGGTTTCTGGAAAACTCCAACGTGAACCCGATCACTCAATTGTCCCGCATGATCGAGGTGCAACGTGCCTATGAGATGGGGCAGACCTTCCTGGAAAACGAACACAATCGCATCCGTGATGCGGTGAAAACCTTCGTCAGATAACATTTAGAAAGAGGACAGCAGAATGCGTGCCCTGACAATTGCAGCCACCGGTATGAGCGCTCAGCAACTGCGTGTTGAGACGATCTCCAACAACCTCTCCAACATGTCGACGACCGGCTATAACGCCCGTCGCGCCGAGTTTGCGGACTTGCACTACCAACAGGTCTCCCGCGCCGGGGCGATCAGCGCCTCCGACGGCTCGGTTCTGCCAACCGGTGTCCAGGTTGGCCTCGGTGTGCGTGCCGCAGCGATCAACGTGAACCTGGAACAAGGCTCCCTGTCCAACACCGGCGGTGATCTGGACGTGGCCATCGAAGGCAAAGGTTATCTCGAAGTCACTCTGCCAAACGGCGAAGCGGCCTACACCCGCGACGGTGGCCTAAAGCGCAGCGCCGATGGTTTGATCGTCACGTCTGACGGCTACCCAGTGGCCCCTGAAATCACCATTCCAGAGGATGCGACCAGCATTTCCATCAATGGGGATGGTCAGGTGTTTGCTTATTTTGATGATGCCACCGAGGCCGAAGAGCTGGGGCAGTTTACATTGGCTGGCTTCACCAACGCCAAAGGCCTCGAAGCGCTTGGCGGAAACCTGTTCTCTGAAACCGAAGCTTCTGGTCCGCCCAATGTGACCAACCCAGGCGAAGATGGCCTTGGCACCCTGCGTCAGGGTTATTTGGAAGACAGCTCCGTGGATGCGGTGCGCGAAGTGACCGAACTGATCGAAGCGCAGCGTGGCTACGAACTCAACGCCAAAGTCATCACCGCAGCAGACCAGATGATGGCTGCCACGGCGCAGGTGCGCTAAGATGAAACGCGCTCTCGCCCTCATCCTTACCGTTCTGGCCGCTCCGGTTTCTGCGGAAATCGTGGTCGCCACCGAAATCATCCGCGCCAACACCATCATTGAACCGGGTGTGGTTGGTCTCAAACAAGGCGATGTGCCCGGCGTACATACCGATTTGGAAGCGGTCATTGGCAAAGAAGCCCGTAAGGCGATCTATCCCGGCCGTCCTGTCCGCAAAGGGGACATTGGCGAGCCGGCGCTGGTCGAACGCAACCAGATTGTCACCCTGATCTACAGTGCCAACGGGTTGAACATTGAAACCGAAGGCCGCTCTCTGGCCCGTGGCGGCGAAGGCGAACGCCTGCGCGTCATGAACCTCAGCTCCCGCTCCACCATCACCGGAACCGTATTGCCCAACGGCAATATCCAGGTCGCCAATTAAAGGAACACACCAGTGCGTATTCTCTCGACAACACTTCTTCTTGTGGCGCTGGCCGTGTCCGGCTGTGGCCGCACCGATCACATGGGCAAAGCGCCCAGCTTCACCCCAACCACCAACAATCAAGAGCACTATGCGATGATGAACCCGCCGCTGCCGCAACAGGCCAGCGTTTCACGTCGGTCTGACACCGCATCGCTCTGGAGCGGCAACAAAGCCTCCCTGCTTGGCGACCGCCGTGCCGCCAGCCGTGGTGATATTCTGACCGTGGTGATCGAGGTGGATGAAAAAGCCCAGATCAAAAACGAATCCGAGCGCAATCGCAGCGGCTCCGACAGCCTGAGTTTGCCAGCTCTTGCGGGCCTGCCTCAGCGGATCAACGAGCGCCTGCCAAACGGGGCCACCACCGATCCACTGGTCGACATTAGCTCTGACAGCAAAAGTTCCGGCGATGGCTCTGTGAAGCGCAGCGAGAAACTCACCCTGCGTGTTGCGGCCACTGTTGTGGACGTGTTGCCAAACGGTGTTCTGGCCATCGAAGGCTCCCAGGAGCTGCGCGTGAACTACGAGTTGCGTGAGCTGTTGGTGTCCGGCTTTGCCCGGTCTGAAGATATCTCCCGTCAGAATGAAATCACCTTCGACAAAATTGCCTCCGCACGTGTGTCTTACGGCGGTCGTGGCCAGATCACCGACATGCAGCAACCACGTTGGGGTCAACAGGTCATGGACGCGGTCCTGCCTTACTAATTGGGTGATCTGATGAAGAAACTTCTCCCCATCATCCTTCTTCTGGTTGGCATTGGTGCCGGCGTTGGCGCAGGGCTTGCCCTGCGTCCGGAGCCTGCGCCAGTGGAGCCAACCGAAGCAGGCGAAAGTGAAGAACACGCCGAAAAAACAGCCAAAGGCGACGAAGAGGAAGGCCCGCCATCCGGTCGTGAGTACATCGATCTGGTAGATCAGTTCATTGTGCCAGTTGTGAATGATGACGCTGTTGCATCGCTGATTTTGATTACACTCACAATTGAAGCGGAAGCCGGAAGTCGCGAAGCGATCTTTGAGGCGGAACCCCGCATTCGCGGCGCACTGCTGCAAACCATGTTTGATCATGCCAATATCGGCGGCTTCAACGGGGCCTTCACCAACTCCAGCAAGCTGGACCGGCTGCGCAAAACCTTCCTGGAAGTGGCCCAAAAAGCCTACGGCGACGAGATCACCGATGTGTTGATTGTGCAGATCACCCGTCAGGACATCGCTTAATCCATAGGCCTCAATATGACAAAAAAGGCGGCGCTCATCAGCGCCGCCTTTTTTGGGTGTCTGAAAGATCAGTTGGCTCACATGCCGCAGCTCAACTTGCCTTCCATGATCGAATCCACCAGCGCCACTGCCCGCATTTGACGGTGGGTTTGCACCTCGTGCTCCAGAAGTTTTTCCATCACATCGGCCTTCCCAAAGTGCTTTTGGAGATCTTTATAGGCCATCTCCTTGCGCACCATCACATTGGCCAGCTGATGGTTCAGGATCTTGCGGTTACGCCCAATCCAGCTGTTCCAGGCCAGGTCGCCGCCGGTGATGCGCATGGCGGTGTCGCCAGTCAGTGCGTCGCGTCCGTTCTTTTCCTGCTCTGTCAGATCGTTGAGCAGCCCGCGCAGTTTGTTTTCCTCTGCTTGAATGGATTGCATCGCCGCCTGCGCCTTCTGATAACGCGCCTGGGTGATCACATTCAGCTCTTTCAGATCGTCGCTCATACGCGGCCTTTCATACGTTGACGCATGGCGTCGGCAAATCGGATGGCAGCCGCCACCGGCGCATAGTGATCCGGGGGCACTTCCTGGCCAATTTCCACAACCGCGTGCAGCGCCCGTGTTGAAGGCGGATCGCGGTGGATCGGCACAGCGTTTTCCTGTGCCACTTCGCGGATTTTGGCGGCAACTTCGTCCACACCTTTGGCGACACAGACCGGCGCGGCGCCGGGCATGCGGGACCATTTCAGCGCGACGGCGTAGTGCGTCGGGTTCACCATGACCACATCCGCATCCGGTACATCCGCCAGCATCTGGTTCATGGCAATTTCCTGACCTTTTTGACGCCGCTGCTGTTTCATATGCGGATCGCCCTCGGCCTCTTTGCTTTCGTCGGTCATTTCCTTGCGGGTCATCATGTTTTTGCGAATGTGCTCGGCACGCTGCCAGAAATAGTCGATCACCGCGATCGAGGCGGAGACGACAATCACAATCATCAAAAACTCAAGCATCAGGCGGCCCAGAAGGGCGGGGACCATGATCGCATCAAGCTGAATGGCGGAAGCCATTTCCGCCATACGTGCCTTCAGGAAGAAGCCAAGGCAGACCGAAAAGATAACCAGCTTGGCAAAGCTCTTGGCAAACTCAAACAGACCGCTGCGGCCAAATTTGTTTTTGGCGTTGGAGATCGGATTGATGCGCGACAGTTTGGGTGCCAGTTTGGATGGCGTCACCAGAAAGGCGCGCTGGGCTATCACGCTGAGGATCACCGCGACCATCGGCACCACAAACCAGGGCGCCACGGACGTTATGGTTTCGAGCATGATCCCGCCAAGCGGCGTGGACGGATTGCCCTCAAACACCATTGGTGCAAGTTCATCCGCCTGATCCAACAAAACCATCAAACCGTTGCCTGCCGACTTGATGGTGGCGGCGCCAACGGTCAGAAACGCCAACGTCAGGCCGAGGTAGCCAGCCGCCACAGAGACATCCATGGACTTGGCGATCTCGCCTTTTTTGCGCGCATCATCCAGTTTCTTCTGGGTGGGCTCAAAACTCTTTTCGCTGTCGTCGTCCTGACCGCCGCCGCTCATCTCAGGCCCTCAACCGGGTTGATCATGAAGGCCTCCATCGCGCCCCACCACAGGGTGAGCAGCGCGGGCGCCACAAGGAACAAAAGAAACAGGCCGCCCGCTGTGATCAGCGGCGCACCCACGAAGGCCACCATCAACTGCGGCATGGCGCGGTTGATCACGCCAAGCATCAGGTTGTAGATCGCCGAAATAATAACAAACGGCGCCGCCAGGCGGAACGCCATGTTGAACGCCTGTGCCATATGCGGCACGCCCCATTCAGTCATGATTTCCCGCGGCGGAAAGGTGCCAGCGGGGAACAGCATGTAAGATCCGATCAGATAACGCGCGACATAGACGTGCAGCCCCATTGTCACCGCCAGCGCGAGACCTGCAATCACCAACACATTACCAATCGCTGGCAGTGGTTCGCCCGCCGCGCCGCCCAAAAGCTGCGCCAAAGATGTCGACTGACCGGCAATTGTGCCTGCGGTCTGCAATGCAAACACAAACATGCGAATGCCAATGCCCATCAGAAAGCCACTGATGGTTTCGGTCAGCGCATATTGCGCAATCAACGGGAACGTCGGTTCAGCGCTTTCAAACACCGGCACGGCTGGCGCGACAATGACAGTGAACGCCAAAGCCAAACCCAGCTTGATGCGCGTCGGCACCGAGGTCTCGCCAAAGGCTGGCAGCAAAGCCACCGCTGTGCCCACCCGCAAAAACACCAAAAAGCCGTGCCAAAGCGCGGCTTCTGTGGTGTTCAGAAGGAAGAGGGCGGTCTCCATCATGCGGCAACAACCCCAACAAGGGCGGGCCGTGCATCCAGTCCAATTTCCTCAAAACTGAGCACAGGATTGGAGATGCCCTTGGCGCTGAGCACCGTGCGTAGGAAACGCCGGCGCCTGGTAGACGTCACAAGCGCGGCAAAAATCCCGCTGTTGCCTGCATCAGTCATCCGGTCGGAAATCGATTGCGCCAGCGCGTTGAATACATCCGGCGGCAGCGCCACATCCATGCCGCCCGCGTCGCCATCCACTTGATAGGTCGCAAAAGTGTCTTCCCACTCCGGAGCCAGCTGGACCAAAGGAATGGTACCATCGTCGCGCTTCAGATCGGAAATCAACTGGAAACCTAGACGCTGACGCACATTCTCGCAGATTGCTTCTGGCTGCACGCTCACATGGCGCGCTTCGGCGATGGATTCCAAAATCAGCGGCATGTTGCGGATCGATACCTGTTCATCCAGCAGCATGCGCAAAATGCGGTGCAGCAGATCGAGCGGTACTTTGTCAGGCACAAACTCATCCATCATCCGGCGGTTGGCATCGGCCCGTACCGGATCAGACAGGTTCATCATCTCATCCAGAATGCGACGCAGCGCCTTGAAGGTCAGCAGACGGCCAAAGTTAGATTTGATGGTTTCCAGCAGGTGGGTCGCCAGAACTTCGCCAGGTGTCACAATGGTGATGCCTGCGAGAGCGGCTTTCTCCTGCGCAGCGCTGTCGATCCAGCGGGCAGGGGCGCCGTAGACCGGCTCGGACACATCCTCACCAGAAGGCAGCGAATCCGGGCTGTCACCAGCGAGCGCCAGAACCTTCTCCGGCTCCAGACGGTCACGTACCTGCTCTACGCCTTGAATGCGAATAGTGTAGGTGCCGTTAGGCAACGATGGTTCATCGGTCAGGCGGATTTCCGGCAGGATCAGGCCGTAAGTCGAGGCGACATGGGTGCGCATATTGGTGATGCGCGCATCCAGACCCGCGCCCGGATCGAGCACCATGTTCACCAGATCGGTGGCAAATTCCACGTGGATGTCGTCCAGATCCAGCACGTCGCCGATGGGCTTGTCGCGCGGCAGAACCGGTGCGTCTTCCTCATCGGTTTCAAGGCTGGCTTCGGCCTCTTCTTTCTTCTTCTGGTGCAGGTAATACGCGGCAAAACCAAGCACACCACCACCCGCCAGGAAGGGCAGGAATGGCAGGCCAGGCACCAGCGCAAACAACATCATCAGCACGGCCACGGTGGCAATCGCAGGAGGATAGTTGCCCAGCTGTTTCAGCAGGGTCAGATCGGTGGAGCCGGTGGTGCCACCACGGGCCAGCAGCAAGGCAGAGGCAATCGAGATGATCACGGCCGGGATCTGCGTCACCAGGCCGTCACCCACGGTCAGAATGGCATAGGTCTCAAACGCCTGGCCAATCGGCATGCCATGAATGGCGACGCCCATGATCAGGCCCATCACCAAGTTCAACAGCGTGATCAACAGGCCGGCAATCGCATCGCCTTTCACAAACTTTGACGCACCATCGAGCGAGCCAAAGAAGGTGGTTTCCTGCTGCTCGCGCTCTCGGCGGGCTTTGGCTTCGGCGTGGTCAATCGCACCGGCGGACATATCGCTGTCAATCGCAAGCTGCTTACCAGGCATGCCGTCGAGGGCAAAACGCGCGCCCACTTCGGCCATCCGAGTGGCACCTTTGTTGATCACCATGAAGTTCACGATGAGCAGCACACAGAACACCACAAGTCCCAAAAACACGCTGCCGCCCATGACGAAATTGGCAAAGCCTTCGATCACATCACCCGCAGCGTTGGTGCCGGTGTGACCTTGCCCAATGATCAGCTTGGTCGAGGACACGTTCAGTGACAGGCGCAGCATCAGCGAGGCCAGCAGGATGGTGGGGAAGGCGGAAAAGTCCAACGGACGCTCAATAAACAGCGTCACAGTGAAGATCAGAATCGCGAGGGCAAAAGACGCGGCCAACCCGATGTCCAACACCCAGGAGGGCATCGGCAGGATCATCATGACAATAATCGCCATCAGGGCGAGGGCGAGCAGGATCGTCGGGCTAAAAAGCGCTTTGATGGAGAAGGTTGGGTTCACGGATTACCCTCCATTGCTCAGCAGTGATCGGCCCGATCCGGACCCAAGCGGCACAAGAGAGCCCATCGTGCCAGTTGAACCGCTGCGTTGAAGCAGCGGGAAGTTGTTTTCGCGGATCACATTGGCAGTGCGCTTCACCGGCATCAGCGCCTGATCCGGCGATTGCGCCAGATCGCGTTTAAAACTGGCTTTGATTGTGGCGGCATTATTGGAGGGGCGAGCTTGATGGGCCGCGTCATCCCTGTTGTGGGTTTCCGCGCCATCGGTGCTGTCTTGTACAAATATGGTAAAAACCAAAAGGAGACTTGTCACAAGTCCCAGAAGACCGATTGTGATGGCCTTGAGTGAGTCGCCATAGAATCGCGACATCGCGTTGAAAACGTACTGTTTTTTCATACCGATAGCTTTCTGCCCCAGTTCAAGGCCCAAGCTATCGGCGCATGGTTAAGATGTGGTAACCGGTGTTAAGAAGATGGCTCGGTCACGCTGTGCAGATCGAGCAATTCGCCCAGCACGCCTCGGCTCTCCGCCGCCCCCTCCAGCAAGGCCCGATTGCGCGCCAACATGCCTTCGGTCACACGATCTGCGGCCGCCTCGGCCTCGTTGCCTTCTTCCGGCGGCAAGAGATAGGTGGAGGCGCGTCGCAAAACTTCGTTCTCTGACGCTGTGAGAGACGCCAGGTCGCCGTCTAGCCAGGCTTCGGTTTCAGCTAATCCGCGTTCGCCGAGCTCGGCCAGCAAACGCGCCGCACCGGCATGATCGCCAGCCATGGCTTTGGCTTGCGCCCGCAGGCGATCGGCAATCGGGGTTTCCATGCCCATCAACTCCGCTTCGGCGCGTTTCGGCAAGGCTTCCGCCAGAGCCAGACGGGCATTCAACAGGCGTTTCTCATCCGTCGGAATCACCGTCTGCGCGGCTTGCATCAGGCGTTTGGTTTCACCCAGGAAGCCCATCTCGAAAGTCTTATGGGCCAGCTGCAACGCAGTGGCTGTCGAAATCCGGCCAGGGGAGGCCAGACGTTCCTGAATCGACCAGGAAATCACCTCGAAATCATCGGCATGCTCCAACACGGCCATCACCAGTTGGCTGCGCACATCTTCAGCGGCCTCGGCTCCGTCGCGGGTCTCGATATCGTTGATGATTTTGAAGGCTTCACCAAATTCGTGCTCCATCATCCGCGCCAACGCATGCGCGCGGCGCAGATCCGGCCCCATGGCGCCGCCTTTGTGTTCCACAGCCAGGGCGCCGACCAAAGATACAGTCTCGGGTGAGGGCGCATCTCCTTGTGCTACGTGGGTCTCCACCAGGTCGATGATTGCTTTCGTGGAAATCTCGGTGTTCTGCGTGGCAATTTCCGTCAGCGCTTCGGTGGCTTCCTCGGTGTTGCCCAGTTCCGCGTTCAGCGTGGCTTCGGCAAACTCAAAGTTGATGTCCGGCTTGGGCGAAGTGCGCTCAATCCCGTTCAGAACCAGCATCGCTGCTTCTGTTTGACCTTGTGCAACCAACCGGTTGCTCAGCTGCGGCCCAAGATATTCACGCAGGTGACGTGGCATTTTCTGTAGCGCATCCAATGCGCCGTGGATTGCGCTTTCCCCAACCAGGGTTTCGCCCGACAGAGCGGCCCACATGGCTGAGTTTCCGGCGCAATGTCCCTGGCTCGCAAAAGACGGATTGTCCTCAGGCGGCTCGCGCCCATCCATGATATGCGCCATCGCAATCAGGATGTTGTTCTCGCCACTTTCCGGCAGCAGATCCATGATCTGCAGTGCTTCCGCGCCAAAGGAGTAATGCACATAGAGCTGCGCCAGTTCACGCAGGGCATCTTTGTTGGTGCGGTCAAACTCGCCTACAACCTCTTGACGCAGACGGCCAAGCTCCTGAACAAAAGTGCCTTCGCCGCTCCAGTCAGCGATGTTCACAGCCGAGTCCGGCAAACACATGCCGGTGGTCACTTGTCCGCTGAGCAGCGCCGCGATGTCGCGGCCCACTTCGTCCAGCA
The DNA here is from genome assembly GCF_047124445.1 of Shimia sp. MIT1388. GTDB lineage: Bacteria > Pseudomonadota > Alphaproteobacteria > Rhodobacterales > Rhodobacteraceae > Shimia. The sequence goes on along the minus strand of NZ_CP138921.1, from coordinate 2,945,755 downwards.
CGTTGTAGGCGACGATGTTGAGATCTTTTCCAACGGCCGCTTGCGGCGGCACATGGTCCGAGCTGTTGAGCTGCGGCATCTGCGATTCAGCGGTTTTCACAGGTTTGCCCACCAACCCGCTGGTGTCTTCCACCTCGGGAGTTTGTGCCTGCAACAGGTTCTGATTGGCCGCGCGGTCAACCTGTTTGATCAGATCACCGCGCAAGACCTGCACCTGGGCGCTGCGGTCGACAAAATTGTCCAGGGCCAGCAAGTCGGAAAAATCCGGCTTGGGCTCGGCGGCGGCCACCTGCACCGGTGGTGGTGTCGGGCTTGCCGCCTCAAAAGACGAGAAACGGAACTGCCGCTGTGGTTTTTTCTCAACCGGCACAGCCTCGCCAAAAGATAGCGGCACCTGTGGCAGGTCGTCGTTCTGCGCGGGTGGCAGGTCGTCGCGAATGTCAAAGATCACATAGCGCCCGTCGTAAGGGATCGACACCACACGGCAGGCACAGGCCAGTTCCAGCTCCAACTCCCCAGCAGCGTCATTGGCAACAACATTGGCCAATCGGTCTCGCGGGATTTTGTCAAAGATGGTGCTGGTGCGCAGGTTGACGTCGTCACCCTCGATTTTGATGGTGTAAAACCGCCCGTCGCGCGACACGGTCCAGTCGGTTTGTGCCGATGGCAGCGTTGCCACCAAACGGGTGAAGTCTTCGTGCTCGCCGGACCGGAACAGCACGTCTTGTGCGGCCCCCGCAGAGGCCGCCAATACCATCGGAACAGCAAGCAGAAGCTGTTTCATGCCGCTTCCTTCTTCACTTCGGCCAGCGCCTCTTCCAGCTCCGCAAACTGCGGACGGTTGTGGCCCGGCGTGTTCTGACGCCCCACCTCGATACAGATGTTTGGCGAGTGGTTGTGCAGGTTCGCAATCAGCACCTCACGGATCAGCTGATAGAAATGCGCCTCATCCTCGACCACACCTTTGATTTTGGCGGCAAACGGACCCACCAGACCATAGGCGAGGAAAACCCCAAGGAACGTACCCACAAGCGCGCCACCAATCATGCCACCCAGAACCTCTGGTGGTTGGTCGATCGAGCCCATGGTTTTGATAACACCCAGAACCGCCGCAACAATTCCCAGCGCCGGAAGCGCGTCCGCGAGTGACTGCAACGCGTGATTGGGGTGCATCGCATGGTGGAAATTGGCTTCGATTCGCTTCTCCAACACCTCTTCCACCTGATGTGGATCGTCATAGTTCATCGACGCAGAGCGCATGGTGTCAGCAATCAGGTTGATCGCTTCTTTGTCCGCAGTGATGCGTGGGTATTTTTGGAAAATGTCAGATTCATCCGGGTTCTCGATGTGCTCTTCGATGGCCACAGGGTTTTTCCTGGCCAATCGTATGAGCTCAAACAGCAAACACAGCAGATCCTTGTAGTCATCCGGCTTCCATTTGGGGCCTTTGAAGACCTTGCCGAGATCTTTCAGCGTATGCTTCACCACAGAACCGTCATTGGACACCAGAAAGGCGCCCACACCGGAGCCGCCGATGATGATCATCTCAAACGGAAGGGCCTTCATAATCGGGCCAAGACTACCACCGGCAAGAACGTATCCGCCCAACACCATGATAAAAACAACAGCGATGCCAATAATGCCTAGCACGGGTTCAAACTCCTAGTAGCGTTTCAGTCCGACCATAGGCCGACGCCGGTTAACAAGTTCTCATTCGGTGGGGGTATTTGCGTTCCGACCGGCCAAAATTACGCTGATTGTGTAGGCCGCATCCGGGGCCATGCCCGCCATGACGCCCGCAGCGCTCTCCGGTTTCATACGTCCGATGAAACCAGCGGCAAATTTCGGGTCCATCTCTTCAAACAGAGCGGCCACATCCTTGGGCTTCATGGTCTCATACACCTGGGTGAGTCGCCCCAGATCGTCTTCGGCGGCTGTCTCAGACAGGGCGATCAAGCTGCGCAGACGCCCTTCGGCATCCTCCAGTGCGGCCAGTTTGCGGGTCACTTCGCCATCCGCCACATTCAGCGCTTGCAGGCGATTCTTGATCTCTGCTTCGCGTTGCTCGATGCGCTGTTCTCGTTCTTTGAACACAGCCATCAGCTCGCGCAGGTCTTCTGGCGGCTCACAGGTTTCCGGTTTGGCCATGCTGGCCAGCGGCGATTCAAAAAGCGGCTCTTCGCGCGCCAAAGCTTCGTTGGCACTGATTCCCACGCGCACGGTGGCGGAGCCAATCAAAAACGTCGCAATCAGAAACAGACTTCCTTTGGACTGTTTCCGGCGCGCTTTCTTCTTGGCCTTCGCTTTCCCTGCCGGGGCGTCCGGCTTGGTCAGCGTTTCCGCAGCCGCCTTGGCGCGGGTTTTCTTGGCGTCTTTTTTCATCACATACGCTCCAGTTAGGCGACGTGGCGTTTAAACATGGTGCCAGCTTCCGGCGCTTTGTCTTCTGCCGCAGGCTTCGCTGCCGCCGGTGCGGCCTCCGCCTGCATGGCTGCCAGAGCCATCGCCGCCTTTTTCTTGGCTTTCTTCTTGGCTTTTTTCTTGGCGCGACGGATCAACTTGGCTTCTTCTGCGGCAATGGCTTCTGCCTGCATCCGGGCCCAGTTTTCATCCTCAGCGGTTTCTTCCGCCGAATCGGGTTCCGCAATCTCTGCCTCTACAGGAGCCTCTGCCTCCGGTTCAGGGGTGTCTTCCACCTCTTCCGGTTCCGGCGCGGCCTTTGCTTTGGCAGGTTTTGCGTCTTCGATGTCGTGCATCGCCGCCATCATCAGCTCAAGACGTTTAGAAACCCCTTCCGCGCGTTGCGTCAGCGCTTCCAGGCGTTCGGTGGATTTTCCAGCGGTGCCTTGTGCGGCCTTCAGGGTGCGGGTCATGTCATCCACCTGGGCGGACAAAACCGCCACGGCCCCGCCCACACCTGATTCCAAATCGTTGAATTTGGACAGGCGACGCGCCAGTACAAAACAATAGATGCCTGCCCCGAGGGCACCGGCTACCAACAAGATATCTGCGATCAAGTTCATCTCGACACTCCTCAGTTCAACACGAATTCCATGACCAGAAGGTCGGAAACACGTTCAGGTCCGGTTACAATTTGTACGCGACGCAGCATTTGCGATCGCAAGGTCACCAGCGCATCCGGCGATTCGATGTCCGATGTGTTCAGCGCCCGCAGATAGCCGTTCAGCACATCCACAACACGCGGCAACACCCGCTCGACTTCTTCCTGATGATCGCTTGGCACTTCCAACTGGGCGCGGAACCGCAGGTAGTCGGCGCCGCCACTGGAAGTCAGTGAAACAATAAGAGGATCCATCCCGACGTAAACAACGTCAGGCAGTGCTTCGATCTCTTCCGCAGGCGCCGATTCTTCGGCCACTTCAGCAGAATCATTCCCCAAAATCATACCCGAATAGACGGCGAAAAATCCGCCGCCGCCGCCAACCAAAGCCAGCACGATCCCAATGATTAAAGGGAGTTTTGACGCTTTTTTCGGTGCGTCTTCTGTCTCGACAGTTTCGTCAGTCATCACAGGTTCCAAATTCTTTGTCCCTGCAACTTCTCCCACACAGAAACTAACCGATTATTAAGTCTGTTGAGAGAAACAGTTCGTGACGGTCGTGCAGAAGGTGCGATCCCACGGAGAAGAGACGTGCAAAATTTTTTGAATATGTGGACAGCAATGGACAATCGGCGAAAGGTGATCGTCGTATTGGCCACGATTGCGGTTTTTGCGACCGTATTGTCTTTGGGTCGGGTCGCCACCAAACCGGGAATGGCCCTTTTATATAGTGGTTTGGAAAGCGGAGCGGCCGGTGAGGTCGTCACCGCTCTGGAACAACGCGGTGCCATTTACGAAGTGCGCGGCGGATCTATTTATGTAGCTTCCGGCGCGCGAGACGAGCTGCGCATGACCCTCGCAAGTGAAGGTTTGCCCGCCAATACGACTCAAGGCTACGAACTGCTCGATTCGCTGTCCGGCTTTGGCACCACATCGCAAATGTTTGATGCAGCTTACTGGCGCGCCAAAGAGGGTGAACTGGCACGTACCATTGTTGTCAGCCCGCTGATCAGCCAGGCGCGCGTGCATATTGCCAACGCCTCTTCCAATCCCTTCCAACGGCATATTAAACCGTCCGCCTCCGTGACGATCACCACACCTGCCGGGGATTTGCCTAACAAACACGCGCAGGCCCTGCGATTCCTTGTGGCCTCCGCGGTCTCCGGTCTCTCTCCAGAAGATGTTGCCATTATTGATGGCAGCGGCGGTCTGGTGGGTGTGGCCGATGAAACCAGCACCAAAGTGGGCGACAACAAAGAAGAAGAAACCCGTCTGGCGGTGCAGCGCATGCTTGAAGCCCGCGTAGGGCCGGGCAATGCGGTTGTCGAAGTCAGCATCGAGACGGTGACCGAGACCGAATCCATCACCGAGCGGATTTTTGATCCTGCCAGCCGTGTGGCGATCAGCACTGACACCGAAGAGCGCAGCACTGATTCTCAAAATGCCTCAGGTCAGGTGACCGTGGCCTCCAACCTGCCGGATGGGGATGCCGCCGGTAGCTCCGGCTCCACCAACCAGAACCGTGAAACCCGTGAACGCATAAATTACGAGGTGTCTGAAACACAGCGCGAGATTCTGCGTCAGCCAGGCGCGGTGAAACGGATGACCGTTGCGGTGTTGGTGAACGGCACCCAAACCGAAAACGATCTGGGGGAACCTGTTGTGACCCCGCGTCCGGATGAAGAACTCGAAGCACTGCGTGAACTGGTGGCCTCTGCGGTTGGCTTTAACGAAGGCCGTGGCGACGTGATCACTCTGAAGTCGATGAATTTCCAGCCGGTCCTGCCAATGGGCACCTCCGCCGAATCCTCCATGTTCAAGGGTATGGAACTCGACCTGATGTCGATCATTCAAACCGCGGTGCTGGCCATTGTGGCGCTGGTACTGGGTCTGTTTGTGGTCCGACCGCTGCTGGCCGGTGGCGGCAGCCGCGAGCTGAACGAACTGGGTGACGCCCCGATGCTGCCGGATCTTGGCGGTGAAGACGGTGATTTCCCGGCCATGGCCCCAATGATGGGCGACATGGGCGGCGGCGACATGGGCATGCCAATGGCACTGGGTGACATGGGCGGCGACGTTGGTGGCCTGCCGGATCTTGGCGGTGGCCTGCCCGCGCTGGGCGGTGACGGCGGCGGCATGTCGCAATCTGACGCCGCAGATCGTCTGCGTGGCCTGATCAACGACCGCAAAGATGAAACCGTGGAGATTCTCCGCAACTGGCTCGATGATCGTGAGGAAGCCTGATGTCGATTTCCCATCTGTTTGAAGACTTTGGTGGCATTACCGCCCCGGAGCCGGAACCCGTCGCAACACAGGAAGAGGGCAACGAAGATGACATGCTCGAATCCTTTGAACAGGGCTACAAAGCTGGCTGGGATGACGCGATAAGCGCCAAGTCCGAGGAGCACGCCAGTGTGTCTGCTGCCCTCTCCACCAAATTGAACGACCTGTCTTTCACCTACCACGAGGCGCGCGAGGCGATTCTCGCTGACCTCGCCCCCACGGTAGAGAAAGCCATCATGACCGTGTTGCCAGAGGTGGCCCGTCAGGCTGTTGGCGCATTGGCGGTGGAACAGTTGCACCAGATTGTGCGCGAAAACAGTGAAACTCCGGTGGTGTTGTCCACAGCGCCGGATTGCTACCAGCCGGTCATCGACGTCATGCCCGAAGACCAAACATTCCCCGTCGAAGTGGTGCGCGACGAAAACCTGGCAGAAGGCCAGGTGCGTTTTGAATTTGCCCAACGCGAACGCCTGATTGACCTCAGTGAGGTTCTCGAAGCCGTCGCTGAAGCAATGGCTGCGTTCACACATGAAACACGCAAGGAGGCCCAGAATGGCTGATCCAACTCTTAAATCTGAATCCGGCAACCCTTTCACCTCTGTACCTGTGGAGATCACCATCTCCGTGGGCAAGGCACGCCCGTTGATCGGTGACCTGCTGAACATGAACGAAAACTCGGTTCTGCCGCTCGACAAACGGGTGGATGACCCGGTGGAGCTCTATGTCGGTGATAAGCTCATCGCCCGTGGCGAGCTTGAGGAAATGGAAGGCGGACAGGAAGGCCAGCTGGCCGTGCGTCTGACCGAAGTGGCAGAGTTCGAAAGCGGTCTGTGATGATCCGCGCGGCTTTTCTTGCCGTCACATTTTCCACCGTCTTTCTCTTTATGGCAGATCCGGCCGCCGCGCAGGATCTGTCCATTCCGATCACCCAAGACGGCTCGCTGACGGCACGCAGCATTCAAATCTTTCTCCTGATCACGGTCCTCAGCCTCGCGCCGGGGATCGCGATCATGGTCACCTGTTTCCCTTTCATCGTGACGGTGCTCTCGATCCTGCGTCAGGCCATTGGTCTGCAGCAATCCCCGCCCAATATGATGATGGTCTCGCTGGCGATGTTCCTGACTTACTACGTCATGGAACCGGTGTTCACACAGGCCTGGACCACCGGGGTAGAACCCCTGATGGCGGAATTGATCGACATTGAAACCGCCTTTGAGTTGACCACGGAACCCTTCCGCCAATTCATGGCGGCCCGTCTGGACCCGGACACCTATACCCATCTGGCGTCGTTGCGCCCGGATACGGTGGACACAGCCCCCGGCCCGGACTCGCCCCTGTCGGTTTTGGTACCCAGCTTCATGCTGTCTGAAATCGCCCGCGCGTTTCAGATTGGTTTCCTGATCTTCCTGCCGTTCCTGATCATCGACCTGGTTGTCGCCGCCGTGCTGATGTCCATGGGGATGATGATGGTCCCGCCCGCGATTGTGTCTTTGCCGTTTAAACTGTCGTTCTTTGTGATCGCAGACGGCTGGAGCCTGATCGCCGGCAGCTTGGTGCGCAGTTACTTCTAACGCCGCACGCGCCGCTTCCCTTTTGAGGCGGCGCGTGGCACACATCGGATGACACAATCCGTTAGCGCAATCAGGCGCGGAGCAGCCCCATGAATCTAAAAGCGACCCTGCTGGCCCTGCTGGCCTTTGCGATCTATTCCACCCACGATGTTGTGGTGAAACATCTCGGCGCGAGTTTTTCGCCGTTTCAGATCGTGTTTTTCTCGTCGCTGTTCAGTTTCCCACTGATCACCTTGATGCTGGTACGTGACCCCACGCATGGCAATCTGCGACCGGTTCATCCGTGGTGGGTGGCCCTGCGCTCGCTCTGCGTGGTGATCTGTCCCACCGCCGCATTTTACGCCTTTTCGGTTCTGCCATTGGCGCAAGTTTATGCGCTGCTGTTCTCCACACCTTTGCTGGTTACGGTACTGGCGATTCCCGTTCTCGGCGAAAAGGTGGGCATCTGGCGCATGTTGGCAGTTCTGGTGGGCCTCTTGGGGGTGATGATTGTTGTCCGTCCCGGCGCAACCGAGTTGAACCTCGGACACCTCGCGGCTTTGGTGGCCGCAGGCACCGCCGCATTGCAATCGGTGATCGTGCGCAAAATTGGCCAGGATGAGCGTCGTGTCGTGTTGATGCTCTATCCACTTCTGATCAGCGTGGCTGTCATGTCCGTTGCAATGGGCTTTGTCTATCAACCGGTGGCCGCGCCTGATCTGGCAGGGTTCGCCATTGTCGCGGTGTTTGGCTTCATCGCCACCTTGCTCATGGTCTCCGCCTACACCATCGGCGAAGCCGCCCTGGTGGCGCCGATGCAGTATTCGCAAATCATCTGGGCCGTGTTCTTTGGTATGTTGCTGTTTGACGAATCTCCAGACGCACCAACCTTGATCGGCGCCGCGGTGATTGTCGCCAGCGGCCTCTTCATCATCGCCCGCGAAGCCACCGGCGGCACGTCCGAACAAACCCCGGTTCTGCGCACCCGCTCGCGTGGTCTATCCCCCGGAAGTTTTCGTGTCAGCCAGGCGCTACGCCGACCAACACGCACTGATCTAGACTAACCCAAGCCCCAGCGCCGCCGCGAAAGGCGCATGGCCAAAACAGCTCCATTTTTTGAAGGTGCCAAAACAACAAAACCCCGCCAAAGGCGAGGTTTTGTTTGAAAGTGGTGAGCCGTATAGGATTCGAACCTATGACCCACTGATTAAAAGTCAGTTGCTCTACCAACTGAGCTAACGGCCCACTCTCTGTGTTGGTGCGCGGTTACTATGCCGACTGAACGGGGGGGTCAACCCGATTCTTGAGAAAAATTTCACGATACTGGAAAAGGCTGTTCAACGGGCGTATATGCGCCCAATGGATACACGTGTTGAAACCCCTTTGGCGTTCATGAAAATGCATGGGCTGGGCAATGATTTTGTCGTTGTCGACGGTCGTGCGCGCGCCTTTGATCTGACCGAAGGTCAAATCACCGCCATCGCGCACCGGCAAAAAGGTGTGGGATTTGATCAGCTTGCGGTGATCACCCAAGGTACCGAGGGCAGCAACGCAGATGCACATCTGACGTTTTACAATGCTGATGGCTCAACCTCCGCCGCTTGCGGCAACGCCACCCGCTGTATCGCGCGCCACCTCATGGATGAGTCGGGGGCTGAGTCGCTCACCCTGACCACGGATCGCGGCACGTTGTTTGCGCGCCAGGCTGGAAACGGTCTGGTGTCGGTGAACATGGGCCATCCACAACTTTTGTGGCACGAAGTGCCGCTCGCGCAGGAGATGGACACGCTGGAGCTGCCCATCGACGGGGCCCCGACCGCCACCGGCATGGGCAACCCGCATTGTACGTTTTTTGTCGACGATGTGGACAGCGTGGATCTTGAAGCTTTCGGCGCCGCACATGAGCATCATCCGCTCTATCCTGAGCGCACCAATGTGCAGGTCGCGCAGGTGATCGGCAAAAACCACATCCGTATGCGGGTCTGGGAACGTGGTGTCGGCACGACTCTCGCTTCTGGCTCATCCAGCTGTGCCACAGCAGTGGCGGCGGCGCGTCGGGGTCTCACAGGCCGTGAGGTGCAGATTGATCTGGATGGCGGCACGCTTTGGATCAACTGGTCCGAGGACGGCGTGTGGATGACCGGTGAGACCGAACATGTTATGTCCGGCCAATTCACCGCCGCCTTTCTGGAGCGGCACAAATGACCGCCGCCCCACCAAAATTCACCACACTGGGCTGTCGTCTGAATTCTTATGAATCAGAGGCGATGAAAGACATGGCACAATCCGCCGGTCTTGAGAACGCCGTGATCGTGAACACCTGTGCGGTGACCGCAGAGGCCGTGCGCAAAAGCCGTCAGGAAATCCGTCGCCTGCGCCGTGACAACCCGGATGCGCAGATCATCGTCACCGGCTGCGCCGCACAGGTCGAGCCCGAGACCTTCGCTGCCATGGGCGAGGTCGACAAGGTCATTGGCAACACCGAGAAAATGAACCCCGTCACCTGGCAGGGCATGGCCGCCGATTTCATTGGGGAAACCGAAAAGGTGCAGGTCGACGACATCATGTCGGTCACTGAAACCGCCGGGCACCTGATCGACGGCTTTGGCACCCGCTCGCGCGCCTATGTGCAGGTGCAAAACGGTTGTGACCATCGCTGCACCTTCTGCATCATTCCCTATGGTCGCGGCAATTCCCGCTCGGTTCCCGCCGGCGTGGTGGTCGATCAAATCAAACGGCTGGTAGACAAAGGCTTCAACGAAGTTGTGCTGACCGGTGTGGATCTGACTAGCTGGGGCGCGGATCAGCCGATGCAGCCCAAACTGGGCGATCTGGTCATGCGCATCCTGAAGCTGGTGCCAGACCTGCCCCGCCTGCGGATCAGTTCCATTGACAGCATCGAGGTGGATGAAAACCTGATGCTGGCTATCGCCACCGAGCCGCGCCTGATGCCTCATCTGCATCTGAGCCTGCAGCATGGCGATGACCTCATCCTCAAACGCATGGCGCGGCGGCATCTGCGGGACGACGCCATCCGCTTCTGCGAAGAGGCCAAGAAACTGCGGCCTGAAATGACCTTTGGCGCGGACATCATTGCCGGTTTCCCAACCGAAACCGACGCGCATTTTGAGAATTCACTGAAGCTGGTGCAGGACTGTGACCTCACCTGGCTGCATGTCTTCCCCTATTCCAAGCGCGAAGGCACCCCGGCGGCCAAAATCCCCAGCCAGGTGAACGGCAACGTCATCAAAGCTCGCGCGGCGCAATTGCGCGAAGCCGGGGCAGTACAGGTGGAGAAACATCTGGCGGCGCAGTTGGGTAAGACCCATCACATCCTGATGGAAAACCCCAGCATGGGCCGCACGGAACAGTTTACCGAAGTCACCTTTGACAGCCCGCAAGAGGAAGGGGCGATTGTGACCGCATCCATCCTTGATGTGCGTGGGCAACAGCTGGTCGCCTAGCGCTTGGGGGCCAGCCCCCAAACCCCCGAGATATTTCTGGAAAGAGAAAACAAGATGACTGAATTGCCCGTTCTCTATTCCTTTCGCCGTTGTCCCTATGCGATGCGCGCCCGTTTGGCTGTTGCGGTTTCTGGCGTAGCGGTGGAGCTGCGCGAGATTCTGCTACGTGACAAAGCACCGGCGTTTCTGGCGACCTCGCCAAGTGGCACGGTGCCCTGCCTCAAAGCAGGCGATCTCGTGATTGACGAAAGTCTCGACGTGATGTTCTGGGCGCTGCAGCAAAATGATCCGGAAGGCTGGCTGGATATGCCGGAGCTGGTCCATGAGTTGATCGCCGAGGCGGATGGGCCCTTTAAGGCCGCGCTGGACCACACCAAATACCACACCCGCTATCCGGAGCTGGACTCGGAAAAGTCACGTGCCAACGCCATGGCGTTTCTGTCCAAATTGGATCAACAGATCGGTGACAAACCCTGGCTATTTGGCGATACGCCGAAGCTGGCCGACATGGCGATTTTGCCGTTTGTGCGCCAGTTCGCGTTTATCAACAAACCCCGTTTTGATGCGGATGCGGGGGCCAACCTCTCCCGCTGGCTGGAGGCCTTTATCGCGTCCGAGCGGTTTGCCGCGATCATGCCCAAACTGCCGATGTGGCGCGAAGGAGATGCGCTGCTGCGCTTTGAACGTGCAATAGCGGTTGCCAATCCGTAATCGCCCCTGCACGATCGCGCCAAATCAGAGACGAGGCGCATCATGCATCCCAATCCGGCATTCCGCGGCACCGCAGAGGATAAAAACCTGGCTTTTGCCAAGGAGCGTGGCTTTGGCATGCTCGCAATCTCCGCACCCGACGACGCACCAATGGTGAGCCACGTGCCGTATCTTTTGTCCGAAGACGGCAAAACCGCAGATCTACACCTTGTGCGCTCCAATCCCATGGCCCGCGCCGTAAAAACCGCCACTCCTGCGCGATTGGCGGTGAATGGGCCGGACAGCTATGTTTCCCCGGATTGGTACAACGCGGATGATCAGGTCCCGACGTGGAACTATGTCGCGGTACACCTCACAGGCCAGCTGTCCCCGCTGCCACAGGACGACTTGCCCGATCTTTTGGACCGCCTGTCTGCGCATTTTGAAGCCAACCTGCTGCCAAAGCCGCCTTGGACCCGTGCCAAGATGAGCGGCGACGGCTTTGAGCGCATGCTGCGCATGATCGTGCCCTATCGGCTCACAATTGACGACGTGCAGGGCACCTGGAAGTTGGGGCAGAACAAACCCAATGACGTGCGCCAGGCTGCGGCGGATCAAATGGCCGCCTACGGTTTTGGCAGCGAGGCCCGCGAACTCGCCGCTTTGATGCAATCCCCTTTTGCCGACCCCGATACGGAGTAATTGAGATGTCCAAATTGCAGTTGATCCATTCCCCGGCCTCTCCCTTCGTGCGCAAGGTACGTGTGACCTTGGCAGAGACTGGCCAGACCGACGATGTGGAGCTTACGCGCGTGCACACCACCGCACTCAGCACTGCAGATGAGGCCGCCGCCGCGAATCCGCTGGGCAAAATCCCCGCACTGGTGCGCCCTGATGGCCCGGCGATTTACGATAGCCGCGTGATCTGTCGCTATTTGGTGGCCCGCGCCGGGGCGGACCTTTACCCTGAAGACCGCCTTTGGGATGTGTTGACGCTGGAAGCCACTGCCGACGGCATTCTCGAAGCCGCCGTTCTGATGGTTTATGAAAAACGCCTGCGCCCGGAAGAAATTGTGTTTGACGATTGGCTCAGTGCGCAATGGGGCAAGGTGGAAGGCGCGCTGGACGCGCTCAATGAACGCTGGATGAGCCACCTGTTTGGTCCGCTCGACATGGGTCAAATCGCTGTGGGCTGTGCGCTGGGCTATCTGGATTTCCGCCATGACGCCCGCAACTGGCGCCAAGGACGGGATGGTTTGGCAGGCTGGTACGCAGAGTTTTCAAAACGCGAAAGCATGCAAGCCACTGTGCCAAGCGATTGAACACAAAAGGCCGCGCTTCCAATCAGGAGCGCGGCCTTTTCGCACAAACATCAGTCTCTATTCCGCCGCAATCGGCGTTTCTACCTTCTCAACCTTCACAGCCGAGAATTTGAACTCCGGGATCTTCCCGTATGGGTCCAGCGCTGCGTTCGTGAGGATATTCGCCGCCGCTTCGACATAGGCAAAGGGCAGGAACACGTTGTCCGGCGCCACCGCGCGATCCGCCCGCGCCATGACGGTCACAGAACCGCGCCGCGTGGTCAGCGCCACATACTCCCCAGCTTCAACACCGAGCTTGCGCAGCGTCGACGGATGCAAGGAACAGTTCGCCTCTGGCTCCAACGCATCCAGCGTGCTGGCGCGGCGCGTCATCGAGCCGGTGTGCCAATGCTCCAACTGACGACCAGTGATGAGTACCATCGGATAGTCTTCGGTCTGCTTGTCGTCCGGCGGGATCACCGATGCTGGCGTAAACCGCGCGCGTTTGTTTTCCCGTGGGAAACCATCACCAAACACAATTGGCTGGCCGGGGTCTTCCGGCGACAGCGACGGATAGGTTACAGCCTCGCCTTCCAAACGCTCCCAAGTGATGTTGTTGAGCGAGCCCATGTTGAGCTTCATCTCGGCAAACACCTCTTTGGGGTGGCTGTAGTCCCAGTTGAGCCCCAGCCGCTTGGCCAGCTCGACCTCGATCCACCAGTCTTCCTTGGCCTCACCCGGAGGTGGGGTCACAGGGCGGCCCATCTGCACCTGACGGTTGGTGTTGGTCACCGTACCGGATTTCTCATGCCAAGCTGAGCTTGGCAGGATCACATCGGCATAGTTCGCTGTTTCCGTGAGGAAAATATCCTGCACCACCAGATGATCCAGCATCGCCAGCGCCGCACGGGCGTGGTCCACATCCGGGTCCGACATCGCCGGGTTTTCACCCAGAATATACATGCCTTTGATGTCGCCATCATGGATTGCATGCATGATCTCCACCACGGTGAGGCCTTTTTGCGCAGAGAAATCCTCGCTGTCCCAAACCTTAGTGAAGGCAGAGCGCACACCGTCGTCCATCACCGACTGATAGTCCGGCAGGAACATTGGGATCAGCCCCGCATCAGACGCCCCTTGCACGTTGTTCTGCCCGCGCAGCGGGTGCAGACCCGCACCGGGTTTGCCCACATTGCCGGTCATCAGCGCCAGTGAAATCAGGCAGCGCGCATTGTCCGTGCCGTGAATGTGCTGAGACACACCCATGCCCCAGAAAATCATGCCGGCTTTGCCCTTGGCAAAGGTCCGCGCTGCGTCGCGCAGCAGTTCTGGATCAATACCGCAAATCGGCTCCATTGCTTCTGGAGAGAAGTCCTTTAGATGCGCTTTCATTTCCTCCCAGTTCTCGGTGAACTCGGAGATATAAGCTTCGTCGTAAAGCTCTTCTTCGACGATCACATGCATGATCGCGTTCAGCATGGAGACATCCGCACCCGGCTTAAACTGCAGCTTGTGGCTGGCGTGTTTGCCAAGGCCCACCCCCCGTGGGTCACAGACAATCAACTTGCCGCCGCGTTTGGCGAACTGTTTGAAATAGGTCGCCGCCACCGGGTGGTTTTCAATTGGGTTACAGCCAATCGCAATCGCCACATCGGCGTTTTCGATCTCGTTGAACGTCGCCGTCACCGCGCCGGAGCCGACGTTTTCCAACAGGGCCGACACCGAGGAGGCGTGACACAGCCGCGTGCAGTGGTCCACGTTGTTGTGGCCAAAGCCCTGACGGATCAGCTTCTGGAACAGGTAGGCTTCCTCATTGGAACACTTCGCAGAGCCGAATCCGGCAACGTTCGTGCCTTTTTCTGCTCGCAGCTTGTCCAATCCACCCGCCGCGGCATCCAGTGCTTCGTCCCAGGTTGCCTCGCGGAAATGCGTGAGCAAATTGCCCGGATCGACGTTCAGGCCTTTCGCGGGCGCATCGTCACGACGGATCAGCGGTTTGGTCAAACGGTGCGGATGCTCGATGTAGTCAAAGCCAAAGCGGCCTTTGACACACAGGCGGTTTTCATTCGCAGGCCCGTCGATGCCCTCAACATATTTGATCTTATCGTCTTTGACTTTGAAGCTGATCTGACAGCCCACGCCGCAGTAGGGGCAGACGCTTTTGACTTCGCGGTCATAATCCGCGCTGTCGCCCGCGCCGGTTTCGTCCAACACAGCCGCTGGCATCAACGCGCCGGTGGGGCAGGCCTGCACACATTCGCCACACGCCACACAGCTCGACGCCCCCATGGCGTCGTCCTGATCAAACACAATTTTGGCTTCAGCCCCGCGCCCACTCATGCCAATCACATCATTGACCTGCACCTCGCGGCACGCCCGCACGCAAAGATTACAGTGAATGCAGGCGTCCAGGTTGACGCTCATCGCCACATGGCTGGCATCCAACAGCGGCACAGACTCGGGCGCTTTGGCCGGGAATCGAGACTGTTCCACCCCAACTTGCGCGGCCATGTCTGCAAAATGGCTGCTGGCGTCGTGCTTCACCTCGGGCTGATCGGCGACTAAAAGCTCGATCACCATCTCCCGCGCTTTCACCGCCCGCTCGGATTGGGTGTGCACCACCATGCCCTCAGTGGCAGGGCGAATGCAGGAGGCAGCCAGGGTGCGCTCCCCTTCCACTTCAACCACACAGGCGCGGCAATTGCCGTCCGGGCGATAGCTTTTGGCCGGTTTGTGGCACAGATGCGGGATCACAAATCCTTGCCCGTTGGCGGCATCCCAGATGCTGGTGCCTTCGGGTACGGTCACGTCCTTTCCATCGAGGGAAAAGGTCACGGTGTTGGTCTGGCTGGCGTCAAGCATGGCGACCTCGCTCTTTATCGGTGTTGGTCAATCAGGATGGTGTTGCCATCCGGATCTTGCAGCATCAGGCTCGCGGGCCCCTCAGAGGCCTCATCCGCCTCGCTCATCAACTCAAGGCCTTTGTCCTTAAGTTGTTTTTGTAGATCGCGCACATCGGTGAACGCGTCAGTGTTCTGCGCGCTCTGATCCCAGCCGGGATTGAACGTCAGGATGTTGCCTTCAAACATACCCTGAAACAGCCCAATCACATGGTCACCGTTTTTCAGAATGCACCAGTTCTCGTCGGGTTGGCCGCCCATCATCTCAAAACCAAGCTTTTCATAGAAGGCTTTGCTCGCGGCCAAATCCTTGACCGCCAAACTCACCGAAAACGCGCCCAAATCCATCTGTGTCATCCTAAATCTCCTCGTTAAAATGCTTCATCACAAGGCGGATCGGATTGGGCGCAGCCTGTCCTAGGCCACAGATGCTGGCGTCGCTCATCACCTGACACAGATCTTCCAGCAGGGGCTGATCCCAACTGTCCGCTTGCATCAGTTTAACAGCTTTTTCACAGCCCGTTCGGCACGGCGTACATTGGCCACAGCTCTCGTCCTCAAAGAACTTCAGCATATTTAGAGCCGCATCCCGCGCGCTGTCCTCATCAGACAGCACCACCACGGCGGCGGAGCCAATAAAGGTGCCCAGCGGCTGCAAAGTGTCAAAATCCAGAGGCACATCCGACATCGAGGCGGGCAAAAGGCCGGAGGAGGGCCCACCCGGCTGGAATGCTTTGAAGTTGTGCCCGTCCATCATGCCGCCTGCGGCAGCGATGATGTCCAGAATGGTGGACCCAGCTGGCAGTTCATACACGCCCGGCGCTTTCACGCGACCGGATACAGAATAGCTGCGCAGGCCGGTGCGGCCGTTGAGTTCGACAGAAGACATTGCTTCTGCACCCTCACGCACAATCCGCGCCACCCAATAGAGTGTCTCGACGTTGTGCACCAAGGTGGGGCGGTTGAAGATACCCACCTGCGCCACAAATGGCGGGCGGTGACGGGGCAATCCGCGTTTGCCCTCGATCGACTCGATCATCGCGCTTTCTTCGCCACAGATGTACGCCCCTGCGCCACGGCGCAGATCAATGTAGCCCGGCGCCACAATCCCAGCCGCTTCCAGCTTGGCAATCTCTCGTGTCAAAATGAGTCGCACCGCTGGGTATTCATCGCGCAGATAGATAAAGCAGGTCTCCGCTTCCACAGCCCAGGCCGCAATCAACATGCCCTCAAGGAAAAGATGCGGACGGCGCTCTAAGTAGTAGCGGTCTTTAAACGTGCCCGGTTCGCCTTCGTCGCCGTTCACCGCAAGATAGCGTGGCCCCGCGTTGGCGCGCACAAAGCCCCACTTCTTGCCAGACGGGAATCCCGCGCCGCCAAGCCCGCGCAGACCACTGGCCAGCACTTGCTCCTGCACTGCTTCCCAATCTCCGCTGTTGCGCAGTTTGAGCAACTCAGCATAGCCACCTTCGTCCTGATAGGCGGTGAGGTCTTCATACTCAGGAATACGCGCATGGGTGTCATTGGCGGCAATCGCGGCCTCAACCTTTTCCACCGTGGCGTGGTCAATGTGATTGTGGCCCAATTCCAATGTCGGAGCGGTATCGCAGCGCCCCATGCAGGGTGCCCGCAGCACGCGCACTTCGGACGGATCCATTCCGTCTTTCAGCGCCTGATGCAATTGCTCCGCACCCGCCAATTCGCAGGAGAGCGAATCACATACCCGAATGGTCAGGGCAGGGGGGGGAGTCTCGTCCTCGGAGACCACATCAAAGTGGGCATAGAAGGTGGCAACCTCGTAGAGCTCAGCCTGCCCCACCCGCATTTCTTCCGCCAAAGCGCGGATGTGCGCCGCAGACAGATGCCCGTAAGCGTCTTGAATAAGGTGCAAAAACTCGATCAGCAGGTCACGTCGACGCGGGGTCTCCCCCAAAAGCGCCTGAACCTCAGCAAGCGCGGCATCCTCAACCTGACGCCCTTTGGGCGTGCGGCGCGATTTGCCTGTGCCTTTTTTCTTCCAAACTCCCTTGGAATCGTCCAGCGGTACCATGGTCACCTCCCTGCCAGATGGGTTACGGTGGCATCACGCAAAGTGATAATCAATCAGGTAAAACTTAAGTTGCGATAAGTTTTGATTATGTTGCGCTCAATCCAAGCGTCCGACGCAGCGCCTCTACCGTGGACAGGCCCGGATCGCGATGGGGCGACACCAGACTCACATCTTTCTCTTCCTCAGGGGAGGTGAGCGGCAGGGCAACGGTATTTGGCATGTCGCCCAAACAGTTGGCCAAGCCAGCCGGGATCACTGTCGCGGCCACGCCATTGGCCGCCATCAACATGGAGGCGGTGAACTCCCCGGTTTCCGCCACCACATTGGGGATCACACCAAGGTCGCGGAAAATCACATCCAGAATCCGTCGGTTTTGCATGCTCGGGTCCAGAAGGCTCAACGGCAAGGCGGCGGCTTCTTCCCAACTGGCCGTGCCAGTGTCTCGCGGGGCGAGGGCTTTGGGCGCCAACAGCAGATAGCTCTCATTATAGAGGTGTTCCACGCGCACCATCTCTGGCGACACCCCTTCGCCATAGGTAATGCCCGCATCAAAAACGCCGTTCTCCAACCCTTGTTGGATTGCCAGCGAAGACACGGTCTGCAGGCGCACTATGATGCCAGGGTGATCTGCACGCAGGTTCTGCACCGCCTCGGCGGCAAAGCCCACCGCCGTTGGAATCACGCCAATCGTCATCCGCCCGGTGATCTCGCCACCCGCCGAGCGGAACTCTTCTTCCAGCAGTTTGACGCTGTCCATGATCTTGCGGGCATGGCGCACCAGCGCCTCCCCCTCCGGCGTGAACCCCTGAAACCGGTTGCCCCGCTTCACAATCGCCGCATCAAGCCGCTCTTCCAGCTTTCGAATGCGCATGCTGAAGGCGGGCTGGGACACGCCGCATTCCTCTGCTGCCCGCGCAAAATGCCCGTGGCGCGCCAAGGAGGACAGGAATTCAAGGTCTTTGAGGCTGATCACAGGGGCGCTCCGATTTGGCAGTCTTGCAAGCTCTAGCCGCTTTGACTGAGCCACACCAGCCTGCGCTGCCGAGGGCGATTCGAGGGTAAAACGGGGGCGCATCTCCGACCAAGGTAAGATTATTGCTGCCAATCTCCCCAAAAACCGTGTCAGGAAGCGCGACAAGGGGACGCGACATTACAAGATAAGCGAATGTTCGCTGGACGGGTTGCAACACCTTCGTTAAATAGCGGCGGAGAGAGGCTGCGGGTAACTGCGGCCCCAACCGATATGGGCCGCATGCCGGCTGAAAAATGGAGGAACCTCGTGTCCCACGCAGAAGATCACGAAGGCACCCGGAGAGACTTTCTCTACTACGCCACCGCCGGCGCAGGTGCCGTGGCTACTGGTGCCGCCGTCTGGCCGCTGGTCAATCAGATGAACCCCTCCGCCGACGTGCGCGCGCTCTCCTCGATTCGCGTTGATACGTCTGGCATCGAGCCGGGTACGCAGCTGACCGTTAAATGGCTGGGTAAGCCGGTGTTCATTCGCCGCCGCACACAGCAGGAAATCGATGACGCCCGCGCGGTTAACGTGGACGAGCTGTCCATCGACCAGGGCTCTCAGAACGCCAACAAGCCAGGCACCGATGCGGCGGATGAAAACCGCTCCATGGACGAAGCTGGCGAATGGCTGGTGATGATGGGTGTGTGTACCCACCTCGGTTGTGTGCCTCTGGGCGACGGCGCCGGTGACTTTGGCGGTTGGTTCTGCCCATGCCACGGCTCCCACTACGACACCTCCGGCCGCATCCGCAAAGGTCCGGCTCCTGAAAACCTCCACGTTCCTGTTGCCCGTTTTGAGGGCAGCGAACTGGTCCTCGGATAAGGAGACGCGCGAATGTCTGGTATCCCACACGATCACTACGAGCCCAAATCCAAGGGCACAAAATGGGTTGAGAGCCGCCTGCCAGTAATCGGCCTGCTCTATGACACCCTGATGATCCCAACTCCTAAAAACCTGAACTGGTGGTGGATCTGGGGCATCGTTCTGGCGTTCTGCCTGGCGCTGCAGATTGTCACCGGCATTGTTCTGGTGATGCACTACACCCCACACGTGGATTTGGCCTTTGCTTCCGTTGAGCACATCATGCGCAACGTGAACGGCGGTCACATGATCCGCTACCTGCACATGAACGGCGCCTCGCTGTTCTTCTTTGCGGTCTACATCCACATCTTCCGTGGCCTCTACTACGGCTCTTATAAAGCCCCACGTGAGATCACATGGATTGTCGGCATGATCATCTACCTGTTGATGATGGCCGCAGGCTTCATGGGCTACGTACTGCCTTGGGGTCAGATGTCCTTCTGGGGTGCAACCGTGATCACCGGCCTGTTTGGCGCGATCCCGTTCATCGGCGAGCCAATCCAGACCTGGCTGCTCGGCGGACCGGCAGTGGACAACGCCACTCTGAACCGCTTCTTCTCGCTGCACTACCTGGTGCCGTTTGTGATTGCCGCGCTGGTGATCGTCCACATCTGGGCGTTCCACACCACGGGCAACAACAACCCAACCGGTGTTGACGTGCGCAAAGGCTCCAAAGAAGAAGCCGAGAAAGACACCCTGCCATTCTGGCCCTACTTCGTGATCAAAGATCTCGTGGGTCTGGCAATTGTTGTCACCATCTTCTTCGCCATCGTTGGCTTCATGCCAAACTATCTGGGCCACCCGGACAACTACATCGAAGCGAACCCGCTGGCGACACCTGCACACATCGTGCCTGAATGGTACTTCCTGCCATTCTACGCGATCCTGCGTGCCTTCACCGCCGACGTTTGGGTTGTGATGTTCACCAGCTGGATCACCGGCGGCATCATCGACGCGAAGTTCTTCGGTGTTCTGGCGATGTTTGGTGCGATCATTGCGATGGCTCTGGTGCCATGGCTCGATACCTCCCGCGTGCGCTCCGGTCGTTTCCGTCCGATGTTCAAGTGGTGGTACGCCCTTCTGGTTGTCGACTTCATCGTTCTGATGTGGGCCGGCGCAATGCCAGCGGAGCCGCCATACTCCACCATCTCCCTGATTGGTGCGACCTACTGGTTCGCGTACTTCTTCGTGATCCTGCCGATCCTCGGTGTGATCGAAAAGCCGACAACGCCGCCGGTCACCATCGAAGAAGATTTCAACGCCCACTACGGCAAACCTGCTGAATAAGAGGACACAGGATTATGCTTAAGAAACTTAGCATTGCTGCTCTGGCCGCCCTGTCTTTCTCGGCAGGTGGCGCGATGGCAGCGGGTGGCGCAGGCCACGTCGAAGACATCGCCTTCTCCTTTGAAGGTCCATTTGGCAAGTTCGACCAGAACCAGCTGCAACGCGGTCTTCAGGTCTACACCGAGGCTTGCTCGGCGTGTCACGGTATGAAGTTTGTGCCTCTGCGCACCCTGGCGGACGAAGGTGGTCCACACCTGCCGGAAGATCAGGTGCGTGCATACGCTGCGCAGTTCCCAATCAACGACGAGGCGTCAAACATGCATTTGTATGACGCTGAGAACGATGAGTTCCGGGCATTGAAGGAAACTGACTTCTTCCCTGCCAACAACTCCCAAGGTGCACCGGACCTTAGCCTAATGGCGAAGGCCCGCGCGGGTTTCCACGGCCCGCAGGGCACCGGCATCAACCAACTGCTGAAAGGCATGGGCGGTCCTGAGTACATCTATTCTGTTTTGACTGGTTACACCGGTGAGGAGAAGGTAGAAGCAGGTACCACGTTCTACGAAAATACCGCCTTCCCAGGCGGTTGGATCTCTATGGCACCGCCTCTGTACGGTGAGGATGTGGAGTTTGCCGACGGTCACTCCAACTCTCTGCACCACGAAGCGGAAGACGTGTCTGCCTTCCTGATGTGGACTGCAGAGCCAAAAATGATGGCGCGTCAGCGCGCAGGTCTGACCGGCGTTCTGTTCCTGTCCCTGCTCAGCGTGTTGCTCTACCTGACCAACAAGAAGCTTTGGGCGCCAATCAAAGGCAAAAAGCTCAACCTCTGATGAGCTGATCAGGACTTAAAGTTGAACGCCCCGCTGGTTTGGCCAGCGGGGCGTTTTCATTTTTTGCTTGGGAAAACCATAGAATCGGGCGCACACTGGATCAGGCGACGGGACTCACAGGACCGGAGGCTCTAGATGTTTCGACTATTCTCGGCACTAACGACCTTGCTTTTTTTGGGCAGCAGCCCGCTTTGGGCCAACCCAATAACCCTTTCGGACTCAGATGATTGGCGCATCCGCGGCACGCTTGGCCTGTTTGCGGCTGCCAAAACCAACGGGGATGTCACCGTGGCTGGTAACACCGCTGCGCTGGATATGAACCTCAAAGACGCGCTGGAGCATCTGGATTTCACCACCACAGGCCGGCTGGAAGCCTGGCACGGACGCTTGGGGCTGATTGCGGAAGGCCACTACATCGGGCTGAGCGAAACAGCCACACTCTCCGCAGGTCCCGGTGCAGGCCGCTCTGCAGAGGTGGAGTCCACCCAAAGCTGGCTTGGTCTTCTGGTTGGCTATCGCGCAATCAGCGGTGAAATGGGCAATGGGCGCCCCTATGCCTTCGATGTTCAAGGGGGCGCGCGCTACAACCGCCTGACACAAAGTGTGGTCGGCTCTGGTGGACTGGTGAACGCGGGCGGCACAGAGCGCTGGTGGGAGCCTGTGGTTGGTGCGCGCTATGCGTGGGAGATCGCGGACAGCTGGACGGGCGCCATCGCTGTGGACGCCAGCGGGTTTGGCGCCAACGGCAACGACCTCGCCTGGAGCGCCAACTTGGCGATCTCCAAACAATTCAACGCGCGCTCCTCGGTGGTGTTTGGTTGGCGGCACTATGACATCAACTTTGAAACCACCCGCTCAGACGGGGCCTTTGGCGCGGATTTCTACTCCACTGGTCCCTTCATCGCCTACGCCTACACCTTCCGGTGACTTTCAGCATCCCAGCGCAAGACAACAAAAAAGCCGCCCAAAAGGCGGCTTCTTCTTCGCTGTGATGTAAGTCCTGAGACTTAGCCCTGGCGTGCTTTAAAGCGACGCTGGGTCTTGTTGATCACGTAAACGCGGCCCTTGCGGCGCACGATCCGGCAATCGCGGTGCCGGTTCTTGAGCGAGCGGAGCGAGTTCTTGACCTTCATGGGCCTTCTCCTCATTTCGCGGCGCTGCGGTGCGCCTGGGGTTACGGGACCTCTCAAATGAGAGGCGATGAATTCATGGTGGGCGATACTGGGATCGAACCAGTGACCCCTTCGATGTCAACGAAGTGCTCTACCGCTGAGCTAATCGCCCTTTACCGACGTATGTTCAATACCCCCTAACAAAAGGGGGCGCGGAAAACCCGCGCCGGTGGCGGTCTCTATAAAAGGAGTCGCAGGGGGGATCAAGGGCTTTTGGCGCAGTAATTTTTGCGGCTATAGTTTGAGGGAACAGGAGAGATGATGCAAACCACCGCTTACCGCATTTTTGAGCCTCAAACCGTGCAAACTTCAGTGGTTTTTGCCTCCCCGCACAGCGGCTGCGACTATCCGGAATGGTTCATCCGCCGCTCTTTGCTCAATGCCCACACGATTCGCTCTTCTGAAGACGCCTATGTGGACCAACTCTTTGCCGACGCCCCGAAGTTTGGCGCGCCGTTTCTGGTTGCCCGCGCTCCTCGCGCTCTTCTTGATCTGAACCGCGCCGCCGAAGAACTCGACCCGGCGCTCATTCAAGGTGTGCGCAAAGTGGGCCACAACCCTCGCGTGGCCTCCGGCCTTGGTGTGATTCCCCGCGTGGTGGCCAATGGCCGCGCGATTTATCATGGGAAGATGACCCGCGACGAAGCCGACGCGCGAATCGACACCTACTGGCGCCCCTACCACAGTGCCCTCAAGGGGCTTCTGGACAACGCACGACACAGCTTCGGCGAGGCGATCCTGATCGACTGCCATTCCATGCCGCGAGAGGCGGTCGAAAGCGCTACGCGCCGTGGCGTGCAGCGGCCCGAGATTGTGCTGGGCGACCGCTTTGGCGCGGCCGCTGATGTGGAGCTGGTGGACCAGATCGAAGCCGCCTTCCTGAAGGCCGGTTTTGTGGTGTCTCGCAACACGCCTTTTGCCGGGGCCTATGTGACGCAACATTACGGCCGCCCCCTCAAAGCGCAGCATGCCATCCAAATCGAAATCGACCGCTCGCTTTACATGGACGAAGCCACCATCCAGCCGCACGCCGATTTTGACAGCTTCCGCGCCCGACTGGCCGAGGTGGTTGCCCAAATCGCCCGCTTGGGCCAGCCAGACGCCAACAGCCTCGCTGCGGAATAGGCCCAAACCGTTGACCTGACCCACAAGCTTGGTAAGGCTTCTCGCAAAGACGAGGAGACCAGAATGGCCAGTGCTTTGATTGTGATTGATGTGCAAAACGACTTCTGCCCCGGCGGCGCCTTGGCGGTGCCCGAAGGCGACCAGATCGTCTCCGGCATCAACGCCCTGATGGACGACTTCGACACCGTTGTCCTGACCCAAGATTGGCACCCGGCCGGGCACTCTTCATTCGCAAGCAGCCACGATGGAAAATCCCCCTATGAGTTGATCGACATGGCCTACGGCCCACAGGTACTTTGGCCGGATCATTGCGTGCAAGGCAGCGCGGGCTCTGACCTGCACGCTGATCTCAACGTGACCCGCGCCAATGTCATCATCCGCAAAGGCACCAACCCGGCCATCGACAGCTACTCCGCGTTTTTTGAGAACGACCAAAAAACCCCAACCGGGCTAGACGGTTACCTGAAAACTTTGGGCGTCACCGAGATCACTATGGTGGGCCTTGCCACCGATTTCTGTGTGCAGTTTTCCGCGCTCGATGCCGCCCGTTTGGGTTTCAAAGTCACCGTCCGCGAAGACCTCTGCCGCGCAATTGACCTAGATGGGTCCCTACAGGCCGCACAAAATGCCATGGACGCAGCAGGTATTTCTCGCATTTGAAAGATAATCTTCTTGGTTTGTTAACCAATCATCGGGCATTTACCCATTGTTAGTTGTCTGAGAAGATTGGGAAATGGCTGCGGAAATTCACGAGCTTAACCGGGCCCTAGAGGCTTTTGACCGGCGCAACACGCCGGCGGGGTTGCTGGTGCGCTACGCCCGTGGCCGTCTGCGTTATTTCTTCAGTCGCCAGGCCCTAACGCTTTTTGGCGCGACGATCCTGGCCTTCTCTGTCTCCCTGCAAACGGGTTTTTTGGCGCTGTTTGTGACGGTGATGGGGGATCTGATCGACAGCTACGTGCTCCGCAGTGTGCAAAATCAATTGCATCGGGGTGTGCCGGTTCAGGAGCTCCTGCGCAAAACCACGCTAACGGCTGTCGCTCAGTCTTTTGGCCTATCCGTATTTGTTGCCATCCTTTGGCTGGCCATTCCCCACGAAGTCGCCTTGCTTCTGTGCCTTGCATATATGGGGGCAGGGGCAGTGAACGCGATTATGGCGCTCGCTTATCATCGCACCGCTGCACTTGCTCGGCTTGCGGTTTACGGCGTGACTGTCACACTCCTGTTTGCCGCTGATTTCTATGTGCTTGAGCATCAACGCGAGCAGTTTTTCTACAACGTCGCGGCCACGCTTATGGTGGCCTACACCATGCTGCCCTTTGTCAGCTACGTGACCACCGGCCGCCTGCGGGATCTGCGCCAACAGCGCCGCCAGATCGAACAAGGCTTGGAGCTTGCCAAGGCCAATGCCTCCCTGGTGGCGCGTCAGCGCGAAGGCCGGTTCCTGTCCTCGATTGCTGAAAACGCCGTCGACAGCATCATCATGCTGGACGCGGACGCCAACACGCTCTGGGTCAACCCGGCTTTCACCCGCAAAACAGGTTACAAACTGTCCGAGGTGGTGGGCAAGCATCCCTCCGACTATCTGCACGGCCCGCGCTCGGATCCCGCAATTCTGGCGCGCTTCACCAACGCGATCAACGAAGGCGTCGCCGCGCATGGCGAGAACGTCAACTACACTAAGATCGGCGCGCCATTCTGGGTGGAAACCAATCTCTCGCCAGTCTTTGATGAAAACGGCAAGCTGGAGATGGTGATCTCCGTAGACCGCGACATCACCCTGAAAAAACAGCGCGAGGTCGAATTGGCCGAAGCCAAACGGGCCGCCGAACAGGGCGAACGCGCCAAAACCGCCTTCCTGGCCACAATGAGCCACGAAATCCGTACACCGATGAACGGCATCATTGGTATGTCCGACCTGCTGAGTGACGCCAAGTTGAGCCCTGAGGAAGCGCTCTATGTGCAGACCATCCGCCATTCCTCTGAGGCGCTGCTGACCATCATCAACGACATCCTCGACTTCTCCAAACTACAGGACGGTCACCTGAAGATCAGTTCGGTGGCCTTTGAGTTGCAGCCCTGTCTGGATGAAGTCATGAACCTGATGCGCCCACAGGCGGCGGCCAAAGGCATCCCGCTAAATGTCGAATGTGCCGCCAACCTGCCAGGCACTGTGTGGGGCGACGATGGACGCCTGCGCCAAATCCTTGTGAATATCATTGGCAATGCCATCAAATTCACCGAGACCGGCAGCGTCACTGTGCATGTCGGCACGGTGAAAGAGGGCCCGGACCACGGTCTGGAAGTATCCGTCACCGACACCGGCATCGGCATCGCGCCGGATCGCATCGAGCATGTGTTTGATCAGTTTGCTCAAGCGGATGCCGCCACCACCCGTCGCTTTGGTGGCACGGGTTTGGGCTTGGCGATCTCGCGCCAACTGGCCCGCATGATGGGCGGAGACGTCATTGCCACCAGCGCGGTGAATGTCGGCAGCTGTTTTGTCATCACCGTGGACTTCCCGGAGGTCAATCTCCCGGTCAAGCGCCTGGCAAACCCCGATGTTTTGCCGGAACCGGCAGTGTTTGCAGGCACCACTGTGCTTCTGGCGGAGGACAATCGCACCAACCGCTTCCTCGTGCAAAAACTTCTCAAGGACCTGCCGCTCACTCTGATCACGGCCGTAAATGGCAAAGAGGCAGTGGAAAAGGTCAAGGAACATAAGCCCGACGTGGTGCTGATGGACATGTCCATGCCGGAGATGGACGGGCTCGACGCCACGCGTTTCATTCGCAATCACATCCCGGTGCAGCCGCACATCATTGCCCTCACTGCCAACGCTTACCGCAGTGACCGACAGGCCTGTTTGGAGGCCGGCATGAACGGATTCCTGCCCAAGCCGGTGCGCCGCGGTGACCTACTGAAGGCCATCGCACAGGGGCTGGAAAGCCGCACCCGCGTGGTTCAGTCGCGCTGACACCCCCATAAGGGCTTCCAGACCCTTGGTTTTCTGGGTATCAACGGCGAAACGAGACTGTGAGGACCAGAGAATATGGTCGATATCGCCACCCGTGTCTGGAACCACAAATGGAAAATTGATCCCATTGTGCGCTCCCTCATCGACAACGACTTTTATAAGTTGCTGATGTGTCAGTCGATTTTTCGCAATCGCCCTGACGCGCATGTCACCTTTAGCCTGATCAACCGGTCTTCCAGCATTCGCTTGGCGGATCTGATCGACGAAGGCGAGTTGCGCGAACAGCTCGACCATATCCAGTCTCTGTCTCTGAGCCGTGGCGAGAGCACCTTCCTGCGCGGCAACACCTTTTACGGCAAGCGCCAGATGTTCCGCCCGGACTTTATGGAGTGGTTCGAAAACATGCGCCTACCAGACTACCATCTGGAAAAGCGCGACGGCCAGTATGAGCTGACCTTTGAAGGCAAATGGCATGAGGTCATGTTGTGGGAAATCCCAGCTCTGGCAGTCCTGATGGAGCTGCGCGGCCGCGCGGTGCTGCACGACATGCGAAAGTTTGAGCTGCAAGTGCTCTACGCTCGCGCCATGACCAAGCTGTGGGAGAAAATCGACCACCTGCGCACCCTGCCGGACCTGCGCATTGCCGATTTCGGCACCCGCCGCCGCCATTCCTATCTGTGGCAGGATTGGTGCGTGCAGGCCATGGTCGAAGGGCTCGGCGACAAGTTTGTTGGCACCTCCAACTGCCTCATTGCGATGAAACGCGATCTGGAGGCCATTGGCACCAATGCCCACGAGCTGCCCATGGTGTTCTCGGCCTTGGCGGATACCGATGAAGAGCTGCGCCAGGCACCTTACAAAGTCCTCGCCGACTGGCATGAGGAGCACGAAGGTAACCTGCGCATCATCTTGCCGGACACTTATGGCACCGAAGGCTTCCTGCAGCGCGCGCCAGATTGGCTTGCGGGCTGGACCGGCATCCGCATCGACAGCGGCGATCCCGCCAAGGGTGCCGAAACCGCCATCCGTTGGTGGAAAGAGCGCGGCGAAGACCCGACCAAGAAACTGGTGATTTTCTCCGATGGCTTGGACACTGACAAAATCGCCGAGCTGCACACACAGTTTGCCGGTCGCGTGCGTGTGTCCTTTGGCTGGGGAACCTTGTTGACCAACGACTTCCGCGGCTTGACGCCGGATGACGGTCTCGCGCCGTTCTCCATGGTCTGCAAAGCCATCAAAGCCAACGGCAAACCGACGGTGAAACTGTCAGACAACCCCAACAAGGCCATGGGTCCCGCCAGCGAAATTGAGCGCTACAAACGCGTGTTTGGCGTGGGGCAGCAGGACGAAATGGAAGTGATCGTCTAAGCGGTCTGCATCAGGAAAGTCTGCACCAAAGCCATCGTGCTTGGGTCCCGCAATATCCGCGTGTGACCCAGGCCTTCGGTGACTTCAAACTGCGCACCTTTCCAGGCCTCGACCACCTGTTGCCCTTCTGAAAGTGGCACCTGCTTGTCGTCGCGGTCATGCAGGATCAGGGCATCCTGATCCAAGACCGACGCATTAAGCGGCGTGCGAAATTCATCAAACGCCCGCCCATACCGTGCCTCGATCAGCGCCTGCGCCCTCCCTGTGACCTTATCCGTGGCCCCAAGCATTCGCCCGGCCTGCGCCAGATAGGTGCCCGGATACACCGGAGGCGCAATCAGAATGGCGCGCTTGGCAGCCATGCCCAGCCGCAAGGCTGTTGCCACTGCCGCACCCCCCATGGAGTGGCCGATCACCGCATCAAACGCGCCTTCTTGTGCGGCAAACATCTCCAGCGCATCGACAAAATCTGGCAGGGCGGCATTGCGCATAGGCGACTTGCCATGCCCCGGGGCATCAAACCCCACCACCTCATAACCGGCTGCCACCAGCGGTTCGGCCAAGCCGCTCAACTGGCTGACACGCCCGCCAAACCCATGCATCAAAAGCACTTTCGGATGTGGTCCTGCGCTTTCCGGCACCCAGCGGTAGACCGACAGAAACCCCAGTGCGCCAAACCGCCGTCGTGTGTAGCGCGCCTGCGCCATGGCTGCGCGCTCCCATGCCCGCACCTTTGGCCTTGGCGGTGTGGTGAACAGATGCGCCAGCCGCACCGCCGCGCGATCTGGCGCACTCCGCGACAGCGCCCACATTTGCCCCCGCAGCGCCGCCAACATCGCCAGCTTTTTGATCTGGGGCAGCTTGCGCCGCCGCCGTACAAAGGAAGGAACACTGCTGTCGGTCATCACTCTCTCCTGCGTCACACGCACTTGGGTTCCAAAATAGAACCCACTGCTCGAGTCATAAGTTCTAAATCGGAACTGAGTCAAGTTCTGTTTTGGAACCTATTGGGAAAATCCGCCAGAGATGCTACATCAGACTCATGAAATGGACTGATCTCCCCAACGAAGGCTGCTCTGTGGCCCGCACAATGTCAGTGCTCGGCGACCGCTGGACGCTGCTCATCCTTCGCGACACGCTTTTTGGCATCCGCCGCTTTGATGACATACAGAAACGTCTAAAGATCACGCGCCACGTGTTGTCAGATCGTCTCAAACGTTTGGAATCCCACGGCCTTTTGGAGCGCAAACCCTATCAGGAGCGCCCCACGCGTTACGAGTATCACCCAACGCAGGCGGCCAGAGACTTTGTGCCGGTGATGCAGGCCATGACCGCTTGGGCGCAGACCCATCTGCCTACGGAAAAATCGGAACCCTACCGATTCCTTGATCGCGCAACGCGCAATCCCACGGACCCAAAGGTGATCGACGCCAACACCGGCGCCGAAATCACCTCGCAGTCGATTTGGGTGGAAGCCAACCGGGGTTAAGCCAGATACCGCTGTGCCATGGCGATGGCCCGCTCAGCATAATCCCGCACCGCCGGATGATCGTCGGCATAGCGTCCGATGACCCAGCCACAAGACGCCATCGCCCGCATCACAGTAAACGCCAGCAGCAACTGTTCCGCATTGTCCGGCAAGGCCCGCACTGAGGCATAGCCGCGTAACAAAGCAGCTCCCAAGGCCGGCTCGTTGGTTTGATCCCAATTCTGGGACATGGCCACGCCCAGCTCATACATGCGGAAGCCAAACACGCCGTCATCAAAATCGATCAGCCGCGTTTGACCCTCCTGAACCAGCACATTTTCCCGCAACGCATCCGCATGTATCAGACCAAAATCGCCCCCCGCATCGGCATGCGCTCCAATCTCGGACCGCAGCTTCTCGCGACAGGACAGCAGCAGCGCAGCTTCCTCCTTAGAAAGGCTGGCATTCTCCCAGAACCGTCCCCAGGACGGCGCATCGCCCAGCAACGCGTCCAGATCCAACACCTCACGCTCAAACGCGTCTGGCCGCTGCATTGCGTCGCTGGCCACATGCAACCGCGCCAGTTCGGTCCCCAGCGCCTCATGCAGCCGTTCTTGCTCCGCCGCCTCCATCGCCAGTTGCACACCACCTTCGCCCAGCGGCGCACCGTCCAGCCAGGTCACCAGCGAGGCCACACGCGACCCATCGGTCGCCAGCACGTCGCCTGCCAAGGTGCGGATCGGCTGCGGAACCTCCATGCCGGCCTCTACCAATGCCTCTGACCACCACAATTCTGAGCGGATCGCATCATCGCTCTGATATCCCGGCCGATGTAGGCGCAACGCCGCGCGCTGCCCATCCGGTCCCGCCGCCTCCAAGACAATGTTCTCACGGTTCTTGATCAACCGAGGTGTCATCTCCACACCCCAAGCCTTTAACGCCTCTTGCGCAGCTACAATCGCCTCGTGATTGTTCATAGCACCGCCTCAAAGGCCGCGTTCATGGTCTCCACCAGCAGGTCCGTATTGCCGCGATCAAACGCACAGGGCGGGCGGATTTTTAACGTGTTGTCGTAGCGCCCCTCGCTGTGCAACAGCACGCCGCGATTGCGCATCTCATCAATCATCGCCGTGCAAATCTCGGTCGCCGGTTTCCCGTCGCGCCACAGTTCTACGCCAAAGAACAGGCCGGAGCCGCGCACATCGGTAATCACGTCATAGCGCGCCTGCAGCTCTTTCAACTGCGCCACCGCATAAGCACCCACATCCGCCGCGTTCGCCACAAGCCCTTCGTCTTCAATCACGTTCAGCACCGCATGTGCCGCCGCCGCGCTCACCGGGTTGCCGCCGAAAGTGTTGAAGTATTTGAAGCCTTCTTGAAACGCGGTCAGGATTTCCGGCCGCGTGATCGTCGCCGCCACTGGATGCCCATTCGCCATCGGCTTGCCCAAAGTCACGATGTCCGGCGCAAAGCCAAGCTTCTGGTGGCCCCACCAATGGCTGCCAATCCGGCCAAATCCCGGCTGCACCTCATCAGCAATCACAATACCACCCGCCGCCTTCACCGCCGCAACGGCCTCATCAAGGAAGCCCTCTTCCAGTGTCGGGAAACCTTCGTTGGCAAAGTAGGGACAGATGATCAGCGCCGACACCCCATGTTCGGAGGCTTCAAGTTCGGCAATCGCCGCCTTAACCGCTGCGGTGAAGGCCGCTTTTTGCCCTTCTCGGGTGCCGCCAACCGGCTGCATATTGTCAGGTGCGGGCACCCGTTTCACATGATCCTTGAAACCGCCAATCGGCACCTTGGAGCTGTTGAGCTGGCTCACCGCCGAAGTGTTGCCGTGATAGGTATTGTCGGTGGTGATCACGCCGGTCTTGCCGGTCATCGCCTGCGCCATGCGCAGCGCCACATCATTGGCCTCGGACCCGGAACAGACCATCACCATGCTGGTCAGGTCATGGTCAAACTTCGCGGTCAGCGCTTCGCCATAATCCAGAATCCCGTCGTGCACATACCGTGTATGGGTGTTCAGTGTCGCAGCCTGCGTCGCAATTGCCTCTACCACGCGCGGGTGGCAATGCCCGACATGCGGCACGTTGTTGTAACAGTCCAGATATTTGCGTCCGTCCGTGTCCCACAACCACACACCTTCACCGCGTGCGAGATGCACTGGCTCTTTGTAAAATGTGGTGACATGTGGCCCCAACAGCCGCTTGCGCCGCGCCAATGCGTCCGACATGGCTTGCTCCCTCAATTTGCTCCCGCGCCATTACTGCGCCCGAACTCATGAGGCTGCAACCACCAATCAATCGTCGCGGCCAACCTTCCCACGCATGGCCTTCACCTCGCCACGTTCTTTCTTGGCCTTCAGGCGCCGCTGCTGACTGCCATAGGTGGGTTTGGTCTTGATCCGGCGCTTGGGGGCCACCAAAGATTTGCGGATCAACTCCGCTAGACGATCGCGCGCAATGTCACGGTTGCGGGCCTGACTACGCGTCTCATCACATTGGATGATGATCGCGCCGTCTTTTGTCCAGCGCCGTCCGGCGAGCCGTTTGAGCCGCGCCTTCACGGGGGCCGACAGAGCAGGGGAGCGTGCCGCCTCAAAGCGGAGCTCCACAGCGGTTGCAACTTTGTTCACATTCTGACCACCGGGACCGCTGGCGCGCATGAACTGCTCGGTCAGCTCCCAGTCTTCAATTGTGATCTCATCGCTTATCCGAAGCATGACTCTCTCCGCGTTGCGCGGCCTGTTCGTTAAGATTTACCGGATTGTATGCGCTGGAAATTTGCACCTCCGCAATACAGTCAAAATACCGACGCGATACCGACGTGGCATTTGGGCGACTTTCAGAGGTTAATTCGGCAGCAAAAAGGGCTGCTTCCCGCGTTGGAAACAGCCCTTCGAGATGATTGGAGGTGCGTCGGTTAGGATCACACCAATTCGGACTTTACGTCAGCCAAGGGCTGCCTCAGCTGCGTTCTCCCCAAACTGTTCCGACCTCGTTCTCCATAGCTTCTCTAGACAATGGGCACCTCCTTTCAGATGATTTCGCGTATCTCCAGCCTGCCACAGGTTGGAGATAAGTCAAACAAAATCATGTGGTGCGTGCTGTCAAAGACCCCACGATCATGCGGAACGGCACAAGAGCGAGCAGCGCAAGCGTAAGTTTTACGCACCAATCGGCAAA
Organism: Shimia sp. MIT1388; assembly: GCF_047124445.1. Taxonomy (GTDB): domain Bacteria; phylum Pseudomonadota; class Alphaproteobacteria; order Rhodobacterales; family Rhodobacteraceae; genus Shimia. The sequence continues at coordinate 2,913,156 of NZ_CP138921.1, read as the reverse complement.
GCCCAGGCTCACCCAAAGTGGCACCACAGGACCCGCGCCCAGCAGAGGCAGCATTTCACCCGCCCAGCTGACGTCGTTGCCTGGTTCGATTAAGGAGAGTGCGCCGCTGAAAGCAACGGTGAAGAAGATGGCTGTATCCACAGAGGAGCCGATCAGCGTCGAGGCCAATGGCGCCCGCCACCAAGCGCCTGCACGCAGCCGATCAAAGATCGCCACATCAAGCAGTTGCGCGGTCAGGAACGCGAGACCGGAGCCGATAGCGATGCGCAAAGTCACGGCAGGATAGGTAAAGCCGTCGCCTTCCAGCATGATCTGGGTGCCAATGAAGGAGCAGATCACACCCACGATGAAACCGGCAAAAACCACTTTGCGCGCGGCGGGCGCGCCATACACGCGGTTCATGACGTCGGTCACAAGAAAGGCGAGAGGATAGGTGAACGCCCCCCAGGTCAGCCACTGACCAAAGAGAAATTGCACAAGAATATTGGAGGCTACAACAATAGCAGCCATGGCAATGATGCCAGGAAGATAGGTCGTTTTCATTTGTCTGAGCCCGTTTTGACAAGGTAGCGGCGACTTGGCCCCGCGACCGTCGCGGGACGGAGCGCTCCTACAGCGCGGACCCCAGCAAATCAAGCTTTATTGCGGAAGGACATATTCCACGATCTCGGTGCGTTGGATCAAACGGAAGTTGTCATCCGAGATCATCGTCAGCCGAATACGCCCGGCCTCATCACGCCAAACCGCCAAACCCTCGAGGTTGTCATGTATACCTATATCTTTGCGCAGCAACAGTTTTTCATCACTTACCGTGTTGCCTTCCACGGCAAAACTGCGGACGCGCACGCGAAATCCCAAGCCGTTGAACCCACGTTCCAGCACATACAGCCGCCCATCCGGCCCGAAATCTGCGCCCACAGGCTGAAACTGTTTCGCGCGTGGCAAGGTAAAGGCCTTTTCCCATTGGCCTTTTTCCAACGTGAAGACCTGCGTCACGCTGTCATCGCCAAGCGGCTGCTCGGGAATCGCAAAAATTTTGCCCCAATTGTTGATCGCCAAGGCTTCAAACCCGCCGTTCAACTTCATCCTGTTGAACTCTTTGCGCCAAGCCATGCCCTGCGCTTTGGCTCCCGGTTGCACAAAACGGTTCAACCTGTGTTTACCTTCAAAGGACACCACAAGCTTGCCATCCTTTTGCAAGACCAACCCTTCACTGTCGCGCAATCCTGCCTTTTTCGGGAAGCTGTCTTTGGTATCCAACACGCGAAATGCTTCGACGTTTTTAATACCAGAAACCGCACCGACCTCGCGTTGCAACGTGCCCGTCACAAACATCCCGCGGTCCGAGATCGCAACCATTTGCCGCCCGTCTTCCGACAGCTCGATGCCGGAAAATCCACCAAACCACCCGTCGTGTAGGCGCCACGTATAAGTCGAAACATGCTCTGCCAGATCGCTCGAGGTGTTGCCGCTCAGGCCACGACCCGCCAACAAGCCCGCGCTGAGCACACACGCCGCTACGGCGATTGCAAAACTGCGACGCATTGCTGTGGGAGGTCCGTCATTTGAAGTTCACGTCGTGGTTTTGGTTTAGGCGCATTGGGATCTGGCGGTGGCGGGAAAAGAATGTCCTGCACCCACTGCCTTGCGTCATCACAACCGTCACCCTTGGGCGGTGGGTCCTGGTTCACACAGCCCGTTGTGCCCTCTGGGCAGTTCAAGCGCACATGGAAATGATAATGGTGCCCCCACCATGGTCGGATCTTCCGCAGCCACGCGCGGTCACCTTTGGCGTCGTCACACATCTGCACCTTGGCGCCGGGGAAGACAAAAATCCGCGCCACGCGAGGATCACTGGCCGCGGCCTTCAGGATCTCATGATGCTGTTTGGTCCAGCTGCTGTTGACGTATGCGCCCCTGTCGCGACGCATGGAAATCGAGGAAATGCTCTCACGTTCCGCGGCAGTCAGGTTGAGCCGGTTCGCGGGCAGCATCCAGATATCGATGTCCAGTCCCAGCTGATGCGAGCGGTGGCCGGTCAACATCGGTCCTCCGCGCGGCTGGCTGATGTCCCCAATATAAAGCCCGTTCCACCCAGGTTGCTGCGCAGCCTTGGCAGAGAGGTCTTTGATGTAGTCAATTGTGACCGGATGTCCCCAATTTCGGTTGCGCGACAGGCGCATGGCCTGCCATGTCGGACCAGTTTCCGGCAGCATATCACCGCCGGCGAGGCAGCCTTTGGAATACCCGCCGAACGGCGCGCTACTTTGTTGAGAGGCGGCAGGCTTGGCGCCAAAAAGCTGTTTGGCCTGAACGCCTTGCATGCTCACCGGCACCTGCTGCTGGGTCGACACAGCAACCGTGCGCTCCGGCGCTTCATTCTTGCACGCGGCAAGCCCGATCAGGGCCAGTACAGTTAAGAAGCGGTAGCCCATGTGTCGCTGTCTCCCTTTGGGTTGACCCAGCGTAGCAGGATCAGACCCAAGAGGAAAAGAGCGATCAGCGGTGTCACGCCAATCTGCTGGCTGCCTGACCAAAGGGTCACAACACCAATCAGAAATGGCGCAATGAAGGAGGTTGCTTTGCCAGCCAAGGCGTAGAGCCCAAAGGACTCCGCAGTTTTGCCCGGCAATGCCTGCCGCACCATCATCGAGCGGCTGGCGGATTGGATCACACCTCCGGCCGCACCAATCAGTGCGCCCAAAACATAAAACGCCACATCAGGCAGCTTGGAGGTTTCTTCCACCGCAATGCCAAAGACCTTCTCGCGGGAGATAAAGACAATCGCGATTGCCACACCACAGAGCACAAAGATGCAGAAGGTAATAACGGGTTTCGGCCCCAGTTTTTCGTCAGCCCGCCCGCCGACCCAGGCAAAGATTGCACCGGAAATAATGGCTAGAATACCAAAGATGCCTACATCCACCACGGACCAGTTCAACACACCGGCCGCGTAAATCCCGCCAAAGGTATACATACCGTTCAGCGCGTCGCGGTAGAACATGGAGCTGCCAAGATAGGCAAATAAAGAGGGCGTCTGCGGCAGGTTTTGAATGGTGCCCCAAACTTCCTTGAGTGCACCAGCCGTAGCGCCCTTTGCGGGTTTGATCGGCTTCGGATCACGTACCCAAAGAAAGAACGGGATCATAAACACCGCGTACCAAAGCGCCGTCAGAGGACCAACAAAGCGCGTGCCTTCTCTCTGGCTGGCGTCCAGTCCAAAGGCCGGGTCCAGCCCAATAATGGTCTTGCCGCTCTGCGCATCCTCGGCAAAAAGCGCCAGCATCAAAACAAGCGCAAACAAGCCACCGACATAACCAAAGGCCCAACCATTGCCGGAGATACGCCCCACCTCTTCTTTGGTGCCCAGTTCCGGCAGCATCGAGTTGGTGAAGATTGTGGCGAACTCCATGCCGATCATGCCAATGGCGAAAAGCAGGAGGGTGGTGTGCAAATCAAAGTTGTCGGGCGCGGCAAACCATAGGCCAAAGGATCCCACCACATACATCGCTGAGAACAGCCAGATCCAACGCAGTCGGTTCCCGGAATTGTCCGCCATGGCGCCCAGCACCGGCGCGAGGATGGCAATGACAATGCCAGCCGCAGCAACGCCAAACCCCCAGGCTGCTTGAGCCTCGGCGCCATCCCCCATCAAGTCTTTGATGTATGGTGCAAAAATAAAGGTGATGAGGAGGGTGTTATATGGCTGGCTTGCCCAGTCAAAAAAGAACCAACCCCAAATGCGCTTGCGCGCTGAAACTTCTGACATCCGCATCCCCCCGGACTTTCAAGTACACTTAGACGGGATGTCACAACCATAGCAAGTTAATCCTGCATCGGGGGCCACGGTCTGGTGGATTCTGCGGCAATCCAATTGGCTACCCAATCGGGGGCTTCCGGCGATTGCTCGTCCAACCCCATGGCCTCCATCACCCGATCTGGCGTCACAATGCCGTTCTTGTCGGTCACCGCCGCCCGATAGAGCGCGTGGTTTGCACACTCACCGTTTTGTTTCCACATGGATTGCTCCAGATAGATAAAGCGGTCATCCCAAAACACCGCCCGACTGCGCATTTCGATCTTCTCGAAGGTACGAATGCGACGGCGATAACGCACGGTGGCGCCCGCCATGGTCATGCTCCACTTCTCTCGACGCAGAACGCCGACCAAACCAATGCGCTGCGCCAGCGGGATACGGCCCAAGTCAAACAGGGTCAGCGTGCGCCCGTTGTTAAGCTCCATCCACAGGTCAATGTCAGACGGCCAACAGCGGTGCTCGGACACATGGGTGCCGGTCAACGGCAGCGGGGACGCGTTGCGAAATTTGATCAGCTCTTTGACCATGCGCATGATGGGATACATGGGGCTCTCCTTTGCCTGCCCTTCAATGCCTTCCGCAACACATCGTCAACCGAGATTCCAGCGCAGGCTTGTGCTTTGACGCAACGGTGCTTAACTGTGCCCCAATCAGAGCAAAGGAGCCTCTCATGATGGCAATTTACGGCCCGCTGCGGCTGATCTTGGATATCGCCTTCTTCTTCATGCTGGCACATATCATCATGAGCTGGTTGATCAATTTCCAGGTCCTGAACCTGCGCCAGCCGCTGGTGTCGCAAATCTGGACCGGCCTGAACCGTCTTCTGGAGCCGATCTACGAGCCGGTACGTCGTGTGATGCCAGACACCCGTCCGCTGGATCTCGCGCCTTTGGTGGTCTTTGTGATCATTATCTCGCTGCGTGACTACATTCTTCCCGCGGTTCTTCTTGGCTAACCTGCGCCTTCGGGCTTGAGGCTTCCGCCTGCCTATGGGACAGTCGCGCGAAACGCAGATTGTCCCAACAAAAGGTGAAAAATGCAGGCCGCAACCACGGTTCTGAGCGATGTTTTTGGCTTTGACGCCTTCCGCCCGGGACAAGAAGACATCGTGGAAGCTGTCACACGTGGTGACAATGTGTTGGCAATCATGCCAACCGGCGGCGGCAAATCCCTCTGTTATCAATTGCCTGCCCTTATCCGCGGTGGCGTTACCGTTGTGATTTCACCGCTGATCGCACTGATGCGGGATCAGGTGCGTGCTTTGCGTGAGGCAGGGGTGGAAGCGGGCGCGCTCACGTCTGGCAATACCGAAGAAGAGACCGCACAGGTGTGGGATGCGATTGACGCTGGGCGTCTCAAGCTGCTTTACATCGCGCCAGAACGACTGGCCTCCGGCGCCGCGCTGGGCATGTTGCGCCAAATAGGCGTTGGCCTGATTGCGGTGGATGAAGCGCATTGCGTTAGCCAATGGGGGCATGATTTTCGGCCTGATTATCTGCGCATAGGGGAATTACAGCGGGCACTAGATGTGCCAATTGCGGCCTTCACAGCCACGGCGGATGCCGAAACCCGAGACGAGATTGTGGAGCGTTTGTTTGGTGGAGTCGCACCAGAGACCTTTCTGCACGGCTTTGATCGCCCCAACCTGCACTTGGCTTTTGCCGCCAAGGACAATCCCCGAAAGCAGATCCTGCAGTTTGCCGCTGCCCGCAAAGGGCAATCCGGCATTGTCTATTGTGGCACCCGCGCCAAAACCGAAACTCTTGCAAAAGCGCTGCGAGACGAAGGTCATTTGGCGCTGCATTATCACGGCGGTATGGACCCACAGAAACGACGCGACACCGAAGTGCGGTTCCAGCGCGAGGACGGGTTGATTGTTGTCGCAACCGTGGCCTTTGGCATGGGGGTGGATAAGCCAGACATTCGCTGGGTTGCCCATGCGGATTTGCCCAAGTCGATTGAGGCCTATTACCAGGAGATTGGTCGCGCTGGGCGGGATGGCGCGCCAGCGGAAACGCTTACACTGTTTGGCCCAGACGACATTAGATTGCGTCGCTCACAAATTGACGAAGGCCTTGCGCCGCCTGAACGCCGCGCGGCGGACCACGCGCGCCTCAATGCTCTGCTTGGTTTGGCGGAGGCTTTGGAATGCCGTCGTGCGAACCTCTTGCAATACTTCGGAGAAACAGAGGTCACCTGCGGGAAATGTGACCTCTGCGACACGCCGCCTGAGGTGTTTGATGGCACCGAAGCGGTGCGCAAAGCTCTGTCTGCGATTTTGCGCACGGGCGAATGGTTTGGCACCGGTCACTTGATTGACATCTTGCTTGGCAATGAGACCGACAAGGTGCGTGAACGGGGGCATGATGTGCTGCCGACCTATGGCGTTGGTAAGGAGTACGACAAACGCCAGTGGCAGGCCGTGTTCCGTCAGATGATGGGGCACGATCTGGTGCGTCCCAACCCGGAACGCCATGGCGCGCTTATGATGACCGAACGGGCGCGGCCAGTTTTGCGCGACGAAGAAACCGTCAAGCTCCGACGTGACACTATCCGCGCCACCTCGCGGCGTCCTGCGGCCAAAACATTGGTCAGCGAAGAAAATGCGCCGCTGATGTCCGCTTTGAAAGCCAAACGCCGCGCCTTGGCCGAGGCGGCGAAGGTGCCCGCCTATGTGATTTTCCCGGATCGTACGCTCGCAGAGATGGCCGAGGTGCGCCCGAGCAATCAGGACGAAATGGCGCGGGTGAATGGCGTCGGCGCCAAGAAGCTTGCCAACTACGGGGATGCTTTCCTCGAAGTTATCAACGGTGAAGCGGAGCAAATGCACCCAAGCCGCCGAAAGATCGCCGGCCGGCAGGATGCGGACCTCTATGACCAATTGCTGGAGGCGCAATCAAATCTGCTGCGTGGCCCAGAGGGCATCGACAAACCGATGAGTTGTTCCGCTGGGATGCTGGCGAAAGTTGCCAGCACTAAGCCTCGGGACGCGCAGGCGATGGAGCGATTGCTCGGGGATCGCCGTGCCGAACGTTTTGGGGATGCCTTTCTGGAAATTCTCCGGGATGCCAACTAGATAGACTTCAAACAGAAGGACCGCCAAATGCTCGTTGTGATTTCGCCTGCCAAACGCTTGAATTGGGACCCGGTTGAGGGCCCGATGACGGAGCCCGCGTTTCAGGAAGACGCCGTGCGTTTGGCCAAGACGGCGCGCAATTTGACGCTTGCCGATCTGCGCAAACTGATGGACCTGAGCCTGGACTTGGCGAAACTCAACCGCGATCGGTTCAAGGCCTTTGAAGAGGCTCCATCAGTAGATCTGACACGTCCTGCTGTACATGCCTTTGCGGGCGACACTTATGTTGGTTTGGATGCGGCCAGCCTAGAGACGGATGAGATGGCCTGGGCACAAGATCACTTGCGGATATTGTCAGGTCTCTATGGCATTTTGCGCCCGCTGGATGCGATGCAGCCCTATCGTCTGGAAATGGGCAGCCGCCTCAAAACACGTCGCGGAAAGTCGCTCTATGAGTATTGGCGTCAGGCGCCAGCCAAAGCGTTGCGCGCGCAGGCGGAAGAGCTGAACACCGACACATTGGTCAACTGCGCCAGCCAGGAATATTTTGGCGCCGTTGACCTGAAGGCGCTGAAGCTGCGCGTCATCACGCCGGTGTTCATGGAAGAGCGAAACGGCGAGGCCAAGATCGTCTCTTTCTTTGCCAAAAAGGCGCGGGGCAGCATGGCGCGTTACGTCATCCACAATCGCCTGACCGAGGCGGAAGGGCTCAAGAATTTTGACTACGGCGGCTACCGTTTCCAGCCGGACATGTCCGAAGGTGACCGCTGGGTGTTCCTGCGCGATTATCCGGAGGCCTGAAGCGGCAGCTCTTCAGGCTCTGGGAACGGATCCACAGTCTCGCCGGTATAGACTTCGGCAATCACTTTGAAGATTTCCTTCTTGCGCAATGGTTTGGTCAGATACCTGTCCAAACCGTGTGACAAGATGTGTTCCTCATCGCCATCGTTGGCCAAAGCGGTCAGCGCAACAATTGGCACGTGGCCTTTGGTGGCCTCTTCTATCTCGCGAATTTTCTGGGTGGCTTCGGTGCCATCCATACGCGGCATGGAGATATCCATAAAGATCAGGTCAGGCTCGTAAGATTTGAATTTTTCGACAGCTTCAACGCCATCGTGGGCAAACTCAAGATCAATGTTCAGTGACTTGAGCAGCTTTTCCAACACCAGGCGGTTTGTCTTGTTGTCCTCTGCGGACAACACACGCATGCGCCGTTTGGTTGGTTTGCTGCGTTGAGACGTGCCAGCGCTGGCGGCTTTGGCAATGCCGAGGTTCAACTCGGCGCGCGAGCCCGGTTTCTGCAAAATCGCCTTCACCAGCGAGTCTTTTTCCATACCGGCAAACACCTTCAGATCGCTGGTCAGCGCCAGGATCGGTGTGGTGACTTCCATTTTTTGCAGCTCGGTGCTCAACTCGCGGGCGTTGATGCCGGTCGGGGTGTGGTCCGCCAGAATCAAATCCACATGTGGTGCCAGCAGCAGCACCTGGGTTTGGTCCGTACAAATGGTCACTGTCGCGCCCATTTGCTCTAACTGCTTGTGCAGCAGGTCGCTGTTCACTTCGACATCAGAGGCCACAAGAATGTGCTGGACACTATCGGGCAGCGGGATCGGCAGCTGTTCGCAGTCTTCTTCGATCGGCATAGAGAGACGGAACCCAAAAGAGGTCCCTTCTCCCACAACAGAATCCACCCAGATTTCGCCGGACATCAGACCTACGAGCTGTTTGGTCAGCGCCAATCCTAGACCAGTGCCTTCGAACTCGCGGTTCTGGCTGGTGTCGACCTGGTTGAACTCACCAAAGATGTGGTCGAGTTTTTCTTCCGGGATGCCAATGCCGGTGTCTTGCACGGTCACATGGATCACCGCCTCAGAGCCGTCATTGGTGATCACACCTACCACCTGCACCTGAACATGCCCGTGATGGGTGAACTTTACGCCATTGCCCACAAGGTGGGTCAATATCTGACGCATACGTCCGATGTCGCCGACAAACTTTGTGGGCAGGAACAGGTCGTAATCCACCAACAGTTCCACGCCTTTTTCACGGGCGGAGACCTGGTGCAGCGTCATGACCTCGTGGATACAGCGCTCCAGATCAAACGGCTCTGTCCGCAGGCCAACGTTTTCGGCGCCCAGCTTAGAGTAGTCGAGCACGTCATTAATGATGGAGAGCAGCGCCTCGCCTGAGTTTTTGATGGTGGAGGCAAACAGACGTTGTTCTTCGCTTAGTGTGGTGTCCATCAGCAGGCTGGCCATACCCACCACGCCGTTCATTGGGGTGCGCAGCTCGTGGCTCATGTTCGCAAGGAAGGCGGATTTGGCCTGACTGGCGGCCTCTGCCTCCTGACGCGCCCGTTGAAGTTCGGCCTCTTTACGCACAGATTCAGTGATGTTCATCGCGAGGCTGGCGCGGTCTTCGCCCTGATCCCGTTGGTCGATCAGTTTCAGGAATTCTTCGTTCCAAAGTCGGACAATCACCGGCTCCGGTTCGTTGTCGTGCCAGCGCTGCTCCATCATGTTGCACCAGTCATCAGGCGAGGTGTCTTCGAGCACAAACAACCCCTCATGGGCGGCAAACTCCATGATTTCCTGATAGCTGATGCCGGGTTTGATGTGGTCAGCACCTTCAAAAATGGCAAGATACGCTGGGTTGGCGGCGATCATTTTGCCTTTGGCATCAAAGAAAGCGAAACCATCGCGAATCGTTGCGATGGAATGCCACAGCCGCTGCTCCGCTTTGTCCGCACGCTCTTTGGCAGTCTCAAGTTCGTTGCGGACTTTCTTGTTTTCGTTGACGACGGTTTGGTATTCAGCGCGGGTTTCGACGATTTCATTGGACAATTGCGCAGCATGTTTGCCCAGCTTGCGGTTGGCTGCATAAAGCTCGCGCTTTTTCAGCTCCAGCAAGCGTTCGGCTGCCAAACGTGCCCGTCTTTCGTCCGCAAGTTTTTGCGCCAGCGACATACGCCGATCCCTAAATCGTCCAATCCGTTGTTCGTCGTTCTCTCAAATGTCCATGAATATCTGCTTAATCGGATAGGCTGCATTTGCTGAATTTCTTATCGTTGCCAAGTCCGTGGCCCCCATGGCACCATTGCGCCATTGATTGATGGAGAAGCCTAATGTTTCGTATTTTTGTGGCTGCAATTTTGACTGTTTGTTCTGGTTTGGCATATGCCGAAGACACATTTGTGCCGGATCGCCGTATCGTCGTGAGCCGCGACGTGGATTTCTACGGATCGGACCTGCAAAACCTGTTTGATACGACCTACGACGCTTGCATTGGGGCCTGTTTGGCCAATCAGGACTGTGTGGCGTTTACCTTCAATCAGAAATCTAATGCCTGTTTCCCAAAATCTGCAATCAGTGACCGTCAACCTTACGAAGGCGCCCTGTCCGCGGAAGTATTTGAGACACCGCGCGGTGCGCATTTCTTGGCGAGTGGGCGCGCAGAAGACCTGACCTTTCTGAGAAAATCTGACTTTGACCACGCCAAAGATCTGGCCACCAATATCGGGCGGTATCATGCTGGCGGTCCTTGGACCGTGCAAGCAATGCTCGATGCGGCGCAAGAACGCCGCGCCGAAGGCAACAATCTGAGCGCCATGCGCTGGACCGGCGGCGCCTTGGCAAAATCGGACCGAAGTGACCTGTGGCACGAATATGCGCGCCTGAACGCTGACCTGAAAAGCGACAAGTCTTCGGAAACCCGCACCTATCGTGAGCGCGCTTTCCTCGGCAGCATCAACGCCTACCTACGGGCGGAAGATCGCGCGGAACGCGTGAATGCTCTGATCTTGATGGCAGACCAACTGGAGGAGCAGGATCGGGGCAAAGCGGTGCTGCGTAGCCTTCGGCTGGCCGAATCGATCCAACCGCGCACTGATGTGGCGCAGAGATTGGACGCAGCCATTGGCAAATATGGGTTCCGTGTGTCTGAGCATGTTGTGGACAGTGATCTAGAAGAGTCGCGTTTTTGTGCGGAGTTCAATGAACCTCTGATTAAGGTTGGGCAGGATTACGCGCCGTTTGTGAAGCTGCCAACCTCGCAAATGGCCTTGAACGTCGAAGAGCGCCGCATCTGTGTTGAAGGGCTTACACATGGGCAGCGCCTCGAAGTGACCTTCCGCGAAGGTCTGCCGGCACAAAGTGGCGAAACGCTGATCAAGGACATTACGCTCAACGCTTATGTGCGCGATCGCAGCCCAAGTGTGGCCTTTGGAGGGCGGGCCTATGTTTTGCCGCGCAGCCAAGATGCGGGCCTTCCGATTGAGACCGTAAATCTGGATGAGGTGGACCTGACCTTGCAGCGTGTGAATGACCGCAACATTCTGCGCGCCATTCAGGACAGTTACTTTGGACAACCCCTGAGTTACTGGCAAGTGGATGACTTTGCCCGCGATGTGGCAGAAACCATCTGGACCGGAACCGGCGAGGTTCAGAATACACTGAACCAGACCGTGACAACCCGTCTTCCGATGGCAGATTTGGTCGCGGGTCAGCCGGCTGGCGTCTATGCATTGACCGCCGATCTGCCAGGCGCGGATAAATACGATGAAACCGCCGCCACGCAATGGTTCTTGCTGTCTGATATTGGCTTGACCAGCTTGAACGGAACGGACGGCTTGCACGCCTTTGTGCGCCGCTTGTCCGATGCCACGGCCATGGATCAGGCCAAAGTATCGCTGATTTCCAGGGCCAATCGCGTTTTGGGAACTGTTTCCAGTGATGCAGAGGGCTATGCGCGGTTTGATGCGGGTTTGACACGTGGCAACGGCGCGCAAGCACCGGCGTTGTTATTGGTCGAAACGGGAGAGGATTTTACGTTCCTGTCTCTCACAGATCCAGCGTTTGATCTGTCTGACCGTGGTGTCGAGGGCCGCCCCGCGGCGCCACCAATTGATCTGTTTGTAGCAACGGATCGAGGTGCCTACCGCGCGGGTGAGACCATCCATGTGACAGCATTGGCACGCGGTCCAGTCGCCGAAGCCCTGCCGTCTTTGCCAGTGACTGCCATTTTGACTCGCCCCGATGGTGTGGAGTACAGCCGCGAGGTGTCAACTGCGGGTGTTGCCGGTGGTCACGTGTTTGACATGCCGCTTGGAATGACCGTGCCACGTGGCCGCTGGACGTTGGAGTTCAAGTCCGACCTGGAGGCCCCGGCTTTGGCCACAGCCAAGGTGCTCGTTGAGGATTTCTTGCCGGAACGCATCGATTTTGAGATGACCCCGCCAAGTAGCCCTTTGACCGAGGATGATCCAGCCCCGCTTGCGCTCGAAGCGCGGTATTTGTTTGGTGCACCAGCGGCAGATTTGAGTGTTGAAGGGCAGCTCACCCTGAGGGCGCAGTCCGAGATTGAAGGGTATGAAGGATATCGCTTTGGCCGCTATGACCAGCCTTTCTATGGTCAAACGGAATATTTCTATGGCGATGTAACGGATGCCCAAGGCCGTGCAGATATCTTCCTGCCGCTGCCATCTCAAGATGCGGCAGGGCGCGCGCTGTCTGCGGATATCACCATGCGTGTGCTTGAAGGCTCTGGCCGCCCAGTGGAGCGCCGAATGTCCCATCCGGTTGCCGCGCAAACCGCGCTGATCGGGATCAAACCACAATTTGACGAGGATGTCGTGCCGGAGGGTGGCACGGCTCGGTTTGAACTGTTGGCCTTGGCATCCGACCTGTCGCGCACGAACATGCCAGTACAATGGACTATCAACCGCGTGGAAACACGCTATCAGTGGTACCAATTGGGCGGCAGCTGGGAGTGGGAACCAACCACGCGCCGCACAGCTGTGGCCAATGGATCTGCAACGCTGGGTGACGCCGTTGTGGACGTTGCTGCACAGGTGGATTGGGGCCGCTACGAGATTGTGGTGGAACAGACCGGCGGCGATTTTGTGTCTAGCGCCGTTGAGTTCTACGCGGGTTGGTATGCGCCGGTGGATGCGAGCGAAACCCCGGACACGCTGGAACTGTCATTGGACAAAGACATGTTCCGCAGTGGCGACACTGCGCAGTTGCGTCTGGTGCCGCGTTTTGCAGGAACGGCGCTTATCTCTGTGATGTCCAACCGGTTGATTTCCATGCAGGCGGTGGAGGTCAGTGAAGGCGAAAATCTGATCCCGCTGACCGTCACGGATGAATGGGGGGCAGGCGCATATGTGACGGCTTCGGTGATCCGGCCCTCTGATGTGCCAGCTGGCAAGAACCCAGCGCGGGCGCTCGGGCTCAGCTATGCAAAGGTGGATCCGGGCGCCAAGCAGCTGTCGGTTGACCTCATCGCCCCGGCGCAAATTGCGCCGCGTGGTCCATTGGATGTGTCCCTGAAAGTTGACGGTGTGGCAGAGGGCGAAACCGCTTTTGTGACCTTGGCAGCTGTGGATGTGGGTATCCTCAATCTGACCAGCTTTGAGAGCCCAGATCCGTCGGGTCATTATTTTGGCCAACGTCGCTTGGGCATGGAAATTCGAGACATTTATGGTCGCTTGATCAATGGTATGTCTGGTTCCATGGGGGCGTTGCGGTCAGGCGGTGATGCCAATGCCGGGTCGAGTTTTGACTCGCCGCCGCCAACAGAAGAGCTTGTGGCCTATTTCCAAGGTCCTGTCGAAGTTGGCGCCGATGGCATGGCACAGGTGCAGTTCAACATTCCGGAGTTCAATGGCGCTGTGCGGCTTATGGCCGTGGCTTGGTCTGCAACCGGTGTCGGTCAGGCCGAACAAGAGGTGCTTGTGCGTGATCCAGTTGTGGTGACCGCAAGCCTGCCGCGGTTCCTCGCACCGGGGGATGAAAGCCGTCTGCTGTTGGAGTTTGTTCATGCCGAAGGTCCCTCCGGGCGCATGGGTTTGGATGTGGTGGCGAGTGACGGTGTGACACTGGCGACGGATGCAGTCCCGTCCGGTTTGACATTGGAAGACCTGGGCTCTGCCCGTTTGTCCGTGCCACTTGTGGCGCAAGATGTTGGCGACCACAGCATTGACGTCGCGCTGACGACGCCGGACGGAAAACTGCTCACCAAGAAACTTGTGCTGCCGGTTCGAGACAACGACCCAGCCATAAGCGAAACCCGTCAGGTGGTGTTGGCGGCAGGCGAAAGCCTCACGTTAGGCTCTGATCTGTTTGCGGACTTGCGGCCAGGCACAGCCGAGGCGGTCTTGTCGTCCGGAGCGTTGGCACGGTTTGACGCGCCGGGTTTGATGCGGGCATTGGATCGCTATCCGTACGGCTGCACCGAGCAAGTCGCGTCCCAAACTCTGCCGCTCTTGTATTTCGAGGATGTGGCCGATGCTCTCGGATTGGCGGCAAGCCAGACATTGGACAGCCGGATTGCCGACGCCATCGAGCTGGTGCTCACCCGTCAGTCCAGCAATGGGGCCTTTGGGCTTTGGCAGCCTGCGCCCGGTGATTTCTGGTTGGACGCCTATGTGAGCGACTTCCTGTCTCGTGCAAAGGCGCAGGGGCATGCCGTGACCGAGTTGGCTTTCACGCAGGCCATGAACAATCTGCGCAATCGTGTGAACTATGCGCCTGACTTTGACCAAGGTGGCGAGGACTTGGCCTATGCGCTGATGGTCTTGGCCCGCGAAGGCGCGGCGAACATGGGCGATTTGCGTTACTACGCTGATGTAAAAGCGGAGGCCTTTGCGACACCTTTGGCAGCGGCACAACTTGGGGCGGCTTTAGGGTTTTACGGCGATCAGACCCGTGCTGATTTTATGTTCCGTCAGTCTGCAAGGTTGATTGAAGGGCAATCGCAGAGCAACGAGAGCCCATTGTGGCGTGTGGATTATGGCACCAACCTGCGTGATGCGGCGGGAGCTTTGACCTTGGCCGTTGAGGCAGGCAGCGCGGCGATGGATCGCAATGCCCTGCTGACACGGGTGACGGCGCCGGGGCGTGATCTTTCTACGCAGGAATCAGTGTGGTCGCTTATGGCGGCGCATGCGTTGATTGAGGACGCCGGGTCCAATACGCTGAGCCTGAATGGTGCGGCCTTGGATGGGCCGTTGCTAGAGCGTGTGCCTGACAGCGCCATGACTTCGGATTTTGCGTTGAAAAATGAAGGAGATGCGCCGCAACCGGTTACGGTCACCACCGTTGGTGTGCCGACGTACCCAATCCAGAGTGGTGGCTATGGGTACCAACTGTCGCGCCAGTATTTCACCATGGAAGGCACAGAGGTCACCGGTCCGCAGGTGACAACGGGCGATCGCTTCGTCACGGTGCTGACGGTCACGCCGTCCAGCAAAGTTGGCGCGCGTTTGATGGTCAATGATCCGCTGCCAGCCGGGTTTGAGATTGATAATCCGAACTTGCTGTCGAGCGGGGATGTGCGGGCTTTGGACTGGCTGCAACCGACTTTTGCCGAGCACAGCGAGTTCCGCTCTGATCGGTTCCTGGCTGCTGTGGATTGGCAATCAGATCAACCCTTTAGGTTGGCGTATATCGTGCGCGCGGTGTCTCCGGGTGCGTATCATCATCCAGCCGCGTCGGTGGAAGACATGTATCGCCCGCAGTACCGTGCCAACACCGATGCGACCCGTCTGATTGTGACCGAGTAACATGCGGTTCGCGCCATTCCTTCTCGTTGCTGCGCTGCTTATGGCAGCTGCGTTTCGGGATGGCGTAGATCGGTGGATTGCAGAAACGAAGCTGCCTGACCTGCTAGTCGACACTTCGGTGCAAGTGGTTGACCGTGAAGGGAAACTGC
This sequence comes from Shimia sp. MIT1388, assembly GCF_047124445.1. Classification (GTDB taxonomy): domain Bacteria; phylum Pseudomonadota; class Alphaproteobacteria; order Rhodobacterales; family Rhodobacteraceae; genus Shimia. The sequence goes on along the minus strand of NZ_CP138921.1, from coordinate 2,897,551 downwards.
TGCGCGCCTATACAGTAGATGACGGCCTGTGGCGCATGGGCACTGGATTGGATGCGGTTGATCCGGGCTACATCGACATGCTGGTGGCCTATGAGGATCGGCGCTTTTGGTCCCATGCAGGGGTAGACCCTTGGGCGGTTTTGCGGGCCGTGGGGCAAACTGTTTGGAATGGCGAAGTGGTCTCCGGTGGCTCCACTTTGACCATGCAGGTTGCACGGTTACTAGAGGATTCAGGCACAGGTGCATGGCAGGGCAAATTTCGGCAAGTCCGGGTGGCCTTGGCGCTAGAGAAAACCCTGAGCAAAGAAGAAATTCTCGCGCTTTATCTGGCACATGCGCCGTTTGGTGGGAACCTGGAAGGAATACGCGCGGCGACGCTGGCGTGGTTTGGGAAAGAGCCACATCGGTTGACGCCTGCGCAGGCGGCGCTGTTGGTGGCGTTGCCGCAAAGCCCCAACGGGCGACGGCCTGATCGGCATCCCAAAGCCGCGACAGAGGCGCGGGAGCGCGTGTTGCAACGGGCTGTGATTGCTGGGGTCTTGACGGAAGAGGCCGCGTCGGCGGCTCTGACGACACCGGTGCCAAATCAGCGGCGGGCGTTTCCGAGCCTCGCGCCGCATATGGCGGATCGGGCTGTGGCGCAGCGACCGGAGGCTGTTGTGCATCAGGTGACCTTGTCGCGAGACCTGCAAACCTCTCTGGAGGCGCTTGCGGTTAAGGCCTTGCGAGGCTTGGAGGATCGCGTGTCCATTGCCATGGTTGTGGCGGATCATCACAGCGGGGAGATCCTCTCGTCTTTAGGGTCGGCGGGGTTTTCAGGCGGTGATCACCGTCAAGGGTTTGTCGACATGACACAGGCCAAGCGCTCCCCCGGGTCGACGCTTAAGCCGTTGGTCTATGGGATTTCTTTTGATCAAGGGCTGGTACATCCGGAGACCTTGATCACCGATGCGCCGGTGCGGTTTGGGACATATGCGCCGCAGAATTTTGACGGGCGCTTTCGTGGCGAGTTGCGGGTGCGGGAGGCTTTGGCGCAGTCGCTGAATCTGCCCGTGGTTTTGCTGACTGACGAGATTGGTCCTGCCAATTTGATGGCAGCCATGCGCAAGGCGGGGACGGCGCCTGAGGTGCCTGGCGGTGTCGCTGGATTGGCTGTGGCGCTAGGTGGCGTGGGGTTGTCTCTGGAAGAGTTGGTGCAGCTTTATGCCCTGATCCCTCAAGGTGGATTGGCGCAGGAGTTGCGCTGGCAGTTAGAGGAAGAAACCTCACCAAAACAAAGGGTTATGAGTCGATCAACGGCTTGGCATTTGGGGGATATCCTGTCTGGGATTGCGCCGCCAAAAGGGGCGTCGCGTAATGGGTTGGCTTATAAAACCGGAACGTCTTATGGGCACCGTGACACCTGGGCAATTGGGTTTGATGGGCAACATGTGGCCGGGGTCTGGATTGGGCGGCCGGATGGGACGCCGGTGCCGGGCGCCTTTGGGGCCGAAGTGGCCGCGCCGGTTTTGTTTGAGGTGTTCCAGCGGATCGCGCCGGAGCTGACGCCGCTAGGCCCTCCGCCGCCAGAGACGTTGATTGTCAGTACCGGCCAACTACCTGAGCCACTTCGGAAATTTCGCGGTCGCAATGCGCTGTTTGAAAAGCCTGAGGATGCGCTCGCAGTGGCGTTTCCGCCGGATGGGGCAACCTTGGAAGGTGGTAACAGCGAGGTCATTTTGAAGGTCAAAAATGGTGCCTTGCCCTTCACCGTGTTGGCCAACGGGGCGCCGGTTGTGCAGCAAAGTCGGTTGCGGGAAATGGTGGTGCCGCTGGTTGGAAAAGGCAGCGCGACGGTGACGGTAATTGACGCCAAAGGGGCGTCGGATCGGGTCACATTTTGGGTGGATTAACCACTGGTTTTGCACGTCGGTATTGTGTCGGTATCACGACTGTTTTGCGGAGGTGCATTATTTTGGGGGCCAAAGGCGTTAACCTTTGGCCCAGAGTGCTTTGTGACGCGTTAGATGCGCTCAATCGCGATGGCGATGCCCTGACCGCCGCCGATGCACATGGTGATGAGACCTTTGGAGCCGCCGGTGCGCTCTAGCTCGTACATGGCTTTCACGGTAATGATGGCGCCGGTTGCGCCAACCGGGTGGCCGAGCGCAATCGCGCCGCCGTTCGGGTTCACTTTGGCCGGATCAAGGCCGAGACCTTTGTTCACGGCGATCGCTTGGGCGGCGAAGGCTTCATTGGACTCGATGACGTCAAAGTCGGCAATGCTTAGGCCGGTTTTGGCCAGCAGGTTTTCCACTGCTGGGACCGGACCAATGCCCATGACCTCCGGACGGACACCGGCGTGGGCGTAACCCAACACGCGGAACTTGGGTGTCAGGCCAGCTTTCTCTGCGGCTTCGGCGCGGGCCATGACGATGGCGGCGGCACCGTCGTTGATGCCCGAGGCGTTGCCCGCGGTCACGCGACCGTCTTTCTTGAACACGGCGCGCAGCTTGCCAAGGCTTTCCATGGTTGAGGCGGTTGGGTGCTCGTCACGGGCAAAAGGCACCATGTCGCGTTTCACCTTGACCTCAACCGGTACGATCTGCTCGTCGAAGTAGCCAGCATTGATGGCGGCGGCGGCGCGTTCTTGAGAGGCCAGTGCAAAGGCGTCCATGTCTTCGCGGGTGACATCGTGCTCGTCGGCAACGTTTTCAGCGGTGATGCCCATGTGGCCGGTGCCAAACGGGCAGTTCAGCGCGCCCAGCATCATGTCCAGCGTTTTCACGTCGCCCATCTTCTGGCCCCAGCGCTGGGACTGCATGATGTAGGGGCTGCGGGACATGTTTTCCGCACCACCGGCAAGCGCGAAGTCGGCGTCGCCCAGCATCAGGGACTGCGTGGCGGAGACAATCGCCTGCGCACCGGAGCCGCAGAGGCGGTTCACGTTCATCGCCGGGGTGGTGTCCGGGATGCCCGCCTGCATCGCGGCAACACGGGAAAGGTACATGTCGCGCGGCTCGGTGTTGATTACATGGCCATAGACCACATGGCCGATCTGGCCGCCTTCGACGCCGGAGCGTTCCAGTGCGGCTTTGGCGGCAGCGGTGCCAAGATCAATGGGGGCGGTGTTGGCCAGCGAGCCGCCAAAAGTGCCAATGGCGGTGCGTGCTCCGCCCAGAATTACGATGTCCGACATGGTCGTCTCCTCCTGAAATCGTCTTGGCTGCAGTATGCAGGTGCAGCATCGGGGAGTCAGGTGGAACGGTGCGTCACAGAGCCTGCGCCCGTAGTCTTACGGAGGTCGCGCGCACGCCTTGATTGACAAAAGGCGGGTTAGTCCCGCATTTGGGGGCATGAGTAACGATCTGCCTATCTTAGAACTTTTGCCCGCGCGGTTGCGGGAGGCCCGCCGTGCGCAGGGGTTGTCGTTGGACGCGGTGGCAAAGTTGTCGGGCGTGAGTCGCTCGATGGTGAGTCAGATCGAGCGCGGTGAAAGCAGCCCCACTATTGCGACCCTGTGGAACCTGACGCGGGCATTGCAGGTGGATTTTGCCGGTCTGCTGGATGCGCAGGCGGGGGACAAGGTGGATGTGCTACGCGCGTCCGACGTGCCGCGATTTGACAATATGGGACATCTTTGTCTCATTCGCATCCTGTCGCCACCCGAAGATGTGGGCGGCCACGAGGTCTATGACATCACCTTTGAGGCGGGTGGCAGCCTGAAAAGCGCGCCGCATACCCGTGGGGCGACCGAGCAACTGACGGTGCTGTCCGGTGCTGTGAGCGTTTCAAGCGGCACGGCTTCGCAGGACTTGGCGGAAGGCGACACGGCGCGCTATGCGGCGGATGTGGCCCATGCGATTGAAGCCACAGAGCCCGCGCGGGTGTTTCTGATTGTGAAGAACGCTTGAGGTTTGGCGACTAGGGGGCGCCTGACCCTGGGTGGGCGCTTTCACTGCACTAGATTTTGGCAGGCAACTTACCAGCCGCGAAACCGATCCGTTTCTTGAAACGTTGCAAAGCGCCCTCCCGTGGGGAGGGTCAGGCGCGCCCCGGGATTGCAGCCCGTGGCAAGAGGCGTGCTACACTCCAAACATGCCGACTTCCTGAATTTCGGATTTTTGTCCGTTATGGTGAATTTCCCTCTTCACGGATATAATTCCGTTATGGTAGATAGTTGTCCATCATTATGGAGAACCCCCATGTCCGACGCTTTCTTGACCGACATCCGCGACACGCTCACCACCATTGAGGCCGAGGGGCTGATGAAGACAGAGCGTATGATTACGTCGCCCCAAGGTGGCGAAATTCAGGTGGGAGATCGGGAGGTCATCAACCTCTGTGCCAACAACTATCTTGGGCTGGCGGACAATCCGGCGCTGATTGCAGCGGCGAAAGACGCTATGGACCCGCGCGGGTTTGGCATGGCCTCGGTGCGGTTTATCTGCGGCACGCAAGACATTCACCGGGAGTTGGAGCAAAAGCTGGCGCGCTTTCTGGGCAAAGACGATTCGATCCTGTTTGCCGCCTGTTTTGACGCCAATGGCGGGTTGTTTGAGCCGCTGTTGACCAAGGAAGATGCGATTGTCTCGGACAGTTTGAACCACGCGTCGATCATTGATGGAATCCGCCTGTGTAAGGCCAAGCGCTATCGTTATGCCAACAACGATATGGCGGATTTGGAAGCGATGTTGCAGCACGCACGCAACGAAGGCGCGCGGCACATTATGATTGCCACGGATGGTGTGTTTTCCATGGACGGCTATCTCGCCAACCTGCCGGAGATCACGCGACTGGCCAAGAAATACGATGCGGTGGTGATGGTCGATGACTGTCACGCTACCGGGTTTATGGGGCCAAATGGGGCCGGCACGCCGGATCACTTTGGGGTCGATGTGGATATCCTGACCGGCACATTGGGCAAGGCGCTGGGCGGGGCGATTGGCGGCTATATTGCCGGGCCGCAGCCGGTGATCGATCTGTTGCGTCAACGGGCGCGGCCGTATTTGTTTTCCAATTCGCTGCCGCCCAGCATTGTGGCGGCTGGGTTGAAAGCGATCCGGTTGGTGGAAGACGGCGCTGAGGACCGAGCGCGGTTGCGTGAGAATGCCCAGTACTGGCGGGCGGGCTTGGAAAAGCTGGGGTTTGAGATCCTACCGGGCGAGCACCCGATCATTCCGGTGATGCTGGGTGAGGCGACCTTGGCGCAGGAGATGGCGGCAAAGCTGTTTGAGGAAGGGGTCTATGTGTCCGGTTTCTTCTTCCCGGTGGTGCCCCGCGGGCAGGCGCGGATCCGCACGCAGATGAATGCGGCGCTGACACGGGATGAGTTGGACCGGGCGCTGGCGGCCTTTGGCAAGGTGGGTAAGGCGTTGGGGATCATCTCATGAGCAAGCCCAACACCATGACCGCGCTGGAGAAATCCAAGCCTGAGGAAGGGCTGTGGATGGTGCAGGCGCCGGTGCCGGAGACTGGGCCGGATGAGGTGCTGATCAAGATCAACAAGACCGGGATTTGTGGCACGGACATTCACATCTGGAACTGGGACGACTGGGCCAGCGCGACGGTGCCAGTGCCGATGATCACGGGCCATGAGTTTGCTGGCGAGATTGTCGAGATGGGCCGCAATGTCGAGGGGCTCAGCATAGGTCAGCGTTGTTCCGGTGAGGGGCATATCATTGGCCATGAGAGCCGGCAGGCGCGGGCGGGGAAGTTTCACCTCGATCCCGGGACACGTGGCATCGGGGTGAACGTGCAGGGTGCGTTTGCGCAGTATCTGCGCCTGCCCGCGTTTAATGTGGTGCCTTTGCCGGATGACATTCCCGATGAGATTGGCGCGATTTTGGACCCGCTGGGCAATGCGGTGCACACGGCCTTGAGCTTTGATCTGCTGGGCGAGGACGTGCTGATCACTGGCGCGGGGCCGATTGGGATCATGGCGGCAGCGGTGGTGAAACATGCGGGCGCGCGGCATGTGGTGATCACGGACATCAATCCAGACCGGCTGGCCTTGGCGGAGCACGTGGTGCCCAATGCGCGGGCGGTGAATGTGGCCTCCGAAGACCTGCAGGACGTGATGCATGAGCTGGGGCTCAAAGAAGGTTTTGATGTGGGCCTTGAGATGAGTGGCTCCCAAGCGGCGCTGGACCAGATGGTGGAGGCGCTGGTGATGGGCGGCAAGATTGCGCTGCTGGGCATTCCGCCGGGGAAGTCGCCGGTAGACTGGTCGCGGATTGTGTTTAAGGCGATCACCATCAAAGGCGTCTATGGGCGTGAGATGTTTGAGACTTGGTACAAGATGATTGCCATGTTGCAGAACGGTTTGGACGTCAGCCGGGTGATCACCCACCAGATGCCGGCTGCGCAGTTCAAAGACGGGTTTGTGGCGATGAAGAGTGGCAAGTCGGGAAAGGTTGTCTTGGATTGGACCATCTGAGGGGGCTTTGCTCCCGTCCCATCGGTGATGAGACTCCCCCAGGGTTTTTGGGACTGTGAAAGCTTGGGCGGCTTTTTTTGCGGCGGTTAGCCGTCTCGGCGTTTGTCCAGAAAGGCGCGGATGTCTTCGAGCAGCGGCAGGGCTTCGGCAATGCGTTCCGGCGGGAAATGCGCTGCCACATCCATCATGTCCGGGCCAAGCGCGGCGATGGCATCTTCGCGAAATTGTCGGCCAGCCTCTGTCAGCATGACGCATTTGGAGCGCGCGTCTTTGGGGTTGGGTTCCAGCGTGACCAATCCGGCCTTGCTGAGGCCGGACAGGGTGTGGGTCAGAGAGGTTTTGGGCACTTGAAGCGCGGTGGCGATGTCCATTGGCGTGCGCCCGTCGCCCAATCGTGTCAGGTGATTGAGCACGGTGAAATGAGACACCAGAAACCCGTCTGGCAGACGGGTTTCAAACAGGCGGCTTGAGAGCTGATTGATAATCCCCACTTCGTTGAAGAAGCGAAAAATAGTTGGGATTGTCTGCTCAGGTTTGGGCAATCTTTGCCTCCAATGGCCAGCGTGGACTTGGCGCCACCTGGGGACCGTATCCGATACGTCCCAGCATTTGAACCGTTCCGCCGTTTGGCGCAAGGCGGTTGTGAACGGTCTGATAGGGGCTGTCCATTTCGGGGTATTCTTGCAGCACCTGGCTCAGCGGCTGCAGCCCGAGGCCAAGGGCAGTGGTGGCCAGATTGACCCGTACCCAGTTTTGACCGGCTGTGATCTGGTCTTCCCGCGTGTTGGTTTCTGTCACCAGCCAAATGTGCCCCATGGCGGTGTCGGTGTTGGCAAAAACGGCGTCGAGACCGGATTTGTAGGCCGTCGAGGTGGTGTCTGTCGCCGATTTTCGGGTGAACAGGCCGGTGAGATGGAGCGTTTCAAACAGGGGGCCGGAGAAGTCGATGCCATCCGGATTGGCGTTGACCTCACGATGGCCGATGCGGAACAGGTCCACGCTTTCCTGGTAGGTGTTAGGTGTTTCGACCTCGATCTGAAGCGCGGTGTGGGTGAGGTCCCGCAGTTCTGCAACGTCTTGAGCATCCACGGAACCGCCAAACTGCACGCCATGACCAAGTGTTCTGGCCAGTTGAGTCAACGCGTCGGGCATGACAGCGCGGGAGGTGTCAAACGGCTCTTTGTTGGAGCGGCGGGACATCACGTGTTGAAACAGCGGATCAGGTTTCTGGGTAACATCTTTGATGAAAACCGCATGGGCGATGGGACGCGTGTCCAAATGAGAGTCGTTTTGACCTTCGGGGAAGAGTGTGAGGTCCACGCGATAGCCGTCTTGCGCGGCGGCCATACGCATGACCTCAAGGAAGCATCCCAACCCAATTGTGATTTGGCGGTTCAGTGGATCGGTTTCCGGCAGCAGCTTGTCCAGATCGGCAAACAAGGTGACTTCGCTGTCTTTGGACAGGTCCACAATCCAAGGCTGGCGATTGTGCGGGTTGGGCGCCAGCAGTGCAAAGGACAGGGCTTTTTTACGGGCGTCTTTATAGGTTCCGGCCAAGTCCCAAGGCGCGAGGGCCTCCGAGGGGCTGCGGGTTACGGCGTATCCGGTGGCTGCTGCAGCGGCGATGACACCGCCGCCAATCAGGGCGAGTGTTTTTCGACGGGTGATGTTCATAGGGTGACCTCAGTTTGTGCGATGTCGTACTAAATAGTGCGAAGTCGTACTAAGTCAAGCGGGAAGCCTATCTTGAGGGTGTCGCGAAAGGAATTTAACAAGCGTACTATTGAAAAACGGGTGCAGCGCCCCCATTTACGCATTGAGGAAAGGGGCACGGTCCCGCCTCCGAGAGGCCAAAGCCAAGGCACTCGCCATCGCTCCGCAAAAGGAGACTTCTGACATGCTTATTGCTTTCTACATCATTCTTGTAATTGCCTTGCCAGCGGCCATTGGAGCGCTGTTGGTGGCCAAAAACATCAACCGCAAAGACCCAACAGCTGGGTTTATGTTACTGCTTTTGGCCGCTGTGCCTGCGCTGGCTTACGGGTTCTACGTGCCGCAAGGGGTAATTGTGGACTTCCGGTTTGATCTGGGTGGTCCGGGTGCCTATGGGCTTGGCGTTATGATTGGGGCGACCGTTGGTGCGTTCCAGCGTTGGATGCCGCAGCGGGCCTAAGATTTCTCGCGTAAAACGTGTGAGGTTGCTACAACGATTCTGCGTTTCAGGAGGCAGGACATGGGTGTGATCCGACCGGCAACTTTGGCCGATCAAGAGCGGCTGTATGAGATGGTGGTGCAAACCGGCGTGGCCGGGGACGATGCAACGCCGCTCTACCAAGATCCTAAAATGCTCGGACATATCTACACGGCGCCTTACGTGGTTTTGGCGCCGGAATTGGTGTTTGTCGCCGAGGTTGACGGGCAGGTCGCGGGTTATGTCTGTGGCGTGGTCGACAGTCGAGCCTATGAGGCGCAGCTTGAGGAGGCATGGTGGCCCGCCTTGCGAGGGCAATATCGTGCCCCTGATGTGGACCAGCGGGCAGCGTGGTCCGAGGATGAGAAGCGGGCCGATTGGATACACCATCCGGTGCCCACGCCGGACTATGTGGCCGATCCATATCCAGCGCATATGCATATGAACCTGATGCCGGAAGCGCGTGGCGGCGGACTGGGGCGGCGGCTGTTTGAAACCTGGCTGACTGTGGCGCAGGCATTGGGTGTGGGGCCGGTGCATATTGGCGCGGACCCGAAGAATGACGGTGGTATCGCCTTTTGGCAGGCGATGGGGTTTGAACGGTTGCGTCAGCCGGACGGGACGTTTGCGGAGAACACCTGCTGGATGGGACGGCCTTAGAGCGTTTTTAAAGGCAATTGGCAGATTGGGAATTTCACATGGCTGCGAACTCAATGTTGGATGTGATTGGCGGAACGCCCTCTGTGTGGCTGGATCGCATGGTGGCGGCGCGTGGGCTGGACGGGCGTATCTTGGCGAAGCTGGATTATTTGAACCCGGGGTTTTCCAAGAAAGATCGGGCAGCCAAGGGGATTATTGAACGGGCGGTAGCGGATGGATCGTTGCGGCCCGGTCAGACCGTGGTGGAGTTGACCAGCGGCAATATGGGCACGGGGTTGGCGATCGTCTGCGGGTTGATGGGTTTCCCTTTTGTGGCAGTGATGAGCCGGGGCAACTCGGTGGAGCGGGCGCGTATGATGGCAGCGCTGGGCGCGGAGGTCGTGCTTGTGGATCAATTGCCGGGGTCGACGCCGGGGCGGGTGTCTGGCGCAGACTTGGCAGAGGTGGATCGGGTGGCACAGGAGATTGTGGCGGCGCGTGGGGCGTTTCGGGCGGATCAGTTCCATCACGCGGGCAATGCGGCGGCGCATTATGAAACCACGGCGCCCGAGATTTGGGCCGATAGCGACGGTCTGGTAACAGCATTTGCGGATTTTGCCGGGTCTGGCGGGACCTATGGCGGCACAATTGCGGGGTTGCGGGCCAAGAACCCTGAGGTGCGCGGCTATTTGGTGGAGCCGGAAGGGGCGGCCGCTTTGGCTGGTGCAGAGGTGACTGCGCCGGATCATCCTATCCAGGGCGGGGGCTACAGCATGGCGGAGTTGGACTTCCTGCAAGATGTGTCTGTTGACGGCTACCTGACCGTGGATGGGGATATGGCGCGGACCACGGCGCAGGCTTTGGCCAAGGAAGAGGGTGTCTTTGGTGGGTTCTCTGCGGGGGCCAATGTCGCAGCCGCGTTGCAGCTTTTGGCAGGGCCGGAAAAAGGCGGGGTCGTTGCAGTGGTGATCTGCGACAGCGGGCTCAAATACCTGTCGACCGATTTGTGGGATTAAGGGCCGGTATTTCTCGACATGCCATAATTGTATCCAATATACATTTGTCCAATGTTTATTGGGTCCTGACGAGGGCCTTGTTTGCGCAGGCCGCTCCCCCTAGGGTGCATGGCGCAAAGTGAACATCTGTTCACTGCGCCAATAAAGCCAGCCAACGGGACACCGAGCCACATGCGCGAGAAGATTTTAGACGCCACCGCAGCGATGCTGGTGGCACATGGCACACAAGCGTCGATGAGCAAGATTGCCAAGCAGGCCGGGGTTGCGACCGGGTCGCTCTATAATCATTTCGAAAACAAAGATGTGCTGATCCGTGCAGTCTATGAAGAGTTGGGCGCGATTGTGGAACAAGCGTTGGTGGCTGGCGACGATCCGAGCCTGCCTGCACCAGAGCGGCTAAAGGCCTACATCGATCGGCAGATTGACTTTGTTTGGTACAATGAGAACCACGCTGACCTGCATGAGTATCTGTCCAATGTGCCCTTGTTGCCGCGTGACGAGGTGCTCGACAGTTTCAACCGAACATCGGATTTTATCGCGGGCCTGCTGCGGCAGTTGCAGGACGAGGGCTGGGTGATCGCAGGCGATGTTGGCGTGATTGGTGGCTACATCGGTGGCGGTGTGCGTAATACGCTGAAATGGCAGCGTTCACTGGGCGTGACGCTGACCGACGAGATGCGGGAGCTGGTGCACCGGCTGTGTCTGCACGGGGTGCGGACCGAGGCTTAAGCTGGTTTAATAGTCGCGCTGGAAGAAGATGCCGATGCCGGTGTCATCATCAGAGCCGACCTTGCCTTTCACCGTCAGGCTGTCGGAGACGTCGAGGTTGAGGCTGATCGAGCTTTTGCCTTTGCTGTCCACGCCAACCTCTGTGTAGACGTTTTCGTTGATGTATTTGCCGGCGCGCAAACCGGGCGTGCCGGATTCATCAAAAGTCAGTCCAAGGTCATCCAGACCGGAATTTTCACCCAAACGCGGGCCTTGTGGGCCAGCGCCAGAGAGTTGCGCCAAAGCGGCGGCCAGTTGCGCGGCTTGCAGGGCGGAGATACTGGAGAGGTCGCGGCCAAACAGCAGTTGGGAGAGCACCTCGTCCTCGGGCAGGTCCGGGTCGCTTTCGAGCTCAATCTTGGGATCGTCGAGGCGGCCATCCAGGATCACGTAGATGGTTGCGTCGGGTTGTTCAGAAATCGCGACCACGCGCATGGTCGGGACCAGATCGCCCAACATGGAGATGCGGCCTTCGTCCAGTTCGAAGTTTTTGGACAGGAAGGACAGGCGGCCGCGGATCAGGTCGATCTCGCCATTGGGGCGGATGTCATTGGTGGTGCCGCCAATTTGCATGCCGCCGTTGAAGTCTGCATTCAGGCCAAGGCCCCGAACGGCGATGCGCTCGCCGGTTTGAATGTTGATGTCGAGACCAAAAGGCGGGGCGGAGGAGCCACCTTTTTCTTTGGCGATGAGGCCCGCGCGGTCGCGTGTCAGGCGCACTTTGGACGGCTCGTTGATGTGGCGGATGTCAGGGATTGGCCCTGCGCCTGCGAGTCCAACCGGCGTGACGTGGATGTCGGTTTTGCCGAGCACGATGTTGCCCGCGATGTTACCGCCGCCGGTGAGGGGGCCGGAGAGGGTGATGGTGCCATCCACCTCGGTTTTCAGAAGCTGCCCCTGTTGGATGATGATGTCGGTCAGGGTGACCGGCAGGTTGGCGGAGAATGGCGGTGCGAGGGCCACGTTGCCGTTCACACCAATCTGGCCGCCGCCGGAGAACTGCGTGGTGATGTTGAGGTCCGCCGCACGGCCGTTGAGACCAACAGAGCCGCGAATGTCCTCAAAGGCCACACGCAAGTCAGGCAACACAAAGCGGGCGCCGCCCAAAGTGACGGTACCGGTGACGGCCTCCGGCCCCAGTGCGCCCTTGAGGCGCAGGTCATAGTTGGCGATGCCTTGGATGGAGTTGGGTTGTAGGAAGACGTTGGCGGCGGCAAGCGGTACGGTGCCACTTACTTCAAAATCGTTGGCGCTGCCTGCCGGATCAATCAACCCTTTGCCTGTGCCGCGGGTGTCAAACGGGCCGGTGCCGTTGAAGGCGACTTGCCAGCCGTTGGGGGCTTGTTCGGCAGAGGCTTGAATACGCGCTTTGCCGGGCAATTCGGGTACAAACACCTGCACCTGGCCGACTTCGAGGTCCACGTCAGCTGCGCCATTGCCGGATTGTGGCAGCGTGGCGCGGATGGTGGCGGTGGTCTGTGCCGGGGCGGTGGCGGAGAGGTCAAAGGCCCAATCCGCACCGGTTTGCACGGCGCGGCCTTTGGCGGTGGCGGGGCCATTCACGCCTTCGAGCAGCAAGGCGACCTCGTTGAGCGCCGCTTCAAAGGTGAGGTCGCTGTTTTGGCTGGCAAGGGTACCAGACCCTGAGGCGGAGAGTTGAGCGGTTTTCACGTCTGCTTCGCGGATGGTGATGCCGGTCTCATCGCGTTTGGCCGAGATTTTCAGCGTGCTTTCACCTGCCAGCAAGGCGTCCGCGCGGTCGTCTGAAATGGCAAGGTCTTGGCCTGTGGCGCTGAGTGTCAGGTCGAAGCTCTGGGAAATCGGCAGTACCGCGCCGTTGAGCACCGCAGACAAGCGGCCGCTGAGATCGCGCTTGGCAAATGGCGCAAACAGGGAGATGTCGGCAACTTCAAGTGTGGCATCAGTGTCGATGGTCAGGTCCTGACCGCTGCCGGTGACATGCACGTTGCCCTGTGAGCCCAGGCTATTGGTGCGCAGGCTGTAATTGGAGAGGGTCACGCCAGCGCCTTTTTCCCAAACCACATCGCCTTGAAAGCCGCCGTTGGCCCCGACCACCCTGGCAAGGTCCGGGTCCGAGAGTTCGAGGCCCCGCATGCCCATTTGCAATTGTGCCTCGACACGTGGAGTGGGCGTCTCTTGAAGGGTGCCTTCGCCAAACAGCGCCACGCGGGCCAGCGTGAGCGTGTCGGTTTGCACCTCATCCATGGTGCCGCTGAGGGTCCAGCGGTCGCCATCCGCATGGTTGAACTTCGCCGCAAGTTCGGCGCTTTGCACGTAATTCTTTGGGCCTTTGAGCGGCAGCAGTACGGGTTTGCCAGTGTCGTCGCGCAGTTGGATGTCGAGATCAAAGCTGTCTGGCAGACCGTTTGCGTCTATCGCCATTTCCCCGTTCAGGTTCAAGGAGCGCGAGCTGAGCAGAAGCTGTTGCAGCGTGATGCGGCCATCACCAAAGCGGCGCAGCAGGGTGCTGAAGCCGATGTTTTCGCCCAGGAAATCTTTATAGTCCGGCGCAAAGAGCGGCGCCATATTGCCGCCGAGATCGGCGCGGACCACCTGTGTGGGGGTATCTTCCGGCGTAGCGCCGGGCTCGGTGGCCAGTTCGACAGAGCCTGCCAGGCGCCGTTCGCCGTCGCTGGTCAACAGAATGTCGGCAATGAAATCATCCAGTGGGCCTTCGCCAAGAACGGTGAGCGCCATGGGTGGCTCGCCGGGGATTTTGGCTTGGGTCACCAATAGTCCGCCGGCGTCTTCGTGTACTTGCAGGTCTACGCGCAGTTGGCGGGTCTCGTTGGAGAAGGCACCATCCAATGCAAAACGCGCGGCAGGGCCATCAAGCCGCGCGGCGGACAACAGCGCCTCGCCGCTGCCGCCTTCGAGGATCAGGCGCGCGTTCAGGGAAAGGTTGAGCTCTTCGCCCAGAAAACTTTCACCCAATGTGATGCGGTCAGCCTTCAGGGACTGGATGTTGATGCTGACAGGCAGTTCAGGCAGCGAAAATGGCGTGGCTTCTGCCGTGGGGGGCGCGCTTGGGTTTGGCGCTGGAGCGCGGGCGAGGATGATCTCGTCTGCGCTCAGCTCGTTGACGTTGATGTTGCCGCGCAGCACGGCGAGGCGGTTCCAGTTCAGCGTCATGCCGCGCATGGTCAGCCAGGTGCCATCGGCGTCTGACATGCGAATCTCTTCTACCGTGGCGTTAGAGCTGATCGCGCCTTTGAGGCCGATCACCTCAACCGTGCGGCCTTCGCCGGACAGGGCATCCTCCAGGAAGTTGGTCAGCATACCCTTGTCTTCGTCACTGGCCTCTTGCTGGTCCGCGTCTTGAGCGGAGAGTGTCAGGGGCCAGATCAGGCAGAGGAGAAGCGCAAGATACCGCATCAGTAAGCGTGTCCAATCCCGATGTAGAGTTGCAAGCCGTCGCCGGTGTCGCCTTCTACAGGCGCGGCGAGGTCAAGGCGCAAGGGGCCAAATCCGGTGTTGTAGCGCACACCCAGACCAGCACCCGAGTGCCATTTGCCGTCGCCGCTGAAGTCTGACTTCTCGCCAACAAAACCGGCGTCATAGAAGGCCACGGCGGAGAAGTGATTGTTGATTTTCACCCGCATCTCACCGGAAAGCCCTAGGAAGGACAGGCCGCCGCTGTCGATGCCATTTACGGTCACGAAGTTGGACTGATAGGGCTGACCACGCACGGTGCCACCGCCGCCGGAGTAAAACAACAGGTCGGGCGGGGTGTTGCGGATGGAGGGACCCAGGATGGTGCCAAATTGCAAACGGCCCGCAGCGATCACGCCATTGTCTGCCCCAAAGCCACGATAGCCGCGCAGATCGCCTTTGAGGTAGAGGGCGCTGTCCGCTTCGGCGTAGCCATAATAGGGGAAGGCGTTGCCCTCGATGTAGTATCCACGGGTCGGGTTGGCGATGTTGTCACGCCGGTCCATCTTGGTGGTTACCGGCACCCCAATCAGATGCAGTTGGCGTTTGCCGTAGTTGTCGTCCACGTCAGAGAAATAAAGACCCAGACCGGCGGTGGTCTCAAACCGCTCTGAATGGATGGTTTTTACGCCAACGCCCAGAGACAGGCTGCGCAAGAAGTAGAGGTCTTCGTCTTCTTGCTTGAGTTCGGCGCCCAAGGTCAGTGCGGTGTTGGCGCCAAAGGTGGCCGGGCGGGAGTAGCGCGTGCCGAGGCTGTAGTTCACGCCGCTGTTTTGCGCGCCAAGATTTTCGATGGAGAAATCAAAACGCAGGTTCTCTCCCCCGCCATTGAGGTTGCGGTGCATCCAATAGGCCGAGAGGCTCAGGCCATCACGACTTTCGAGTTCGGCACCAAAGCCAATCCGGCGCGGTGGGTTGTCCACCAGCGCAAGTTCCATATCCAGCGAGCCGTCCGGGTTGGGTTCATCAGCCTCGCGCAGGTCGATGGTGCGGAAGGTTTCTGTACGGCGCAGACGGGAGGTGACTTGGGCGACGGTTTGTGGGCTGAAGGTTTCGCCTTCCGGCAGGTCGGCGATCTCACGCACCCGTTCGGGGCGCACGTTGGATTGATCTTCATAGATCAGCTTGCCGAAGGTCAGCTTGGGGCCGGGTTCCATGGTCAGATCGACGTCCAGCGTGGCCTTGCGGTGATCGGCGGTGATGGTCTGGTCGCTGACTTTGGCCTTGGCGTGGCCTTCATCGCGCCAGCCGTCCACGCCAGCGCGGGCGGCGTTTTCGATTTCCGGCAGGCTGGCGGGCTGGTTGGGGGCAAAGCCCTCTGGCAGTTCTGTGGCTGGAACAATGGGGGCGATTTCGGTTTTGCCAAATTTGAAGTTCGGGCCGGGGTCGACCTGATACACCACCTGTCCCACCGAGGATTTGGTGGCGAAGGGTGAGATGTTGTGCGCCTCTTGCCCGTCCACGCGGATGGACACGCTTGGGCTGAAGTGCCCCAAGGAATAGAGTGTGCTGACCAGGCGGCGGTAGTCGGATTGGGCAGCGGCAATGATGTCCTGCGGATCACTGCTGCCCTCTTCCTTGGCGGCAGAGGTCAGGGTAGCGGCCAGCAAGCGTGCTTGCAGGTCTTCGTCACCGTTTGAGGTTGTCAGTTGAATGTCAAACGCCTGTGCGGGCAGGGCCAGCCCGGCGCACAGGGTTGTGGCCAACAGCGTGGCCTTGCCCGAAAATAGGACCCGTCGTGCGCCTGTCTGCAAAGCATCCCCCATGCGCGCCAAAAACTCTTCAAAATGCTTGGGCAACAGGCAGAACGTTGCCCCTCATCGGCAGACTAGACCAAGCGTGACTCTGTGGCCATACGGCAATCACATACTTTGCAGCGGATCGGCGACGTGGCGCTAGGCAATCCGATGATCCCGGCGTATGACAGAGGCACATTGTCTTGAGAATTCTTATGCATAGGCTGCAACGGTCCCTTCCTGTCGTCTTTGTGCGAAGCCTGCTGTTTTACGGGTTGGCTGCGATCGCCATGGTGCCGTTTTTGCTGCTGTGGGTGTTTCAACGTTGCGCGCCGGACGGGGGGCGGCGCCTGGCGGATGGGTATTTGTCGGTTCTGCGCTGGCTGCTGCGGATCGTATGTGGCATCGACTACCGCCTTGTGGGGCTGGACAATGTGCCGGAAGGGCCGGTGCTGATTGCGTCCCAGCATGAGAGCACTTGGGAGACGCTGTTTTTTCATGCCCTGTTTGACTATCCAGTGATGTTCGCCAAGAAGCCGATTTTTTCCTATCCGGTGTTTGGGCCGGTGGCGCGGGCTTTGGGGCATATTCCGGTGGAACCCGGTGGCGACGCGATGCGCGAAGGGTTTCGCGCGGGCGTGACGGCAGTCAAAGATGGTCGGCGTTTGCTGATCTTTCCCAGTGGGACCCGGCGGCAAGAGAAGTCTGAGCTGCAAGCCGGGGTCGGTGTGCTCTACCAACTGGCCGGTGTGCCGGCGGTGCCGGTGCGTTTGACCTCGGGTGCGGTCTGGCCACGGGGCACGTGGTTGAAGTATCCGGGGGTGATTGAGGTGCAGATCGGCCCCCCTATTGAGGCCGGTTTGGACCGGCGCGATTTTATGCAAATTTTGAACGCATATTTGGCAGATTAGACGGGTCTGCCGGAGGCGGAAAATCCCTAAAATTTCTCATGTATTCCATATGTTAAGGTGGGGGTAAGAGCTGGCGTTTAGGTGTCGTTGTCAGGGTGAGAAAAAGGGTGACGGCGATGGCTGATAGTTCCAACGGCGCTCCGGTGATCATTAAACGTAAGAAGGTCATCGCAGGCGACGGACACCACGGTGGGGCGTGGAAAATTGCATACGCGGATTTTGTGACCGCCATGATGGCATTCTTTTTGCTGATGTGGCTGATCAACGCGACAACAGAACAACAACGGCTGGGGATTGCAGAATTCTTCAGCCCAACGGTGCCATTGAACAAAGTGTCCGGTGGCGGCAACGCCATGTTTGGCGGTGACAGCGTGCAGGAGCATAACATCCTGTCGCAAACCGGTGTGGGTGGCTTGCCGACGGCGTTGAAGGACAACCCGGATCCGGTGGAGTTCGAGCAGCCAGGCAGCAAAGGCGAAGATCAGGACTTTGAAAAAGTCGAAGACATGCTGATTGGTGGCGGTGGTGAAAGCCTGTTGGCCGACAATGTGCTCAAGCATGTGGTGACTCGTCTGACCGACGAGGGCCTGGTGATCGAGATCTTTGATTCCGAAGAAGAGCGTTTGTTTAAGCCCAAGAGCGCGGTGCCGATGCCCATTCTGGTGGATTTGGCCAAGGTGCTGGCGGAGGTGTCCAATATGGTGACCAATGACGTCGCAGTGGAAGGCCATGTGCGCACCAGCGTGATCACCGTGCGGGAAAATCCAAGCTGGCAGCTGTCATCGATTCGCGCCAATGAGCTGCGAAAGCTGATGGAAACCTATGGTTTGGAGACCGAACGGGTGGCGCGGGTGACCGGTCATGCGGATCGCGAACCGGTGTCCAATGTGCCGCGGGACCTGCGCAATAACAGGATTGAGATCATCCTGCTGCGATCGGATCGCTGACGCTAAAAGGAAATATGGTACGCCGTTAGGCCGCTGTTAATTCCGATTGTCGTAACCAAACAGACGACGACCGAATTGATACAGCAGAAAGGCGTACCATGTCGATTTCCTCTTCGCTTAATGCCGGTGTGGCCGGGCTCAATGCCAATGCCACCCGACTGGCGACCATCTCTGACAACATCGCGAACTCTGCGACCTATGGCTATCGCCGGGTTGAGACTGATTTCCAGTCGATGGTGACCGGTGCCAGTGGTGGTAAATATTCCGCAGGGGGCGTGCAGGCGACCTCCCGCCGTTTGATTGATGAAGGCGGCTCGCTGACGCCGACCACCAACCCGACCGATTTGGCGGTACGTGGTCGCGGCTTCCTGCCCGTGTCTCCGGCGACCTCGATTAAAGCTGGTGACACCAGCCCTCCCATGATGCTGGCCACAACTGGCTCTTTCCGTCCGGATGAAGATGGCTATCTGGTCTCCGAGGCGGGCCTGACCCTGATGGGCTGGCCTGCAAATGCCGATGGCACCGTGCCAAACTATCCACGTGACACAGACACCGGCCTGAGCCCTGTGCGTTTGTTGACCTCGCAGCTGGTTGGCTCTCCAACCACCGCGGTTGATCTCGGTGTGAACCTTCCAGCGACTTCTACCGTGGCGGGCGCTGCGGGTACCATGGAAACGCTGACCATCGAATACCATGGCAACCTGGGTCAAGCGGAAACCCTGAGCATTGAATTTACGCCAACCGTGCCAGCGGCGGGTGCGTCCAACGAGTGGAACATGGTGATCCGCGATTCGGCCTCCGGTGGCGCGATCATCGGCGACTACACCATGACCTTTGACGATGGCCGGACCTCTGGTGGTCTGTTGCAGGGTGTTGTGTCCAACCCTCCCGGTGGCGCGTATGACCCACTGACCGGCAGTGCGATCCTGAACGTGGCGGGCGGCCCGCTGGAACTGAGCATCGGGATGCTTGGCACCGAAGGCGGCATGAGCCAGCTGGGTGATGACTATGCCCCTCTGAACATTGACAAAGATGGCGCGCCGGTTGGCTCCATGACCTCTGTTGAGGTGGACAACAACGGCTTTGTACACGCCTATTTTGACACCGGGATCACCCGCACCATCGCGCAGATTCCGCTGGTGGACGTGCCAAACCCGAACGGCCTGGATATCTCTTTGGACTTCCAGACCTACGTGCCATCCAATGAAAGTGGTCCGTATTTCATGTGGGACGCCGGTACCGGCCCCTCTGGGGAACTTCTGTCTTATGTCCGTGAGGAATCGGCCACCGATGTGGCGGGTGAACTGACCGACATGATCCAGACCCAACGTGCCTACAGCACCAACGCCAAGGTCATCCAGACCGTGGACGAGATGCTGCAGGAAACCACCAATATCAAACGTTAAGTAATCGCGCCGAGGCCGTTGTAGGCCGGAAAGGAAAAGCATGAGCATTTCAAGCGCTCTGTCCAATGCACTTACTGGACTGACGGCCTCAGCGCGCCGGGCAGAGGTGGTGTCTTCCAACATCTCCAATGCCATGACCGAAGGTTATGGGCGGCGGTCTCTCAGTCAATCCGCCGCACTTTATGGCTATTCCGGCGGTGTGAAACTG
Organism: Shimia sp. MIT1388; assembly: GCF_047124445.1. Taxonomy (GTDB): domain Bacteria; phylum Pseudomonadota; class Alphaproteobacteria; order Rhodobacterales; family Rhodobacteraceae; genus Shimia. Next base: position 2,877,858 of record NZ_CP138921.1, on the reverse strand, counting down.
GAGGGTACGTCTCGCAACGTGAACCCGGTGACCATCGCCGAGCGTCGGTTGGCCGATGCAGGCACCGCTTTGGCCAGCGGCACCAGCGCGTTTTACAACCGCCTGGAAAAGGTGGTGGGCACGCCGGATGACCCAACCAGCCTGTCAGGTGTGATGGCGGCGTTTGAAAGCTCGATGGCGATGGCCACCGGTGCGCCGGACAGCGACATTCGTCTTGCCAATATGTCCCAGGACGCGGAGCGCATCGCCAATGCGTTTAATGATGCATCCGACGGCATTCAGAAAATGCGCACCGAGGCGGACACCAACATCGGCAATATGGTGGAGAGCCTAAACGGCCTTCTGAAAGAAACCGAAGAGGTGAACCGCAAGATTTCTCTGGCGATCAACCAGGGGCAGGAAACCGCCTCGCTGGAAGATCAGCGTCAGGTGTTGATTGACCAGATTGGCGAGTTGGTGCCGGTGCGTTTGACCCCGCGTGATCGCGGCGGCGTGGCGCTTTACACAACCAATGGTGCGGTGTTGCTGGATGGCAAAGCGGCGACAATCGAGTTCACCGAGGTGGGCACAGTTGAGCCCCATATGACCGAGGCCAATGGCCTGCTGAACGGCATTTCGATCAACGGCTACCCGATGCGGATCGACAGTGACAAAGGCGCGCTCGCCGGTGGCGCCATTGGGGCGCAGTTTGCGATTCGCGATGAATTTGGCACCCAGGCACAGGCTGATCTGGATGCTGCCGCGCGAAACCTTGTGGAGCGTTTTCAGGATCCGACGATGGACCCGACGCTGGCACCGGGTGATGCGGGTATTTTCACCGACGCAGGCCTGGCGTTTACCGCCGCAAACGAGGTTGGTCTGGCCGGGCGGCTGGAGCTGAACAATCTCGTAGACATTGACGGTGCCGGGGAGACTTGGCGGCTGCGCGATGGTTTGGGCGCCGCAGCGCCGGGCGATTCCGGTGATGCGACCCATCTGAACCGGATGCTGGACGCAATGAAGGAGCAGGTTGTGCCTGTGTCCGGCGGCTATGGCAGCAAGGCGGTCTCCATGAGCGAGATGAGCGGCAAGTTCCTCTCCAGCGTGGCCGGTGCGCGGGTACAAAGCGATCAGGATATGGCCTTTGCCTCCGCGCGCCTCAACTCGCTTGAGGAGATGGAGCTGATTGACGGTGTGGACACCGATCAGGAGCTACAAATGCTGATGCTGGTGGAACAATCCTATGCGGCCAACGCCAAGCTGATTCAGGCCGTGGATGAAATGATGCAAGAACTGTTGAGGATCTCATGACCATTACATCGATAGGTGACATGGCGCAGCACATGATGAACACGCGCCGCACAACTTCGGTTAAGCAGGACCTCAACCGGCTGGCTTATGAGTTGGGCTCGGGCCGTAAGGCGGATGTGGCGAAGGCGCTGAAAGGCGATTTCAACATGCTTGCCGGTGTGGAGCGTCAACTGACCGTGTTGGAAGGCTATGACATTGCGGCCAAGGACGCGTCGCTGTTTCTGGAAACCGCGCAGTCCACTCTGGATCAGATCCAAACCGTGACCGGTGATCTGGGCCGCGATCTTTTGTCTGCCTCTGAATCCGGCCTTTCGGCCTCTGTGGTCAGTGTGGCCAAAACCGCGCGCAATGATTTTGATGCCATTGTCAGCGCGTTGAACGGGCGCGTCGCAGACCGCTCCCTCTTTGCCGGCACCGCCACCGACGGTGCACCGTTGGTTGATGCCGACACTATGATGACGCAGATTTCCGCGGCCGTGGCCGGCTCCGTCACTATTTCCGACATCGTGACCGCGGTGGATGACTATTTCATGTCCGCTGGTGGGGGCTTTGAAACCGGGGCCTACATGGGCTCTTTGAATGACCTGGCGCCAATGCGCCTGAACGACAACCAGTCGGCGGACTTTAATGTCCGCGCTGACAGTACGGAACTGCGTGAGGCCATGCGGGATTCCGCACTGGCTGCGCTGGCCTTGGATCCAGGCTTGAACTTGAGCCTTATCGAACAGAAACAGCTGATGGAAACTGCCGGCGAGCGGCTTTTGACCGGTCAGGACAACCTGACAAGCGTGCGCGCGGACATCGGCTTCAATCAGGAACGTATTGCGAATGCGATGGCGGAGAATTCGCTGTCGCGCAGCTCGATGCTGATGACGCAGAGCGATCTGCTTTCTGCGGACCAGACGGATGTGGCGGGCAAGCTGCAGGCCGTGCAGGTGCAACTCGAGATGGTCTACACGATCACCTCGCGTCTCTCCCAACTCACGTTGGCAAATTATGTAAGGTGAATGATCTCATGGGCTTAGCAAGAATGCTACTGCTCCTCGTACTGATGCCAGTCATGGCAGCAGCAGCGCCGATCCGGATCAAAGATCTGGTAGAATTTGACGGTGTACGAGGCAATGATCTGGTTGGCTACGGTTTGGTGGTTGGCCTGAACGGAACCGGGGACGGGCTGCGGAATGCGCCGTTCACCGAAGAAATTATGGGCAATATTCTCGAACGGTTGGGTGTGAACATCACCGGCGAGAACATGCGTCCCAAGAATGTGGCGGCGGTGTTTGTAACCGCAACGCTCCCGCCCTTCGCCCGTGCAGGCGGCACGGTGGATGTGACCATTTCGGCGATTGGCGATGCCAAAAGCCTTTTGGGCGGCACATTGGTGATGACACCGATGAATGCGGCCGATGGTGAGATCTACGCAGTCGCCCAGGGCACGGTGATCGCAGGGGGCGTGGCAGCCGAAGGCGAGGCCGGTGGCGTCGTCAAGGGCGTGCCCACGTCGGGTGTGATCCCCTCCGGCGCCCGCATTGAGAGAGAGATCGACTTTGATTTTTCCACGCTGACCAACATGCGTCTGGCGTTGCGGGAGCCGGATTTCACAACAGCCAACCGGATTGAGGAAGCGATCAACCGCAGCTATGGCCGCCGTGTCGCGCTGATGCTGGATGCGGGCACCGTGCAAGTGGACATCGATCGCACCAATCAGGCCTCTCCGGCGCATGCGCTGAGCCAGATTGAGAACATATCTGTGGAGCCTGAACGCAAGGCCCGCGTGGTGGTGGATCAACGCTCCGGCACCATTGTGATGGGCGACGATGTGCGGATTTCCCGCGTGGCGGTCTCCCAGGGTGGCTTGACGCTCCGGGTCCGGGAAACGCCCCTTGTGGTGCAGCCAAATCCGTTTGCCGATGGTGAAACCGTTGTGGTGCCGCGGACTGAGGCGGAGATTGACGAGGACGAAGGCATTGGCCTCGCGGAAGTGCCGATGGGCACGTCGTTGAGTGAAGTGATCGAAGGTCTGAATGCGCTGGGCGTGGCCCCGCGGGACATGATCGACATCCTCAAGAGCATCAAAGCGGCGGGTGCGCTGCATGCGGAGTTCATTGTGCGCTAAGGCCACTTAACAAGACACGCGCGAGGGGCGGCATGTTAGGGCATGTCGCCCTTTTTGCTGTGCGCAAGGGGGCGCGTCGGCTGTCCGCCGCGCGGTGAGAAGCTCTGAGAGCGGGGCCGGAGGGCTGGGGGTGCCATCAGTGAGGGCGTGCTATTTTGTTGCCGTGTGCGGCTGGCTTAACCGCCGCGCGGTGTCAGAGGCCTGGCGGTCTGAAGAGGGGAGGACGGGCGCCACTCAGCCGACGACACGCTCCAAACTTGGCGTGTAGAGGGCTCATGAGTTGCGCATCGAGCAAGACAAGGAGATCAGGCTTGAAGCGCTGACTGCACGGCCGAGGAGGGTGTGTTGCGGTGGCCCACGTGGCGTTGCAAACAGTCGACCAGATCGGCGCGGCGGATGGGCTTGGTGAGGAAATCATCCATGCCAGCTTGCAAACAGGCACGTTTTTCCGCCTCAAACGCGTTGGCGGTCAGCGCAACGATGTGCGGCTGTTGCACGGCGCTGGCGCGAATGGCTTCAGTGGCTTCAATCCCGCTCATATTGGGCATCGACATATCCATGAAGATCAGGTCCGGTGGTGTTTCCAGCGTGGCTTCGACCGCCTCATAGCCGTCATGGGCAAACCGCAGAGTGATTGGCAGGTGTTCCAGGTATTTGGAGATCAGCAACCGGTTGGTGCGGTTGTCCTCGGCCACAAGCACGTTGAGACCCGCGAGATCCAAGGCGTCATAGTCCGGCGCTTCGCTGGCTGTGGCTTCTGTCAGCTGTGGCGCACCTGCGGGCGGCAGCTCAACTGGCAGGCTCACCAGGAAGCGGGAGCCTTCGCCAAATTCGGAGGTGACGGAGATTTCGCCGCCCATGCGTTCGGTCAGAATGCGACAGATCGTGAGGCCCAGCCCGGTGCCGCCAAACCGGCGGGTGGTGGAGGTTTCGGCCTGTGTAAATTCGTCAAAGATCGCCGCTAGCTTATCCTTGGGGATGCCGATGCCAGTGTCCTGCACGGCAAAGTTCAGGGTCAGCGCGGCCATGCTGTCATCTTCGTCCAGACCGTCCATCCACACGTCGACGTCAATTTTACCAAACTCGGTGAATTTGGTGGCGTTGCCGATGATGTTGGTGGCGATCTGGCGCAGGCGGACGTCATCCGCAAAGAGGTGCGTGGGCACATCCTCAGCGATGTGCAGGTTGAGCCCAATGCCCTTGTCATAGGCGGCGGTTTCCAGCAGGCGCAGCGTTTCCTTGAAACAGGCGCGGGTGTCAAAGGTGCTGTTGGTGATTTGCAGCTTGCCCGCGTCCAGTTTGGACAGGTCAAGAATGTCGTTGATGATCGTCAGCAGGCTGCGCGAAGAGCCGATGATGGTTTTGGTGTAGTCATCCTGCTCGTCGGTCTGCTCGGTTTCCGACAACAGGTCGGCCATGCCGATGATGCCGGTGAGCGGTGTGCGGATTTCGTGGCTCATATTGGCCAGGAAGTCGGCCTTGGTGCGGGCTGCTTCCTCAGCTGCTTTGCGGGCTTTGCGCATGCTGCTGGCGTGATCTTTGATGGCGGTGATGTCGCGCGCGATGGTGACATAAAAATCCACTTCATCGTCCGCGTTTTTCACCGGCAGCATCTGCATTTCGCTCCACCGCTTGCGTCCGTCCTCCTGGCTGTGGCGCACCTCGATTTTGCCGTCGCTGTCTTCGCGCATGGCTTGGGCTACTTTTTGGGTGATGTTGGTGTCTGCATTGGACAGTTGCGCGAGCAGGTGGGTGGGCTTGCCGATGATGTCCTTGGCGGGGATGCCGGTCAGGGTGGTGAAGGCCTCGTTCACCCATTCAATTTTCTGATTTGTGTTAGAAAGGATCACCGCGTCATTGGTTTTGCGCGCGACCATCGAGAGACGCTGTAACTCGTTGCGGTGTTTGCTGAGCGCGTCATTGGCGGCGGTCAGGTTTTTCTGGCTGTTTTGCAGGGCTTCGGTTTTGCGGAAGTTGTCCACGCCGGCTTTGACAAAGGAAAAGCACATATAGCCCATGCTGATGACCACCATCAGTTCCGGCACATTTACATGCGGCATTGCCATTTCGCCGCCAAAGCGGATCGCTTGCAGCACCAGTAGAAACAGGGGCGTTAGGACAAACAGACCCATCTTGAAGATGGCCAATTTGGGGTTGGTTGGCAGGATGAGTGCGCCATTGACAATGCCCATGCCGAGCACCCCCGCGACCCCCATGATGGAGGCCTCTTTTCCAACGGCCACCACGTAAAGCGTGGTGGCGAGAAACATGCTGATTGCCTGGAATGCGCCACTGTTCACCGCCGCGCGTCGTAACGAGGCGAGGCTCTCTCCGGCGCGCAGGCGTGCGGGAATACGGCGCAGCACCCACATGTCCACGGCTTCACCGATCACCAGCAGGGCGGTGGCGCAGCCACCCACAATAGGTCCGGTGGCCAAAATTGCCATCAAGGCGCCGAGGCTGTAGATCACGGCGCGCTGTTTAAAAGCCCGTACACGTTCGGTCGCATATTGGGTCAGCAAGCTGCGCTGACGCGTTGCCGCACGCGCAGAATGCCGCAATTGTTGTCCTGGATCTGCCACCATAGTTCACGCACCACGTAATCTTTCGTGCGGAATGCATAGCGAAACAGTGTTAATTTAATCACTCGGTCAGCCGGGTAACACTCTGACTTCTAATAAAATTTTCGAGAAGTTTCCGTGATCGTGTTGGCGCAGCGTTGCGGGTATTGCCCTGAAAAGTCAGGTGATTTGATGTGTCGGCAAGACATGTTTTTTCAGTCTTGCCCCTTGTTTGTTCTTAAAGCTTCTGTATTTGGATATTTCAAAATCTGAAATAATTCAGGGAATCGCGCGTGCCTGACGATTTATTTTCCAACACTGATCTGCCGGACGAGTTTCTGGCGATCATCGGTGTCTTTGCTCTGTTCAATCAGATTGAGGCGGAGCTGGAAGACATCAACATCGACCCGCCGCTCACCAAAATGGAGCGGCGGATATTGGTGTTTATGGACCGGCCAAAACGCATGGGGGTTTTGGCGGAGGACACCTTCTGTATTCCTTCGGCGATCACGCCGGTGGCGGACGCGTTGGAAGAACGCGGCTTTGTGCAGCGCACGCGTGATCCGAAAGACCGACGCGCGCTTGTGTTAGAGTTGACTCCGGAAGGGTTGGCGGCGCGGGCCACGTTGATGGACGCGGTCAAGCTCCGGTTCCGTGAGATTTGCGGCATGACCGTCGAGGAAATCTCCCAGTTTGCCAAATTGGCCGTGAAAGCCATGCCCGGCGCCGTAGAGGCCGGGCGATTGGAGGAAAAAGAATGCTGAAAAAGTTTGGAAAAATCTGCGCCACAGCGGCGATGATCACGGTGAGCGGCGCGGTCGCGGCCCTGGCGCAGGACGTGTTGAAGCCGGTGAAACTCATGGTGGTGAGCGAAGCGCCGGTCGCCTTTGAGCGGCAGTTCTTCGGTCAGGTGAAAGCGCGCCAGTCGGTGGATCTGGCGTTTCAGGTGGGCGGGCAGATTGTCGATTTCCCGGTGACCGAAGGTCTGAATATTGGCGAAGGCGACGTGATTGCGCGGCTCGATCTGGAGATCTTTGAGTTGCAACTCAATCAGGCGATTTTGCAGAAAGAACAAGCAGATCGCACAGTGGAGCGCCTCAACAAGCTGCGCGGCAACACGGTGAGTCAGGTGACCTTGGACGACGCGGAAACGCAGGCGTCTTTGGCACAGATCGCGGTGAAAAACGCGGAATGGTCCTTGCGCCATGCCACGTTGAAAGCGCCGTTTGATGCGCTGGTGTCCAGCCGCAATGTGGAGCTGTTCACGACCGTGAGCGCGGGCAGCCCGGTGGTGCGGATTCACGACCTGAGCGAGTTGCGTATTGAAGTGGATGTGCCGGAGATTCTGTTCCAGCGTGCGGGCAATGAGCAGAACGTGACCATCAAGGCGCGCTTCCCGGGCAATGACGAGGAGTTTGATCTGCAAATCCGCGAGTTTGACGCGGAGACTAGCAGCGTGGGGCAGACCTTCCGCATCACCTTTGGCATGACGCCGCCTGAGGGCAAAGTGATCCTGCCGGGTTCGTCCGTGACCGTGACCGTGAGCGCGGCAGAGCCATCCTCTGGCATTCTGGTGCCGCCAACGGCGATTGTGGTGGATGACAAAGGCGCAACCGGTGTGATGCGGTTTGATCCAAAGGGTGGCGATGAAGGCAAAGTGACCTGGGTCGCGGTGGAAAGCGAACCGGCCACAGCTGGCATGGTGCGCATCAATGCGGGCCTGAACGACGGTGACGAAGTGGTGCTGACCGGTGGCGGTGCCTTGACCGACGGCCAAGCCGTGCGCCGCTTTGTCGGCTTTGGCAACTGAGGGCGCGGTCGATGGTCAATATTGCACGCGGATCCATCGATCGGCCGATCTACACATGGATGATCATCCTGATCTTCCTGATTGGCGGCGCGGTCAGCTTTTTGAACCTGGGGCGGCTGGAAGACCCGGCCTTCACCATCAAACAGGCGGTTGTGGTCACCCAATACCCGGGCGCCACGGCGGAGCAGGTGGCGGTGGAGGTGTCTGAACCTCTGGAATCTGCCATCCAGAAGATGGAAGAGGTGGATTACATCACCTCGATCAACCAACCCGGTGTGTCGCAGATCGATGTGCACATCAAATCGACCTATGACGGCAATGAGCTGCCGGAAGTGTGGACCCGCCTGCGCGCCAAGGTGGCGGACGCGGGGCGGCATCTGCCCACTGGTGTAAGTACACCGCTGGTGAATGACAGCTTTGGCGATGTGTTCGGCATCTTCCTTGGCGTGACCGCCGAGGGGTTTTCCGATGCGGAGAAACATGAGCTGGCAACCTTCCTGCGGCGCGAGTTGCTGACCGTCGATGGCGTCGCGGATGTCGATATCCAAGGCCTGCCTGAAGAGGCGATCTTTGTGGAGCCGGATCTGGCGCTGTCGGTGAACCAGAACATCTCGTTAAACGCGATTGCGGGGGCGATTGCCAATGCGGATGCGGTGAATGCGGCCGGTACCGTGACAATCGACGGTGCCCGCACCCGTATCATGCGGCCGGATGGCTCTGATACTGTTTCGGAAATTGCGGGCCTGTCGCTGGGCCAAGACGGCAAGGTGGTGAACCTTGTAGACACCAGCCGCGTGTTCCGGGATCGCGTGGACAATCCACGTCAGATCATTCGCTTCAACGGCGAGGAGGCCTTCACGCTTGGTGTCGCTGGCATTGCCACCGAAAACATCGTGGTGGTGGGCAAACGCGTGGATGAAAAGCTGGCGCAGATGGCTGGCGATATCCCCGCAGGTGTCGAGCTGCACCCGATCTATCAACAGCACGTGGTGGTGGAGAAAGCCTCCAACGACTTCCTTGTGAACCTCGCGATGTCGGTGGCCATTGTGGTTGCGGTTTTGGCGATCTTTATGGGCTGGCGTGCCGCCGTGGTGGTGGGCGTGACCCTGTTCCTGACGGTGGTGGGCACCTTCCTGTTTATGGGACTGTTTTCCATCGAGATGGAGCGGATTTCCCTTGGCGCGTTGATCATTGCGATGGGCATGTTGGTGGACAACGCCATTGTTGTTGCCGAGGGCATGCAGATTTCGATGCTGCAGGGCAAAAACAGCCGCGAAGCAGCTGATGAGGCTTCTGGAAAAACGCAAATCCCGCTGCTTGGCGCGACCATCATTGGTATCATGGCCTTTGCCGGCATCGGCCTGAGCCCGGATGCGACCGGGGAATTCCTGTTCTCGCTGTTTGCAGTGATTGGCATTTCGCTTTTGTTGAGCTGGGTGCTGGCACTGACCGTGACGCCGATGCTTGGCCACTACTTGTTTAAACAGGGCAAAGGTGGCGAAGGCGACGCCTATGGTGGGCTGATTTTCCGCATGTACGGTGCAAGCCTGCGTTTGGCGTTGAAGCTGCGCTGGTTGGTGATTGTGGGGCTGATTGCTGTCACAGCGGTGTGCTACGCGGGCTTTGGCCTGATGAAGCAGCAGTTCTTCCCGGACAGCAATACGCCGCTGTTTTTTGTGCACTACAAGCTGCAGCAGGGCACGCCAATTTCGACAACGTCGGATCAGATGGCGGTGCTCGAAGAGTGGCTGAATGGGCGTGACGATGTGGTGAGCTATGCCACCTTCGTGGGGCAGGGTGCGACGCGGTTCATGCTGACCTATGAGTCGGAGAAGGCCAACCCAAGTTACGGACATATCATTGTGCGGGCGGAAAACTTGGAAGCGATCCCGCCGCTGCAAAAGGACCTTGAGGCCTTTGGCGCAGAGGCCTTGCCCGAAGGTGAGTTCCGCACCAAGCGTCTGGTCTTTGGACCGGGTGGCGGCGATCCAATTCAGGTGCGCTTCTCTGGCAGCGATCCGGTGGTGTTGCGCCAATTGGCGACCCAAGCGGCAGAGGTGTTGACCGGTACAACCGAAGACATCACCAGCGTGCGCACCAACTGGCGGGAGCAGGAGTTGGTGATCAAGCCGATCTATGCCACCGAACGGGCGCAGACCGCCGGTGTGGACCGCGAAGACATCGCTGACATGTTCCAATTTGCCACCGACGGGCTGACCACTGGCGAGTTCCGCGAGAACGAGCGCCTGATCCCGATCATCCTGCGGCGTCAGGCGGACGGGGCCTTTGGGTTGGTGGATCAGGTGGTCTATTCCACCACCTCCAACAGCTTTGTTCCGGTGGAGCAGATGGTCGACGGCTTTGTGCATGAGACGCAAAACACATTGATCCATCGGCGAGACCGCGTGGCGACCATCACGGTTGGCGCGGACATACGCTCTGGTCTGACGGCTGCACAGGTGCAGGCGCAGGTGACCGGGCCAATTGAGGCGATGGACATTCCGGTCGGCTACAAGATGGAATGGGGTGGCGAGCTTGAAAACAGCTCGGAGGCGCAGGAAAGCCTGGGCAAACAGCTGCCGCTGAGTCTGTTGATCATGGTGCTGATTTCGGTGCTGTTGTTCAACGCGATCCGTCAGCCGATCATCATCTGGCTGTTGGTGCCGATGTCGGTGAACGGCGTGGTGCTGGGTCTGTTGGGCACGGACATGCCCTTTACCTTCACCGCTTTGCTTGGCTTGCTGAGTCTGTCGGGTATGTTGATCAAAAACGGCATCGTGTTGGTCGAGGAGATCGACTTTGTCCGCGACGAAGGTCTTCCGATGCGCGACGCCATTGTTAAGGCAAGCGTGTCGCGTCTGCGGCCGGTGATGCTGGCGGCGGTCACAACCATCCTTGGCATGGCGCCCTTGTTGACCGATGCGTTCTTTGTCTCGATGGCGATTACCATCATGGGCGGTTTGGCCTTTGCGACCATCCTGACGCTGATTGCTGCGCCGGTGTTCTATCTGGTGTTCTTTGGCAAAGAAGAACGGCGGGAGAAGAAGGTGGCGGCCGCGGTGCCTGCCTGACGTTCACCGTCATGAAAATAGAGAGGCCGTCCAAGTTGGGCGGCCTTTTGTTTTTTGCGCTAAGCTGGCATAGGGGCGGTCCCGGCCCGCGAGAAGGCACAAGACAAAGACATGTTGCGAAGCAGTTTGACAGTGATGGCATCGCAAAGACAGGAGGCACGCCGTGTTCCTGCCTGATGCCCCTTTGCCAGATGGGCTGTTTCGTTTCATTGCATTGGATGTGGAGACCGCCAACCGTGATGCCGCCTCGATCAGCCAGATTGGTCTGGCCTGCGTGCGCAGCGATGGCGGGATTGAGACGTTTTCCACCTACATCAATCCCGAACAGGATTTTGCCGACTTCAACACTGAGTTGACCGGGATTGATGCGGGCACCGTGCGGGATGCGCCGAGTTTTGCGCAGGCCTGGCAGCGGATGCTGCCGCTGTTGTCACGGCATTTGATGGTGCAGCACAGCGGGTTTGACCAGAAGGCCATCACCGCCGCCTGCCGGGCGGCGGGGCTCAATGGGCCCAAAATGGAATGGGCGGACAGCGTGAAGATCGCGCGCAAAGCCTGGCCGGAGTTTCGCGGCAATGGCGGGCATGGACTGGGGCACCTGAAAAAGGCGTTGGGGCTTGAGTTTCATCACCACGATGCGGGCGAAGATGCGCGGGCGGCGGCGGAGGTGGTGCTGTTGGCCGAAGAGCGGTTGAAGTGCACGATTGAAGAGATCACCGGTAAGATCAAACACCTGCAGCTGACGTTTGAGTTTTGAGACTCTAAAGTTTTAAGGTGCAAATTGCCCCATGTTCTCAATGCTTTGGATGAGCTCTTCGGCGTGACGTAAGGCAGTTGAGGTGGCGGTGACCATCGCGGGCAAGATCATCCATTCCAACGACCATGCACTGCCGGAACGCTCCTGTTCATGCACCAGGGCGTGGTGCATGGCGGGCAGCTGTGTGGCGTTGTAGCGCGCCAAGGTGATCAGCAACTCTGCCCGCACCGGGTTTTGTTTGTGTGGCATGGCAGAGCTGGTGCCGCCGCCGGAGAACTTTACCTCGTCCACGCCTTGTTGCGCCATTAGGGCGAGGTCCTGCCCCATCTTGCCCAAGCTGCCGGTGACCACCGACAGCCAGCTGGCGTAGTCGGTTAGGCTTTCGCGCGTGGCGTGCCAGGCGCGGTCAGGATTGGACAGGCTGAGGTTTTTGGCTAAGGCGCACGCGACGGCATCGCCGTTTGGCGCAAGGCTGGCGCGGTTGCCCACAGGGCCACCAAATTGCAAGGCCTCGACTTGCGGACGCAGCGCTGTGAGACGGTCTGCGTGCGTCGCCAGTGAATTGCGCCATGTTGCGATGCGGTCTGACACGGAGATAGGCAAAGCGGCCTGCATGCGGGTGCGGCCCATCATGGTGGCTTCGCCCCATGTGTCCGTGAGCGCGTCGAGCGCTGATAGCACCTCCGCGAGCTGCGGCTCAAACCGCGCATTTGTGTCGCGCAGGATCAGCGAGACCGCCGTGTCGATCAGGTCCTGACTGGTGGCACCGGTGTGAATGGCAGGGAGAGCTTTGGACCGTGCGTGGGCTTTGAGTTGACGCACAAATTCCGGCACAGGCAAGCCGTCCTGCACCACGTTTTCGGCGATCAATGTGAGGTCCGGTTGGAAGCTATTGATGTCTTCCAGCGCGTCTGACGCAACTGTGTGATCGACCACGCCAGCCTCTGCCAGCGCCTCGGCCAAGGCTCGCTCAAACTGGATGAACCCGTCGACAAACCGCGCGGTGCCCCACAGTGCCTCGCTCTCTGGGTCAGAGAACAGCGGGCCAAACAGATGGGCGGCATGGGTCATCGGGTTCATGGTCAGGGCCGATCAGGTTGCGGCGCGCAGGCCAAGGATTTCGCGCGCTTGCGCTGGTGTGGCCACAGGCCGTTCGTATTTCTCACACAGTTCTGCCGCGCGGGCGATCAGGGCGGCATTGGAGGGCGCCAGCGTGTTGCGGTCCAGACGCACGTTGTCTTCCAGACCGGCGCGGGTGTGGCCGCCTGCGGCGATGGCCCATTCGTTCACGGTGATCTGCGCCGCGCCAATGCCCGCCGCGCACCATTCGGCCTTGGGCGCGCGCTCTTGCATGATTTTCACGTAGAACTCAAACACCTCTCGATCCACTGGCATGGCGTTTTTCACGCCCATGACAAACTGCACGTAGAGTTGGCCATAGAGCCTGCCCGCCTCATGATGACGGATGGCTTGCAGGATGTGGCTTAGATCAAAGGCTTCGATTTCCGGTGTGATTTCATACGTCTGCATCTCGCTGGAGAGCCAGGAAATCAGCTCCGGTGGATTTTCATAGACCCGCGTGGGGAAGTTGTTGGAGCCGACTGAGAGCGAGGCCATATCGGGGCGCAGCGGCAACATGCCACCGCGTGCCTGACCGGCACCGGAGCGTCCACCGGTGGAAAACTGGATGATCACGCCGGGGCAGTGTTTTTCCAACCCCTCTTTGAGCAGGGCAAACTTCTCCGGATCACTGGACGGCGTTTCATCGTCGTTGCGCACATGGGCGTGGATGATCGACGCGCCTGCCTCCACGGCGGCGTGGCTGCTTTCGATCTGCTCACTAACTGTGGTTGGCACAGCAGGATTGTCCGCTTTGGTGGGCACGGAGCCGGTGATGGCGCAGCACAGGATGCAGGGTTTGCTCATGGTGATCTCGTTTGATTGGCCCCGTCCAACAGACAGGGGCGGTCATCAGATGTCAAAGAAGACAGTTTCGTTGTCGCCCTGAAGCGTGATGTCGAACCGATAGACGGGGGCACCGTCGCGCATTTCGCGTTTGGCAATCAATGTGGCGCGGCGGTTTTCCCATTCGATGACGTTGAGCACAGGGTCTGTGGCGTTGGCTTTGGCCTCGTCGTCAAAATAGAGACGGGTGTTCAGGCCGACGTTAATGCCGCGGGCCACGATCCAGAGCGAGATATGTGGCGCCATCAGGTGCCCGTTGCGGCCCATGGCACGCCCCGGTTTGATCGTGTCAAAGCCCCACTCGCCGGTGTCAAAATCGGTGATCACGCGGCCCCAGCCTTTGAAGCCCTCTTCGGTTTCACCCGCTTGTTCCGGATGCGGGTAAATGCCCTCCGCATTGGCTTGCCAGGCTTCGAGCATCACGTCCTTCACCGGGCTGCCGGTGCCGTCGATCACCAGACCTTCGATGCGAATGCGCTCGCCTTTGGCGTTGGGGCCAGCGATGTCCCAGCCAAGCTCGCGTTCGTAGATGTCAAACCCCGCCGCGCCGGGGGCGAGGCCGATATGGACATAGGGACCAGCGGTCTGAGATGGGGTTTCCTTGAGGTAGTCAAGTTTCTGCACCATGCTCAATTGCCCTCCATGCGGTTTTCAAACAGGGTGGAGCGCCGTCCGCGCAGCACGATGTCAAACTTATAGGCGATGCTGTCCAGGGGTACCGAGGCGTTCATATCAAGCGCAGCAATCAACTGTCCGCGCGCGGCCTGATCCGGGATGGTGTTCACAATCGGGCATTTTGCGATCAGTGGATCACCCTCAAAGTAGAGCTGCGTGATCAGGCGCTGGGCAAAGGCGGTGCCAAAGACGGAGACGTGGATATGCGCCGGACGCCAGTTGTTGACCCAGTTGCGCCAAGGGTAGGCGCCGGGCTTCACGGTACGGAAATAGTAGTAGCCGTTGTCGTCCGTGATGGTGCGGCCGCAGCCGCCAAAGTTGGGGTCAATGGGCGCGAGATAGGCGTCTTTCTTGTGACGATAGCGCCCTCCGGCGTTGGCCTGCCAGATCTCCACCAAAGTGTTGGGCACCGGGCGGGCGTTTTCATCCAGCACGCGGCCATGCACAATGATGCGCTCACCAATCGCGCTTTCGCCGGGTGCGGCGTAGTTGTGCAGCAGGTCGCGGTCCATCTCGGTCACGTCACCATGACCAAAGCGAGGGCCGGTTATTTCGCTGACGGTTTGCTCCAGACTGATCAGCGCGTTTTGCGGGGACCGCGCCACGGAGGTCTTGTAGTCCTGCGAGAAAGCAGGCGGGTGCCACTCCCGGTCACGCTGATAAAATTCCGCGGGTTTGCTCATAGTGTTGCTCCTCCCCTGCGCGCATAGAATGCGCGATCAGCCCATCTCTGCATAGGTCTGTTTCGCCAGTTTGATGGCATGGTTGGCTTTGGGCACACCACAGTAAATCGCGACGTGCTGAAACACTTCCATCACGTCTTCCTGGCTGGCCCCGGTGTTGGCGGTGGCGCGGATGTGCATTGGGATTTCGTCAAAGTTGCCGGTGGCCGCGAGCAAGGCCAGGGTCAGCATGGAGCGTTCCCGCAGGCTGATCGCGTCGCTGGCCCAGACAGTGCCCCAGGCCCCTTCGGTGATCAGGGTTTGAAACGGTGTGTCCAGCGCGGTTTTGTTGGCCTCGGCCCGGTCCACGTGGGCGTCGCCCAACACCTTGCGGCGGACCTCCATACCGGCGGCGAATTTGTCAGACATGGTGTGTCTCCTTTGTCTGGCCCAATCAGTAGGGCAGGCCCACATAGTTTTGGGCAAACACTTTTTGTGCGGCGTCGTTGCTGCGCAGGAAGTCGATCTCGGCGCGTTGCATCTTCAGATCGAACTCGGATTGATCCGGGTAGCGGTGCAGCAGGTTGGTGGTGGACCAGCTGAAGCGCTCGGCCTTCCAGATGCGCGCCAGCGCCCGTTCGGAATAGGCGTCGATGCCAGCGGTGTCCTTGTCCTGATAGACCTGCACGAGACCGTGGTAGAGGTAGTGGATGTCAGAGGCAGCGGTGTTCAGCCCTTTGGCGCCTGTAGGCGGTACGATATGGGCGGCATCGCCACAGAGGAACAGGCGGCCCCAACGCATAGGCTCAGTCACAAAACTGCGCAGGGCGGCGATGGATTTCTCAATCGATGGGCCGGTCACCAGTGCCTCTGCGTGGCGGCTGGGAATACGGCGTTTGAGTTCATCCCAAAAGGCAGAGTCGCTCCAATCGTCGGGCGAGTCACTCAATGAACATTGAATGTAATAGCGGCTGAGGTTGGCGTTGCGCATGGAGCAGAGGGCAAAGCCACGTTCTGACCAGCTATAGATCAATTCGTCATGCACGGGGGGCGTTTCGGACAGCACGCCCAGCCAGCCAAAGGGGTAGACCTTTTCATATTCGCGGCGCACGGACGTGGGGATGGTCTGGCGACTGACGCCATGAAAGCCGTCACAGCCAGCGATGTAGTCACAGTCGATCCGGTGCTCGGTGCTACCCACGTGATAGGTCACATAAGGCGCGTCACTTTTGGCGTCGTGGATCACTACGTCTTCGACGTTAAACACCAGATTGCCGCCTTCGGCTTCGCGCGCGTCATAGAGATCGCGGGTCAGCTCGGTCTGGCCATATACCATGACATCTTTGCCGGTGTGTGCGTGAAAGGAGATGCCAAACTCTTCCTGCCCATAGGCGATCACCGTGCCATGGTGGGTAAAGCCCTCGGTATCCATGCGGGCACCAACACCGGCCTCGCGCATCAGGTCAACAAAGCCTGTTTCCAGAATGCCTGCGCGGATGCGGCTCAGCACGTAATCGCGGGTTTTGCGCTCCAGCACGATGCTGTCGATGCCTTTGCGGTGCAGCAGTTGTGAGAGCAAAAGCCCGGACGGCCCACCGCCGATGATGCAAACCTGAGTGCGCATGAAAGTCCTCCTGTTGGCAGTTTGACTTCCCAAAATTGAAAAGTAAAATGAGCCTTTGTTCGAAATACTTGCCAAAAATGGGCATCAAGCCATGATCGATCGGCGTATCAAGTTCCGTCACATCCAGTGTTTTGCCGAGATTGTGCGGCACAACAGCCTGAAATCGGCTGCCCAGCATTTGCATCTGACGCAGCCTGCGATCTCCAAAACCCTGAAAGAACTGGAAGAGGTTGTTGGGTCCAATCTGTTGGTGCGCAATCGCGGTGGGGTCAGCTTGACTAAACAGGGCGAGGTGTTTTTGCACTTTGCCCAGATGAGCCTGGCGGCCTTGCAGCAAGGTCTCAATGGCGTGGCGCAGATGGAGGCGGCGGGGCAGGTTAGCCTTTCGGTTGGCGCGTTGCCCAGTGTGGCAGCGCGGCTGATGCCGGAGGTGGTGCAGGCTTTTTCAGAACTGGCGCCGGATGTGACGCTGCATATTCATGACGGGCCACACGGCTATCTGATCGAGGAGTTGCGGCGAGGGCAGCTCGATGTTGTGATTGGGCGCATGGGCGCGCCGGAGGTGATGCGGGGGATCGCGTTTACCCAGCTTTATGATGAGCATGTTGAGTTCGTCGTGCGCCGAGGGCATCCGCTGTTGGCGCAGCCCGACATTCATCGTTTGGGTGATTGGCCGGTGATCTTTCCGCCGGAGGCCTCGGCAATCCGTCCCTTGGTGGAGCGGGCGCTGGTGGCGCAGGGCGTGGGGGAGATTGGCCGGAAAGTTGAAAGCGTGTCCGGAGCATTTGGCCGGAACCATGCGCTTTCCCATGACTCGGTCTGGATCATCTCGCATGGGGTGGTGGTCAAAGAACTGGAAAGCGGCGCGCTGGTGCGCCTGCCGTTTGACACTTCGCTTACCAAAGGGCCGGTTGGCTTGATGGCCCGCACTGATGGGCAGCTCTCCGCCGCGGAATCTCTGTTTCGGCGGGTTTTGACAGAGGTTGCGGAGCGCATTGGCTAGTTGGCCTGTCCGGGGACCAAAATCAGGCGTTTTTTCGCCTGCGCACTTTTGATTTTGGCAAAAAAACCTCCATATTATGGGGGACAACAAAAAACCAATGAGGTGATTTCATGAAACTTATTTTGATCCCGGCGATGGTTGGCAGCCTGGCCGTGCTCTCCGCATGTGCCGGTGGTGTGACCGAAAAAGACATCGGCTGTGCAGGCGCGACATTGACCGGCGCGGTTGTCGGCGGTGCCTTGGGCAACCAACTGGGAGGCGGCTCCGGTAAGGACATTCTGACCGCTGGCGGTGCTGTGGCCGGTGGCGCTCTCGCGAACAACGCTGCGGGCTGCTAAGCGGTCCTGACGCAGATATGAGATACAAAAAAGGCTGGCACTCTTGGTGGAGTGCCAGCCTTTTCTTGTTTTTTGTGCATCGACTTAGAAGTCGAGGTTTTCCACGCTCAGCGCGTTTTTCTGAATGAACTCGCGGCGCGGCTCCACCACATCGCCCATCAGCTTGGTGAAGAGGTCATCCGCCTCCGCCATGTCCTCGACCTTCACCTGCAACAATGTGCGGGCATCCGGGTCCAGCGTGGTTTCCCAAAGCTGATCGGGGTTCATTTCGCCAAGACCTTTGTAGCGCTGCAGCGTCAGGCCTTTTTCGCCTTCCGCCAGGATTGCGGCCAGAAGGTCCAGCGGGCCGTTGATGACTTGGCTACGGTCTTTGCGCACCAGTGTGGCGGAGGTGTTGTAGACCTCTTGCAGGCTTTCGGTGAAGGTGCCGGATTTGCGCGCCTCGCCAGACCGCAGCATCGGGCCATCCAGTGTGCGCACCTCTTCCACGCCCCGCAGAATACGGGCCAGCTTGATGCCGTGATCCTGGGTGATGCGGCCGGTCCAGCCGCGCTCATATTCCAGCGCAATCAGGTCCAGACGGGCGGCGACCTTGTCGGCCACGCCTTGCAGGTCCGCGTCCACCGCGCCGGGCACAAAGGCGCCTGCAATGGCCGCCTGTTCCAGAATGTGGCGCGGGTAATGGGTTGGGAAGGCATCCAGCACCTGCTTCAGCTGGCGGGCCTCGGTCACAACACGCGCCAGATCCTGGCCGGTCATTTCCGCACCGGTACCAAGACGCAGCACCGCGCCTTCGATGCCCTGGTTCACCAGGTAATCGTCCAGTGCGGCCTGGTCTTTCAGGTATACCTCGGATTTGCCGCGCGCCACTTTGTAAAGCGGCGGCTGTGCGATGTAGAGGTGACCCATTTCGATCAACTCCGGCATCTGACGGTAGAAGAAGGTCAGCAGCAGGGTCCGAATGTGCGCTCCGTCGACGTCCGCATCGGTCATGATCACCACCTTGTGGTAGCGCAGCTTGTCGATGTTGAACTCATCGCGGCCAATACCGGTGCCAAGCGCCATCACAAGGTTGCCGATCTCTTGGCTCGAAAGCATCCGGTCAAACCGCGCGCGTTCCACGTTCAGGATTTTGCCGCGCAGCGGCAAGATGGCTTGGGTTTTCCGATCGCGGCCGGTTTGGGCAGAGCCACCAGCGGAGTCACCCTCCACCAGAAAGACTTCGGTTTTGGATGGGTCTTTCTCGGAACAATCTTTGAGCTTGCCAGCCAGGAAGTTCACATCCATCGCGGTTTTGCGGCGGGTCAGTTCGCGCGCCTTACGCGCTGCTTCGCGGGCATGGGCCGCTTCGACAATCTTGGACACGATCATCTTTGCGGTTTGCGGGTTTTCTTCAAACCACTCCGCCAGTTTTTCCCCCAGCAGGCCTTCGACAGCCGGGCGCACCTCAGAGCTCACCAGCTTGTCTTTGGTCTGCGAGCTGAACTTCGGGTCTGGCACTTTCACCGACAGCACACAGGTCAGGCCTTCACGCGCATCGTCGCCGGTGAAGCTGACCTTCTCTTTCTTCGCGATCCCGCTTTCTTGCGCGTATTTCTGCAAAGTCCGGGTCAGCGCGCCACGGAAACCCGCGATGTGCGTGCCGCCATCGCGCTGTGGAATGTTGTTTGTGAACGGCAGCACGTTTTCATGGTAGCTGTCGTTCCACCACATCGCGACCTCAACACCGATGTCGTCTTTCTCGCCGCGCACATAGATCGGCGTTTCCATCATCGGGGTCTTGTGCCGGTCGATGTATTTCACAAACTCATTCACGCCGCCGTCGTAAAACAGCTCGGTGCGCAGCGCTTCGGCAGGGCGTTCATCTTCGATGATGATGCGCACTCCGGAGTTCAGGAAAGCCAGCTCGCGCAGACGCTTTTCCAGGGTCTCAAACGAATATTCGATGTTGGAAAACGTGTCGGTGGAGGCCATGAAACGGACCTCGGTCCCGGTCCGGTCGCCACAATCGCCAACCACTTCGAGGTGATGGGTGCAATCGCCATGCTCAAACTTGGCGTAGTGCTCTTTGCCGTTGCGCCAGATGCGCAGTTCCAGCCAGACCGACAGCGCGTTCACAACAGAGACACCCACGCCGTGCAGACCGCCGGAGACCTTATAGGAGTTGCTGTCAAACTTGCCGCCCGCGTGCAGCTGGGTCATGATGACCTCTGCCGCAGAGACGCCTTCTTCGGGGTGGATATCCACCGGAATCCCGCGGCCGTTGTCGCTCACCGACACGGAGCTGTCGGCATGAATTTTCACGGTTACGGCGTCAGCATGACCGGCCAGCGCCTCGTCGATGCCGTTGTCCACGACCTCATAGACCATGTGGTGCAGACCCGAGCCATCGTCGGTGTCCCCGATATACATGCCCGGACGCTTCCGTACCGCTTCCAAGCCTTTGAGAACTTTAATGGAATCCGCGCCATATTGCTCGGGATTTTGCGCGTTGTCAGACATACATGTCGCCCTTTTTCATTTCCGGATTTTATATCGGGTTTGGGCGGGGTTGTCACGCAAATGACAGGTATTTTTGTGATCTCACAAAGGGGGATCAGCGCGGTGTCGACAAGCTGGAAATCCCAGCCTCATCCGTGACTTCGACATATTGGGCCCGGTCCCCCAAAGCCTCAAACAAACCGGCCTCTGTGCCGGTCATCCAGGCCTGTGCGCCAAGAGCGCAAATCTCATCATAAAGGGCTGCGCGGCGGTCGGGGTCCAGGTGCGCTGCCACCTCATCCAAGAGCAAGATGGGGGCGGCGCCAATGTCGTCTTTTAGGGCCCGCGCATTGGCCAGGATCAGCGACACCAGCAGGGCTTTCTGTTCGCCGGTAGAGCAATCTTTGGCGGGCACGCCTTTCTCACGATAGGTGCCCAACATGTCGGTGCGATGTGGCCCCACCAACGTGCGCCCGGCGGCAATATCGCGGAACCGGCTCTCAGCCAAGGCCTCCAATAGGTCGGCCTCCGTCGCGGGCATCGTGCCTTCGCTTTGCATCAGTTCCAACTCTGCCACTGGGAAAGCAGTCTGAGTGGCCGCCTGCGCGTCCAGCAGGCGCTCCAAACTGGCTTCGCGGGCCTGATGGATGCGGGCACCGGCCTCGGCCATTTGACGCTCCAGCGCTACATACCAATGGGCATCGCTGATCTGCTCTTTCAGCAGGCGGTTGCGCTCCCGCATCGCCTTCTCATAGGCAAGACTGGCCTCGGCATGTTCCGGGTAGAAGCTTAGCGTCATGCGGTCGAGAAACCGCCGCCGCCCTTCCGCGCCTTCGATCCAAAGCCGGTCCATTGCAGGGATCAGCCACAGCACCCGACAAATCCGCCCCAGTTGGGTCTGTGGCGCTGCTTTGTTGTCCACATGCACCTGCCGCGCGGCGCCGTTCTCCGAGCGGATGTCGATCTCGTAGGTTTGGTTGGTTGCTTGTAGCAATCCGGAGAGTTTCCAACCAATCGCCTCGGGACGGCGGGTCATGTCTTCGGCACTGGCCCGGCGAATGCCCCGGCCGGGCGAGAACAGCGACACCGCCTCAAGGATGTTGGTCTTGCCCGCCCCATTGGGGCCAAACAGCGCCACAGGACGCGCATCACAGGTGAGCGCGCCCTTTTTATGGGACCGGAAGTGAGACAGGCTCAGGGATTTCAGAAACAGCTCAGACACGTGCCCGGCTTTCTCTTTCTTCAAATACCTGCGCCGCAGGCAACCGCGTCAGCGGTTTATACCCGCATCGGCATCACGACGTAGACGGCGGAGGTGTCACCGCCTTCACGCATCAGGGTCGGGTCGCCGGCGGAGTTGAACATGAACACAGCGTTTTCGCGGTCCACCTGGCTGGCGATTTCCAGCAGGTATTTGGCGTTAAAGCCAATTTCCAGACGCTCGTCATTATACGCCACAACCAGCTCTTCTTCGGCGGCACCGCTGTCTGGCGAGTTTACCGACAGCACTAGACGGTCTTCATCCAGTTGCAGCTTCACCGCGCGGGAACGCTCGGAGGACACGGTGGCCACACGGTCTACCGCCTTGGCAAACTCGGCCGCGTCCACTTCCAGCTTACGGGTGTTGCCCTGTGGAATCACGCGGGTGTAGTCGGGGAAGGTACCGTCGATCACCTTGGAGGTGAGGGTGATGTTGGGGGTGGCAAAACGCACTTTGGTTTCACTGACCGACACGGCGATTTCCATATCATCGTCGTCCAGCAGCTTGCGCAGCTCGCCCACGGTTTTGCGTGGCACAATCACGCCGGGCATATCCGTAGCACCGGAAGGCAGGTCCGTATCAATCCGCGCCAGGCGGTGCCCGTCGGTTGCCACAGCGCGCAAAGCTTTGCCGTCTTCGCCATCGGCCACATGCATGTAGACGCCGTTCAGGTAGTAGCGGGTTTCTTCCGTGGAGATCGCAAACTTGGACTTGTCAAACAGGCGGCGCAGCGCGGGCGCGGGGGCGGAGAAGTTGGACGAATACTCGGAGGAGGCCATCACCGGGAAATCTTCGCGCGGCAGAGTGGCCAGCGAAAAGTTTGAGCGGCCCGCTTCCACGGTCAAACGACCTGCAGCGCTGTCGTCGGTGAGGGTGACAAGCGCACCGTCTGGCAGTTTGCGTACAATCTCGTGCAGCGTGGTGGCGGCCACGGTGGTGGCACCGGCGCGCTCGACCATGGCGTTGGCCTTGTCGACCACTTCAATGTCCAGATCAGTGGCGCGGAATTGCACGGTGTCGCCTTCGGCTTCGATCAGCACGTTGGCAAGGATTGGAATGGTGTTGCGGCGTTCCACAACCGATTGCGCTTGGCTCACTGCTTTCAGCAGCACGGCGCGTTCAATACTGATTTTCATCCCATCACCCTCCGATTACCGGGACAGGCACCTTAACGAGGTGGTCTCACGGTACAAGTCTTTTCCTAGGTTTGTCTGTGAAGTCGCAGGGAGCGTCAAGCGCCAAGCGACCAAAAGAAAACACCGCGCCCAAGGGACGCGGCGTTTTGGTCACGTTTCACACGAAAACCTAGGCTTCCAGCGTGCGGCGCAGCAGCTCGAGGTCCTCTGCGATTTGCCCATCAGAGTTGCGCAGCTCTTCGATGCGCTTCACGCCGTGCATCACGGTGGTGTGGTCGCGCCCGCCAAACCGGCGGCCGATTTCCGGCAAGCTGCGGCTGGTCAGCTGCTTGCAGAGGTACATCGCCACCTGACGTGGACGGGCAAAGGTGCGCACGCGCTTGGGGCCAATCATGTCGGACAGGCGAATGTTGTAATGCTCTGCCACTTTGCGCTGGATCTCTTCGACAGAGATTTTGCGTTCGGACGCCCGCAGAACATCGGACAGGCAGTCTTGGGTGAGCTCCATGGTGATCTCGCGACCGACCAGCGAGGCGAATGCAAACAGGCGAGTCATGGCGCCTTCGAGCACACGTACGTTGGTGGAGATACGGTGGGCGAGGAATTCCAGCACGCCATCCTGAAGTTGCAGCTCAGGATATTGCTCGCGGTAGGTGTCGACCTTGTTTTGCAGAATACCGAGGCGCAACTCATAGTCGGTTGGGTGCAGGTCGACGACCAGACCACATTGCAGACGGCTCTTGATGCGTTCTTCGAGGTCTTTGATCTCACCCGGGGCACGGTCGGCGGAGATGATGATCTGTTTGTTCTGATCCACCAGCGCGTTGAAGGTGTGGAAGAACTCTTCCTGGGTGCTGTCTTTGCCCGCGATGAACTGAACATCGTCGACCATCAGCACATCCACAGAGCGGAACAGCTCTTTGAAGTCCATCATCTTGCGGTCGCGCAGGGCTTGCACAAAGCGGTACATGAACTGTTCGGCCGACAGATACAGCACGTTCAGATCCGGGCGCTGGGCCTGAAGCTCCCAGGCAATCGCGTGCATCAGGTGGGTTTTGCCCAAGCCCACGCCGCCATAAAGGAACAGCGGGTTGAAGGTCACCGGGCCGCCTTCGCCCACGCGGCGCGCAGCGGCATTGGCCAGTTCGTTTGGCTTGCCCACCACAAAATTGTCAAAGGTGAAGCGCGCATCCAGTGGCGCGCCGGTCATGCCCATGTCGCCGCTGTCGGAAGCCGCGCTCACGGCCGGTTTTGCGGCGGCGCTGGCTTTTTGCACAGCGGCTTTTGGTGCGGCGGCTGCACGCGGTGCAGCGGTCTTGGCGGCCACTTTGAACTGCATGCGCTGCACGTCTGCGCCATTCTGGTTCAGCTGATGCAGGATCAGATCGCCATAATTTTGCGACACGTAGTTGCCGATGAAATTGGTCGGCACATGAAAGGTGGCCACGCCATCTTTCAGTTCGGAAAAATTGACAGGCTCAATCCAGGTTTTGAAGTTGTTTTGACCCACAGTCTTGAGTAGGTCCTGTCGGATGGTGCCCCATGTGTCGTCAGTCATCTGTCCCCGTATTCCTTCACACGTCTTTAGTGCCGGGCTGAGCCCGGTCTCTGCCTTTATGTCCCGTGACACATCCCGCCAAGGTGCCGTGAACGGCAAAGCTGCGTCAGGCAAAACACAACCATGCCGGAGGTCCCTACTCTCCGGTTGCGTGTTGCCATCGGCGCGCTGATGCGCTGCTTTGTGGAACAGGTGAACACCCCGGAAACCATCGACACCGCACTCCCAAAAGCGCGGTGGTCTCAGTCACCCAGTATGGCAAAGCCACCGTGTGTCGGCGTCTGTCCCCCCCAAGGCGAAATGAATCGCTGAGAGAACCTAACAAGCTGGTGCCAAATCCGGCAACTGAACTTCGATCTTGACTCAGGCATTCGCCAAAAAGAATCTATCCACAGGATGCTAAGTGTTTGTATTAAAACAAACTTAAAGAAAGATTTGATCTATTCTAAGGCAGGGCATTCACAAGATTATCCCCGGGCGTTGTGGATGAAAAAACCGCTCGGAGTCGGGTCTAAAACCCCGATTTTGTCTGCCTTTTGCGGGCAGTGGCCACATCTGGTTGTTGCGCCTCTGCCACAGCCGTTTTGCCGGCCGGCGAGTCGCAAAAAAGGAATCGCCCACAGTTTCAGCACGACTCACTTGCATCGGTTTGACGCTCTGGGTTGATCGACGTCCGTTCGCTCCGTATCCGGCCCTTGCTTGCAGCAGCCTGTCCGTGCATTAACGGCCAGATGGCAAAGCAACTTGATTATCATACCATCCGGGAAATCTTCACCCGGTTTGAGGCAGCCGAAGCCGAACCCGAGGGCGAGCTCGATCACGTCAACGCTTATACGTTAGTGGTGGCCGTGGCCTTGTCGGCGCAGGCCACCGATGTGGGCGTGAACCGCGCCACCAAAGAGCTCTTTAAGATTGCGGACACCCCGCAAAAGATGCTGGACCTTGGTGAAGAGCAGGTGATTGAGCACATCAAGACCATCGGCCTCTACCGCAACAAAGCAAAAAACGTGATTAAGCTCAGCCGCATTCTTGTGGACGACTACGGCGGTGAGGTACCCAACTCACGCGCAGCCCTGGAAAGCCTGCCAGGTGTGGGGCGTAAGACCGCCAATGTGGTGCTGAACATGTGGTGGCGCTATCCGGCCCAGGCCGTAGACACGCATATCTTCCGCTTCGGCAACCGCTCCGGGGTCTGCCCCGGCAAAGATGTGGTCGCAGTCGAACGCGCCATCGAAGACCAAATTCCCGTGGATTTCCAACTCCACGCCCATCACTGGATGATCCTGCACGGCCGCTACGTGTGCAAGGCGCGCAAGCCCCTGTGCGGCACCTGTCTCATCCGCGATCTCTGCCTATTTGAGGACAAGAACCTATGACCCAATACCAAGTGGTTGGCATCGGCAACGCCGTTGTTGACGTGATCAGCCAATCCGATGACAGCTTTCTGGACCTGATGGGCATCCAGAAAGGCATCATGCAGCTGGTGGAAAAAGAGCGCGGCGAGATGCTCTATGCCGGCATGACCAACCGCAAGCAGGCACCGGGTGGTTCCGTTGCCAACACGCTGGCGGGTCTGGGCGCGCTGGGCCTGTCGACTGGGTTTATCGGGCGGGTGAGCGACGATGCGCTGGGGCAGTTTTACGCCAGCGAGATGCAGGCTGACGGCACCGATTTTGTGAATCCGCTGGTAGAGGGCGATGACCTGCCCACGTCGCGCTCGATGATCTTTGTCTCCCCAGATGGCGAGCGTTCAATGAACACCTATCTGGGTATCTCGTCCGAAGTGGGGCCGGATGATGTCTCCGATGATGTGGCCGGCCAGGCGCAACTGTTGTTCCTGGAAGGCTATCTCTATGACAAACCCAAAGGCAAAGCCGCCTTTGAGCGGGCCGCCAAGCTCTGCCAGGACGGCGGCGGCAAAGCGGGTATTGCCCTGTCTGACCCCTTCTGCGTGGAGCGCCACCGGGACGACTTCCGCCGCTTGGTAAAAGAGCTCGATTTTGTGATTGGCAACGAGCATGAATGGCAGTCTCTGTATCAAACCGATCTGAGCGCGGCTCTTGAGAAGGCGGCACAGGATTGTGGCATGGTTGTGTGCACCCGCTCCGGTCAGGACGTGGTGCTGATCAGCGGCGATGAAGAGGCCACCGTGCCGGTGAATGAGATTGTGCCTGTGGATGCCACCGGTGCCGGCGACCAGTTTGCCTGTGGCTTCCTCTATGGTGTGGCCACTGGCCAGTCGCTGGAAGTGTCCGGCAAAATGGGCTGCATCGCCGCGGCAGAGGTCATCAGCCACTATGGCGCGCGGCCTGAGGCGGACATCAAAGCGCTGTTTCAGAAGGCCGGTTTGATCGGGTGAGGCGCCAACTCAAAGTCCTGCGCTGGTGGTTCCAATGGGGGCCTCCGGCGGGGATTTTTGGGGAATGAGAAAACAAAAGACACCCTGATACCTGCCGGTCGACATTGCGCGATGCTTACAGGATATCAGGGTGTCTTCTCATTCACGGCCATCGGCTTCCCAGCCTGTTCCGCAGGAACATCTTGGCAACTTATGGTTAAGGGCGCCTTAACGCGCTTCTCATTCCCGCAAAATCCCGGGGTGAATTGGGCCTCCGGCCCAAGAGGGGCAGGCCCCTCTTACCGCAACGCCGCCAGCGCCATATCTGCCAATTGGGCGCTGAGGTCCCCTACAAACGACTCTGGCTCATCTGTGCGCGGGCGGTACCAGAACACCGGTGCGTTGATCAGAAGCAGCAGCGATTGCAGGGCGATGGAGGTGTTTTGTGTGCGGAAACTACCGTCTTTCATGCCGTCTTGCAGGACGTCCCGAAACAGATTCTCGTAAGCTTTCCGCTCCTGTTGGATTTGCGCAAACAGTTCGCGCTCCAGCGCAGTGGTCGATTTCTGCTGAACGCCGACATAGGATTGAATGATCACCTTGTGATAAGGCAGCGTGCGCAGAACTTCCGGAATATGGGTCAGGATCATCTGCCGCAAGTTCTCTTCTGGCGAGGCGTTCGGCGCAATAACCGGCGGGACTTTTTGCAGCACAAAGTCCGCCGCGCGCAGGCAGACTTCGGCCAGTAGAACGCCTTTGGACGGGAAGTGATGATAAATCCGCCCCTTGGTGGACCCAAGCTGACGCGCCACGTCGTCAATTGACGCGGTGTCTGCCCCTAGTCGCATAAACACCTCGGCAGCGGCATCCAAAATCTCGGCCTTTGAGGCACTCATCGCTGTCATTTTGGTGTCCGCCATAGGGCCTCACAGGATTCGATTAACGCAACGTCGTGCAGTTCGCCTCCGTTGACAGCATACTCAGTAGTATGTTTGCCTCAGAGGTGCAATCTCCGCTCCACAAGGCGGAGGCCTTGGGAGGGCGTTTGCATGGACATCGACACATTTCGCAGCGAGACCCGCGCGTGGCTGGAGGTCAATTGCCCGGCGGAGATGCGCACGCCGATGGGCGAGGACGACATCTGTTGGGGCGGGCGCAAGTTTGTGTTTCGCTCGCCAGCCCAAAAGCAGTGGTTGGAGGTCATGGCCGCCAAGGGTTGGACAGTGCCAAGCTGGCCCAAAGCCTATGGTGGTGGCGGTCTGAGTGGGGATGAACAAAAGGTCCTGACCGAGGAGATGCAGCGCATCAATGCGCGGCCGCCCCTACAAAGCTTTGGTATCTGGATGTTGGGGCCGGCTTTGTTGCAGTTTGGCTCTGAAGAACAGAAGCGCCACTACTTGCCCCAAATTGCGCGCGGCGAAATTCGCTGGTGTCAGGGCTACTCTGAGCCCGGTGCAGGCTCCGATCTGGCGGGGTTGCAAACCAAGGGCGTGGATACGGGAGACCACTTTGAGGTCACAGGACAGAAGATCTGGACCTCTTATGCCGACAAGGCGGATTGGATTTTCTGCTTGGTGCGCACGGAGCCGGATGAGAAGAAACACACCGGCATTTCTTTCCTGCTCTTTGACATGGAAAGCGCAGGTGTCTCGACCAAACCCATCAAGCTGATC
Source organism: Shimia sp. MIT1388 (assembly GCF_047124445.1). Classification (GTDB taxonomy): domain Bacteria; phylum Pseudomonadota; class Alphaproteobacteria; order Rhodobacterales; family Rhodobacteraceae; genus Shimia. Next base: position 2,849,539 of record NZ_CP138921.1, on the reverse strand, counting down.
TCTGGCGCTTCGCCGTTTTGCGAGACCTTCTTTGATGCAGTGAAAGTGCCCAAAGATCAGATTGTTGGGGCACGCGGGCAGGGTTGGACCATTGCCAAATACCTGCTGACCCACGAGCGCGAAATGATTGGCGCGGCAGACTCGGCGCTTTTTGCCAAGTCGGACCTCGCTGCGGATGCGATTGCAGCCATTGGTTTGGACGACACAGGTCGCTTGGACGATCCCATGCTGCGCGCGGAGCTGGGGCAGTTTCTGATCGATGAAATCTGTTTTGATGCGCATCTGGACATGACCGGCAGCTACATGCGCGCGGGACATGAATTGGGCGCGCGGTCGGCAGAGCTAAAGTACCTCGGGACGGAGTTGAATAAACGCCGCCAAAGCCTGCGGGTGGCGGCTGGCGGCAGCGATGATCTGGTTTGGGAGGGCGCAGCCAATGATGCGGGGCAGGCCGCCAAAGACTGGCTGCGTTCCAAGGCCAACACCATCGAGGGTGGCACCTCTGAGGTGATGTTGTCGATCTTGTCCAAAGCCGTTTTGAAATTGCCGGGGTAAATGCGCATGGAACTCTTGAGCGAAGACCAACAGTTGATTGCCGACTCTGCGGCGGGGTTTCTGCGCGATGGGCATGGCATAGCCGTCTTCCGTACGCTGAGAGAGGCTGGCGAAGATGCCAACAGTGCGATTTTGGCGGATCTCGCCGAGATGGGCTGGATGGGGATTGTGATTCCAGAGGCGCTTGGCGGGGTTGGGCTTGGCTACCGCGCCGCAGGGCTTATTGCCGAAGAGCTGGGGCGCAACCTGACAGTCAGTCCGTTTGTGTCTTCAGCCATCTTGGCGGGCACCGCGCTGGCTTCGGCTGGAGGCGACATGGCGCAAAACTGGGCGGCCAAAATTGCCGCAGGCGACGCCGTTGTTGCGCTGGCGATGGATGAAGCTGCCAAACATCGTCCTGAACGTATTGCCACGACGGTTTCAGTCGCGTCTGGTTCGCTGAGGCTGAACGGGCGGAAAACCTTTGTGGGGGATGGCGGCATTGCGGATCGTTTGATCGTGACCGCCAAACGGGACGATGATCTGTGCTTGGTGTTGTGTGATCCCATGGCGGATGGCGTCACGCGCGCGTCGCAGGTGATGCTGGACCATCGCAATGCCGCCACTGTGATCTTTGAAGATGTCGCAATTTCTGAGGCTGACATTCTTGCGCAGGGGCCTGCGGCAGAGGATGTCTTGGCAAAGACGCTTGCGGCAGGGCGCGCAATTGCGGCGGCGGAGCAGCTTGGCGTGGCCAAGGCCGCGGCCGAGCAAACCTATGAGTACCTGCGCACCCGCAAGCAGTTTGGCGTTTTGATTGGGCAATTTCAGGCGCTGCAACATCGCGCTGCGGATCTCTATTGCGAACTGGCGCAGGCTTCGTCGCTGATTGCGTCGGCGTTGAACGCATTGGATGACGACAGTGTCGAGGTCGAAACCTTGACCCGTGTAGCTAAGGCCAAGATGGCGCGGGTCGGGCGGCAGGCCACGGAAGAAGGCGTGCAGATGCATGGTGGCATTGGCATGACCGATGAGATGGACCTGGGGCTTTTTATGAAACGCGACCGTGCTTTGTCCGAGTTTCTGGGCGATGCAGGCTATCACACCGAGTGGATTTTGCGGCAGCGCGGCATCTAGCTTGGGTTGAGTGGAAATAACGTACGTTAGCGTATGGAGAAGGAGAGGTGACGTAACGGAGTTTTGCGCAAGCGGGGGAATGGAGACTTGACGCAAAAGACTTCGCTCCGAAGACTGAGCATAGAAAAAGCCGGTCCAAACCGGCACGGGAGGATACATTGGAAGTTGTGCAACTGCTCGTCAGCGGGCTTGCGAATGGCTGTGTCTACGGCTTGATCGCGCTTGGCTTCGTGCTGATCTACAAGGCGACCGAACAGGTGAATTTCGCCCAAGGCGATTTCATGATGCTCGGCGCCTTTGTGTGTTTGGGGCTGACAAACGCCCACTACATGGGGCTGCCGTTCTGGATCGCAGCGCCTCTGGCGATCGCCATCATGGCGGTGCTGGGTTACTTGCTCGACTTCTTTGTGCTGCGGCATCTGTTTGGCCAAAGCCAAACGGCGGTGGTGATCCTGACCATCGCATTGGGATTTGTCATTCGCTTTGTCGCTGGTGTGATCTGGAGCCATGAGCCACAGACCTTGGAAAGCCCACTTGCCGTTGGAGACTTCAACATTGGTGGCGTTGTGCTGGGCATGGCGGACATTGCGGTGATCGTTGTGACCGTGCTGCTCACCTACTTCCTGTATCAGTTCTTCCAGCGCACCAAGCTTGGTTTGGCGATGCAAGCCGCGAGCCAAAACCAGATGGCGGCCTACTTCATGGGTATTCCGGTAAAACGCGTGCAGGGCATGATCTGGGGTCTGTCCGGTGCGGTGGCAGCTGTCGCAGGTATTCTTTTTGCCTCTAAAGGCGCAATTGATCCCAACGCGGGGTTGTTGGGCATCAAGGCATTCGCTGCTGCGGTGATTGGCGGGTTTGGCTCTTTGCCGGGCGCGTTGATGGGTGGGCTGATCGTTGGGGTGATCGAGCCCTTTGCCAGCCGCTACTTCCCGGCGGGCTACAGTCAGATCGCGCCCTACACGCTTTTGCTGTTTGTGCTGGTGTTCCGCCCGCATGGCCTGTTTTCGCAGGTCCGGATCAAGAAAGTCTGAGCCATGCGGATCCATTTCAAAACCTCCTATGAACATGACATCCGGCTTTTCCCCGACTGGTGGAGCTTCTTTGTCTACGCAACGCTTATCGTGATCGCGGTGGCCCTGCCGTGGCTGATGGATGACTTCTTCCTCGGTGAAGTCACCAACGTGCTGATTTGGGCCATCGCGGGTCTTGGCCTGATGCTGCTGACCGGGCAGACAGGTCAGGCCAGCTTGGGGCACGCGGCCTTCCTGGCTCTGGGCTGTTACTCCTGTATCATCTTTATGGAACAAGGTTGGCCTTTCCTGATCGCCTTCCCGGCAGCCGGTATTCTGACAGGCGTGGTCGGCACGATCATCGCCATTCCGGCGATCCGTCTGCACGGCATCTACCTCGCGATTGCGACCATCGCGCTGTCCATTCTGGCTGATGATATCATCGTGCTGATGGAGCCGATCACAGATGGTGTGTCGGGCAAGTTTGCCCCGATGATCAATATCTTTGGCATCGAGATTGAACGCTGGACCACACCGGATCGGTTCTACTGGCTGGTGCTCGCGGTCACGATCCTTTGCACGCTCGCCTATCGCAACCTGCTGCGCTCGCCCTTAGGGCGCGCCATGGCCGCCGTGCGCGACAGTGAAGTTTCCGCCACAGCCATGGGCGTGCACATCGCGCGCACCAAGGCGGCAGCTTTTGGCATCTCCTGCGCGATCACCGGCCTGGCGGGCGCGCTCATGGGCTTCTATGCAGGCGCGTTCAACAACGAAACGTTTTCCATCGTGATCTCCATCACGCTCTTGATGATGATTGTAATTGGCGGGTTGGGCTCCATTCACGGCACGTTTTTTGGCGCGGTTGTCGTGGCCTTCCTGCCGCAGTTTCTGTCGATGACCAAAGACCTGATCGGCGGCAGCTCGGTGGCCATTCCCGGCCTGGAAACCGGCGTCTTTGGCATGATCCTGATCCTGTTTATCCTGTTTGAGCCGATGGGCATCTATGGCCGCTGGATGAAAATCCGCATCTGGTTTGAGCTCTTCCCGTTTGCGCGCAAAGACATGTTCAAGCGTCAGAAGAGCTACCTGAAGACGGAGCGTTTGAGATGAGCAATCTGCTGGAAATCAACAACGCAACACTCAAGTTTGGCGGCGTGGTCGCGGTGAACGATCTGACGTTTTCGGTTGAGGAAGGCGAGGTCTATGCCATCGTTGGGCCCAACGGTGCGGGTAAATCTACGGTCTTCAATCTGATCTCGCGCTTCTACAATCCCTATGCAGGGTCGATCACCTTTGACGGTCATAACCTATTGGACCGCAACGCGGATTCCGTAGCCGACCTCGGCATTGCGCGCACGTTCCAGAACATCGAATTGTTTGACCACGCCACGGTTCTGCAAAACCTGCTGGTGGGGCGGCATCGCCATCGCAAGACCAATCTGGTGCAAGAGATGCTCTTCACGCCCAAGGTGCGGCAGGAAGAAAAACGCCATCGTGAAGCCGTTGAAGAAGTTATCGATTTCCTCGACCTGCAGCCCTATCGCGACAAAATGATCGCCGGGCTGCCGTATGGTGTTCGGAAGGTGGTCGAACTGGGCCGGGCGCTGGCGTCTGGGCCGCGGCTTTTGCTGCTGGATGAACCGGCCTCAGGTCTGTCGGTGGAAGAAACCCAAGACATGCGTTGGTGGATTGATGACATCCGCAAACAGATGGGCATCACGGTTTTGATGGTGGAGCACGACATGGGCTTGGTTTCCGGCGTGTCCGACCGCGTGCTGGCCTTGGCCGACGGGGCCAAGCTGGCCGAAGGCACGCCTGGGCAGGTGCAATCTGACCCGGCCGTGATTGAGGCCTACCTTGGCGCGGGGGCAGCGTGATGGGCGAAACAGTGCTTGATATCAAGAACATCGAGAGCTTTTACGGCCCAATCATGGCCATTCGTGGCGTGTCGCTGAAGGTCGAAAAGGGCCAGGTTGTGACCGTGCTGGGCGCCAATGGAGCTGGCAAATCCACTCTGCTCAAAACCATCTCCGGCATCATGGATCCGGAAAAAGGCCACGTGGTCTTTGAAGGCCGCGAGATCCAGGGCATGGAACCGCACAAGGTGGTCGGCCAAGGCATCGTGCATGTTCCCGAAGGTCGCGAAGTTTTCCCGCTTCTGACGGTGGACGAAAACCTCTCGCTTGGCGCCTACACGCGTAGCGACAAAGCGGAGATCGAAAAGGACCGACAAATGGTCTTTGATTATTTCCCGATTTTGGCCGAACGCCGTCACCAAGAGGCCGGCACCCTGTCTGGTGGTCAGCAACAAATGCTCGCCATTGGGCGCGGGTTGATGCTGCGGCCCAAGATCATGTTGCTGGATGAGCCAAGCCTCGGCCTGTCGCCGCTGTTGGTGCAGGAAATCTTCTCCATCCTCAAACGCCTGAACAAAGACGAAGGTGTGACCATGATGCTGGTCGAGCAAAACGCCAAAGTTGCGCTGGATCTCGCTGATGTGGGCTACGTCATGGAGGTCGGGCGGATCGTGATGGACGACACCGCCGAGCGCCTGATGGAAAGCGAAGACATCAAAGCCTTCTATCTGGGCCATCAGGAAGAAGGCGCGCGCGGCGAACGCCGCTGGAAACGCAAGAAAACATGGCGCTGAGGGGAGGCAGGATCATGAACATTCACACCACATCCCAGCCGCCGGAACAGGTTGAAATCAACGGCGTGATTGTCTCTGCCACACCGGGGCAAAAACCCGCACTGGTGGACGGCTGCGACACGGTTGTGGGTCTGTTTCAAAAACGCTGTGAACAGCTGCGCGACCGGACCGCGCACCGCGAAAAAGACCTCGGTATCTGGCAGAGCTATTCCTGGGCCGACTACTGGATCCATGCCAAATGGATCGGCCTTGGCCTGCGGGCCTTGGGGCTGGAACGTGGCGAGGTGGTCTCGATCCTCTCGGAAGACCGTAAGGAATGGCTCTATGCCGACATGGGCATCCAATGCGTGGGCGGGATTGCCTCGGGTGTTTACACCACCGACAGCGCCAGCCAATTGGAGTACCTGCTGCGTGACAGCGGCAGTCGCTTTCTGTTTGTGGAAAATGACGAGCAGCTCGACAAGTTTCTGGAGATCGAGGACCAGGCCAGCCATGTGGTGAAGGTCATCATCTTGGACCAAGACGGGTTGCATGACCTGCGCCACGACAAATGTGTGTTTCTGGATGACCTCTATGAAACCGGTCGCGCGTATGAGGCCGAAAACCACGGTGTCTTTGAAGAAGAAATCAAGAAGGCCAAGCCCGAGGACACGGGCCTGCTGATCTATACCTCCGGCACCACCGGCATGCCCAAAGGCGCGATGCTGTCGCAGGAAAACGTGATTGCCGCCTGTGTGTCCGGCGCCCATGCGCTGCCAACCATGGATAAGGATGAGCAGCTCTGTTTCCTGCCGCTGTGCCACATCCTGGAGCGCAACGTGTCGGCCTATTTCCCGATTGCGGGCAAATCCACGGTGAACTTTGCCGAAAGCCCGGAGACGGTGTTTGACAACCTGCAGGAAGTCTCGCCCGCGCATTTTACGGCGGTGCCGCGTGTGTGGGAGAAGATCTATTCCCGCGTGCTGGTGCTCGCTCAAGAAGCCACGCCCATCGGGCGGCTTTGTTTCAATTTGGCCGTCAAAGCCGGTTTAAAACGCGCGGATTACTTGCTGGAGCGCAAACCGGTGCCAAGCGGCGTGCAGCTCAACTACGCGATTTGGGATTTTTTGGTGCTGCGCAATCTGCGCCGGATGTTGGGCATGGACAAAATGCGCCGCGGCGGCACCGGCGCGGCCCCGATCAGCCCGGAATTGATCCGCTGGTATTGGGCGATTGGCGTGCAGCTTCTGGAAGGCTACGGCATGACCGAAAACGCCGGTCTCGCCTCCATCAATCTGCCCGATGACAACAAGCTGGGCAGTGTGGGCAAAGCTGTGCCAGGGTTTCAGGTGCGCATTGCCGAGGATGGCGAAATTCAGACCTTTGGCCTGAACAACTTCCAAGGCTACTGGCGCAATAATGAGAAAACGGCGGAGACCTTCACCGAGGATGGCTGGCTGCGCACGGGGGACGTGGGCAAGCTGGACGAGGACGGCTTTGTCACCATCACCGGGCGTCTCAAGGACATCATCATCACCGCTGGCGGCAAAAACATCACCCCGGCGGAGATCGAAAGCCGCCTGAAGTTCAGCCACTATATCTCGGATGCGGTGGTGATTGGCGACGCGCGAAAATACCTGACCTGCCTGATTATGATCGATCAGGAGAATGTGGAGAAATACGCCCAGGATCGCAAAGTGCCGTTCTCGGATTTTGCCTCGCTCTGTGCCGCCCAAGACGTGGTCGACCTCATCAAGGGCGAAGTGGACGACGTGAACAAAGAGTTCGCCCGTGTTGAACAGATCAAGGAATTCCGCCTGATCAACGTCCTGCTGACGGCGGAGGATGAAGAACTGACCGCGACCATGAAGCTCAAGCGCAGCTTTGTGGAGAAGAAACACGCGGGACTCATAGAGGAAATGTACTAACATCGATTTCATGTGGCCCCAGACCACACTTCAAACGGGAGGAAACTATGAAGAAACTGACGACTGCAATGGCAGTTGGCGCCGCGGCGCTGGCTTCCCAGGTCGCTGCGGACACGCAAGGCGTGAGCGACGGCGAGGTGGTGATTGGTTCTGTGAACGATCTGTCCGGCATCTTCGCTGCGGTGGGCGTTCCGGCGGTCAACGGCGCCAACATGCGCTTTGACGAGGTAAACGCCGCAGGTGGTGTGCACGGGCGTCAGATCCGGTTTGTTGTGGAGGACAACGGTTACCAGATCCCGCGCGCGATGCAGGGCTATAACAAGCTTCTGAACCGCGACAAAGCCTTTGCCATGCTCTTGTCGCTTGGCACGCCGATGAACGTGGCCGGCTTCAAACTGCTTGATCCCAAAGGCATTCCAAATGTCGGCCCACTGTCGGCAGCGCGGCAGATGTTGCAGGAGCCGATGGACAATAAATTCATTGGCTTCTCAAGCTACTACGACCAAGTGCAGGTCGGCGCGAAATACCTTGCGGAAGAGTTCGAGGCCAAAAACCTCTGCACCATGTATATCCCGTCCGACTTTGGTAAAGAGATTGCCGAGTCCACCAAAGACCTTGCCGACAGCATGGGTCTGAGCATGGCAGGCGAAACCACGCACAAGCCGGATGAGCTGGATTTTGTTGGTTCCCTGACCAAGCTGAAGGCGGCGGAATGTGACGTGATCACCATGGCGCTGGGCGTGCGTCAGGGCATCACCGTTGTGGGCACCGCCAAGAAACTCGGCTGGGCTGACGTGAAGTTTCTCAACACCTCCGCAGGCTTCCTCGAGCCGGTGGCGATGGTGCCGGGTGGCGTGACCGACGGGCTCTATGCCGCGGCCGGTTGGCGCGATCTCTATGAGCGCGCGGCCGATCCCGTGCCGGGCAAGTTCATCGCTGACTACAAAGCGAAGTTTGACCAGCCCGCGTCCGGCTTTGCCATGCTCGGCTATTCCGCAGCAGACACCGTGGTGCGTGCACTGGAAGCGGCCGGGCCTGACCTGACCCACGAAAGCTTCATCGCCGCCATGGAGACGCTGGATTACATGGACGAGTTGACCGGATCACAGACCACTTATGGTCCGGACGATCACCGCGGCGCGGATGAGGTTGTGATTTCCGTGGTGGAAAACGGCGGTTGGAAAACGGTTGCTGTGAAGTAAGTTTGGGTGAATAGAAATGTGAGGGCGCCTCTTTGGGGGCGCCTTTTTTGCAGTAAGCGTAGGATGCCTCGTTAGTGGAGGCAGTGAGCAAGGAAAGCTGTAGATCAAATGATTAGAACGGCATTGATTAGCGGCCTAGCCCTGTTGGGCTCGGTATCGGAAGCCTTTTCCGAACCGCCCGATGCATGGCAAACTCTTGAACGGATTTGCCGAGAAGCCCCTTATGAAACGCCCAACGATGCGGTTGCGGTTGCCCATTTGGCCGGCTGGCGCGAGCTTGATGATGCTCAACTGGAAAAGGCTGCGAATCTATTTGGTAGCGTTTGGGCGCTTGAGCATCCAATGCTCGACATCCGCTCGGCAACGATCGATGAAATCAACGCGACCCATGCTGTGATGATGATCCGGTTCTTCAATGACCTACTGCCAAGCGCTGCTGGGCAACAGTTTGGCGTGCTTTACCTCGAGGCGCCGGAATTTTTAGCCTTCACAAGCTATAGGCAGTCCGAGATCACACCCCAAACGAACGCTTTTCCTTGTGAAATTTTTTTGTTGGGTGAAGCGTCCTTTTTGGATGACAGATTCGTTTCTGGCAACTGGCAAGCCTATAAGACAGAAGAAAGCGAGACTGTCGTACAGATAACGGATCGATACTTGTCATCGGTCATCCGAGTAACCAAGTTCGGCGAAAACGTTTCTAAAAGCATCCTCACACTGCCCGCGTTCACGGTCACGACAAAGAGATTCTGATCCAAAAAAGGCAATCTTCCAAGCGACCACACAGAAAAATTCCCCGCAGCCGATGGTCTGGTCTGCGGGGAAGGCGGGAGTGAACTTGTTCTTGCACAGTCCCCATAAACACCGCGCGCCTGTCCCTAAAAAGTCCGCGGCCCTTCCGTGAGTGGATGTGCCCGCGCCGCGCAGGTTGGAAGGAGGATTCAACCTGGGCGCTCTGGCGACCACCTAACCCCAGATATACCTTATTTTGCGGCATTTGGCTACATATTGTGTCGATTTTGTAACCGCTGTGTAAATACAGCGGGTTACTGCCAGGTCACATCGCCCAGAAAGATATAGCCCGCGCCGTAGATGGTTTTGATAAGACGCGGGTTTTTGGGGTCTTCCTTGAGCTTGGTGCGCAGGCGCGAAATCCGCACATCCATGGCCCGATCAAAGCTTTCACCGGCCGCGCCGCCCAAGGTCTCTTGCATCTGGGCGCGGCTGATCAACCGTTTGGGGCTGTCTAGAAACAGGCGCAGCACCTCGCCTTCCGCATGGCTGAAGGTGGTTTCGGCACCCGTTTCATCCACCAGCACATAGCGGTCAAAATAGGCGGTCCAGCCGTTGAACACGGCAGTATTGGCCGCGACCGGCGCGGCGGGTTTCTCTTTGCGCAGCCGCGCGCGCACACGCGCCACCACTTCGGTCGGGTCAAACGGCTTGATGATGTAGTCATCCGCGCCGAGCTCCAGCCCGGTGATCCGGTCCTGCACTTGCGCCCGACCGGAGATAATGATCACCGCCGCGCCCAGTTCCAAGGCCAATCGGTGCACCAGCGACAATCCGTCTTTGTCCGGCAGGCCGAGGTCTACCAGACAGACATCCGGCGTGGTGGATTTCAGCGCGGCTTCAAATTCGGTGGCGCGGGAAAACGCCATGGTGCGAAAGCCCGCGTCCTCCAAAGCGTCCGCCAAAATCATGCGGATTTCCGGTTCATCGTCCAGGATGGTGACAAGCGGGGCGGTCATGGCGGGGCTCACTTCGGATGCAGAAACTGGTCAAGCTGTGCCGCCGTGAAGGGCTTTGGCAGCACCGGCGCGCGCGCGGCGCCTTCGATATAGAGATCATGGCTCTGGGGCAAGCTGGTCATCAGATAGGTTGGCACGCGGTCGCGCCCCAACTCGCGGATCAGGTCCACGCCGGTGGCGTCACCTTCCAGGGAAATATCGGACAGCACCAGTGTGATGTCTGGCAGCTGGTCCAGCAACACACGGGCTTCGTCCACGCTGGCGGCTTCGATCACCGTGTGCTTCATGTCGGTCAGCATGTCGCGGATCAGGCCGCGCAGGTCCGGGTTGTCCTCCACCAACAGCGCCAGACCCGGGGTGGAATCCTGCACCGCGCGGCGCAACGGCAGGCGCAGTACCACCTGACCACCGGTTTCGGTGTTGGCGATTTTTATGTCGCCGCCCACCAGCTTGGTCATATCATAGACCATCGCCAGCCCAAGGCCCGAGCCATCCGCGCCTTTGGTGGTGAAAAACGGATCCAGCGCATGTTCCAGCGCCTCTTCGGAGAACCCCGGCCCGGTGTCGCGCACGGTGAATTGTACCCAGGTGTTCTGCACCAGTTCGGCTATTAACAGGATTGTCCCGCCCTGACCGCAGGCATGGGCCGCGTTCAGCAGGAGGTTCACCAGTGAGTCGTGTAACATTGCCGGGTCCAGCAACACTGCGCCCTCTGGAATGCTGTTCTCGATGATGAGCGCAACCTCGTCGCCTACTGTTGGCTGCGCCAGGGTTTCCAGCTCGGACAGGAAGCCCGTCATATCCGTGGGCGCCAGTTTCGGCACCCGTGGGCCGGTCACATTGGCGAGGTTGTCCAGCAACGTGCCGCCCCGGCGCGCCGCGCCCAAGGTGGCCTCGATCAGCGCACTGGCCTCGTCTGGCAGCTCCATCTTCTGCAACTTGGCTTGCGTGCCCAAGATAATGGTCAGCAGGTTGGAGAAGTCATGCGCCAGACCGCTTGTCATTTGCGCCGCAATCTCGCGCCGCCGGGTCTGCTGCAACGCCACACGTGCCTGGGTTTCCTCGGTCACGTCCATCGACAGCACATAGACACCACGAGCCGCACCCTCGTTGTCATCTGGTGTAAACGCCGCTCGGATGCGCCGTGTGCTGGGGTGTTCGTTGAATTCAAACACCGATGGCTCGCCTTTGAAGGCCTTATCCATATGCGGCTTGATATGGCTGTAGGCGTTTTCGCCCAAGGCTTCGCTGGCGTGCATGCCAACGATGTCAGAAGGCCGTCCCGGGATCACCGCGCTCAGGCGGCGGTTGGAATAGGTGTAAAGCCTGTCCGGCCCGACGTGGGCGATATGGGCCGGCATCATTTCCGCCGTCAGCCGCATGCGCGACTCGCTGTCCATCAACTGGCGCTTCACCTCTTCCAGCGCCTGCACGGTGGCTTCCAACTCGCGGTTGGTGGCGGACAGCTCCTCGGCGTATTGCAACAACTGATCCGAAAGCTCTTCAGAACGGGAGCGCAGCAACGCCTCCTGTCGCTTGGTGGAGGTGATGTCGGTATAAACCGCAACCCAGCCGCCCTCTGGCAGAGGGGACCCTTCCACAGACACCCAGCGCCCGTCCGCGCGCTTACGTTCAAAATAGTGCGGTTCAAAGTTCAGCGCCCGGTCGACACGCTCCTTGATGAAGGCCTCTTTGTCTTCATCGCGCACATCGCCATATTCGCCGTTCTCGATCAGAAAGCGGATGGTTTCGGAAAACGGCGCCCCCGGTTGGGATAGCACGCGGGGAATGGAAAACATCTCGCGGAAACGGGCATTGGCGACCACCAGCTTCAGATCGCTGTCATAAATCGACATCGCCTGTTTGATCAGGTTCAGACCGGCAACGGTCATGGCCTGTGTGGCTGCGGCTCGCTCCATTTCGGCTCTCCTTCTCCTCTACCGCTAACACTCAATTTGGGGGTGCGAAAAGGGCGAATTGCGCCTTGTTACAATTCGTAAGGATTGGGAAAACTTTAAGAAAAAGTTGACCAACAGGGTGAAACACGCACCACTAGAGGTGGAGAATCGCTCACGCGGTTTTGGCCCGTTTCGGCGGGCTTAAGGGAGGAAGAGAATTTGGCACAGTCGTCACAGGCGACCGGTGGACTGACGTCCATTCCGGCGCTGTTGCAGCGGAACGCCGCCCAGTTTGCAGACAAAGATGCATACCGGGAGAAAGAGTTCGGGATCTGGCAGACCTGGACTTGGGCAATGACCGAGAAAGAGATCGAAGCGCTGGCGCTTGGTCTGATCAATCTGGGTGTGAAAGAAGGTGACTTTGTCGCCATCATCGGGCGCAACCGCCCGTATTTCTATTGGTCGATGGTTGCCGCCCAATCCGTGGGCGCGGTGCCAGTGCCGGTCTATCAGGATAGCGCGGCTGAAGAGATGGAATACATCCTGGGCCACTGTGGCGCGAAATACGCCATCGTTGAGGATCAGGAGCAGGTCGACAAGATCATCGAGATCCAGGAAAAGCTGCACACCTTTGAGCATATGGTCTACATCGACCCGCGTGGGTTGCGGAAGTATGACCACCGCCAGCTGCATGAGTTCAGCCACATTCAGGCGCAGGGCCGTGCCGCTCATGACGAGCTGATTGGCGAGCTGAAATCCCGTCGTGAAAAGCTGGACTACGACAGCACCTGTGTGATGCTCTACACCTCCGGGACCACCGGTAAACCCAAAGGTGTGGTGCTCTCCAACCGCAACGTGATCGAAAGCTCCAAGAACTCTGCGGACTTTGACGCGCTGACCGGTGACGAGGAAATCCTGTCTTACCTGCCGATGGCCTGGGTTGGGGACTTCATCTTCTCCGTTGGTCAGGCGTATTGGTGTGGCTTCTGTGTGAACTGCCCGGAATCGGCAGACACCATGATGACCGACCTGCGCGAAATTGGTCCTACCTACTACTTCGCGCCGCCCCGTATCTTTGAGACCTCGCTGACCAATGTGATGATCCGCATGGAAGACAGCGGCGATCTGAAATACGCGCTGTTCCATCACTTCATGGACTTCGCCAAAACCGCTGGCGAGAAATACGGCATGCCCAAGCGCAGCCTGGCCAAACCTGACATGAAGCGCCGGATCAAAAACGGCTGGCGCTACGCGATGGGTCTGGGCTTTGCGATGGAAACCATCGTGGAAAACGGCATCCGCATGGCCTTCACCAAACTGCGTCACGGCAGCAAGGCACGTGAGCATTTCAAAGCCAAGGATCCGATCCTGCTGAACCTCTATCGCGGCAACCTGCGCGACTACTTCAAGTATCGCATGGGCAACGTGCTGGTGTACGGCCCGCTGAAAGACACGCTGGGCTTTGGCCGCGTGCGTGTGGGCTACACGGCGGGTGAAGCGATTGGTCCGGAAATCTTTGAGTTCTACCGCTCGCTGGGCATCAACCTGAAGCAGCTCTACGGTCAAACCGAAGCCACCGTCTTCATCACGGCGCAGCCGGATGGCGAAGTGCGCGCGGACACTGTGGGCGTGCCAAGCCCCGACGTGGAAATTAAAATCGACGACAACGGCGAAATCCATTACCGCAGCCCGGGCACTTTTGTTGAGTACTACAACAACCCGGAAAGCACCGCCTCCACCAAGGATGCGGAAGGCTGGGTGGCAACGGGCGACGCGGGCTTCTTTGAAGAGAAAAGCGGCCACCTACGCATCATCGACCGGGCCAAAGACGTTGGCAAAATGGCCGATGGCTCCATGTTTGCGCCGAAGTATGTCGAGAACAAACTGAAGTTCTACCCGGACATCTTGGAAGCAGTACTGTTTGGCAATGGCAAGGACCGCTGCGTGGCTTTCATCAACATCGACCTGACGGCGGTGGGCAACTGGGCGGAACGCAACAACATCGCCTACGCCTCTTATCAGGAACTGGCCGGTCACCCGAAGGTGCTCGACAGCATTCAGGAACACGTCGAGGCGGTGAACCGCTCTGTGGCGGATGACCCGATGCTGGCAGGTTGTCAGATCCACCGTTTCCTGGTTCTGCACAAAGAGCTGGATGCGGATGACGGCGAAATGACCCGGACCCGTAAGGTACGCCGTGTGATTGTGGCCGATAAGTTCAAAGACCTTGTGGACGGGCTGTATGACGGGTCTTCCTCAGTCTCCACCACCACCGAGGTGACCTATGAAGACGGCCGCAAAGGCTCGATCAGCGCGACCCTCGAACTGCGTGACGCCCAAGTTGCGCCAGTAGCAAGCAAGATGGCAGCGGAATGAACGACATGAGCAACGATAGCTACGTCACGGACGACGGCCGCACCATCGGCCCAACCGTGATGGAAATGAAAAACATCACGCTGCGTTTTGGTGGCGTGAAGGCGATCACCGACATCAGCTTTGACATCCGCGAAGGCGAGATCCGCGCGATCATTGGTCCAAACGGTGCAGGCAAATCCTCGATGCTGAACGTCATCTCCGGCTTCTACGTGCCGCAGGAAGGTGAAGTTTGGTACAAGGGCGCCAAGCGCCCGCCAATGAAGCCGTATCAGGTTGCGGAACAGGGCATCGCCCGGACCTTCCAGAACATCGCGCTGTTTGAAGGCATGACCGTTTTGGACAACGTCATGACCGGCCGCCTGCGCCAGATGAAAGCCAACATGTTTGAGCAGGCCATCTGGAAAGGCAAAGCCGAGCGCGAAGAGGTCGAGAACCGCGAAGTGGTCGAGAAGATCATCGACTTCCTCGAAATTCAGGCAATCCGCAAAACCCCGGTTGGGCGTCTGCCGTATGGTCTGAAGAAACGCGTTGAGCTGGCCCGTGCGCTGGCGGCGGAACCTTCTATCCTGCTGCTGGACGAGCCCATGGCCGGTATGAACGTTGAGGAAAAAGAGGACATGTCCCGCTTTATCCTCGACATGAACGACGAGTTTGGCACCACCATCGCGCTGATCGAGCACGACATGGGCGTGGTGATGGACCTGTCCGACCGCGTGGTCGTGATGGACTACGGTAAAAAGATCGGCGACGGCACGCCGGATGAAGTGCGCAACAACCAGGACGTCATCGACGCCTATCTGGGGGTGGCACATGACTAAGCAACTTTCTGAAATCACACTGAAAACCGGAGGCGCGAGCGATGCCTGAACAACTCGCATTTGCAATGGAGGTCTTCCTCAACGGCCTCATGGCGGGCGTGCTCTATGCGCTTGTCGCGCTGGGCTTCGTCTTGATCTATAAGGCCTCCGGGATCTTTAACTTTGCCCAGGGTGTGATGGCGCTGTTTGCCGCGATGACCCTGGTGGGTATCCAAAACGGCCAAGTGCCCTTTGCCCACCTGATCAACGCGATCTTTGGCACCCATGTGCACACCTTCGGCTGGAATGTACCCTCGGTCTTTGCCCTGATCTTCACCGTTGGGGTGATGATCCTGCTGGCCTGGGCGGTGCAACGCTTTGTGTTCCGCCATCTGGTGGGCCAAGAGCCGATCATCCTCTTCATGGCGACCATTGGTCTGGCGTACTTCCTCGAAGGCTTTGCGGATCTGATGTGGAACTCCGAAATCAAGAAACTTGATTTCTGCATGACCGCCAACACCTGCCTGCCGCAGGGCATCAACATCGCCATCGACGAATTCACGTTTAACGCCTTTGGCTATGGCTTCTTCATCGACAACCTCGACATCACCGCAACCATCGTGGCGATTATCCTGGTGATCGCGCTGGTGGCCTTCAGCCAGTACACCAAACAGGGCCGCGCCATGCGCGCCGTGGCAGACGACCACCAAGCCGCACTGTCCGTGGGTATCTCCCTGAACTTCATCTGGGTTCTGGTCTGGTCCCTCGCAGGTTTTGTGGCACTGGTCGCCGGCATCATGTGGGGCGCCAAATCCGGGGTGCAGTTCTCGCTGTCCCTGATCGCGCTGAAGGCTCTGCCGGTTCTTATGCTCGGTGGCTTCACCTCGATCCCGGGCGCCATTGTGGGCGGTCTGATCATCGGTGTGGGTGAGAAGCTTTTCGAATTCTGGGTGGGCCCGCTTGTGGGCGGCGCAACCGAGAACTGGTTTGCCTATGTGCTCGCACTCGTGTTCCTCGTCTTCCGGCCACAGGGTCTGTTTGGCGAAAAGATCATCGAGAGGGTCTGACGCATGTCCAAGCTGCTTGCCATCCTCAACGTGATCGCATGGGCCGGTTTCTGGGTCTTTGGATATCTCGCCTTCACAGGCGACGTGACCCGCCCGGAGCAAATGACCACAGCGGCCCTTGTTGCGGCGGTTGGCGGCTTGGTTGGCACTTGGACATTCTTCCAGCTGGTCCGCCACGCGGAATCCACTGGCTACGCAAAATCTCGGAACCGGGCGGACCGGTCCCATCTTGAAAAAGAATACAACGAGGAGACCGCCTGATGTTCTATCGTGAAGCTGGCGATTTCAAAACGACCTACTCGGCGGACAACCAGACGTTCCCGATCAAAATTGACCGCGTGGGCTACTATGTGGCTTTGGTTGTTGCCTTCCTGATCATCCCGTTCATGATCAACGACTACTGGGCCAACGCCATTCTTTTGCCATTCCTGATCTACTCGATCGCAGCCATCGGCCTGAACATTCTGGTGGGCTACTGTGGGCAGGTGTCTTTGGGCACCGGGGGCTTCATGGCGGTGGGCGCTTATGCCTGCTACAAGCTAATGACGGCTTTTCCGGAAGTGAACATCTTCTTCCACGTTCTTCTGTCCGGTGGTGTGACAGCCTTTGTCTGCATCCTGTTTGGCCTGCCATCCCTGCGCATCAAAGGCTTCTACCTCGCGGTGGCGACGCTGGCAGCGCAGTTCTTCCTGGTGTGGCTCTTCAACCGGGTGCCGTGGTTCTACAACTACTCCGCCTCCGGCCAGATCAACGCGCCGGAACGCACCGTGTTTGGTGTGCCGGTGACCGGCCCCAACACCGAAGCCTGGGCGACTTACCTCTTCTGCCTGGTGTTCCTGGTGATCTGCGCGCTGGTTGCTCGCAACCTGACCCGTGGCATGGCCGGCCGTAAGTGGATGGCGATCCGCGACATGGATATCGCCGCCGAAATCATCGGAGTGAACCCGCTGAAAGCCAAGCTGACAGCCTTCGGCGTCTCCGGCTTCTTCATCGGCATCTCGGGTGCGCTGTTCTTCGCTCTGTACCTCGGGGCGGTGGAAGTTGGCGAAGCCTTCGGCATCAACAAATCGTTCCTCGTGCTCTTCATGATCATCATCGGTGGTCTCGGCTCGATCTTCGGCTCCTTTGCGGGCGCAGCCTTCCTGGTACTGCTGCCGGTGGTGCTGAAAGTGGTCGGCGTGGACATGTTCGGCTGGCCCACAGACATCGTGGCGCACTTGCAGCTGGTGATCGTGGGCGGCCTGATTGTGATGTTCCTGATCCTGGAACCACACGGCCTTGCCCAACTCTGGCGCGTGGCGAAACAGAAACTGCGGTTGTGGCCCTTCCCGCACTAAGGCGGGGCCAGAACCAACCATTCCGGGGCGGGGAGGCCCCGGCAATCAACATCGGACAAAACCAAGGGAGGAGAACCCCGATGAAAATGAAGTTTGCAACTATGGCTGTGACAGCCATGATGGCAGCAGCTCCAGCAATGGCAGACCTCGTGTTCCCGTCGCTGAGCTACCGCACCGGCCCGTACGCAGCGGGTGGTATCCCGTTCGCGGACGGTTACGCCGACTATTTCACTCTGCTCAACGAGCGTGACGGCGGTATCGGTGGCGTGCCAACCCGCCTGCTGGAATGTGAAACCGGCTACAACACCGAAAAAGGTGTGGAATGCTACGAATCCACCAAAGGTGAAGGCGCTCTGGTCTATCAACCGCTGTCCACCGGCATCACCTATCAGCTGATCCCAAAAACCACGGCTGACGGCATCCCGATGCACACCATGGGTTATGGCCGGACTTCCGCGGCAAACGGTAAGGTCTTCAGCCACACCTTCAACTACCCAGGCACCTACTGGAACGGTGCGTCCGGTGCGGTGAACTACCTGCTGGCCGAAAACGGCGGTGACCTGAACGGCCACAAAATTGCGCTGGTCTACCACAACTCCGCATACGGCAAAGAGCCAATCCGCACCTTGGAAGAGCTGCAGAAGAAGCACGGCTTTGAGCTGAGCCTGCTGCCAGTGGATCACCCAGGTCAGGAACAGAAGTCCCAGTGGCTGCAGATCCGCCGCGAAAAGCCAGACACCGTTCTGATGTGGGGCTGGGGCGTGATGAACCAGGTGGCCATTCAGGAAGCGGCCAACATCCGTTTCCCAATGGAAAACTTCATCGGCATCTGGTGGTCCGGTGCAGAGCATGACGTTCTGTCCGCAGGCGCGAAAGCCAACGGCTATAAGGCGTTGACCTTCCACAATGTGGGCCGTGACTTCCCAATCTTTGAGGACATCCAGAAACATGTTGTGGACACCGGCAAAGCTGCGGGCGCAGGCGACCAGATCGGCAACGTTCTCTACAACCGTGGTATGTACGCAGCGATGCTCGCAGCCGAAGCGGCGAAAACCGCTCAGGAAATCCACGGCACCGCAGACATCACCCCGGCGATGATGCGTGACGGTATGGAAGCTCTGTCGATCACCGAAGACAAAATGGCTGGCCTCGGTATGCCAAACTTCGGTCCTTCCTTCGACGTGTCCTGTGAAAACCACGGTGGTCCTGGCTTGGTTGGCGTGACCCAGTGGGACGCGGATAGCAAGACCTGGTCTCTGATCTCCGATTTCGCAGAAACCGACATGGAAGTGATTGGCGCGCTGATCGCAGAGGACTCCAACGCTTATGCCTCTGAAAACAACATCGAGATGAACTGTAAGTAAGTTCGCTTGAAGCAACAGGTCTCGGCCGGGCGCACCGGCCGAGACACCCAAGAACGCGAGATGAAAGACAACGCACATGCTTGACGCTGGTCGCACCCAAGAGACCCTTCTGGAGGTCAACAACATCGAGGTGATCTACAACCACGTGATCCTCGTGCTCAAAGGCGTGAGCCTCTCGGTCCCCAAAGGCGGCATCACCGCGCTTCTGGGCGGCAACGGCGCAGGCAAAACCACCACCCTGAAAGCCATCTCCAACCTGCTGCACTCCGAGCGCGGCGAGGTCACCAAAGGCTCGATCAACTACCGCGGCGAAGCGGTGGCCGATCTTGATCCGGCCGCTCTGGTGAAAAAAGGCGTCATCCAGGTGATGGAAGGCCGCCACTGTTTTGAACACCTGACCGTTGAGGAAAATCTGCTGACGGGGGCCTACACCCGTAGCGGGGGCGACGTCGCCGCTGACCTCGAAATGGTCTACAACTACTTCCCGCGTTTGAAAGAACGCCGCAAATCGCAGGCGGGCTATACCTCCGGCGGGGAACAGCAGATGGTTGCCATTGGTCGCGCGCTGATGAGTAAGCCGGAATGCATTCTTCTGGACGAGCCCTCCATGGGCCTCGCGCCTCAGCTGGTGGAGGAAATCTTCAACATCGTGAAGGACCTCAACGAGAAAGAAGGCAACACCTTCCTGCTCGCCGAACAGAACACCAACGTGGCCCTGCGCTTTGCGCATTACGGCTACATTCTGGAATCGGGTCGCGTTGTGATGGATGGCCCCGCAGACGAGCTGCGCGAAAACCCGGACGTGAAAGAATTCTACCTGGGCATGAGCGACGAAGGCCGGAAATCCTTCCGCGACGTGCGCTCCTATCGCCGTCGTAAGCGTTGGCTGAGCTAAGACGCCATTGAGCACCGGCGCGCGACGCAGCGCGCCACCCCGCCCAACGAAGACGGGCAGACATACCCCACCGCGCCCCCGAAACTGGCGGGCGCACAGGAAGACTTTGGCCGCCAGACGCGGCTTTGGACCACAAAGGATGGCATCACATGAGCCGCTTTTTTGACGATTTGGAAACCCGCAGCGCCGATCAGCGCGCCGCTGATCTGGCCGCCGCTTTGCCGGCACAGATCGCACGGGCCAAACAATTACCGGGTTTTGCGGCCTCTTTGGCGGACACGGCCCCGGCCAAAGTGACCTCAGTAGAAGACCTCGCCAATCTGCCGGTCCTGCGCAAATCCGAACTGGGCGCGGCGCAGAAAGCCAGCGGTCCGCTTGGCGGCTTTGCCGATCTGAGCAATCCCAATATCGCGCATGTGTTCCAATCTCCCGGCCCGATCTATGAACCCGGTGGCAACACCTCCGACTGGTTCCGCTTTGGTCGTGTGCTGCACGCGGTGGGCATCGGCGCAAATGACATCGTGCAGAACTGCTTCAGCTATCATCTGACCCCGGCCGGCATGATGTTTGAAAGCGGTGCACGCGCTGTTGGTGCCAAAGTGCTCCCAGCGGGTGTGGGCCAGACCGAAATGCAGGTCCGCGCTGCGGCTGACATCGGCACCACCGCCTACGCAGGCACGCCGGATTACCTCAAGATCATCCTCGATAAGGCCGAGGAGATGGGTGAAAAACTCAAGATCACCAAAGCCACCGTTGGCGGCGGAGCGCTGTTCCCAAGCTTGCGTCAGGAATACGCCGATCGCGGAATCACCTGTCTGCAAGGTTATGGCACCGCAGATCTTGGTTCCATCGCTTACGAATCTGAAGCAATGGAAGGCATGATCATCGACGAAGGTGTGATTGTGGAAATCGTCACGCCCGGCACCGGCACCCCTGTGGCGCCGGGTGAGGTGGGCGAAGTGGTGGTGACCACGCTCAACCCGGATTATCCGCTTATTCGTTTTGCCACTGGCGACCTCTCCGCCATCCTCCCTGGGCAAAGCCCGTGCGGGCGGACCAACATGCGCATCAAAGGTTGGATGGGCCGTGCCGATCAAACCGCCAAGATCAAAGGCATGTTTGTCCGCCCCGAGCAGGTGGCAGCGCTTGTGGCGAAACATGACGAGGTCACCAAGGCCCGCGTGATTGCAACCCGCGCAGGTGAGATGGATGTGATGACCGTACAAATCGAAAGTGCTGGTGGTGACGAGGCCGCTTACGGTGCCTCCGTGGCGGATGCGCTGAAGCTCAAAGGCAAGATCGAGATTGTTGCCCCGGGCAGCCTGCCTAAAGACGGCATCGTGATCGAAGATCAGCGCAAATACGATTGACCCCCTCTTCCCCTGAGCCCGGCGTCCTTATGGGTGCTTCGGCTATGCCCGTCGCTTGCGGCGGGCTTTTTCTTTTGGGGGTGTCTTCCCTCGCTCGTGCCGTGTGCGGCACGGGCAGCACCCGACCGCCCCCAATGGGCGGGCGCTTTGCTTCCGCCCGCGGTCAGCCACTGCCCTCAAGCCTGGCCATTCTCGCCCCTAAAATACCCAATCAACAGCTTCCCCATCAGCCGCTCCAGCGTTTCCTGCGCGGCGTCCTCGCCGACAATCTCCGCCACGGCCGCATGGTGCGCCGCGACCGACACCTGCATCGCTTCATCTTGGGCAATCTCTGCCGCAGATTTGCCGCGCAAGTAGTCAAACAACAGCGCCATTTCGCTGCCAAACCCCGGTGCCATAGCTTGGATCAGCGCCTGTATCTGCGCTTCCTGTGAGGTCCCGCTTGCCTGCGGCACAGCAACGGACTTCATCACCTCTTTGGTGCTTGCCAGAAACAGCGCCTCCTTGGTGGGGAAATAGTGATACAGCGCCGATTTGGACACGCCCAGATGCGCGGCCACCTTGCGCATGCTCACACCGCCATAGCCATGCTCGGAAAAATAGGACGCGGCGCGCAACGCCAAATCGGCGCGATGGGCTTCATGGTCTACGATCTTCGGCATTTATTTCGTCCATCTGGTCTAAAAACTGTTTGACACGACTCACCCTTGAGGTCTAGGAGGAAAATGTTTTCGTCCAAACGGTCCAAAAAAGATGTCTCCAACGCGCACTCCACGCCTCTTTCGTCTCGAAGTCCTGCTGGCCTGTGCCGTGTCGGCTGGCATCCTTTGCAAGATCGCGGACGGGTGTCGCGCAATAGTCTGTCTGTTTTGAAAGGTCCCTAAATGTCATCTTCCGCAACCACTGGCGGGGTCGACCGCGCTCATGATCGCTCCTTTGCACCCAAGCTGATCTTTGCCGCCTTGCATGGTGGCATCGTGGGCCTGTGCCTTTGGCTGGCCTTTGCAATGGAGTGGGTAGACCCTGCGCGCGCCAAACTATTGGCGGGCTGCGCGGTGCTCTATTTCCTGCGGCACCTGATCACGCTGTTTGTCCTGCTCAAACGCAAGGTGGAACTCTCAGAAGCATTGGGATTGTCCGCTTTTATGGCCGTATTCGAAATCGGATTTTTGCTTCTAGGCGCAGGTATCCTGCGTGACACCGCCGTGCCCTTCGGCAGCATGGACATGTTGGCGCTGGGACTGGTTGCTTTTGGCTCTTACCTCAACACGGGTTCAGAGCTGCAACGCATGATCTGGAAGAGGCACCCGGAGAGTAAAGGCCGCTGTTACACTGGTGGTTTGTTCAAGCATTCCATTCATATCAACTACTTCGGCGATATGGTGTTGTTCACCGGTTGGGCTTTGCTCACAGCCTCCTGGCTGGCCCTTGTGATCCCACTATTGATGACCGTTGGTTTTGTCTTCATCCACATTCCGGGCTTGGACGCCTACCTGTCCCAACGCTACGGTGCCGAGTTTGACACCTACGCTGCCAAAACCGCCAAACTGATCCCCTTCGTCTATTAATCCCCCTCGCAAACTTCGACCCATGCACTATCTTGGCGGAACACGATAGGTGAGGACCCGCCATGGACGCACAAACCATCAAAACCCGCGAAATGCGCGCGCTTTCTATCGCCATGGCAGGCAGCCTGTTTATGGGCGGGGCAGGGGTACTGGCCGCAATCCTCTCCAATTCCACCGCCATCATGATGGACGGTCTGTTCTCCCTGATCGCCTTCACCTCAGCCTTCATCGGACGCAAGATCAGCCAGAATGTGGACGCCGCCCCGGATCGTTTTCGTCCGCTGGGCTATGCCGCAGATGAAGCGGTGTTTGTCACCTTCCGCTCGCTGTCGCTGATTGGCCTGATCCTCTTTGCATGTGGCTCTGCGGTGATGAACATCCTCAACTATATCCAAGGCGAGGCGATTCCGACGCTCAATTATGAGCCCATGCTGATCTACTTCGTGGTGATCAGCGCCACCTGTTTCGGCCTTTGGGCGATCCACCGCCACACATGGAAGAAAACCGGGGAGGTCAGTGACATCCTCAAGCTGGAAAGCAAAGCCGCCGCCATCGACGGTTTCATGACAGTCGCCACTGCCTTGGGCCTCGGCATGATTTATGCCTTTGGCGACAGCTTCCTCGCGCCTATTGCCCCGGTTGGCGACAGCATTGTGGTGTTCTTCCTCTGTCTGGTCGCTGCGCGTCAGGTTTTGCGCGATCTCGGGGGCGGCATGGGCGAGCTGCTTGGTGTCACCGCCCAGCCGGAGATCATCGCTAAGGCTCGTCGCGCCCTGCGCGCATCGGTGGCGGATCTGCCAGGTGAGTTCACCGACATGTCCGTGGTCAAACTTGGCCGCACTTACACCGTCAGCGTCTACTACAACCCAAAGCAGGCGATCACACCGGAGCAGGTTGACGACCTCAACCTCACCATGATTGCCGACGTGCGCAAAGTGCTGCCCGGTGCCGATGTGCTGCTCTGCATTTCGCAATACCCCCGCCGTTGGCCCGAGGGTATGGGCTAACGCATCGCGCGCCCTTTGAGGATCGCGTCAGAGCCAAAGCGCTCTCGAATGGCATCGGTGGCGCGCTCCGCCTTGGCGCGTTGCTCCGCTTGTGGGTCCAACAAATCGCCCGACAGGTCCGCCTGTGTTGCAGGCACCAGATCCGCCAGACCAACGCCAATCAAACGGTACGGCCCCTCATCGCCCACTTGATCAAACAGCCCGCGGGCGGTGCGATAGAGCGTGTCCGCCATCTGTGTCGCATCCCGCAGGCTCACCCGCCGGCTGATCGTGGAAAAATTCGCCCGTTTGAGTTTCAGCGTCACCACACGACCGGCCAAATCTTTGGCCTTGGCCCGGTCGCTCACCTTTTCAGACAACCGCCACAAATGCCCGTCCAGAATATCGGTGCTGGCGGTGTCCTCAAAAAACGTGGTCTCGTTGCTGATGCTTTTTATCGGCGCGTTGTTGGACACTTTGCGCCGATCTTGCCCGCGCGCCAGATGCCAAAGCCGGTAGCCCGTGTTGCCAAACCGCGCGATCAGGTCTTCTTGGTCCCAGCGCAGCAGGTCGGTAAACGTGCGAATGCCCGCCCGCTCCAAACTCTGCTGCGCCACCGGCCCAATGCCCCAGATCATCCGCACCGGTTTGTCCGCCAAAAACGCGTCCGTATCCGCCTTGCCAATCACCGAAAACCCGCGCGGCTTGTCCAGATCACTGGCCACCTTGGCGAGGAACTTATTGTGCGACAGCCCCACCGAACCCGTCACGCCCAACTCATCTTTCATGCGTTTGGTCAGCCGCGCCAGCATCACCGATGGCGGCGCACCATGCAGCTTGGTGGTACCGGTCATGTCCAAGAACGCCTCATCCAACGACAAGGGCTCAATCACAGGGGTCAGCTCATCCATCATCTTGCGGATCGCGCGACTGACCTCGACATAGACCTCCATACGCGGCTTGATCACCACCGCATCCGGGCACAGCTTCAGCGCCTGAAACATCGGCATCGCCGAGCGCACCCCGCGAATGCGCGCCACATAGCACGCCGTGGACACCACGCCGCGTTTGCCACCGCCAATAATCACCGGTTTGTCGATCAACTCCGGGTTATCACGCTTCTCGACACTTGCATAAAACGCATCGCAATCCATATGCGCGATAGACAGCTCAAACAGCTCAGGATGAGAGGTCACACGCAGGCTGCCACAATGTGGACACCTTTTTGTGGTTTCCAATTCGTTAAGACAATCGCGGCATACTGCTGGCATTGGTTTACTTTGTATCGGATAGCGCCATGACTATAGCATTCCCGAACTTCCCTGACAGGGCCTATCGCGGCTCCAAGCTGATTGTGTTTGTGGGGGACAAGCTGGTGTCAGTATTGCGTGATGACATCGCCACCATTCCCTGGCCGGACTACTGGGATTTCCCCGGTGGTGGTCGCGAAGGGGATGAAGCGGCGCTGACTTGTGCCCTGCGTGAAACCGAAGAAGAGATTGGCCTAACCCTGTCAGAGCAGGACGTGATCTGGGCCCGCCGGTACCAGCGCCACGACCACTTCACCTGGTTCTTTGCCGCGCAACTGCCTGCGGAAATGGAAGAGCACATTGTGCTTGGCGATGAAGGTCAGCGGGTGAAACTCATGTCTCCACATGAGTATCTCTCCCACCCCAAAGGCATCCCGCATTTCCAGACACGTCTCGCCGATTTCCTTGCCGACACGCATCCGGACAATCCGCAGACCTTCATGCTGCCCATGGCCGCCTGCGCTTAAAGCAAAATTGGCTTAGCGGTTTGGCTGCTGCGCCTGCGCCGAGTTCATCTCTGCAACAATGGCTTGCGCGGCGGCGCGTGGATCTTCGGCAGTCCACACCGGACGCCCCACCACAATATGGTCGACGCCATCGGCGACTGCATTGGCCGGTGTCGCCACCCGTTTCTGATCGCCAAGCGCCGCGCCCGCCGGGCGCACACCTGGTGTCACAATCAAACGACCTTTGGATTCCGGCAACGCGCGGATCATTGCGGCCTCTTGCGGCGATGCAATCACACCGTCCGCACCAGCTTCAAACGCCTTGCCCGCGCGTTCGGTCACAAGATCAGGAATCGCGCCGTCTTTGATCAGACAGTTGTCCAAATCATCCCGGTCCAGTGAGGTCAGCACGGTCACGCCGAGGATTTTCAGGTTGCTGCCCGCTGCGCCTTCTTTGGCCGCCGCAACCACATGCGGATCGCCATGCACGGTCAGGAAGTCCAAATCAAACTGCGCCAAGCCACGCACCGCCGCTTCAACGGTGGCACCAATGTCAAACAGCTTCATGTCGAGGAAAATGCGCTTGCCGCGCTCCTGCTTCAGCTCATTGGCCAATGCCAGGCCGCCGCCGGTCAACATACCAAGGCCAATCTTGTAGAAGCTCACCGCATCGCCAATCTGGTCCACAAGCTCCTGACCTTGCAGCAGGTTTGGCACATCAAGGGCAACGATCAGGCGGTCATCAGCGGTCATGGCGGTATCTCCGGGCTATCTAGGGGCAAAGCAAACGTCTGCCTTCTAGCGCCACGCGTCCTGTGCCGCAAGGCGTAGCGCGCATGCGGAGGGCAGTAGAGGAGGGCGCAAAAACACAAACAGCCCCGCGAGGGGGCTGATGTTTCTTCAGATCAATGGAAGCGTGTTGGGCTTAGCCTTCGCTGGGATACACGCCCGGCGCAAAGGACAGCTCTTCACGGCCTGCGCGGATTTCCGGCATCCGGCTCAATTGCCGCAGCGCTTCTTTGATCAACGCCAGACGACCGGCCCCCTTTGGGCGATCTTCCTCGGCTTGGACTGCGCAATGCAGGCGCACATCGCGGGACTCATCGCTCAGGCTGACCACTGCGGACAGCTCACCAAGGGTCTGGCGGTAGGTTGGGTTGGAAATCTGAATCTCGGTCACATGCATGGTGCGGCCCTTTCTTGTCTGCTCTTGAGAGCACTGTGATTCAGAATTAGGGCGAAATTTGTCTCAAATTAGGGGAATTTTCGCACCATTTTCGCACTGACCTGTGCAACCCTTCAAAAGCATTCGATTTTCAATGGCGAGCACCTTGATCTGTTTTGATCTGTTCCCCACATCCCTAATGAGGCCCACACAGGGGCGTGCCGCAAAGCGGGCGCCAATACCGACGAGGGGCGCTTACAAGAAGGAGAGATACCCATGGACTTGAGCAAGTTCACGGAACGGTCCCGCGGTTTCATTCAGGCTGCGCAGACCATTGCGATGCGGGAAAACCACCAGCGTTTGGTGCCCGAGCACATTCTAAAAGCATTGATGGACGACGATCAGGGCCTTGCGGCCAATCTGATCACCCGTGCCGGTGGCGCGCCACAAATGGTGCGTACGGCGGTTGACGCTGCGGTGGATAAGCTGCCGCAAGTGTCCGGCGACACCGGTCAGCCTTACATGGACAACAAAACCGCCAAAGTGCTGGCGGAGGCCGAAGCGCTTGCCAAGAAGGCGGGCGACAGCTTTGTGCCGGTGGAGCGCATTCTGATGGCGCTGGTGATGGTGACGTCCAAAGCCAAAGACGCGCTGGACGGGGCCAATGTCACCGCACAGGCGCTGAACGCGGCCATCAACGACATCCGCAAAGGCCGCACAGCTGACTCTGCGTCGGCGGAAGAGGGCTATGATGCGCTTAAAAAATACGCGCAGGACCTCACCGAACGTGCCAGCGAAGGCAAAATTGACCCGATCATTGGCCGCGACGATGAAATCCGTCGCGCGATGCAGGTGCTGAGCCGTCGCACCAAAAACAACCCTGTTCTGATCGGGGAGCCGGGCGTGGGTAAAACCGCGATTGCCGAAGGCATGGCCCTGCGCATCGTGAATGGCGATGTGCCTGAGAGTTTGCGGAACAAGAAGCTGTTGGCGCTCGACATGGGCGCGCTGATTGCGGGCGCAAAGTACCGGGGGGAGTTTGAGGAACGTCTAAAGGCGGTTCTGACCGAAGTTACCGAAGCGGCTGGCGAAATCATCCTTTTCATCGACGAGATGCATACGCTGGTCGGCGCGGGTAAAACCGATGGCGCCATGGACGCGGCCAACCTGATCAAGCCTGCGCTTGCCCGCGGCGAGCTGCACTGTATCGGCGCCACCACGCTCGATGAATACCGCAAATATGTGGAGAAAGACGCCGCCTTGGCGCGTCGCTTCCAGCCGGTTCAGGTTGAAGAACCTACCGTGGAAGACACCATCTCCATCCTGCGGGGCATCAAGGAAAAGTATGAGTTGCACCACGGCGTGCGCATCTCTGACGCAGCGCTGGTTGCGGCCTCTACGTTGAGCCACCGCTACATCACCGATCGCTTCCTGCCGGACAAAGCCATCGACCTCGTGGATGAAGCGGCCTCCCGCCTGCGCATGGAAGTGGACAGCAAACCCGAAGAGCTCGACGCGCTCGACCGCCAGATCCTGCAATTGCAGATCGAAGAAGAGGCGCTCAAGCTTGAGGATGATGCGGCCTCCAAGGATCGTCTGGAAACCTTGCAAAAAGATCTGGCCGATCTGCAGGAAAAATCCTCCGAGATGACCGCCAAGTGGCAGGCCGGTCGGGACAAGCTGGCCTCGGCGCAGAACATCAAGGAAGCGCTGGATCAGGCGCGCGCGGACCTCGACATCGCCAAACGCGAAGGCAATCTCGCTCGTGCGGGGGAACTGTCCTACGGCGTGATCCCGGACTTGGAGAAAAAGCTCGAAGAGGCCGAAAGCGCCGAAGGCGAAGTGACCGTCGAAGAGGCTGTGCGCCCCGAGCAGATCGCGCAAGTGGTCGAGCGGTGGACCGGTATCCCAACCTCCAAGATGCTCGAGGGCGAACGCGAAAAACTCCTGCGCATGGAAGATGACCTGCACCGCCGCGTGATCGGCCAGCACTCCGCTGTAACAGCGCTGTCTAACGCCGTGCGCCGTGCACGTGCGGGCTTGAACGATGAGAACCGCCCGCTGGGCAGCTTCCTCTTCCTCGGGCCAACCGGCGTCGGGAAAACCGAGCTCACCAAAGCTGTGGCCGAGTTCCTGTTTGACGACGACAACGCCATGGTGCGCATCGACATGTCCGAGTTCATGGAGAAACACGCGGTGGCCCGCCTGATCGGCGCCCCTCCCGGCTACGTCGGCTATGACGAAGGTGGTGTGCTCACCGAAGCCGTGCGCCGTCGCCCCTATCAGGTGGTGCTGTTTGACGAGGTCGAGAAGGCGCATCCGGATGTCTTCAACGTGCTCCTACAAGTGCTCGACGATGGCGTGCTGACCGACGGCCAGGGCCGCACGGTGGACTTCAAGCAAACGCTGATCATCCTGACCTCCAACCTCGGCGCACAGGCGCTCAGCCAACTGCCCGAAGGTGCGGATGCCTCTGACGCCCGCCGTGACGTGATGGACGCTGTGCGTGCCCACTTCCGGCCCGAGTTCCTCAACCGTCTGGATGAAACCATCATCTTTGACCGTCTGGGACGTCAGGACATGGACGGCATTGTCGACATCCAGCTCGCGCGCCTGAAAAAGCGCCTCGCCGGTCGCAAAATCGGCCTGGAGTTGGACGACGGCGCCAAAAAGTGGTTGGCCGATGAGGGCTATGACCCGGTCTTCGGCGCCCGTCCTCTGAAACGTGTGATGCAACGCGCGCTGCAAAACCCGCTGGCCGAAGCTCTGCTGGCGGGTGACATCAAGGACGGGGACACCGTGCCGGTCACAGCCGGGGCCGAAGGTCTTTTGATTGGCGATCGGGTTGGCAGCAGCGACAACCCAAAACCGGATGACGCGGTCGTGCATTAACTGTTAGGTACAACACATCAAAGGCCTGCCGCGTTGGCGGGCCTTTTTCATGAGATGACGATACAACAAAACGGCAAGGCACGATGACACAACGGATGACATGGCAAAAACTGTTGAACGCGGAACGCCCGGGCAAACCCGGCTTGCCAGAAGATCCGGGTCGCCCCAACTACACGCAGGACGCTGACCGCATCATTTTCTCTGCGTCTTTCCGCCGGCTGGCCAATAAAACGCAGGTGCATCCGCTATACGCCAACGACCATCTGCGCCACCGCATGATCCACTCTTCAGAGGTGGCAAGCGTGGGGCGCAATTTGGGCATGCAGGTTGGTCACTGGCTGGAAAAGCGGGGCGACATCCAGCCCGGAGAGGCGCATCGGGTCGCTGGTAATATTCACGCAGCTGCTTTGGCGCATGACATTGGCAATCCACCGTTTGGCCATTCTGGGGAAGCCACCATTGGCGCGTGGTATAAAGAGCGGTTTGAAACGTCTGAAGGGTTGTTCAAAGGCGTGGATGAAACTCTGTGGGAAGAATTCGCCAAGTTTGAAGGCAATGCGCAAGGTTACCGTATCCTCACTCGGCTGGAGATGTATCGCGGTGAGCGCGGCATGGACCTTTCCAATGCTGTAATTGGGGCCTTTACCAAGTATCCGATGTCGGCAGCGTGCTCCAAAGCGCTAAAGTCGGAAAAAGCAGCTGAGGGAGTTCCTGCCTCGGAGGTGAAAAATCACATCTATGCAGGGGCGAAGAAGTTTGGTTTTTTTGAAGGTGAGCAAGAGATATTTGCCCAAACTGCCAATGCATTGGGCTTGATCGAGGAGCGCACAGAGAAAGGCCATATTTGGTGGCGCCGCCATCCTCTGGTGTTCCTTGTCGAGGCTGCCGATGACATTTGCTACAACATCGTTGATCTGGAGGATGGGTTTAGCGCTGGTGATCTCAGTTTTGCGCAGGTGGAGTCACTGTTGTCGCCCCTGATTGGCAAGAAGCCAAACGATTTAGGAACCTACACAGAATACGAACACATCAGCTACCTTCGGGCCCGGGCAATTGGCTGTGCGATCGACGCGTGTGTGGTTGCCTTTCAGGAGCAATACGATGCGATTATGGAAGGGCGTTATTCCGGAGAGTTGATGAATGACTCCGCGCTTGGTCAAAAGTTCCGCGACATTCGGGAAGTGGCCAATGAGCAGCTCTTCGTGGCCCCTCGTAAAACCAAGCTTGAGGTGCGGGGACGGAACCTGATCTGTACTGTTCTGGATGGCATTTTGCCTGCCTATGAAGCGTTGAAAAATGCGGGCTGGGATGACGGCAATTTGCCTGACTACGAGCGGCAACTGGTGCGGGCAGTAGCGCTGGATATGCGGGGTGTTTCCTCTAACTACGAAGCTCTGCACGCCATGGCCGACTTTGTTTCAGGTATGACCGATCGTTACGCGCTAGAAGTGGCGAAGTTGGTTTCTGGAACTGCCTGATGACGCCGGACCTCGTCCTGTTTGATTGTGATGGTGTTCTGGTTGATAGCGAAGCCGTCACCAATCGCATCATTCAGGAAAACCTCGCCGCGCGTGGTCTGTCACTGCCATTGGAGCAAATTGTCACTCTCTTTGTGGGGGGCACCATGGCTGGCGTGCGCGACACGGCGCATTCGATGGGCGCCACTCTCGAAAGCAACTGGCTTGATCTCATCTATGGCGAGATGTTTGCCGGGCTAGCCGCGCAGTGCGAGGTGATCCCGGGTGTCTCGAATGTGTTGGACCATCTGGATCACGCCCACATTCCCTATGCGGTCTGTTCTAATGGCCCGCATGCCAAGATGGACATCACGTTGACGGCCTGCGGCCTCAAAGAACGCTTTGACGGACGTATTTACTCCCGCGAAGATGTGCCTGCACCCAAGCCCGCGCCGGATGTGTATCTGTACGCTGCCAAACTGGCCAACATCGCACCCGCGCGATGTGTCGTGATTGAGGACAGCCCAACAGGTGCGAAGGCAGGCAAAGCCGCCGGTATGCGCACCTTTGGCTATGTCGCTGAAACCGATCCAACGCGCCTTGCCCCCATTTGTGATGCCCTGTTTGACGACATGGCTAAACTCCCAAAATTGTTGCACCTCCCTCACGCGGCTGTTGCCCAATCGTGACTTGCTCTCTCCCTAAACGGGCGGCACTTTAGGCATGACGCGCCAGAAGGGAGCCAGTGATGGAAAGCACAATGGAAACAGCCTTTGATGTGGTCAACTTTCTCGGCCTGACCTTTGTGCTGATCTTCGCGCTTCTGGTGGTGGCGGCGATCATCCTCTTCATCATCGACCGCAACCAGACCGGCGATGCGATCCGGCGCAACTATCCTGTGATTGGCCGCTTCCGTCATATCTTCTCCGAGTTGGGCGAGTTCTTCCGGCAGTATTTCTTTGCCATGGACCGCGAGGAGCTGCCGTTTAACCGGGCTCAACGGGAATGGGTGGGCCGAGCAGGGGAGGGCAAATCCAACACCATCGCCTTTGGCTCCACCCGAAATCTCAACGTGCCCGGCACGCCGATCTTTGTGAACGATCCGTTCCCGCCGCTGGACGATGAATATGCCAAATCCGAGCCGCTGCTGATTGGCCCCACAGCCCGCACGCCCTATCTCGCACCCTCGTTCTTCAACATCTCCGGCATGAGCTACGGCGCACTGTCCAAGCCAGCGGTGCAGGCACTGAGCCACGGTGCGGCAGAGGCGGGCATCTGGCTCAACACCGGCGAGGGTGGGGTCAGCCCGTTTCACTATGAAGGCGGCTGTGATCTGGTCTACCAAATTGGCACCGCCAAATTTGGCGTGCGCAATGCTGAAGGCGGGCTGGATGACACCAAGCTGCGCGAGATTGCCAGCCACGAGGCTATCCGCATGTTTGAGGTGAAAATGGCTCAAGGCGCCAAGCCCGGCAAAGGCGGCATCCTTCCGGGCGAAAAGGTCACTGAGGAGATTGCCAAAATCCGCGGGCTTCAGGTCGGGCAGGACGGCATCTCCCCCAACCGCCACCGCGAAATTGATAACTTTGATCACCTCCTGGATTTCCTCGCCCACATCCGCGAAGTTACTGGCAAGCCCGTTGGCATCAAAACGGTGGTTGGCGCGGAACTCACCATGCGCGAGTTCTTTGAAGCCATCGCCCGGCGTGGAGCGGATATGGCGCCCGATTTTATCACCATCGACGGCGGCGAAGGTGGCACCGGCGCAGCTCCGATGCCGCTGATGGATCTGGTGGGCATGCCCGTCCGCGAGGCGCTGCCATTGGTCGCTGATCTGCGCGATGAGTTTGAGCTGCACGACCGCATCCGCCTGATTGCGTCTGGCAAGCTGGTCAATCCCGGCGACATCGCCTGGGCGCTGGCCGCTGGCGCAGACTTTGTGGTCTCCGCCCGTGGCTTCATGTTTGCGCTGGGCTGCATTCAGGCGCTCAAGTGCAACAAAAACACCTGCCCCACCGGCATCACCACCCACGACCCGCGCTTTCAAAAAGGTCTCGTGGTGGACCGAAAAGCCCCCCGCGTCGCCCGCTATGCTCAGGCCCTGGTGAAAGAGGTCGAGGTCATCGCCCACTCCGTCGGCGTGTCCGAGCCTCGCAAGCTGCGCCGCCGCCACGTGCGACTGGTACAGCCCAACGGCCGCTCGGTGCCAATGAACGAGGTCTTCCCGCGCCCCGGTGCCATGTAGCCTCTCTGCTTTCACAGTCTTCAAATATCCCGGGGGTATGGGGGCTTGCCCCCAAGCTCCATCACATCCCACTGGCGCCAAACGTTACAATCGCCCCACACCATCGTGACCATGCTTGTGTGGCGTGGGTCCCACTGCCTGCGCTATCACGATCTCAACGCAATAGGAGAGACCCCACATGGCGCACCGCTGGACCAATGACCTCACACAGGGCGACGTGACCCCGAAGTCCGCCTATCTGAGCCGCCGCCAGGTCATGGCCGGCATGGCAGGTCTCGGCCTCGCTGCCCTTGCGCCCAAAGCACACGCCGCCTCTGAGCTCACCCCGACCGATTTTGATGTCATCACCCAGTACAACAACTTCTATGAATTCGGCACCGGCAAGGAAGACCCCGCCAAACACGCCCACCGCCTGACCACCAAGCCTTGGAGCATCAAGATCGACGGCATGGTCGACCGCCCCGGCGACTACGCGCTTTCTGACATCCTCTCCAAGATGACCATTGAGGAGCGCATCTACCGCTTCCGCTGTGTCGAAGCCTGGTCAATGGTGGTGCCGTGGAACGGTTTTGAACTGAAAGACCTGCTGGACCTCGCGGGCGTGCAATCCTCCGCCAAATACGTGGCCTTCGAAACGCTCTACCGCCCCAAAGAAATGATTGGCCAGAACTCGCCTTTCCTGGATTGGCCCTACGTCGAAGGCCTGCGCCTGGATGAGGCCAACCACCCGCTGACCCTGATGGCGACAGGCATCTACGGCAAAGACATGCCCAAACAAAACGGCGCGCCGATCCGTCTGGTGGTGCCGTGGAAATACGGTTTCAAATCGATCAAATCCATCGTGCGCATCACGCTGACCGACAAAGAGCCGCCCACCAGCTGGAACAAATCCATCCCCGGCGAATACGGCTTCTATTCCAACGTAAACCCGGAAGTGGACCACCCGCGCTGGTCCCAAGCTTCTGAGCGTCCCATCGGCGGCGGGTTCTTTGCCAAACGCATTCCGACCCTGATGTTCAACGGCTATGAGAAAGAGGTCGCCAGCCTTTACGAAGGCATGGACCTGCGCAAAAACTACTAAGACCATGCGCGCGGCCATTCTCACCTCCACTCTG
The DNA here is from genome assembly GCF_047124445.1 of Shimia sp. MIT1388. Taxonomy (GTDB): domain Bacteria; phylum Pseudomonadota; class Alphaproteobacteria; order Rhodobacterales; family Rhodobacteraceae; genus Shimia. The sequence goes on along the minus strand of NZ_CP138921.1, from coordinate 2,815,060 downwards.
ACTTGCCCCACTTGTGGGCATGTTCAGGCGTTTGAGATGCCCACCGATGCCTGTCAGTTCTTTCTGGAATGTCCGGGTTGTAGCGTAGTGCTGCGCCCCAAGGCTGGGGATTGCTGCGTCTTTTGTTCCTATGGCGACGTACTCTGTCCGCCAATTCAACAGGGCGACAGCTGCTGCAAAGGCTGATGATGATCGACACTGTAAACACCCTCCTGCGCAAAACGCCTAGCTGGCTGCTCTATCTTATTGGGGCGGCTTATCCGGCATGGCTGATTTACGCGGGTTTCACCGGTGGCCTGGGGGTTGACCCTGTGAAAGCCATGGAGCACGCGCTGGGCAAGGTTGGGCTGCAGGTGCTGATAGCGGTCCTGCTGGTGACCCCTCTGCGTCGGTTCACCAAGATCAGCTTTCTGAGCTGGCGCCGGGCGCTGGGCGTGATCTCCTTCTTCTACATCCTTCTGCACTTCCTTGTGTGGATGGTGTTGGATGTGCAGATCCTCAGCCAAGTCAAAGCTGACATCGTCAAACGCCCCTACATCATTGTCGGCATGATCTCTTTGGTAATTCAGCTACCGCTGGCGATCACCTCCAACAACCTGTCGATCCGCAAGCTTGGCCCGCGCTGGCGCAAGCTGCACAAAGCGACATACCTCGCCGTGGCGCTAGGTGGCGTGCACTACATCATGCAGACCAAGGGCTTTGAGTATGAGCCTTACATCTATCTCGCGGTTGTCATCGGCCTGATCGCAATCCGCAAGCTGCCGAAGAAACGCGCCGCGCCGCCTGTAAAACGTCAGGCGGCGTGAACCGTACGCTCTCGCCGCTCTCTTTCTTTAGCTGTGCACAAACTGCACTGTGTCAAAGCTCTGCCGCCAGGCGCTGACTTCGGCGGCCACACCTTCGCCAGCCAAACCCTCGGCAATCAATCCGGCCAAGCGGTCTGCATCTCCCGCGGTCATGCCCCAGCGCACCAGTTCCGGCGTGCCAATGCGCAGCCCATTCATGTCACCGGCAACGTCTGCCACTGGCAGGCCAATGCCGCAGGCCAGGAACCCTGCCTTGCGCAAAACTTTGGACGCTGCCTGTCCGCCGCCATAGCTTTCCGCCAGAATTGCAAACTGGTGGGACTGCGTGTGGCCGTTGCGTCCCGCAAACACTGGCACGCCTCTGGCTTTCAACGCCGCCGCCAAAGCCTGCGCCATGGCAATCATTTCCTCCGCATAGGCCGTGCCAAAACTGCGCCAGTCCAACATGGTCACCGCCAGCGCCGCCGACTTGGCCGCATCAAAGTTTGCCGTCATGCCAGGGAAGGCAATGGCGTCCAGCGCCTTGGCAATCTCCGCATCATTGCTGACAATCAATCCCCCTGCCGGACCGCCAAGGCTTTTGTAGGTGCTCATGGTCATGAAATGCGCCCCCTCGGTCAGCGGGTTCCGCCACGCCTTGCCCGCAATGATCCCGCATTGGTGGGCCGCATCAAACATCACCTTGGCACCCACCTCATCGGCAATCGCACGCACTTCTTTCACCGGATGTTCAAAAAGGTTCAGGCTGCCACCAATGGTGATCAGCTTCGGCTGCTCCTTCAACACAAGCGCCCGCAGCGCGTCCAAGTCCACGGTGTAGCCATCCGCATCCGTCGGGGCCATCACCGTGCGCAGCCCAAACAGCCCGGCGCAGCCAGCCACATGATGGGTCACGTGCCCGCCAATGGTGGCCGGCGGCGCAATGATGGTATCGCCCGGTTTGCAGGTCGCCATAAATCCATAGAGGTTGGCAATTGCGCCCGACGGCACACGGATCTCGGCAAACTTGGCGTCAAACACTTCCGCGGCCAGTTCCGCCGCAATCACCTCAATCTCTTCAATCGCCTCCAGCCCCATCTCGTATTTGTCCCCCGGGTAGCCCAGCGACGGACGTGACCCGATGCCGGAGGCCAACAGCGCTTCGGCCCGTGGGTTCATCACATTGGTGGCGGGGTTGAGGTTGAAACACGCCCGCTCATGAATGTCGCGGTTCTTGGCTGCAAGGCCCTCGATCCGGGCCAGAATATCCGACGGGGATGTGTTCGCCGTCCGTTTGGCAATGTCGCGCACCAGGGTTTCACTTGCCTCTGGCACCCAGTCTCTGAAATCCAATGTCATGTCTCATCCCTCTGTGTTTGATCCCAAAGTGACAGGCTCCCCTGACAACGCAAATCAGATTTGCTATTTCTTGGCGTAGAAAAACTAAGGCTATCTCATGTCCGTTTTGCCCAACCGCCCTAAAGGTCCGCCCTTGAATGCCCTGCGTGCGTTTGAGGCTGCCGCTCGTCTGCAAAGCTTTGTCGCGGCAGGGGAGGAACTCGGCGTCACGCCGGGCGCGGTGTCCCAACACATCAAAGCGGTGGAAGCCTGGGCGCAGGTCACTCTGTTTCGCCGTCAAGCTCAGGGGGTGTCGCTGACTGCTGAGGGGCGAGATGTGGCCAAGGCCTTCACGCGGGCCTTTGACGCAATGGCCGAAGCCACCCAAGCCCTGCGCAATCTGAGCCCCACCACTGAAATCCACATTGCTGCGCTCCCGTCTGTGGCGCAGCTCTGGTTGCCGCCGCGCTTGGGCCATCTTCGCGCGCTACGTCCTGAGCTGAAGATCTCCGTGACCGCGATGGAAACCCCGCCCAGTCTCACGCGGGACCTGTTTGATCTCGCGCTGTTCATTGACGCGCCAACTGGGGTGCCTGAAGAACGGGTGCTGGCAGAGGACGTCCTGTTCCCGGTCTGCGCGCCTGCTTTGTTGGAAAGCCACGCGTTCAGCGACACGCCGCTCCTGCATGATCAAACCTGGTCCGAAGATTGGCGCCTCTGGTCCGAGGCCACAGGGACAGATGTGGGGGATCCAACGACGGGTCCCAAATACTCTCTCTATGGTCTGGCCGTGGAAGAGGCCAAATCCGGCGCGGGTCTGTTGATGGCCCATGGCTGCCTGATCGCGCCATTCATTGAGAGCGGCGCGCTGTGCCGCGTGTCGGAGACTGAGGTCGTAACCGGCAAGGCGCTGGTGATGACCCTGCCGCATCCATCCCGGCGCAGGGTAGGTCTAGAAGAGATCGCCAATCTTCTGTCCGATCCGCTGTTGCGGTAACTCTTGATTACTCGTCCTGTCTCTTCACCCTTCAGAAACGACAGCCTCTTTGCCGTTCTTTCCGCACCTCCGCGAAACAGCCACGATACCGACATGATACCGACGTTGGTTTTTGTCCCTTAGCTGGGTGTTGCGCGGCGAGTCTTGGGGGTCATTGGTGTGAGTCTTTGTGTGAGTCTGGGGATGTGGGGTGTTTATTAACCTTGGTTTCGGCTGTTGCTGTGTTCTCGGCGGAAAACTGTTCGTCTAAGGCTTTGATATTGTGATGTTTTCCAGAAAGTTGTTGGAATTCTGTAAAAAGATGCAAAAAGCGCTTGCGGCTGTTTGGTGTTATGCTTAGAACCCCCTTCACCGGCGGCGCTGAGGCGCACAACGGCGGGACGGACTGGCAGGGAGCGACGCTCTAAGCTGGAAGGTTCTGAAAATATCGAGCAGTATCAGCGGGTTGCGCTAGTAAGTTAGTAGCGCGGTCGGTTGGTTTTGTCTCTGGGGTTTATGCTCCGACGTTGTTTGACATTGAGAATACACTGAAGAGATATGAGGGCGGTTTGGTTCATTTCGATGAACAAACACCTGCATATCGGTCCTTAGGCCTTATGGTCGATGATGGGATTACAACAGCTTCACTGTTTGTACGGCTTTTGTTTCTTTTGGAAACTGAAGCACACAAACAGTTTGAGTTCATCCGGGATTAGCCTCCTGGATGAGATGTGCAGAGGTTCGAACGTCAAGGATTAGCTGGTAACAGCTATTCAACTTGAGAGTTTGATCCTGGCTCAGAACGAACGCTGGCGGCAGGCCTAACACATGCAAGTCGAGCGCACTCTTCGGAGTGAGCGGCGGACGGGTTAGTAACGCGTGGGAACGTACCCAGATCTAAGGAATAGCCACTGGAAACGGTGAGTAATACCTTATACGCCCTTCGGGGGAAAGATTTATCGGATTTGGATCGGCCCGCGTTAGATTAGATAGTTGGTGGGGTAACGGCCTACCAAGTCTACGATCTATAGCTGGTTTTAGAGGATGATCAGCAACACTGGGACTGAGACACGGCCCAGACTCCTACGGGAGGCAGCAGTGGGGAATCTTGGACAATGGGCGCAAGCCTGATCCAGCCATGCCGCGTGAGTGATGAAGGCCTTAGGGTCGTAAAGCTCTTTCGCCAGGGATGATAATGACAGTACCTGGTAAAGAAACCCCGGCTAACTCCGTGCCAGCAGCCGCGGTAATACGGAGGGGGTTAGCGTTGTTCGGAATTACTGGGCGTAAAGCGCGCGTAGGCGGGTTGTTAAGTTAGAGGTGAAATCCCGGGGCTCAACCCCGGAACTGCCTTTAATACTGGCAACCTAGAGTTCGAGAGAGGTGAGTGGAATTCCGAGTGTAGAGGTGAAATTCGTAGATATTCGGAGGAACACCAGTGGCGAAGGCGGCTCACTGGCTCGATACTGACGCTGAGGTGCGAAAGTGTGGGGAGCAAACAGGATTAGATACCCTGGTAGTCCACACCGTAAACGATGAATGCCAGTCGTCGGGTAGCATGCTATTCGGTGACACACCTAACGGATTAAGCATTCCGCCTGGGGAGTACGGTCGCAAGATTAAAACTCAAAGGAATTGACGGGGGCCCGCACAAGCGGTGGAGCATGTGGTTTAATTCGAAGCAACGCGCAGAACCTTACCAACCCTTGACATCCTAGGACAACTCCAGAGATGGAGCCTTCCTTCGGGACCTAGTGACAGGTGCTGCATGGCTGTCGTCAGCTCGTGTCGTGAGATGTTCGGTTAAGTCCGGCAACGAGCGCAACCCACATCCTTAGTTGCCAGCAGTTCGGCTGGGCACTCTAGGGAAACTGCCCGTGATAAGCGGGAGGAAGGTGTGGATGACGTCAAGTCCTCATGGCCCTTACGGGTTGGGCTACACACGTGCTACAATGGCAGTGACAATGGGTTAATCCCCAAAAACTGTCTCAGTTCGGATTGGGGTCTGCAACTCGACCCCATGAAGTCGGAATCGCTAGTAATCGCGTAACAGCATGACGCGGTGAATACGTTCCCGGGCCTTGTACACACCGCCCGTCACACCATGGGAGTTGGTTCTACCCGACGGCCGTGCGCTAACCTCTCTGAGGAGGCAGCGGACCACGGTAGGATCAGCGACTGGGGTGAAGTCGTAACAAGGTAGCCGTAGGGGAACCTGCGGCTGGATCACCTCCTTTCTAAGGATGTCCTTGCAGGACTGGCTGAATTGGGAAGCAATTCCTAATCACCGGATCTCGTGGACACTTAGCAACAGATCGGTACCTTTGCCGATCTATATCAAACGGACCAGGCCGTCCCCATATCTCTTCAGGAATACACGTGAGCCGACCGGCTGGCGTGAGAGTTGCCCTTGAGGTTCGACCCTCTCGGCAGATTTGCGTTGCAAATCGCCTGTCGGGCGACGCCGATCCCAACCGGGATCAGCTTGGGTCGGTAGCTCAGGTGGTTAGAGCGCACGCCTGATAAGCGTGAGGTCGGAGGTTCAAGTCCTCCTCGACCCACCACCATCCTTCGGGGTGATAATGGGGCCTTAGCTCAGCTGGGAGAGCGCCTGATTTGCATTCAGGAGGTCAGCGGTTCGATCCCGCTAGGCTCCACCATTACCCTTTCGATTTGATCGTTAAGCACCTCAGTGGTTCTTAACCATCCAATCGGATGACCTTAACTTCTTCGGAAGTTTGACATCGTTTAGAGAGATACAAGTTGTTCCAGAACAGCTCTGCAAAGAGCGGTTTTGAGAATAACAATCAACACTGTTTGATCGCCCTAAGTACGGGGATGATCTCAGCTAGGTCTCCTTCGGGAGAGGCGATATTGACGACTGTTTCCTCGGTTGTCTCCTTCGTATCCCTGCTGAAACGAACAGAGTTGTCCAAGTCAAGTACACTAACCCGCAAGATCGAGAGATCTTGCATTGTTCCTTATCCTCTTCGTGGGGCCGACCGACATCGGCAGCGAAGGTTCCAGGGTAAGGAGCGGGAAAAAGTATGACTTTTGGTTCAGAAACAGGATTGTGCGGCATGCCAGCCAAGCGATCACGAAGGACGTCAGTCTTTCTCTTTCTGGATCAAATCAAGCGCGAGAAGGGCGTTTGGTGGATGCCTTGGCAGTAAGAGGCGATGAAAGACGTGATACTCTGCGATAAGCTTGGGGGAGCCGAGAATAGGCTTTGATCCCAGGATCTCTGAATGGGGGAACCCACCTGACAGTTTGTTATAATAGCCTTCGGGCTGCCTATAACTTACTGAACCAGGTACTTTTGACCTGAATACATAGGGTCTTAAGAGCAAACCCGGGGAACTGAAACATCTAAGTACCCGGAGGAAAGGAAATCAATTGATACTCCGCTAGTAGTGGCGAGCGAACGCGGACCAGCCAAGCCTGATAAGTGAGAAGAACCGTTTGGGAAGACGGGCCATAGTGGGTGACAGCCCCGTATTCGAAGCTTTGAAGGATGTATTAAGTAGGGCGGAACACGTGAAATTCTGTCTGAAGATCGGAGGACCACCTTCGAAGGCTAAGTACTCCTTACTGACCGATAGCGAACCAGTACCGTGAGGGAAAGGTGAAAAGCACCCCGACGAGGGGAGTGAAACAGTACCTGAAACCGAACGCCTACAATCAGTTGGAGGCCCCTTGAGGGCTGACAGCGTACCTTTTGTATAATGGGTCATCGACTTGGTCTATCTAGCAAGCTTAAGCCGTTAGGTGTAGGCGCAGCGAAAGCGAGTCTTAATAGGGCGCATGAGTTAGATGGATCAGACCCGAAACCGAGTGATCTAGGCATGGCCAGGTTGAAGGTGCAGTAACATGCACTGGAGGACCGAACCCACATCTGTTGAAAAAGATCGGGATGAGCTGTGCCTAGGGGTGAAAGGCCAATCAAACTCGGAGATAGCTGGTTCTCTGCGAAATCTATTTAGGTAGAGCGTCACACGAATACCCCGGGGGGTAGAGCACTGGATGGGTAATGGGGCCCCACAGGCTTACTGATCCTAACCAAACTCCGAATACCCGGGAGTACTATGTGGCAGACACACTGCGGATGCTAACGTCCGTAGTGGAGAGGGAAACAACCCTGACCTACGACTAAGGCCCCTAATTCATGGCTAAGTGGGAAAGCAGGTGGGACGACCAAAACAACCAGGAGGTTGGCTTAGAAGCAGCCATCCTTTAAAGATAGCGTAACAGCTCACTGGTCTAAATAAGTTGTCCTGCGGCGAAGATGTAACGGGGCTCAAGCCATGAGCCGAAGTCTAGGGATGCGTAAGCATCGGTAGCAGAGCGTAGTGTGACATAGTTCCTATCCTCTTCTACATCCCTCGGGATGTAGCGCAGGATAAGGAGCTTTCGATGAAGCCGGGGCGTGAGCCATCCGGTGGAGAGATCACTAGTGAGAATGATGACATGAGTAGCGACAAAGAGTGTGAGAGACACTCTCGCCGAAAGTCCAAGGGTTCCTGCTTAAAGCTAATCTGAGCAGGGTAAGCCGGCCCCTAAGCCGAGGGCGAAAGCCGTAGGCGATGGGAACTAGGTTAATATTCCTAGGCCAGGAGGATGTGACGGATCATGAAGGTTGTTCACCCTTATCGGATTGGGTGGGCCGCTGATTGGTTCCTGGAAATAGCCCTCCATGAGACCGTACCCTAAACCAACACAGGTGGACTGGTAGAGCATACCAAGGCGCTTGAGAGAACGATGTTGAAGGAACTCGGCAAAATACCTCCGTAAGTTCGCGAGAAGGAGGCCCAGTTTCTACGCAAGTATTGGCTGGGGGCACAAACCAGGGGGTGGCGACTGTTTACTAAAAACACAGGGCTCTGCGAAGTCGCAAGACGACGTATAGGGTCTGACGCCTGCCCGGTGCCTGAAGGTTAAAAGGAGGGGTGAGAGCTCCGAATTGAAGCCCAGGTAAACGGCGGCCGTAACTATAACGGTCCTAAGGTAGCGAAATTCCTTGTCGGGTAAGTTCCGACCTGCACGAATGGCGTAACGACTTCCCCGCTGTCTCCAACATCGACTCAGCGAAATTGAATTGCCTGTCAAGATGCAGGCTTCCCGCGGTTAGACGGAAAGACCCCGTGCACCTTTACTACAGCTTCACACTGGCATCAGGCCATGCATGTGCAGGATAGGTGGTGGGCTTTGAAACCGACACGCCAGTGTCGGTGGAGCCTCCCTTGAGATACCACCCTTGCATTGCTTGATGTCTAACCGCGGTCCGTTATCCGGATCCGGGACCCTGTGTGGCGGGTAGTTTGACTGGGGCGGTCGCCTCCTAAAGCGTAACGGAGGCGCGCGAAGGTTGGCTCAGAGCGGTCGGAAATCGCTCGTTGAGTGCAATGGCAGAAGCCAGCCTGACTGCGAGACTGACAAGTCGAGCAGAGTCGAAAGACGGCCATAGTGATCCGGTGGTCCCGAGTGGAAGGGCCATCGCTCAACGGATAAAAGGTACGCCGGGGATAACAGGCTGATACTGCCCAAGAGTCCATATCGACGGCAGTGTTTGGCACCTCGATGTCGGCTCATCTCATCCTGGGGCTGGAGCAGGTCCCAAGGGTACGGCTGTTCGCCGTTTAAAGAGGTACGTGAGCTGGGTTTAGAACGTCGTGAGACAGTTCGGTCCCTATCTGCCGTGGGTGTAGGATACTTGAGAGGAGTTGCCCCTAGTACGAGAGGACCGGGGTGAACGATCCACTGGTGGACCTGTTGTTGCGCCAGCAGCAGTGCAGGGTAGCTATGATCGGACAGGATAACCGCTGAAGGCATCTAAGCGGGAAGCCCCCCTCAAAACAAGGTATCCCTGAGGACCGAGGTAGACCACCTCGTCGATAGGCCAGAGATGTAAGTGCGGTAACGCATTCAGTTGACTGGTACTAATGGTCCGATAGGCTTGATTTGATCCAGTAAAAGTAAGACTGGAAATCAAAAGCATACACACTACACAATCAGTGAAATGACTTGGACAACCTAACCGGGGTTTTTCCTCGGTTTGGTGATCATAGCGCGAGTGAAACACCCGGTCCCATCCCGAACCCGGCCGTTAAGCACCGTAGCGCCGATGGTACTGCATCTTAAGGTGTGGGAGAGTAGGTCATCGCCAAACCTAGTAAAAACCCCAAATATCTCTCAATCGATAAAAATCTTCACTAAAACAAGCGTAATGAAGCGCGACATGTCTCTCCATTTTGGGTACCCAGAGTGGCGCATACCAGGCGCGATGTTCGTCTCATCTGGTAAGTTTAAATGTGTTGCGCGCGGTAGCGGTATGTGATGCATGCTCCTATCGTTCCGGACTTGATGCCCGCGTACGATTTTCCAAGAGAGAACGGATGGTACGGCGCTCTGCGTGAGTGCTTTACACCTGTGTCTTGTAGCGGGGACGCCGAGCGCATGAGCGTCGCTACTCTACGCCAATTGAAGACCAGCAATTGACCCGCTGCCCCCCCTCAATGACCAGCCGCTACAACTGCTCCCAAATCCGTTGACCCACAGGGCCCAACACCTGACCGGCACGTTTGGTTAGGCAAATTGGCAGAGACAGATCTCCAAGTGTTGGCAGGCACACTAAGGCGCCCTGCGCAATTTCCGCTTCCACCATATGATCGGGCAATCGTCCCCATCCTAAGCCGGCCAATAACAGGTCTTTTTTGGTGGGCATGTCATTTACGAACCATTTGGGGGCCGCTTCCAACAAGCCCGTGTTTGGCGCTTTCTCGTCACTGGATTTGGCCACCACCTGTGGGTAACGTTCCAAATCTGCTTTGCTGACGTCCTCAGGTTTCATGCCAAACAACTCCGGCGACGCCACCAGCGGAAAGCTCATGTCAGAGATCTGACGATAGTCGATAAACGGGCTGCGCGCTGGCGCGCCCAAGATCGCCATGTCGACTTTCTCAGCCATCAACAGCCGTTCACCTGAAGCTGTCTCAATCTCCAAATGCAACGTGGTGGAAGGAAACGCCTGTTTGACCTCTTTCAACATCTTGGCCAAGCGCGGGATCGGGAAATTGCTGCTTACGCCGAGGCGAAGATCGGTCTCCACCTCACCTTTCAGGTCACGGACAAACGCCTCAAACTGGTGCGCTTGCTCCAACAAGTGGCGGATCCGGGCAATCAAAGCTTTGCCATCACGCGTCAAGGTTGGGCGATAGGTAGATCGGTCAAAGATTTGGACCTGGTACAACTCTTCGACCTGTTTGACCGAATAAGACACAGCGGACCGCGCCTTGTTCAGCTTTTCACTGGCAAGTTGAAAGCTGCCCATGTCGCAAATCGTGGCGACAACGTTGAGATGGTCGAGATTGGTCATGTCTAACTATTAGACCATCTTGATCAAAAGCCTATGCTTTTTCTTGACGTAGTGCGGATCTATTCCATGGGCAGACACTCCATACGCGGACCTTGCCCATGACTCGCACAGACATCTCTGCCGACTTCCCATTTGCCGCACGCTTTGTGCAGGTGAAGGGCAGCAAAATGCACTACGTGGACGAAGGGTCCGGCGATCCCATTCTGTTCATTCATGGCAACCCAACCTCGTCTTACACCTGGCGCAATATCTTGCCGCATGTGACTCCGCATGCTCGCGCCATCGCGGTGGATCTGATTGGCTTTGGCAAATCCGACAAGCCAGACATCGCTTACGGCTTTGACGACAGCTACGCCTACCTCGAAGCCTTCATCGAAGCGCTGGAGCTGCACAATATCACTCTTGTGGTGCAGGATTGGGGATCCGGTTTGGGGTTCCACTTTGCGAATCGCCACCGCGACAAGATCAAGGGCATTGTTTTTATGGAGGCCATGCACCGTGAAATTGAGTTTCACGCCATGGCAACCGCCGACAAAATGCTCATGCGTTTGATCCGCGCCCCTCTTGCCAGCTGGCTGATGCTTGGCGTGATGAACAGTTTTGTGAAACAGATGTTGCCCGATTGGATCAAGCGCGTTCTGAGCAAGCAGGAAATGGCGGCCTATCTCGCACCTTTTCCTACCGTCAAAAGCCGCAAACCGATTTATGTTTTTCCTCGCGACGTACCGGTGTTGGGCAAACCCGAACATGTTGCCCGCGCGGTGGCGGACTATTCCAATTGGCTCACACAAACGCCACTTCCCAAGCTCTTCTTTCATGCGAATCCAGGCGTTCTGATCCGGCAGAAAGACGTGGTCTGGATCAAGCAGAACATGCCCAATCTGACCAGCGTTGATTTGGGGGAGGGCCTGCACTTCCTGCAAGAAGATTACCCGCATGAAATCGGCCGGGCACTGGCGGAGTGGTATTTGCAATTGCCCACCACCACCCAATCAGAAGGAGCCCAGCATGCCGTTTAATTTCCCTTCTGCGACCCCACACGGCGACATTTGTGAGATTTTTCCTGACGTGTTTCATGTGACTGGCAGTGTCGACATGGTGCCGGGCATGCGGATCAGCCGCGCCATGACCATTCTGCGCGACGGTGATGCACTGACACTGGTCAGCCCCATCCGTCTGTCAGACGCAGGGTTGGCGCAATTGGATGCGCTTGGTCGGGTTGAGAGTATCGTCAAACTTGGTGGCTATCATCTTGGCGCTCAAAACGGGCTGGACGATCCGTTTTATGTCGACCGCTATCAAGCCACGCTCTGGGCGCTGGAAGGCATGGAACACAAAGGCGGGTTGACCACCGACCGGGTGTTGCGGGCCGGAGAGAAGATGCCAGCCAGAGACCTGTCGCTGTTCACCTATGACACATCCACCCGTCCAGAAGGCATGTTTCTGCTGGCCCGTGAAGGCGGCATCTTGATCACCGCCGACAGTCTACAAAACTGGGTCAAACCGGATGTATTCTTCAGCAAAATTGCCGCCGAACGCATGGGCCAGGCTGGGTTCTTTAAGCCCGCCAACGTGGGTCCAGAATGGCTGCGCTTCTGTACCCCAGATGCAAGCGAATTTGAGCGGGTGGCGGCGCTGACCTTCCAACACCTGCTGCCCTCACATGGCACGCCGTTACTGCACCACGCCAAAGAAGCGTTGCTCAAAACCTTTTCAAATACCTTCGGGTAATCCACCCAACCTCCTAGGAGCACTCCCATGAAAGTTCTTCTTATTGGCGCGTCCGGCATGATCGGCCGCGCGCTGGCGCACGCCTTGTCTTCTGACCATGACGTTATCACCGCCTCCCGCTCATCCGGCGATTTTCAAGTCGATGTGGCTAACCCGGACAGCCTGCGCGCGTTGTTTGCACAGACCGGTCCGTTGGATGCCATCATCAGCACGGCGGGTGACGGTGTGATGGCCCCTCTGGCCACAATGAGTGACGATGACCTCAACCGCACGCTGGACACTCAGATGAAAGGCCAGATCAACGTGCTGCGCCTCGGGCTAAATGCGGTCACTCCTGGAGGATCAATCACCCTGACCTCCGGTGTTGCGGCGCAAAACCCCATGCCATCCACCAGCGCGATTGCCGCCTCCTGCGCCGCGCTTGAAGCCTTCACCCGAACCGCCGCCACAGAAGTGGACACCATCCGCCTGAACGTGGTCTCTCCCATTTTTGTCAAAGAAAGCATGGCGCTGTTTGGCCTGCCCACCGATGGCGGCCTGTCCGCTGCGGACACAGCCAAAAGCTACCTCGCCGCAATCACCGGCGACCTGCATGGCCAAATCCTGTCCACGCCTGACTTTGCCTAACCCCCACAAAGGTAAACCAAAATGAAATTCTCGATGCTCAAACCCTTCGCCACCGCGCTTGCGTTCATGACGGCAACTGCAAGCCACGCATCTGACGTCACAACACCAGGGATCGACCAACTGATCGGCACTTGGTTTGTTGAAGTCACCGGTGTGCTGCCAGACGGTGGTGCCTATCAGAACATCATGAACGTCGATGCGGGCGGCACCGCCGATATCGTGGGCGGTTGGATGTTTGGCGCAGCGGGCATGAAATTTACGGACAGCCCGGCCAGCGTCACAAAGGTCGATGGCAACCGTTTTGAAATCCAGATGTTTGCCTTTCTTGCGGACATCGAAAGCGGGGCACCCAAAGGCCTAAACGTCACCGTCTACCGTGGCGAGCTAGCGCAAACTGCCGCAACATTCACGGCTGAAGCGGATCTTTATTACCTGCCTTGCTCGATCGAATATTGCCCTGCGCCGAACGTGGCGGATCTCGGCGCTCCCGCAACAGTTGCTCAGGTCGCCGGCACCCGGCTCGCGTCGCCGGCAGTCGTGGATAACTCAGCGTCGTAGCCACTAGCCGACCCGGCAACTCCAGATGTTTTGTCGGGTCAACGCTTCACTTGCCTTCCTTTAGATGCTGAATGAACAACCGGAGCGGCGTCATGCGGCGATATTCCCGTGGGAAGTAAAGATGGATTCCCGGCAACGGCGCCTGGTATTCCGTCAGCACTTCAACCAACTCCCCTGTCTCGATCGCCTCCAAACAATACTCACGAAACCCATAGGCCAGCCCCTGACCGCGGCGCGCCATGTCCACCGTGACCGGCAGTGAATTGGCAATCAGATTGCCCCGCACCCTGACCGGATACGCGCCATCTTCCCCGCGAAATGTCCAAGGGGCAATCTGTCCGGAACTGTGAAAGCGGTATTGCAGGCAGTTGTGGTCCAGCAGGTCCGATGGTGTTTTTGGTATGCCGTGTGTTTCGAGATAAGTCGGGCTGGCCACGACGGTTGCCAAGAGTGGGGCGCTCAGCGCTATCGCCACCATATCCTGCGCGACCATCCCTCCCAATCGAAAGCCAGCGTGAAACTCTTCATCGAGTATGTCTGACAGTGCATCCGTGAGCGAAATCTCCAATTCGATCTCAGGGTATCTGCTTTGAAACTCCGCGAGTTTGTTCTCGATCAGCAGAAAATAGGCAAACTCCGGAACGGCAAGTTTCAGAGCCCCGCGCGCACTCTGGCCGGCTGTTTGAGCGCTGTTAAGCCCCTCACCAAGTTGATCAAAGGCCGGTCCGGTGTTGCGGGCCAATGCGCGGCCCGCATCCGTCATGCTGATGGAGCGGGTGGTCCGGATGAACAGCGTTGTGTCCAGCAAGGTTTCCAGGTTCTTCAATTGATGACTGACTGTGGACGGCTTGACGCCTAGCGCAGTCGCGGCGCCACGCAGACTGCCCTCGCGCACAATCGCATCAAACACTTCCAGGGTTGCAAGTGGCAGCCTCATTGGTGATCTCCATTCATCATAGAGGTAAAAATTGAGGGAATTGAGCCTTCCGATGGGCGTAAAGTACCCTTTCCCAACAGGAAAGCAAAAGCTGATCCACAGCGGGGGCCCCATCGTGTGACCCCTCCGTGCCGTTCAGAAAGGAAGAGTTCATAATGAAAGCGCTGATCATCGTCACCAATCACACCGAATTCGGAGACGCCAAGACTGCGCCCACTGGGCTTTGGTTGTCGGAACTCACTCATTTCTATGACGTGTTCGAAAAAGCTGGCGTTCAGATGGAAATCGTCAGTCCAAAGGGTGGAAAGATCACCATTGACCAGCGCAGCCTAGGTTTCTTCGTTGTGGACCGAGCCACCAAGAGGCGGCACCAGGATCCAGCATTTATGGCTTTGCTGGACAACACAAAATCCATCACACAGGTCCGCTGGGATGACTATGACGTGGTTTATTTTGCCGGAGGTCATGGCGCGATGTGGGACTTCGCTGAGGATGCCGCGCTGCATGCCCACACCGCTGCGTTTTATGAATCTGGAAAGGTGGTTTCTGCGGTCTGTCACGGCGTCGCCGCCCTGCAAAATGTCAAACTGAGCGATGGATCCTATTTGGTTGCAGGAAAACGGGGCACCGCCTTTGCCTACTTCGATGAAACCATCGCCGGTGTGAAATCACATGTGCCCTACAACCTCGAAAAGCGGCTGAAGCAACGCGGCATGCATTACAGCAAAGCTTTGGTCCCCTTGAAGGGGCACACTGTTGCCGATGGCAGGCTGATCACCGGGCAAAACCCAAACTCCGCAACCGAAACAGCACAAAAAACGCTGGACGCACTCCACGCAGCTTGAGCCCCAAGACACCTCACCAAAAGGAAAGCAACGATGGCCACACAAAAACTTCTTATCCTTGGAGCGACCGGGAACATTGGCCAGTGGTTGGTCAACCTCGCTTTGTAGCAAGGCCACCAAGTGACAGCTTTGGTCCGCTCCAAGGCAAAGCTCGCACCACGGGACAACCTGACAATCATCGAAGGGAGCCCGATGGACGCGGCCATTCTGGAGCAGATCATGCCCAACCATGTTGCCGTGCTGTCCTGTCTTGGTATCCGGCGAGAAAATCAGGCCGACCCATGGTCGCCCATTGTCTCCCCCACGGATCTGACAGAAAAAGCACCACCCATGTGGTTGCTGCTATGAAGCGGCACGGCGTCCGCCGCATCATTGTTGTCAGCGCAGCGGGGGGCGGTGACAGTCGCGAAGTGTCCGCTCCGGAAATCATGGACATTGTCGATCAAAGCAATGTCGCCGTATCTTTCAACGACCTTGCCAATATGGAAGATGTCTTGCTGCGGAGCGGTCTGGACACGCTTTCATTGCGGCCTGTCACGTTGGTGGACGGAGGTCCCAGCGACAGCGCGCAACGGGTGGAACGCTACGAAGCGACGTTACAGATTTCCAAAGGCAGCGTCGCCTCACTCATGCTTGAGGCCTTAAAGCGTCCAGTGCCGTTCGCACACAAAACTGAGATCGTCGGCCAGCTCTCCAACACGGGTTAAAATTGGCGCGACGCTCCGCATCGCTTGAGCGCCGCGCAAGACCGAAAGCAGTTTTTTGACAGTATCTTCCGAGAGGCCTTACTGCCTTACGCATTACTCAATTTGCGAAACTTGGAGGGCGAAATACCAAACCAGCCGGCAAATGTGCGACGGAAGCTGTTGACCTCGCTGAACCCAAGATTGAAGGCTACCTCAGCGACGGAAAGATCAGTGCCTGATAGTAGCGTTCTGGCTCGGTCAGTCTGTTCGGCCACGCGGATCTCTTTGAAACTGGTGTTCTCCGCAGAGAGCTGCCGTTGCAGCTTTCTCACGCTAATGCCTTACGTGGATGTCACCGTTTCGATGTCGGCGTGCCCCATGGCGAGTTGCGCGCGCAAGGCATTCTCAACCACCTCTTTGGTGGTTGTGGGCATTTGGTGTGACCGCACAACCCGGATGCTTGCCAAGGTCATCTCAAGCCGCGCGTCGGATGTCCGCAGATTAGGGGTTTAGATGTCTGAAAAAGGGATCGCAATGCTGGCGGCGGATCCACCGACGCGTACCTCGACACTATAGATGAACTGCAGCGCGGTTTCGGTGCCACGATGCATCTCTGGCATCTCCACTCAACTCGGTCGCCATCGGCGTCCGCAGAACTCGCGCACCACGCTTTGCAGTACAAACGGCAGGTCCTGATCGATCAGGTTTGCGCCGGCGGTCCCACCGAGCATGGTGTCAAACCCAAGTACAAAATGGTCTCCAGCCACACGGGTGCGCATAACAGACCCTCTTTGCAGAAACGGCAGGATTTTTTCCGCCCGCGTCAGCGCCACATCCAGTTTCGGCGCTCCGAGCACATAGTCTGCGTAGGCCCCAAAAGCGGCGTAGCTGAAGTCTTGCGTGATATAGGCGCCGATGTGTTTTTCCGAGAGCTTCAAGCTGGCAGCCTGCATGAACTGCGCCTGAAGCCGAAAGGGGATGAACACCGGCGGACCTTCTATGACTGCCCGCGACAGCCCGGCTTCTTTCAGCGCATGTTCGGACACCCGTGGCGAAGCGATTTGGTCAAGCTGAAAAAGCGTGGGGCGAAACGCCAAGGTGCTCTGCAAAACCGTGTCCATGACGGGCAGTTTGTCGTGAAATGATCACTTTTGGAAGTGGCGAGGCCCCCGCTCGAAAATTACCTTCAGCTCAGAGAGACGAACACCCCAAACAGAGAGTTGGAGACCAAAGATGAAACGACGTTCCGCTCTGAAGGTTGTTCTCACAAGCGCCCTGATTGCGGCTCTTTTGGTGCCTGTGATCGCCAGCGCAGACACGGCAATCAACGTGAGTGAAGGGCTGCCAATGGCGGCACGCACCGTACCGGTGCCTGCGGGTGTGTCGCCAGAATTGGCCGAGCTCATCGGCAGCCGTCAGGGTGGGGCGCATGCTGAGGCGCCATCCTCCACCGAGCAATGGCTTGCGTTGCAGGCCGAGTTTGACGCCGTCTCCCTGCAAGGTGTCGCACGTTTGCTTGAGATGACCGGCGCGCAATTCGCCGTCGAGAATGTGGCGGGGGTGACCACCTACCGTGTCACGCCAACCACCATTGATCCCCGGTGGGAAGACACCGCTTTTGTGCACGTACACGGCGGCGCCTTTGTGTTTAATGGGGGCGAGGCCGCCATGGCCGAGGCGATCTGGATGGCGCATGGTTTGGGTGTTGAGGTGGTGTCAGTCGATTACCGCCGCCCACCGCTGCATGCGTTTCCGGCCGCAACAGACGATGTGATCACCGTGTGGCAGCAAGTGATCAAAGACCATGACCCAGCCAAAGTGGCGATGTTTGGCACCTCAGCCGGTGGCAACCTGACGCTGTCGACGGTTTTGCAACTGCGCGACATGGGTGCCCCTTTGCCGGGTGCCATTATGGCGGGCACGCCCGCTGTGGATCTGGCGCAGACGTCGGATAGCTGGATTACCTTGCAGGGCCTTGACCCGCTAGGCGCCCGCGAGGGTGTGATCCAAGGTACGTTTGACCTTTATGCGGACGGCACTGACCTCACTGATCCGCGTCTGTCCCCGATCTACGCCAATCTGGACGATCTGCCGCCGACGGTTCTTCTGACCGGCACACGCGACCTTTTGTTGAGCGACACCGTGCGCATGCACCGCGCCTTGCGTGCGGCAGGAGTTGTCGCCGATCTGCACGTCTATGATGGGCAGTCTCACGGCGACTACATGGCGGGTTTCTTCGTGAACGCGCCGGAGACTCATGACGCGTGGCGTGAGCTCAACACCTTCTTTGATCAGCATCTGGAGTGACCCGACATGACTGTTTTTGCGAAACTCCCGCTTCTGCTGTCTGGCCTTCTGGCCAAACAAATCGCCCACGCAGAGCCTGCGAAAGACTTCACCAAAATGCTTGCAGCGGAGGCCTTTATCGGGCGGATTGACAACAGCAGGAGCCGAGGCGCAGCGGCTGGCGAAACTTGGCACGCGCTGTGCGGTGTCTGAGCAGACTGTTCAGAACGCAATGGACCGGTTGATCTTGGCCAAGGTGGCGCTGCAAGAGGCGCAGGCACACCGCGCATTGGCAGAGCTTGAGCTGGCCTCGACACAGATCCGGGCACCGATTTCGGGCCAAATCGGGCTCGCCCATAAACAGGTGGGAACCTATCTGGACATCGAAAACGGTCAAGCACTGGCACAGATTGTGCACACCGACACGGTCCGTGTTGTGTACGGCATGCCGTATAAATCCCTGATCGCACTGGACCAGTCGACTCCAGAGGGTCTGAGCGTGCTGATGGAGCGATTTCAGATCGACGTGCATTTGCCCGGTGACGCCCAGCCACTGGCACAGGGTGGCCGTGTGCTTTTTTCTGAAAGCGTGCTGGTTGGGGATGAAACCCTGCGTATCTGGGCAGAAATCCCAAATCTTGAGCGTGGCCTCATTCCAGGCTTGAACGTCGACGTCAAAGTCAGCCTGCCAAACTAAACCAGGTCGCGCCCCCGGCGCGCGCCACTTTTCGCTTTCCCCTGGAGCAGTTCCTTGGCCCGGTTCAGCGATCAGGTTCACACTCTGAAATACCTATTCATCGCGGTCGCGGCGATACAGTTGGTGACCGCGGCGTCGGGCACCATCGTCGCGCTCTATTTTGCGCAAACTGGCGCGTCTCAAGAAATTGCGGCGCTGGCACCTGCGGCTTATTCGTTGGGGTTCCTGATCGGCTGTTTCTACATTGCAGGCTGGATCACCAGCATCGGGCATATTCGTGCGTTTTCCGCGGCGGCGGCCATCTGTACCGCAGCCGCTCTGCTATTCTCTGTGATCGACAACGAGCCCACGCTGCTCATCGTGCGCTTGATGACCGGCGTTGCCACCGCAGGCCTGTTCGCCATTGGTGACGCCTGGATCAGCGAAACCGTCGAAGAACACTCGCGCGGTCGTTTGCTTGCCGTGTTTGCCATTATCCTCGGGTTGATGTCGGTTCTCAGTCAGGTTCTCGTCATCGTGACGCCCGACGACCTAAACCAGTCCTTTGTGCTGATGTCCTTGCTCTACTGTCTGGCCATTGTGGTGATCGCCGCCACCCCCAGCACGCCTCCAGAGGGCAAAGAACGCGCAAATGTACGTTTCAAGGCGCTGTTTCAAGACGCGCCCACCGCCGCCATCGGTGCGCTCACCGTCGGCATTGTGTCCACCGTGTTTATGAATGTTGTGCCGTATCGGGCAGCGGTCATTGGCATTGAGGCTGCGGATGTCGCCATTGGCATCGCTGCGATTTACGTCGGACGTATCCTTTTTCTCTATCCGCTTGGGTTTGTGTCCGACCGCATGGATCGGCGTCGTGTCATTGTCGCGACCGCGACAATCGCTACCGGCGTACTTGCAGCTTTTGCCGCCTTTGCCACTGGCGATGGCGTGCGTCATGCCGCCATCGTCGGCACACCGCTCTACATTGCCATGCTTGCCGGATTGGTCCTGTTGGGCGGCTCGATGCTCACTCTCTATTCGCTGCTTTTGGCCCACGCGATGGACCGCACAGTGCCCGTCTACGTCGCGTCCAGCGCCGTCACCATGCTGTTTGTCTTCACCATTGGCGGCATCGCTGGCCCCCTCATGACCAGTGCGCTTTCAGCTGTGTTTGGCGATGCGGTCATGGGCTGGATGCTTGTGCTTGCGATGGCCGCTTTCGTGCTCTTCACCGCCTTGCGGATCAAAACAGCGGCCCCGGCAGCCAGAGCGGAACAAACCCACTTTAAGCCAACTGAAACCAACAGCCTCAAATCCGCCCCAACCCAGAAACGGTAAGGTAAGAGACAACCATGTCCCCTCGACAAACTTCTCTCGCGCCAAACAAGCCACTCTGCTGATCTGGGTGGTATTTGCTGCCTTGA
This sequence comes from Shimia sp. MIT1388, assembly GCF_047124445.1. Classification (GTDB taxonomy): domain Bacteria; phylum Pseudomonadota; class Alphaproteobacteria; order Rhodobacterales; family Rhodobacteraceae; genus Shimia. The sequence continues at coordinate 2,794,819 of NZ_CP138921.1, read as the reverse complement.
CCTTCGCCGGGGACCTCATCAATGCCCTTCCGGAGGAGGCTGCATCTGGCCGCCTTCATGACTAAAAGACCCAATTGCGCTGGTTGGGCTTAAATAGCGGCAACTCACTGGCGGGTTCTCGTGCGTGACCAATTTAGTAACCGCCAATTCGACCCCTTACTGCCGGGCACGTGAAGGTCCGAATTGGGGCAAAATCCCTTTCGCTCAGCGCTGCGGGGGGATGCTGGAGTTCAGTAATAGAGATGAAATGCGGCGGGAGCGTTCCTGTTGCTTCGCAATTTGCCTCCACCGTGTCGCAATCCCGTATTGACCGATCGCTCTCTCCTCTGGCACACACACGCCATGTTCGGTTCCGGGGAATCCTCCGGAAGCAATAGGGAATGCAGTGCGGCTGTTTTAGCCAACTCTGCAACTGCCCCCGCAACTGTAGGCGGCGAGCACAGCTGATCACGCCACTGGGACATCCCGGGAAGGCCAGCCTCGTGTTTTGACCCGCAAGTCAGGAGACCTGCCGAACACGTGCCCTCTCAAGAGAGGGCTCATCAACGGCGACGGGGTGTGCGCTGGATCTGTGTGTCGCGCGCGATATCCGGTTCCAAGCCATTCCAAGTCACAAGGACCAAATGCGCCGGGGAAGGCGCGACGTGATAAGGACTATTTTTGTGAAAAAACTGCTTTTGGCGGCCACCGCTGCTCTGGCCCTGCCTGTTATGGCACAAGCGCATTTCCTGCTTGAATACACCGAAGACACCATGATCGCGCGTCCCGGCGATGTGCCGGTGAAGCTGATCTTCTGGCACCCACATGATGCCGGTCACGTGATGACCCTGGAAAAGCCGGAAGAGTTCTACATGATCCACAACGGCGAAAAGACCGATCTGATGGACACATTGGAAGAGACCACCTTTGACGGCCCGGACAACAGCGCCAAGGCGTTCATGGGCTCAGTGCCGGTGAAACGTTCCGGGGATTACGTTCTCGTGACCGTGCCTGCGCCTTACTACGAAGAGTCCGAGGACATCTACATTCAGCAGATCACCAAGGCCTATCTGAACCGCAACGAGCTGCCCACCGATTGGGATCAGCCACAGGGTCTCGCCACCGAGATCCTGCCGCTGAACAAACCTTACAACGTGATCGCAGGCGGCACTTTCACTGGCCGCGTGCTGAGCGAAGGCAAACCAGTTGCCGGCGCGGAGATCGAGATTGAGTACATGGCAGCAGAGCCTGACCTGTCCGGCACCGGCGCGAAGGCCACCACCGTCTCTCCGCTGCCCGGCGGTGCAATTGTCGCGATTTCTGATGACAATGGTTACTTCACTTTTGGCGTGCCAAAAGCCGGTTACTGGGGCTTTGCCGCTCTGGGGTCTGGCCCGGCAACCGAGCATGAAGGCAAAGAGCTGAGCCAAGACGCGGTTATCTGGATCCGCGCCTGGGACCTGGAGTAACCCCATATGCACATCGTTGACGGAGCCTTGTCCAACCCTGTTGTAATCGGCGGCGCAGTTGCCGCCGCAGGCGGGATTGCCGTTGGCCTCAAGTCGCTGGACATCGACCGTATCCCCACTGCTGGGGTGTTGTCGGCTAGCTTCTTTGTCGCCTCGCTGATCCACGTGCCAATTGGCCCGTCCTCTGTGCATTTGATCCTCAACGGTCTGGCCGGGCTTCTGCTCGGCTGGGCCGCCTTTCCGGCGCTGTTTGTCGGCTTGTTGCTGCAAGCGGTGTTTTTTGGGTTTGGCGGCCTGACCGTGCTGGGTGTGAACGCCTTCAACATTGCCATGCCCGCGGTTCTGGCCTGGATGATCTTTGGCCGCTTGATTGGCCGCGGCTCTCCGGTGCAAGGCGCGATCTGGGGTGGCCTTGGCGGGGCTTTTGCCATTGCCGCCACGACCCTGTTTGTGGCGGTGTCTCTTGCGTTGACCGGGGATGAGTTCCTGCCCGCCGCCAAACTGGTGTTCTTTGCCCATATTCCTGTCATGGTCATCGAAGCCGTGCTCACTGGCTTTGCCGTGCTTTTGGCGCGTAAGGTCAAACCGGAGTTGTTTTTGAAAGGATCCTCCGCGTGAAACAGCTGATCCTGATTGTGAGCCTGATCTGCACGCCGCTGCCTGCGCTGGCGCACAAAGTGATTGCTGGTGTTTTCCCGGCAGGTGACGCCATCGAAGGTGAGCTTGGCTTCTCCAACGGCGACATGGCTGTGGGCCAGGAGGTCATTGTGTTTGGCCCCGATGGCGCAGAGCTGGGCCGCACAGTCACCGACGAAGACGGGTTCTTCCTTTATACCCCCACCAGCCCAGTGGCGCATACCTTCACCGCTGATATGGGCGCGGGGCATGTCGCCAAAGTCGTCATGCCTGCAGAAGAGGTGGCGGAGATCATGGGCGTGGCGGCGGAATTTGTAGAGACCCCAATGGCCGCCTCTGACGGACCTGTCGAAGGTGCCAACGTGGTCGCCGTCGCGTCCCTGTCTGATGAGGAGCGCCAGATCATTGCCAAAGCGGTGCGCGATGAAATCCGCCCACTGCGCCGCGAGATTGCCGCCTATCGCGAGAAAAATGACATACAGAGCATCCTGGGCGGCATCGGCTATATCGTTGGTCTCTTTGGCTTTGGCTTCTACCTCGCCGCCCGTCGGAAGATGGCCGCCTGATGGCGCACGCGCTGGAACCCAAGGCCAAAACTCTGGCCGAGGCAGGCACCGATGCGCCCTATGGCGTTATCGGCGACCTCGACCCGCGTTTGCGCGTTGTGCTGGCCTGTGTCTTTGCCATTACCACTGTGGCACTTACCACGATCCCGGCGCTGATTGCCGCGCTCGCCACAGCCGTTTCCCTGTTGATGATGTCGCGCCTGCCCATCCGCCGCACGCTCAAGCGTATGGCGATGATGGACAGTTTCATCATCTTTATGTTGGTGCTCTTGCCTTTCACCATGCCGGGTGAACCTATGTTTAGCGTCTTTGGCTTCCCCGCCAGTTGGCAAGGTCTGTGGAAAGCCATCGAGATCGGCCTGACCGCCAACGCGGTGATCCTCACGCTGATGGTGCTGGTCGGCACCATGGAGCCGGTCACGCTTGGCCATGCCTTGCACAAGCTACGCTGCCCTGAGGTGCTGGTGCATCTCTTGATGTTCACCATTCGCTACATTGAAGTGCTGCGGGAAGAATATCTCCGTCTGCGCGGCGCCATGAAAATCCGCGGGTTCCGGCCCGGCACCAATTGGCACACCTACCGCAGCTTTGGCTATCTGGTGGGCATGATGCTGGTACGCGCCATTGAGCGCTCCGAGCGCATTCTGGGCGCGATGAAATGCCGGGGCTTTTCAGGGCAGCTGATCTTGTTACAAGAGTTCCGCATGACCCGCCGCGACCACCGCTTTGCGGTTCTTCTTGGCGGGGTGTGCATCGGCTTGCTGTTTCTGGACCACCTATGACGATCCTCGCGCTTGAAAACATCCACTTTGCCTATCCCGGGCAGCCTCCGGTGCTGGATGGCGCGTCGGTACAGCTCACGGCCGGTCAACGCCTGTCGATTGCCGGTCCCAACGGCGCGGGCAAATCGACCTTGTTTCGCATCGCGCTGGGCCTGCAGCATCCAACCTCCGGCACCGTGACCATCTTTGGCAAAGAGCGTCGGGTGGAGGCAGATTTCCACGAAGTCCGCCGTCGTATTGGTCTGGTGTTTCAGGACCCGGACGATCAGTTGTTTTGCCCCACCGTGGCCGAAGATATCGCCTTTGGCCCGCTCAATTTGGGTCGCACCAAAGGCGAGGCCCTGGCGATTGTCGACAAGGTGCTCACTGATCTGAACCTGATGCACCTGCGCGACCGTATCACGCACAAGCTCTCGGGCGGTGAAAAGCGCCTTGTGACCCTGGCGACTGTGCTTGCCATGGAGCCCGAAGCGCTCCTGCTGGACGAGCCAACCAACGCGCTGGACACAAAAAACGAGGCACGCTTGCTGGAAATCCTGCAAGGCCTCCCGCAAGCCATTTTGTTGGTCAGCCACAACCCCGCGTTCCGCGCCGCATTGGCGCCGGATACGTTGGAGTTGCGCGACGGCAAGCTGGTATAAGCCTCCCGCTATTCCGGCAGAAAATTGTCGAACAAATCCTGAGACTTGGCGACCTGTTCCACCTTGTCGCGTGCCTTGTCGCCAAGCTCTGTCACCACATCCTGAAACATCAGGTTCAGACCAAAGTGTATGCCGGTCGGGAATGGCAGGAACATATGGCCTTCGTTGGGGTAGGGTAGCATCACGTCGCTGAGACTTGAGCCCCAATCACAGAACTCGTCGCAAAACAGGATCACCTTGAAGCCGCGCTCCCGTGCCGCCTTGGCCAGGATTGGCCCGTGATTGCCGTACCGGAACGTATCGATCAGGATCAGCGCCTTGGTCTCGGAATCATCGCCAAACACCTCGGCATAGACCCCGTCGGTGCCATCCAGAAACATCACATTGGAGCGCAGGTACTTTAGCCGCATGGCAAAACCGTTCGCCAGATACTGCATCACCTGAAAACCCACCGCCATGACGCTGTCGGAATGAGCGACATATTGCACTGCATCTTGCCAGCGTTCAGTTTCGCGCAAGTCCAGCGCCGTGCGGATGGCGGCATTGGCGATGGCATGGTCCTGCGTCGCATCGCGGGTCTGGCTGGCCTGTTTGAAGCTTTTGAAGCGGCTGCCGATTCGTGCGGAGGTCGGGCCATAGAGATCACGCCGCGCATCCGCGCGCAGCTCGTTCAAATTGGTAAACCCCAGCTTCTTGAAAAACCGGCTCACCGTCATTGGGCTGACTTGCAGTTTTTCAGCAATTTCGGCGCTGGTTTCCAAGGCCACCGCCTCCGGCCGGCTGCTCAGATAGGTGGCAACCCGTTGTTCCAGCTTGGTAAACGGCTGGTTTGCACTGGCAATTGCCTCCGAAATATTCACGCCCATCCTCAGACCCTTCTGCCCGACGCTGTCCCCAATGGGAGGACTATATCAAAAATAATTGGTATGCACGTACCATAACGGTATTGACTGTTATGGCAATACCATAGAGGTTCAGAACACTTGCCGTTGGGGAAAACCCTCAACGAGACACGACCCTTTGGTCACAGAAATCGTTCTGGGGAGGACAGCGAAGATGAAAAATTCACAATGGTTCCAGGTGGTTGGCGCGGCTGCCGTCACAGTTGGCATGGCGATGAACGCGCCTGCGGCACTTGCGGAAGGCGATGCCGATCTGCTGGTTGTGGCCAAAGCGGCGGATCCGCAAACGCTCGATCCAGCGCAAACCATGGATAACAATGATTGGACCGTAACATATCCGCTGTACCAACGGCTGGTGCGCTATGACGTGTCCGAGGACGGCAAAGGCCTGACCTCCGTGGTTGGCGAATTGGCCAGCAATTGGTCGGCGTCTGACGATGGCACGGTCTGGACTTTTGATTTGGCTTCCGGCAACGCGTTCAGCGATGGCGCTGCCGTGGACGCAGCTGCAGTGGAATACTCCTTCAACCGCCTGATGGATCTGGGCCGCGGCCCATCTGAAGCTTTCCCGGGTGGCATGAAAGTTGAAGCGACCGGCGACATGCAGGTGACCTTCACATTGGAGCAGCCTTTTGCGCCGTTCCTCTACACCTTGGCCAACAATGGCGCCGGGATTGTAAACCCAGCGGTTGAAGGCAAAGGTGGCGATCACGGCACCGAATGGCTATCCGCCAATTCCGCTGGGTCCGGCGCCTACATGCTGACCGGTTGGGAGCGCGGCCAAAACCTCGTGCTGGAGCCAAATCCGAACTACGGTGGTTCCACGCCTGAGATCGAAAAAATCCGCGTCGACATCATCGCAGAAGCTTCGGCCCGTCGCCTGAAGCTCGAAGCCGGTGACGTTCACATCGCCGAAAGCCTGCCGGTGGACCAGCTGGACGCATTGGGCGGCACCGATGGGGTTGAGGTACAGAACTATCCAAGCCTGAAGGTGACCTATCTTTACCTGAATAACAAAGTGGCCCCGCTGGACAATGTTGACGTGCGTCGCGCGATTTCCGCAGCGGTGGACTATCAGGGCATCATCGACGGCATTCTGGACGGCAACGGCGTACAAATGCACGGCCCTATTCCAGAAGGCATGTGGGGCCAGAACAAAAACGCGACCCAGTATTCATATGATCTGGCGTCTGCGAAGAAGGCCCTCGACGTGGCTGGCGGTGCAAGCGAGGAAATCACCTTCCTCTATTCCGACCGGGACCCACTGTGGGAGCCAATCGCCATCGCAACCCAGGCGTATCTGTCCCAACTGGGCCTGAACGTGAAGCTGGAAAAGCTGGCCAACGCCACCATGCGCGAGCGCTTTGACACCGGCGAATTTGGCATCGCAACCGGCAACTGGAGCCCGGACTTTGCGGACCCTTACATGTTCACCAACTATTGGTTTGACAGCAAACGCCATGGTCTGGCGGGCAACCGCAGCTGGTACTCCAACGACAAGGTTGATGGTCTGCTGCAACAGGCTGTGGTCAGCTCCGATCAGGCAGAGCGCACCGCGCTGTATGGTGAGCTTCAGGAGATCGTGACGGATGAGGCCGCCTACGTCTATCTGTTCCAGAAAGACTACCGCATCGCCGTGCGGGACGATGTCGAAGGCTTTGTCTTCAACCCGATGCTCGAAGACATCTTCAACTTCGGTGACATGTCGCTCTCCGACTAAGCCTTAAGCAAACGGCCCTAGACCATCCCGGTGGTCCGGGGCCTTCAGCCACTAAAGAAACGCGCCGATGTCTTTCCTCAATGTCATCCGCCGCCGCTTGATGTTCCTGATCTTGGTTCTCTTCGGTGTGACGGTCATCACCTTCACCATCTCCAATCTCATTCCCGGCGACCCGGCCCGCATGATTGCGGGTGACCGCGCGACGCCTGAGATTGTGCAGAACATCCGCGAGGACCTCGGCCTCGATAAACCGCTGCCGGTCCAGTACTTCCGCTATCTCGAAGGCGTGGTGCAGGGCGACTTTGGCACCTCGATCCGCACACGTCGTCCGGTGCTGGAAGATCTGCGTATCTTCTTCCCCGCCACATTGGAGTTGGCGCTGACCGCGCTGTTGTTTGCCACCGCATTGGGCATTCCATTGGGTGTGGCCTCCGCCGTGTGGAAAGACAAACCCATCGACCACTTTGTGCGTGTGATCGCTGTGACCGGTATCTCCACCCCCGCCTTCTGGCTGGGCCTGCTGGTGATCTTGTTGTTCTACGGCAACCTCGGCTGGCTCCCCAGCGGTGGGCGTATCGATCCTTCGCTGGAGATGCCCACCCGTATCACCGGCTTCCTGATGATCGACAGCCTTTTGGCGGGTGATTTGGTCGCCTTCGGCTCTGCCCTCAAACACATCCTTCTCCCCGCTTTTACATTGGGCTTTGTCCACCTCGGTGTGGTGGCCCGCCAAGTGCGCGCCGCGATGCTGGAAGAGTTGCAGCAGGACTACATCCGCACCGCCAAAGCCAACGGCCTCAGCCGCTTCAAGATTGTCTTCACCGAAGCCCTGCCCAACGCCATGATCCCCTCGATCACCGTTCTTGGCCTCGCGCTGGGCGACCTGCTGTATGGCGCAGTGCTCACAGAAACCGTCTTCGCCTGGCCCGGCATGGGCGCCTATGTGGTGAACTCCATTCAGGCGCTGGATTTCCCGGCGGTCATGGGGTTCACCGTGGTGGTTTCGCTGGCCTATGTGCTGATCAACCTGGCTGTTGATCTGATCTATATGGCGGTTGATCCGCGCATCCGGGAGGTCTCGTGATGAGCGACGCAACCGTTTCCGCAAACCCTGTCAAACGCGCCTTGTCGCGGGTGGATTGGGGCTACCTCTGGTATCAAATCAAGAAAAGCCCGCTTACGCTTGGCGGCGGGGCCGTGGTGCTGATCGTGCTGTTTCTGGTGATCTTTGCACCGGTCTTTGCCACGCACGATCCCAATGCCATCGACCTGCGCGCCCGCCTGGCCGCCCCCAGCTGGGACCATTTCTTTGGCACCGACGAAGTTGGCCGTGATCTCTACTCTCGTATTCTCTATGGCGGGCGGCAATCTGTGGCCGTGGGGTTCTTTGTTGTGGTTGTGGCCGGTTTCATCGGCACCTTCATTGGCGCCTTTGCCGGCCTGATCGGCGGACGTGTGGATGTGGTGATCATGCGAATGATGGATGTGGTGCTTTCCGTGCCCTCTTTGGTGCTGATCATGGCGCTCGCCGCGGCGCTTGGCCCCAGCTTGATCAACGCGGCCATTGCCATCGCGCTGGTGCGCATCCCGGTCTATGTACGTATCTCACGCGGCCAAACCCTGCTGATCCGCGAAATGTCCTTTGTGACCGCGGCCGAAACCTTCAAGGCGTCCAAACTGCACATCCTGCGCTGGCACATCCTGCCCAACATCCTGTCTCCGGTCATGGTGCAGGCGACGTTGGACCTCGGCAGCACCATCCTTCTGGCCTCCGCGCTCAGCTTCATCGGCCTTGGCGCGCAACAGCCAACCGCTGAGTGGGGCGCCATGGTGGCCACCGGACGTAACTACATCCTGGACCAGTGGTGGTACTCGGCCTTCCCGGGCTTTGCCATCCTGATCACCGCCACCGCCTTTAACCTGTTGGGTGACGGCATTCGCGACATCCTTGATCCCAAACAGAAGGCACGCTGACATGGCGGACCCAGTATTGAAAATTGACGGACTGGAAGTTCTGTTTCCGGGCTTCGCAGGTGATGTGCATGCGGTGAACGGCGTGGATCTGGAAGTCCAGCCGGGCGAGATTGTTGGTCTTGTGGGCGAAAGTGGTTCGGCCAAATCCGTGACTGCCATGACCGCCCTGCGGCTTTTGCCGGACGGCGCGTTCCGTCAGGACGGCGGCAAGATCAGCTTGCTTGGCCGCGATGTGCAATCCATTTCAGAGCGCGAGATGAACCGCCTGCGCGGCGGTGACGTGGCCATGATCTTTCAGGAGCCACAAACTGCCCTGAACCCAACCAAGACCATCGGCAAACAGATGCTGAGGGTGATCGAGTTGCATTCCAACCTGCGCGGCATGGCGGCCCGAGACCGGGCCATCGAGCTGCTCAAAGACATGCGCATCAACGATGCCGAAGAAATCTTGGGGCGCTACCCGTTTGAGCTCTCCGGCGGCATGCGTCAGCGTATTCTGATCGGTATGGCCTTTGCCTGCTCTCCGAAGCTGCTGGTGGCGGATGAACCCACCACTGCTTTGGACGTGACAGTACAACGGCAGGTGCTGCAACTGCTGCACGCCAAAGCCCGCCAAACCGGCGCCTCGGTGCTGTTTATCTCCCATGACCTTGCAGTGATCAGCCAGTTCTGTGACCGCATCTATGTGATGTACGCAGGCCGTGTGGTGGAGACCGGACCAGCGCAAAAAGTGCTGGGCAACCCGCAACACCCCTATACTGCGGCCTTGATCGAGGCCTTGCCGGAGGACGCGGACCCAGGCGCCCCCCTGGCCTCCATCCCTGGCACCGTGCCCAATCTGGTCAATCCCCCCAAGGGCTGCGCCTTTCAGGCCCGTTGCCGCCATGCGCAGGATGCCTGTAATTCGCGCCCATCACTCACGGATGTGGGCAAGAAACACCAAGCCGCCTGCTGGCTCTGCGAGGAGGTTACAGCATGAACACCAATAGCGTGATGACGCTCACCAACATCCACATGCGCTTCCCGTTTGGCGAAGACTGGTGCGGCCGTCCGCGTGGCTTTGTGCATGCGCTCAATGGCATTGACCTGGACATTCCCCGCGGCAAAACGCTGGGCATTGTGGGCGAGTCCGGCTGTGGCAAGTCTACTTTGGCGCAGGTGCTGATGGGCATCCGCAAACCTTCGGAAGGGGAGGTCACCCGCAACTTTGGCGCAGACCACGATGTGCAGATTGTGTTCCAGGATCCGCAAAGCTCGCTCAACGCGCGTATGCCGGTTTGGCGCGTGATTACGGAACCGGTCTTTGCGGTCACCAAAACCCCAAAGGCCGAGCTGCGTGCACTGGCCGCAGAGCTTGCCGCCAAAGTGGGCCTCCGTCCCGAAGTGCTGGACCGCTATCCGCATGAGTTCTCCGGCGGCCAACGCCAGCGGATCGCCATTGCTCGCGCGCTGTCCTCCGATCCGGATGTGATTGTGCTCGACGAACCTACTTCGGCGCTCGACATCTCCATTCAGGCGCAAATCCTCAACCTGCTCAAAGAGCTGCAGGCCGAGCGCGGCTTGACCTACATCTTCATCTCCCACGACATTTCCGTGGTGCGTTATCTCTGTGATGAGGTGGCGGTGATGTATCTGGGGCAGGTGGTGGAGCATGGCGCGTCCGACGCGGTGCTGGCTGCGCCCAAACACCCCTATACCCGCCTCTTGCTGGAGTCGATTCCGACCATGCGCGCCACTGGCGGGCTGGGCGAGGCGCTCAGCAACACAGACCTGCCGTCCAACCGCAACCTGCCGACCGGTTGCTTCTTCAAGGACCGCTGCGAGCTGGCGGGCGCGGGCTGTGACGTGCGACAAAACATGGTGCCTACCGAGCAGGCCCAGGTGCGCTGTTGCCAAACAACAGCCGCCACCCCACAGAAGGTGCCCGCATGACGTTGGTGCCGGTCCAACATGCGGCCATTGATGTGCAGCTTGCCTATGCGACGTCCCGAAACTTCGCTGGCGAGGTGCTTTACACCACGGCGGAGGATCAACAGGCACGCCTGCACAGACATGCCGCCGATGCGCTCTTTCATGCCGCTGATCGCGCTGCCGCCCTCGGACTGCGCCTTCTGCTGCTGGATGCCTATCGCCCCCAAGCGGTGCAACGCCGCTTGTGGGAGGTACGGCCGGACCCCGAATTTGTTGCAGACCCCGAGATCGGGTCAGACCACAGCCGCGGCACCGCCGTGGACCTGACGCTGACCCGCGCAGATGGCACTGTGCTCGACATGGGCACAGACTTTGACGCCGCCTTGCAACAATCGCATCACTCCAGGATCGACATCCACCGTGAGGCTCAGCAAAATCGCTTGATTCTGCTGGGTCTCATGGTGGGTGCCGGTTTTGAGATAAACCCCTATGAGTGGTGGCACTACGCGTTGGAGAACTCGGAAAACTATCCGCTTCTCTGACGCAAATAGGGCAGGGCGCTTTACCGCGCCCGCCGCCGCAACAACCAGACAAAGAACAGGCCGCCCACCAAGCCGGTGACAATGCCAATTGGCATGTCTTCCGGTGCCATGATCGTGCGCGCGATGATGTCGGACCACAAAAGGTAGATCGCGCCAAATAGCGCGGAGGCTGGGATCACGCGGGCATAATCCCCGCCTACCAGCATACGCACGATATGCGGCACCATCAGGCCAACAAAGCCAATCATACCCGAAAACGCGACCATCACCCCGGTGATCAACGCGCCGACAACAAAGATGATCAAGCGGAACCGCGCCACCGGGATGCCCAACGTGGCGGCGGTCTCGTCGCCCACCGTCATGGCATTCAATTTCCGCCCATTAATCCAGATGTAGGTGCCGCAGACGGCGAGCACCGCCAGCGGGAAAACCAAATGGCTCCACTGTGCCAAGCCCAGGCCGCCCAGCATCCAGAACACCACTGTGTGGGTGGCTCTTGGATCGCCAAGAAAGATCAACACATTGGCCAGAGACATCACGATGAAGGACACCGCCACACCCGCCAGGATCAACCGATCCGCGCTGGTGGCCGAGGCAAACTGCGACACCGCCAGCACCAGCAACGTTGCGGCCAAGGCCCCGCCAAAGGCAAACAACGGCACGGTAATGAGACCCCAAAACATGCCGGTGTGCATCAGCACCATGATCGCCCCAAAGGCCGCGCCGGAAGAGATCCCCAACAGATGTGGATCGGCCAACGGGTTGCGTGTCACAGCCTGTAAGCTGCCGCCCACAACCGCCAATCCGGCGCCCACTAGACAGGCCAGCAAAGCCCGTGGAAAGCGAATGTCCCAGACAATCGCTTCGCGCCCTTTGGACCAGTCCTGCTCAATTGTGCCCGGCGCCACCTGATTGATCAAGATGCTCCAGACGGTGTGCAGGGGCACAGAGACCGCCCCCACACTGATTGCGACCGAAATCGAGAAAAGCAACAGGAGCACCCCTGCGCCGATCACATAAGGAAACCTGCTCTTTGGCCGTCCTGCTGCTCTTCCTGTCATTTATTTCGCCCGGAACGCTTCTGCGAGGGTTTTAACCGCTTCGATGTTGCGTGGCCCTGGGGTTGCTTCAACATACTCCAGAGTCACAAATCGGTCGTTCTTCACGGCGTCCATCTCGGCAAAGGCCGGGTTGTTCATCATGAAGGCGCGCTTTTCCTCAGCCGTCACATTGCCGTAGTTCACGATTACGATGACCTCCGGGTTGCGCTCCACAACTGGCTCCCAGCCAACTTTGGCCCAGCTTTTCTCCAGATCGTTCATGATGTTGGTGCCACCCGCCGCTTCAATAAGCGCGTTTGGCATCGCATAGCGCCCTGCGGTGAACGGCGTGTCTTCGCCGCTGTCGTAGACAAACACACGTGGTGCGGTTTCTAACGGCGCCAAACCATCGGTGAAGGCTGCAAGGTCGGCCTTGTAGCCATCGACCAGCGCGTCGGCTTTGTCTTTCACGTCAAAGATCGCGCCGAGGTTTAGGATGTCGTTGTACATGTCATCCATGCTGGCGGCGTCTTTCTTGCCAATGTGGATGCAGCTCTCGGTCAGCTCATAAACCTTGATGTCAAACGGCGCGAGCGTCTCAGGTGTGACTTCGCCGCCCACTTTCATGCCGTAGTTCCAACCGGCAAAGAAGAAGTCCGCATCTGCACCGATCAGCACCTCTTTGGACGGATACTTGGCAGACAGTTCTGGCAGTTCTTCGACACCGGCGCGCATCTCTTCGTCCAGCGTTTTCCAGCCGGAGATGCCGGTATAGCCAACCATGCGATCTGCCAGGCCCAGCACCAGCATCATCTCGGTCAGGTTCACGTCGTTGGAAATGGCCGCTTTGGGCGGCGCGTCAAAGGTCACTTGCCGGTTGCAGCTGTCCACGGAGGTTTCTGCCAGCGCGGCGGTGGTGGACAGGGCCAGCAGGGCGCTGACGGCGGCAGTGGTAAATTTGGTGGTCATAAATGTGGTCCTTTAGTTTGGGAGGTGAAAAGTAAGGTGTTGGTTTTGGCTCACGCTCAGCATCTGGCGCTGGGCGGTGACGGAAAACGTGTCAGAGACAAGCTGTTCGCTCAGCACGTCATTCGCGCTGCCAAAGCCTTGGCAGTGTCCGTCTTTCAAAAGCAGGATGGCGTCACACACATCTGCGGCCATGTTCAGATCATGCAGCGAGACCACGATGGTCAGCCCAAGCGACCGGATCAGTGAGAGGATTTCGAGTTGATGGCGAATGTCGAGGTGGTTGGTGGGTTCATCCATCACCAGCACCTGCGGTTGCTGCGCCAAAGCTCGCGCCACCATCACCCGTTGCCGCTCGCCCCCTGAGAGGGTGTCGAAATCGCGGGCAACCAATGCCTCCAACTGCATCCGTTCGATAGCTTCATCAATGATCTCGGCATCTTTTTGGCCTTCCGACGACAGCCCGCTGCGGTGGGGCGTGCGCCCCAGCGCCACAATATCGCGTACCGAAAGACCAAAGGCGCCCGGTTGTTCCTGCAACACGGCGGCCACCTTGCGGGCGGCGACTTTGGCGGACATCCCCCAAAGGTCCTGTTCATCCACCAAAATCTGCCCGGATGTCGGTTTCTGATAGTGATAGATCATCCGCAAAAGCGTCGACTTGCCCGCGCCATTGGGGCCGACAACGCCAAGCACGCGGCCGGGGTAGACTTCAAAACTCACAGGGTTCAGCAGGAAGGGTTGGTTTTTGCCCGGTCGCCAACACACATCCTTGGCCACCAGATGCCCGGCGCTCATGCCAGCCGCTCTGCGCTGTCCTCAAGCGCCAACATCATCGACGGTACCCGCGCCAAGGTGTGTTTGCGTAACTTGCCGGGGCGATCTACCGATGAACACCAGCCATCCCCAAGCACCGCATATTGCTGTGCAAAGGACACCAGATCCGCAATGTCCTGCTCCGGCGTGATGTCCCCAAACAGATAGGTCGCTTTGCGCGTGCTGTGATAGGCTACGGTGCAAGGGTGTTTGCAGCCCGCCATACAGGCGACGCCGGAAATCTCGAACTCTTCCGTGATCGCGTCACCGGCCATATCAATGGCTTCACGCAGGCGCTTGATCAGCTCATAGCCGGGGCGACAGGTCTCGCCGACGTGTTTGCAGGATGTGCAGATAGAAATTCTGTGGGTTGGGGTGGCCATCTCGCCCTCCGCGATAGCGCGGGGCAAGCACAGTCAGTTTTTCACACGGATCAATCCGCAAAGCCATCTTGGCCTCCTGTCCGGACGCCCCGCCCGGGTTGAAGTTATCGTCTGGATGGCAGGTCTCCTGACTTGCGGGTTGTGGCTATCCCGAACCTTCCCAAGCGCATCGCGCTCAGTGGTGTCCTCGGGGTCGCTCGCCGCTCACAGTTGCGGGGGCAGTCACGGATTTGGCTTTTGGGGCCGCACCGTATTCCCTTTTCATCCCGGTCTGACAGAGGTCGTCGCGGGAACCATCTCCTCTCCATTCGGACAAAGACGGGAATGAGTCAATAGGTTTCCCGCGGCGGGAAAACAAAATGCTGCGGCATCATGTGCTCTGGATCACAAGATCTCGCCCCTCTAGGGAAGGCGAGCGCCATTAAGCGCGCAGGGTGGAAACTGTCACAGCGACAGGCGGGCTCTCGGCGGCGCTGTACGCTGGCAAACAGGTTCCACGCGGCCTACAATAGATGTCATACGCCGCTCTGCGACATCACGTTTGAGTAAGCCAAGACAATTGTTCCGAAGGGCAACTTGCGTCTTTTTCAAGCTTGGTATACATCGGCATACAATACCTGCCCTGTGAATCACTTCATGGTTCAAATGAGGGTGTTCATGCTTAAGCCAACCTCAAATCGCTAGGATCATCATGAGCTTGTATACAGATTATCTGAACGAGATTGAGACCCGGAAAACCGAAGGTCTGAATCCAAAGCCAATTGATAGCGGCGCGCTGGTCAGCGAACTGATCGAACAGATCAAAGACACCGGCAACGCCCACCGCGAAGACTCCCTGAAGTTCTTCATTTACAACACCTTGCCAGGCACCACGAGCGCCGCAGGTGTGAAAGCCGAATTCCTCAAAGAGATCATTCTCGGCGCGGCTGACGTGGCCGAAATCACCCCGGAGTTCGCCTTCGAACTGCTGTCCCATATGAAGGGTGGCCCGTCTGTTCGCGTACTGCTCGATCTGGCGCTGGGCGACGATGCCGCGATTGCTGCTCAAGCCGCAGCCGTGCTGAAGACTCAGGTCTTCCTCTATGAGGCAGACACCGATCGTCTTGAGGAAGCCTTCAAGGCCGGCAACGCTGTCGCCAAGGATCTGCTGGAAAGCTACGCCAAGGCGGAATTCTTCACCAAGCTTCCTGAAGTCGAAGAAGAGATCAAGGTTGTGACCTTTATCGCCGGTATCGGTGATATCTCGACTGACCTTCTGTCACCCGGTGCCGAAGCACACTCTCGTGCCGACCGTGAACTGCACGGCAAATGCATGTGCTCTCCGGAAGATCAGGTGGCCATTCAGGAGCTGCAGAAACAGCACCCTGATGCACGTGTGATGCTGATCGCGGAAAAAGGCACCATGGGCGTGGGTTCCTCCCGTATGTCCGGTGTGAACAACGTGGCGCTGTGGACCGGTAAGAAGGCATCGCCTTACGTGCCATTCATCAACATCGCACCTGTTGTCGCGGGCACCAACGGCATCTCCCCGATCTTCCTGACCACCGTTGGCGTGACCGGCGGCATCGGCATTGACCTCGACAACTGGGTCAAAAAGACCGATGCGGACGGCAATGTTGTCGTGGATGAAGACGGCGAAGCCGTGCTGGAAGAGGCCTACTCCGTGGCCACCGGCACCGTGCTGACCATCAACACCAAAGACAAAACGCTGCGCGATGCGGACGGCAACGTGCTGAAAGACGTCTCTGCGGCCTTCACCCCACAAAAAGTGGAGTTCATGAAGGCGGGCGGCTCTTACGCTGTGGTCTTTGGTAAGAAACTGCAGACCTTTGCCGCAGGCGCGCTGGGCCAGGAACTGAAATCCGCCTACGCACCATCCAAAGAGCTGTCTGTGGAAGGCCAAGGCCTGACCGCTGTTGAAAAAATCTTCAACCGCAACGCGCTGGGCACCACCCCAGGTGTGACGCTGCACGCCGGTTCTGACGTGCGCGTGAAAGTAAACGTTGTGGGCTCTCAGGACACCACCGGTCCAATGACCGCGCAGGAACTGGAAGCGATGGCCGCCACCGTGATCTCCCCGTCCGTGGACGTGGGCTATCAGTCCGGCTGTCACACCGCGTCGGTTTGGGACAAGAAGGCGCAGGCCAACATCCCTAAGCTGATGAAGTTCATGAACGACTTCGGCCTGATCACCGCGCGTGACCCAGAGGGCGAGTATCACGCGATGACCGACGTGATCCACAAGGTGCTGAACGACATCACCGTGGATGACTGGGACGTGATCGTCGGCGGCGACAGCCACACCCGTATGTCCAAAGGCGTGGCCTTTGGTGCGGACTCCGGCACCGTTGCTCTGGCGCTCGCCACCGGCGAAGCTTCCATGCCGATCCCTGAGTCCGTGAAGGTGACCTTCAAAGGCCAAATGGCCCCACATATGGACTTCCGTGACGTAGTACATGCCACCCAGGCGCAGATGCTGGATCAGCACGGTGATAACGTCTTCCAAGGCCGCGTGATCGAAGTACACATTGGCACGCTGCTGGCGGACCAAGCGTTTACCTTCACCGACTGGACCGCAGAGATGAAGGCGAAAGCCTCTGTCTGTATCTCCAATGATGAGACCCTGATCGGATCCCTGGAGCTGGCCAAAGGCCGCATCCAGATCATGATCGACAAAGGCATGGACAACGAAGCTGCGCTTCTGCAGGGCCTGGTGGACAAAGCTGACGCGCGGATTGCCGACATCAAATCCGGCGCCAACTCTGCGCTGAAACCGGATGCGGACGCGAAATACTTCGCTGAAGTGGTTGTGGATTTGGACCAGATTGTCGAGCCGATGATCGCCGATCCGGACGTGAACAACGACGACGTCTCCAAGCGCTACACCCATGATACCATCCGCCCAATCAGCTACTACAACGCTGAAAAGAAAGTGGATCTGGGCTTTGTGGGCTCCTGCATGGTGCACAAAGGCGACATGAAAATTGTCGCGCAGATGCTGAAGAACCTCGAAGCGGCCAACGGCAAGGTCGAGTTCAAGGCACCGCTGGTTGTGGCCGCGCCGACCTACAACATCATCGACGAGATGAAGGAAGAGGGCGACTGGGAAATCCTCGAGCGTTACTCCGGCTTCACCTTTGACGACATGTTCCCAAAGGAAAAGGCGCGCACCGAGTACGAGAACATCCTCTACCTCGAGCGTCCAGGCTGTAACCTCTGCATGGGTAACCAGGAAAAAGCCGCCAAAGGTGACACCGTTCTGGCCACCTCGACCCGCCTGTTCCAGGGCCGCGTCGTGGGCGATCTGCCGGAGAAAAAAGGTGAATCGCTGCTCGCGTCCACACCGCTGGTTGTGCTCTCTGCCATCCTGGGTCGCACCCCAACGTTGGAAGAGTACAAGGCTGCTGTTGAAGGCATCGACCTGACCAAATTTGCCCCACCACTGCAGGTGCCGGCAAACACCAAGTCGGCGCACTTCTAAAGCCAGGCAGCGCTTCGGCGCAGCTTAGAAAAACGAAACCCCGGTGCAGCAATGCGCCGGGTTTTTTGATTGAGAGGAAATCACCTTGGTGGCGAGACTTATTCGTGCATCTTCGCGCCCTTGGTGATTTTGTCGACAATCTTCTTGTCCGCGCGCAACGCAATCCCAACCGTGTTGAGCGCATCCGAACCATGCGCCGCAAACACCGCCCGGTTGGCCGCATCATGCCCGGTGGCAAACATCTCGTCGATATAGGCCACGGTTTCGACCTCACGCGTGCGCGCACGGTTGCGAATGTTGGTCAGCACATTGGCGGCTCCGGTGAGTACAATGACGGGCTGCACCGACATGGCAAGGTGCCGATGTCCGTCCGCATCTTCGTAGGGTGCGCCAATGAGATCGGGCGTGGCGCCAGTGATGCCACTCATCAAAAACGCCGTGACATTGAGCTTCTGCCAGGTTGCGAGATCATCGCGCACCACGATGGCAATTTTTGTGTCAAACATATGGGACTCCCTCCCCACTTCCGAAGGAAAAATGGGGTGTGTAGGAAACCTCCGTCCATTCTTCCGGTTTTTGGGTAAATATGTGTATAACCTTCGGGTGAGGCAGCGCCCACCAAAGCTATTTCGGATCGGAGACACAGCCATGGAGCTTGACCGAACAGATCGCCGCATTTTGGCGCTTTTGTCGAAGAATGCACGGATGACCAACAAGGAACTGTCCCATGAGGTCGGTTTGGCCGCATCCAGCGTGCATGATCGCCTAAAGCGTCTGCACCAATTTGGGCTGATTTCTGGCACCCACACCGATGTGCGGTTGGAGGCCCTGGGTTTGTCCTTGAAGGCGCTGCTGTTCATTCAAATGTCGGAACACAAAAAGACCGACCTGGAGCGGTTTCTGCGGGAGATCTTGCAAGTTCCCGAGGTCCGCGCCGGCTGGATGATCAGTGGTCGGTTTGATGCGGTGGTGGAGGTGGTGACTAGAGACACGGCCCACCTGCACCAGCTGGTTGTCGAACGGTTTTCCTCCCGCGCAGAAATCAGCCGCATCGAGACCTCCATTGTGTTTGACAGCGTGACACAACATGATCTCACCGACACTCTGTGTGTGGCCGATGCGCCCTAGCTGAGGCGTCGGCGCGGCTGTCTCGGTGGGGCGGACCGGTGGGTTAGGAAGAACGAGAGCCCCACCGCAATCAAAGACACAAACAACGCCGAGAAGATCACGTCTGACAGGAAATGGCGGCCAAACACCACGCGCAGAAAAGCGCCAGCGACAGCCAGGCTCAGTGCCGATCCAAACAGTATGTGCCGCAGCACTGATGACCTGACAAACCGGGTCACCACATAGGCGGAGATGGCAAAGGCGGTCGCACCAGCGGCTTCGCCGGACACAAAGGAGCAGTTAGCGACACATTGCGCTGCAATCTCAAATGGCGGCGTGAACAGCAGGTCTCCGCCAAATTCCGTGGTTGTGTCAGGCCGAGCCCGTCCCCAGTGTGCCTTCAGGATGGAGTGCACCAACAGGCCCGGTCCAAAGAGGTAAACCCCAACCAGGAAAAGCCAGACACTCCCTGGGATGGTCAGCAGCTTGATATGTTTGAGAGCCAGCAAAGCGCCGATCAGCTCCAGAATGGCCATCGCCGTATATGTATGATAGCCAATCGCGCGCAGCTGTTTCAGGCTGTCGAACTGTGCGAGGTAAAACCCTTCTTCTGCGCTCCAGAAAAGCGATGACACCCAGAGATCAATCGCGGGTAGGGAGGCAAACAGCGCCTGAAACGCGGCTGTCATCAAAAGCAGCCAAAGCAAGGCCCGAAGGCGGGTTTGCCGCGATTTGAGCTGCCATCTGCGCCGGGCGCTGTCGGAAAAACGATCGCTTTGAGCGAGCAGTGTCGATGTCATCAAGTCCATCCTGTTTTGGCTCTTTGCCGTCACGTGGCGCGCAAGAGCTATGGCCGTGCGTTGGTCCTGCCGCCGCTGCACCCGAGGTCTTGGGCGCAAAGAAATTCGCGGTGCGAGAGCGCAGCGAGGCAGTGGGCAGAGGAGTGGCGCAGCGGCGGCTTACCGATCCAGCGCAGATGCTTGAGTGGGTGGCGATCTGCGTGTGTGGTCACGCAGATTTCGCGAACGGTCGTTTCTGGACCGGTCGCGAAACGGGTGATAACGAGGGGGCATGATTTCGCAGAAGATTGCCCTCACCCCTCAAACCCTAAAAACCACGCTGGGCGCTTCGGTGGCGGGCGCGGTGGTGGTGTTGGTTCTGCAGCCAGAGCACACCTCAAGCTTGCCGATTCTGGTGGCTTACGGGCTTTGGGCGACACATCTGTTTTTTGGTTTTTTGCTGTTTCTGTCCGGGGTGGCTTTTCTTCAGCGGCTGGGCTGGCGCAATCCCTGGCCCACCATTGTTTCGGCCTTGATGTTGCCGATACTATTTGGCGCGGTCTCGCTCGCACTGGACTATGGTTTTGGCAATCCGGAAGAGGGTGAGCCAACCGCGACGACATTCCTGGGATTGCTGCTCGAAGAGATTGTCGCTGTCACCCCGGCCAGCTTTGTCATTGCCGGTGCCCTGATCTACCTGCTGCGCCGCGAAGCACCGCCCGCTGAGCCCGCGGCGCCAAAGCCTGTTTCGCTGAGAAGTCTGATTGCGTCCGTGCCGCTTGATCTCGGAAACGACATCATCCGCATGCATGCACAAGACCACTACGTCGAGGTGGTCACCACTCAGGGCCGTAGCCTGTTGTCCGAGCAGTTTGGCGAGTGTGTCGACAAGCTCGCGGACCTTGATGGCATCCACTGCCATCGCTCCCATTGGGTCCGTTTGGCCCATGTCGTGGACATCAAGAAAAAGGGCAGTGCCTATGCCTGCTTCTTGAGCAATGGGGACGAGGTCCCGATCAGCCGGCGCAAGTACAGCGAATTCAAGTCCCGCCTCCACAACACAGCCGCTAGCACCTGATGGTTCTCAGGCGGATTGGCTTGTTTTTTGCGAGAGCAATTGGCGCGAAATGGCGAACACAATCCGAGTGCGGGGTCTGTTTGAATTCACTGTCTGGAGGGTGGTTTGGTGGAGCCTAGGAGGATCGAACTCCTGACCTCTACAATGCCATTGTAGCGCTCTCCCAGCTGAGCTAAGGCCCCAAACCTGGTAGGCATCTCTGCCTGTGCGCGCCTAATTAGGCGCATCCTGGGGCGGGTTCAAGCGAAAAATTCCGCCCCAGGGAAACTTTTTTCGACGATTAGTTTTCTTCGTCGTCAGAGGCCACGTCCGCGATTTCATCCAGCGAAACGTTGTCATCCTCATCATCGTCATCCAGAACATCATCTTCGAGGTCCAGATCAACGGTGTCATCATCATCCAACACGTCATCCGCGTTGTCTGCGTCAGACGCTTTGGCTTTCAATGTTGCCGCATCCGCTTCGTCTGCTGCAATCATCCGGCTCTTGCCGGCGTCTACTTCCACGACATCGCCCGTGTAGGGGCTGATGACTGGGTTTTTGTTCAGGTCATAGAATCGCTTGCCGGTGGTTGGGCAAACGCGCTTGACGCCCCATTCTTCCTTGGGCATGGGTTGTCCCCTTCAATCGGTTGAGTCTCTCTCGACGATTTGGGGGAGGTGCCATAACAATGGCCCCGTGTCAAAGGGTAACATCGCATTGTCGATATAGGAGCGCGCATGGCGCAACATATCATCCCCGGAACGCCTCCTGTGACGGTGGCTTTGCGCCGATCCAGCCGCGCGCGACGCATCAGCCTGCGGGTGTCGCGGCTTGATGGAAAGGTGACCCTAACGATTCCCTCCAGCGTTTCAGAGCGCGAGGCCATGGCTTTTGCTTTTGAGAAGCAGGACTGGCTGCGCAAGCAGGTCGCACAACAGCCGGAAACTGTGGTGGTCGCACATGGGGCCTCGGTGCCTGTGGCTGGGCGTCCACGCCTGATTGTGGCTGGTGAAGGCCGATCCGTGCGCTTGGGCAGCGATGAGCTCTCCGTGCCCGGCAAGCCCGAGCAGGTGGGGCGCAAGGTGCAGGGCTTTCTCAAAGAGCTCGCCCGCCACCGGCTCGCCGAAGCGGTGGATCACTACGGCGCCCGACTGGGACGCCAGCCGACCAAACTCACCCTGCGTGACACCCGTTCCCGCTGGGGCTCTTGCTCCTCCACCGGCGCGCTGATGTTCTCCTGGCGGTTGGTTATGGCCGCGCCGGACGTGCTGGACTATGTCGCCGCGCACGAAGTGGCCCACCTCAAGGAAATGAACCACTCCCAGGCCTTCTGGAACGAAGTCACGGTTATTCACGGCCCCTACGAGGCCGCGCGCCGCTGGCTGCGCGACCATGGCCAAGAATTGCACCGCTACCAATTTGCCGCGTGACCCCGCCGCATTGACCTTTCCTGCGTTTGTGATCACAAAGGCGGCATGATCCCAGCCAGCCGCCAACCCCAAGACCAATCCGCCGCCGCTCACGACCGCGTATATCGTGCGCTGCGGACCAGCATCATGTATGGCGAACTTGCGCCCGGTGAGGCGCTTACCCTGCGCGGCATTGGCAAACAGTTTGAGGTCTCCATGACCCCGGCCCGCGAAGCGGTGCGCCGTTTGGTGGCTGAAGGCGCTTTGACGCTATCGAACTCTGGTCGCGTCGCCACGCCGGAACTCAGCAGCGAACGGCTTGAAGAACTCGCCGCCCTGCGCGCCTTGATCGAAGTGGAACTCGCCAGCCGCGCCTTGCCACGCGCCCATATGGCGCTGATTGACCGGCTTGTGGCGATCAACGGTACGGTCGCCGACGCCGTCAGCCGCCGCGACTCCGTCGGGTACATCCGCGCCAATCTCGAGTTCCACCGCACGCTCTACCTGCGCGCCCAGGCACCGGCGATGCTGGCGATGGCCGAAACTGTCTGGCTTCAGCTTGGCCCCACCATGCGCGCGCTTTATGGCCGCCTGCGCCAGACCGAGCCGCCGCATTATCACCGGCTAATCATCGCTGCGCTCAAAGCCGGGGACGAACCGGGCCTGCGCCTCGCGGTGCGCTCTGACGTGACCCAAGGTCTGCGCCTGCTGGCGCGTTAAGCCCGCCTAGCCGTGCGTCGGCCACACGCGGTGCTCATCATCAATCACAAAGGCGTGCGCGTGTCGCCGCCCGCCATGGGCTTTCACATGCGGATGATCCTCCGGCAGCTCCGGATGCTCGTGCTCAACCTCTTTGGGCGCGGGTGTCCAAACCCAATAGCCCACCAAAGCACTGACCAATCCCAATGCCCCGAGTACCATCAGCGACAGCGCTTGTGATCCTTCGGTCGCGCTCCATCCGGCAAGAGGATAGGCCACCAGCCAGCACACATGGCTCAGGGCAAACTGCGCAGTAAACACCGCTGTGCGATCTTCGGAATGAGCAGAGCGGCGCAGCAACCGCCCTGATGGAGTCAGGATGGCCGAGTAGAGCGCCCCGACCACGGCCCACAGTATTAGAAACGTTGGCCAACTGGTCACGCCCGCTTGCTGCATCCACAGGCCATGCGCCACCGTGACACCAGCCAAAACCACCGCACTGTTGCCCATCACTCGCCGATCCGACAGGCGCTCCAGCATCCGTGGCAAGGTCAACGCCGCCGCCATACTGCCTGCGCCAAAGGCGCCCATCGCCAGGGCCAGTCCGGTTTCCCCCATGCCATAGCCATCGCGCACCAGCACCACAGTGTTCACCAGCACATAAGCGACACAGCTCGCCGCCGCCATGTTGAACGCCAGCAACCCGCGCAGCCGTGGCGTCGCCAGATAAATCCACGCCCCGCGCGTCAGGCGTTCGCGGAACGGTCGCTCCTTGCTAGGTGGGCGCGCGGGCAGAGGTGTCACGAGGATCAACAGTGTGGAAATCAAAAAGCCCGCCGCCGTGCCAACAAACAGCCCGTGATAGCTCATCACCAAAAGCAAAACGCCCGCGAGGGCAGGGGAGAGCAAGTTCTCCAGATCATAGGCCAACCGCGACAGCGACAACGCCCGCGTGTAGTCTTCTTCTTTGGTCAAAATGTCGGGAATGACCGCCTGAAACGTTGGCGTAAACAAGGCTGACGCGCTTTGCAGCAGAAAGATCAGCACATAGATCTGCGCCACACTGTCGACAAACGGCAAAAACAGCGCCACGCCAAAGCGGATCACATCAGCGGCAATCAACACGCTGCGCCGGGGTAGGCGGGCCGCCAAAGCGCCAAGTACCGGCGAGAGGCCAACATAGGCCACCATCTTGATGGTATAGGCCATGCCCAACACGGCGCCGGCCGATGGTCCGGCCAGATCATAGGCCAGCAGGCCAAGTGCAATGGTCAATAATCCGGTGCCTGCCAGCGCCACAACTTGGGCTGCAAACAACCTGGCGAAGGCTGGGTGTTTCAGAATCCGTAGCATAGCGTCACCCTAGTCTTGATATGGCAAATCTCAAGAGCGCCCGTCGCTGCGTCAGCGCGACAAAAGTGCCTGTTCCCCTGTGGCTGGCCTCTGTTAGACAGAAGGCACATCACAGGGAGACCACCATGACACAGACCATGACCGCCGTTGAAATTTCAAAACCCGGTGCTGCGGATGTGCTCAAAATGGTTCAGCGCCCCATCCCGACTCCCGGTCCCGGCGAGGTTCTGATTAAGGTGGCTTACTCCGGCGTGAACCGCCCGGATGTGTTGCAACGGGCCGGTCTTTATAATCCGCCAGCCAATGCCTCCGATCTGCCAGGTCTCGAAGCCTCCGGCACGATTGCCGCTGTCGGGGCGGGAGTAAGTGAGTGGGCCGAAGGCGATGAGGTCTGCGCTCTGCTACCCGGCGGCGGCTACGCTGAATATGTGCTGACACCCGCCGCACATTGCCTGCCCGTGCCCAAAGGCATGGGGCTCAAAGAAGCGGCCTGCCTGCCGGAGACCTTCTTCACCGTCTATTCCAACGTCTTCCAACGGGGCGGTCTCAAAGCGGGCGAACGATTTTTGGTGCACGGTGGCTCCTCCGGCATCGGCACAACCGCCATCCAGCTTGCCAACGCTTTTGGCGCGCGCGTCTTCACCACCGCGGGCTCTGACGAGAAATGCGAAGCCTGCCTGAAGCTCGGCGCAGAAAAGGCGATCAACTATCGCGCCGAGGACTTTGTCGATGTGCTGCGTGCCGAGGGTGGGGCCAATCTGATCCTGGACATGGTCGGTGGCGACTACCTGCCGCGCAATGTGAAGGCGCTCGCCGATGACGGGCGTTTGGTACAGATTGCCTTCCTGCAAGGTCCACAAATCCAGCTCAACTTCGCCCATGTGATGATGCGCCGTCTGACCATCACCGGCTCCACCCTGCGCCCGCAGAGTGACCTCGCCAAAGCCAAGATCGCCGAGGCCTTGCGCAGTGATGTTTGGCCGCTTCTGGAAAGTGGGCGCGTTGCGCCGGTGATGGACAGCGAATTCGCCTTGGCGGATGCCGTGGCGGCGCACCAGCGTATGGAAAGCAGCGGCCACATCGGCAAAATCGTGATGAAAGTGGCCTAAACCATGGTTTATTCCGCCAGTTTTGGCGGAATACCCCCTTCCCACCAAGCCTGCCCTTGGGGCATGTAGGCCGCGCGAACTGATGGCCAATTGTGGCCTAGGCACGAGGTGGGAACAGGACCGTGAAAAAATTCGGACTTCTTTTGGTGGCAGTGGCTTTGGCGCTGCCGTTTGTGTGGTGGCCACAAATTGCGCAGGGCCGGGACGGCTTGGCGCTGTTTAGCCAATATCTCGGCCTGGGCGCGTTGATCGCCATGGCCATCTCCCATCTGATCGCCACCCGCTGGCCCGGCGTGGAAATGGTCTTTGGCCCGATGGACCAATCTTACCGCCTGCATAAATGGCTCGGCATTGGCGCCATGGTGGCGATCCTGCTGCACGATACCATTGATGCGGACATGAAAGGTCTGGGGCAGGAAACCATGCTGGTGGATCTGGCCGAAACCCTTGGCGAAGTCAGTCTCTATGGCCTGTTGATGCTGGTGGTGATCACGGTTGCAACCTTCATTCCCTATCATCTGTGGAAATGGACCCACCGCTTCATTGGGATTTTCTTCCTGTTTGGCGCCTTCCACTACCTCTACATTCTGAAGCCTTTCAAAAACGGCGATCCGCTGGGTCTGTATATGTGGGCGGTCTGCATTGTGGGCACGGTGGCCTACGCCTGGACCTCTGCGCCACGTGGTATGCGCCCGCGCAAGTCGTATGAAATCACCGCTGTGACACAGGAAGGGGATGCGATTGCCGTGGACATGAAGCCGACGGGCCGTCCGCTGCGTCACCGCGCGGGTCAGTTTGCTTTCTTCCGCTTCTCCGGTGCCGGCCTGAATGAACCGCACCCCTTCACCATTTCCTCCGCTCCTACAGACGATGGCGCCCTGCGCATCACCGTCGCGCCACTGGGCGATCTGACCAACCGCGTTTCCCGCAGCTTGGCCGTGGGGCAGGCCCTTCAGGCGGACGGCCCCTACGGCCACTTCGGACGCGCCAAGGGCGCGCAGGTCTGGATCGCGGCGGGCGTGGGTGTCACCCCGTTTGTGGCGCTGGCTCAGGCTTTGCCAGCTGACGCAGCCCCGGTCACGCTGGTCTACTGTGTGCGGGACAAGGCGAATGCGCCGCATCTGGCAGAACTCGAAGCGCTGGCAGCGGCCAAGCCAAACCTAACGCTGATCCTCTGGCAAAGCGCCGAGCGCGGCCGCTTCACCGCCGCTGCCTTGCCGGGCCTGGTGGATGATATCGCCACCCGCAAAGTGCTGTTCTGTGGCCCCGTCCCCATGCGCCGCGCGCTGTCCAAGGACCTACCGAAACAGGGCGTCTCCCAGCGCAACTTCCACTACGAGGCGTTTGAGATTCGCACCGGCATCGGCATCCGCCGTCTCGCCGAGTGGCTCTGGCAGCGCCATCAGGCGCGCAGCACAAGCTAGTCAAACCAACGGTCTAAGTCGGGAAATGGCATGGCGAGCAACCTTTAGTTGACTCAGCGCCCTTTCTCGGCGACCATGAGTGTACTCGATTTTATTCATGCTGATTGCCACCACTCACCCTAGCCTACAATCAGCATGCCATGCCCCGCTCACGGGACGCTTTGCGCTTTTGCTGTGAAACACACAGCCTTAAGCCCATAAGAAAGGCCGGAGTGTTGCCACTCCAGCCCTTCCAAATTGTTCGCGGCTAGGCCGATCCTCAGATCGCCGCCTTCTTGCTTTCGTCCAGATAGATCTCACGCAGACGGGTCGCAATTGGCCCCGGTGTGCCATCTCCCAGCGCCACGCCATCGATCTCCACAACCGGCATCACAAAGGCACTCGCCGAGGTGGTGAACGCCTCATCCGCACCCTGCGCTTCCTCGATTGTGAACAGACGCTCTTCGATCTTCAGCTGCGCCTCAGCCGCCATCCGCAAAACCGCCTTACGGGTGATGCCATGCAGGATGTCGTTGCTCAGCGGACGCGTCACAATCACGCCGTCCTTCACAAAATACGCGTTGTTCGACGTGCCCTCGGTCACATAGCCGTCTTCCACCAGCCAGGCATCATCCGCACCGGCCTTCTTGGCCATCATCTTGCCCATGGATGGGTACAGCAGCTGCACGGTCTTGATGTCGCGACGGCCCCAACGGATGTCCTCGATCGAGATGATCTTCGCGCCCTTCTTGGCCGCAGGGCTGTCCGCTAGGCCCGGTTTGTTCTGTGTAAACAGCACGATGGACGGTGGCGTGTCCTCAGACGGGAAGACAAAATCGCGGTCGCCATCGGACCCACGGCTGACCTGCAGATACACCAGACCTTCCACAATGCCGTTCTCTTCCACCAGCTTGCGGTGGATCGCCAGAAGCTCGTCTTTGCTGCAAGGCTCCGCCATCTCCAGCTCGTCCAGCGAGCGCTTCAAACGCACGGCGTGGCCTTCAAAGTCGATCAGCTTGCCGTCCAGCACCGAGGTCACCTCATAGACCGCGTCCGCCATCAGGAAGCCCCGGTCGAAAATCGAAATCTTGGCGTCTTCTTCCGGCAGGTATTCGCCATTGACGTAAACAGTGCGGCTCATCGTGTGTCTCTCCTAGCAATCTGCTGCTTTGTCGGGTGCGCTGCACCACAGGTCAAGCGTGTTTCGAAATCTCAGGTCTCAAACCATCCGGTTTTCAGCGGATGAGCCCAATCCGGGCGGTTGTGCGCCTGTGCAAGCGCCACCATCCGGCCCGCATCATAGGCCACACGGTGCAGGGAGATATCCCACCCATGGGATCCGCGCTCCATCACCGCAACCCGCGCTGCCGGATCACCACTTTGCACCACATGCGGCACCGGTGCGACGTCGTCATAGGCGGGCAGACCAACGCTGCCGGGGTTGAGCACCACCGCACCCGTCGCCAGTTGCACAGCGCGAGGCAAATGCGTGTGACCGCACAGAAGCACTTTTGCTTCGACAGGCGCGGGGGCTGCCAATGCCGCCACCGCCGGGCCACTGCGATCCACCAAATCCCCCTGCGGCGTCACATCATGCAGCCAATAGGTCTCGTCACTCTCCGGTGTGCCATGGCACAAGAAGACATCTTCCACCAAGTTTGTCGCCGGCAACGCCGCAAGCCATTCCTTGTGGCTGTCGGTCAACTGCGCCGCCGCCACCGCATCCGATGGGCCCAGCGTGTCCGGTGGATCTAAAAGATAGCGGTCATGGTTGCCGCGCACAGAAATCATATCATCCCGCGCCATAAGCACATCCAGCGTTTCCGCTGCCGCCAAAGGCCCACTGGCGTGGTCACCAAGGTTCAGGATCCGGGAACAGCCCAGCCGATCAATCTCGGCCAACACCGCTTTCAAGGCGTCCACATTGCCATGGACGTCGGAAATCACCGCCCACCGGTCAGTCATGGCTTAGCCCCAAAGCGCCGCGCTGGGCGGATGTACGCCGTCTGCGTCAAAGGTCAACGGCGTGTCGCGGTCTTCGGCCAACAACAGCGGTCCGTCCAGATCGGTCACCATCGCGCCCTGTGCCACCAATGTTGCCGGGGCCATCGCCAGCGAACTGCCGACCATGCAGCCGACCATCACCTTATAGCCCTCTGCCAAGGCCGCTTCACGCAACCGCAGCGCCTCGGTCAAGCCACCGGTTTTGTCGAGCTTGATGTTCACCACATCATATTTGCCTTTGAGCTTGGGCAACGTCGAGCAATCATGCGCGCTCTCATCGGCGCAGACCGGTACGGGACGCTCCATGCCCAACAGGGCGTCATCGTCCCCGGCAGGCAGCGGTTGCTCCACCAGTGCCACACCCAGCCGCACCAGATGCGGCGCCAGATCGGCATAGACCTCGGCGGACCAGCCTTCGTTGGCATCCACAATGATGGTAGATTTTGGCGCGCCGGCGCGCACCGCTTCCAGACGCGCCATGTCATCCGGCGTGCCCAGTTTGATTTTCAACAAAGGCCGATGCGCGTTTTTCGCCGCCTGTGCCTGCATCTCTGCCGGTTCCGCCAAAGACAGCGTATAGGCGGTGATCTCCGGCCCCGGCTGCGGCAAGCCAGCCAGTTCCCAGGCGCGTTTGCCCGCCTTCTTGCACTCCAGATCCCACAGCGCGCAGTCCAACGCATTGCGCGCGGCACCTGCTGGCAAGGTGTACAGCCCCTCGCGGGTCACCGGGCCTTTTACGCTTTCGATCAGCTGCGTGACATTCTCCAATGTCTCACCATAGCGCGCATAGGGCACACATTCGCCCCAGCCCACGTATCCGTCTTCTTCAACCTTCACGGTCAGAACTTTGGCTTCCGTGCGCGAGCCACGGGAAATGGTGAACACCTGCGCCAGTTTGAACACATCAGGGGTGACGGAAATTCGCATGTGGAGGCCTTTCAAAGCGTCTTGCGGCCAATATTCGTCACAGCGCATCGCGCCGCACTTTCATTTGGCCAAAAATATCCCAGGGGTCCGGGGGCGGCGCCCCCGGCTTGTTGTTGCAACTTTACAGCGCTGCGAGCGCGTCCACCAGCTTGCCCGCGCCAAAACGGAACGGGTCGGTGGCTGGCAGCCCCATCTCGGCCTCAACCTGTGCCAGATAGGCTTTTGCCTCATCTTCCGCCATGTGCTGGGTGTTCACCGACACGCCAACAACCTCACAGGCCGGGTTGGCCACTTTGGCCAGCGGCAGCGCCAGATCGCGTAGTTCCTGCAGGCTAGGCTGCTGGTATTCCGGCAGGCCGCGCATGTGCTCGCGGGTTGGCTCATGGGCGAGGATCAGCGCGTCTGGCTGGCCGCCATGGATCAACGCCATGGTCACACCGGAATAGGACACGTGGAACAGGCTGCCCTGACCTTCGATGTGGTCCCAGTGGTCTTCGTCATTGTCCGGCGTCAGCCACTCTACGGAGCCTGCCATAAAGTCAGCAATCACCGCGTCCAGCGGTACGCCGTCACCGGTCACCAGAATGCCGGTCTGACCGGTGGCACGGAAGGTCGACTTCATGCCGCGCTTGCGCATTTCCGCATCCATGCAGAGGGCGGTGTACATCTTGCCCACGGAACAGTCGGTGCCTACGGCCAGCACGCGCTTACCGCTGCGCTTCTTGCCGTTCGCAATCGGGTATTCCACTTCCGGCACCCGCACATCGTGCAGCTTTTGGCCGGTGGCTTCCGCCACGGCCACCAGATCCGGCTCGTCGCGCAGCAGGTTGTGCAGGCCGGAGGCCAGATCAAAACCCTCTTCCAGCGCCATCACCAGCACCTTTTTCCACTCCTGGGAAATCACGCCGCCACGGTTGGCCACGCCAATCACCAGCGTTTTGGCGCCGGCTTCGCGGGCTTCCACCAGGCTCATATCGGTCAGCCCCATGTCGGCTTTGCAGCCCTCCATGCGGAATTGACCTACGGCATTCTCTGGACGCCAGTCTTTGATGCCCTGCGCCACTTTGGCGGCCAGTTGGTCCGGTGCATCACCCAAGAACAGAAGGTATGGAGTTTCGATCATCGCGCGTCCCTTTCGTATCATCCCCAGTTAACGGACAAAGTTTATGCGCTGGGCACCGGGCCAGGTTCTCAAATGTTGCTGCCGCGCAGCATAGCTTTGCAAATTTCTTCGAAAAAGACTCGACTTAACGAAAGAACCTTGCTGCAACTGCGAGAAATTCGCACCTCCGTGATACAGCCGCGATACCGACACAATACCGACGTGCCAAACCACGTATTTGCGCCGCGACGCAGCGAAACTAATGCCGCGTGCGCACAATTTACTTGCGGTCAAGCGCGCAACTTCCTAACAATCGGCGTCAGAAAAACGTAATATCCTTACCTAGAGAGTGACGTCATGAGCTTCCGACTTCAGCCTGCCGCCCCCGCCCGTCCCAACCGCTGCCAGCTGTTTGGCCCGGCGTCCAACACCAAGCTGTTTGCCAAAATGGCGGCGTCTGCGGCGGATGTGATCAACATCGATCTGGAAGATTCCGTGGCCCCGTCGGACAAGGATATGGCCCGCGCCAACGCAATTGAGGCAATCAATTCAATTGATTGGGGCAAAAAGACTCTGTCCGTGCGCATCAACGGTCTGGACACGCCGTACTGGTATCGCGACGTGGTTGACCTGCTGGAGCAGGCCGGTGAGCGCCTCGATCAGATCATGATCCCAAAGGTCGGCTGCGCCGAAGACATCTACGCCGTGGATGCTCTGGTCACCGCAATTGAAGCTGCCAAAGGCCGCAAAAAGCGCATCGCTTTTGAAGTTATCATCGAATCGGCCGCCGGCATCGCCCACGTAGAAGCCATCGCCGCCGCCTCACCCCGTCTCGAAGCCATGTCCTTAGGCGCCGCCGACTTCGCCGCTTCCATGGGTATGCAGACCACAGGTATTGGGGGCACGCAGGAAAACTACTACATGTTGCATGAAGGTCAGAAGCACTGGTCCGACCCATGGCACTGGGCGCAGGCCGCAATTGTGGCCGCCTGCCGGACTCACGGCGTCCTGCCAGTGGACGGCCCCTTTGGCGACTTCTCCGACGACGAAGGCTACATTGCGCAGGCCAAGCGCTCTGCGACTTTGGGTATGGTAGGCAAATGGGCGATCCACCCAAAACAGATCGCTCTGGCCAACGAAGTGTTCACCCCATCTGACGAAGCGGTCAACGAAGCGCGTGAGATCCTTGCCGCAATGGAACAGGCCAAAGCCAACGGCGAAGGCGCCACTGTGTACAAAGGCCGCTTGGTCGACATTGCGTCTATCAAACAAGCCGAAGTGATCGTGGCACAAGCGGAATTGATCGCCGCGGGCTGATTGTAAGGCTTTGATAAGAATGCAGAAGCGCCCGTGGATTTTGAATTCGCGGGCGTTTTTCTTTTTGGCGAAATAGCTTAAGCGCGTTCGTCTTTTGGCGAGCCCATCACCACGTAGCTGGTGATCGAGTGCACCTGTTCGACTGTGCCCAGAACCTCGGTATGGAAGCGCTTGTACGACGGCAAATCTGCCGCCTCTACCCGCAGCAGGTACTCCACCTGACCAGTGATGTTGTGACACTCCCGCACCTCCGGTGCCAATGCCATTGCCCGCTCAAACGCCAATTGCGAGTCCTTGGTGTGTTTGTTTAATCCCACAGTGATGTAGGCCACAAACCCCGTCCCCAAGGCAGCCCGGTCCAGCACAGCGCGATAGCCGGTTATGATCCCCGTCTTCTCCAACGCAGCGACACGCCGCAGGCAGGCAGAGGGGGACAGTCCTACTTTTTCGGCCAAAGCGAGGTTGCTCATGCGCCCGTCTCTGGAGAGTTCACGCAATATATGTTCGTCAATTTGATCAAGTGCCGTCATAAGTTGCGAAGTTACCTTCTCAACGCACAAAAACGCAACTCAAATGCGCGAGCTTTGCGTCACGCTTAGTCCATGACTTACGATATCCTGACCGCTCTTCTCCTGTTTGCCTTTGTGTCCTCGATCACTCCGGGGCCAAACAATCTTATGCTCATGGCCTCTGGCGCCAACTTCGGCTTTGCCCGTACGATCCCACACATGCTTGGCGTGGGTATTGGCTTTGTGGTCATGGTGGCATTGGTCGGCGTGGGTTTGATGCAGGTGTTTGACAGCTATCCCATTGCGCACACAGTTTTGGCGGTCGCGTCAGTGACTTACTTGCTGTGGTTGGCCTGGAAGGTGGCCAATGCAGGCGCGCCAGAAGAAGGCGAAGGCACCGGCGGCACGCCGATGACCTTCTTGCAGGCGGCGGCCTTTCAATGGGTCAACCCAAAGGCCTGGACCATGGCGCTCACCGCCGTCACGCTCTATGCTCCGGATCGCTCACTGACCGCGGTATTGCTGGTGGCAGCAGCCTTTGGGGCGGTGAACCTTCCGTGTGTCTCTAGCTGGACTGTGTTGGGTCAGCAAATGCGACGGCTCCTGACCTCACCCGCGCGTTTAACTGCCTTCAACTGGACCATGGCAGGCTTGCTTGTCTTGTCGCTCTATCCCGTTGTGGCGCCCATGGTCTCGGCAGGCTAACACCGCGCATTGATGCCCTATGTGGCGCGTGTTTGTGCGCTTCCCGTTGCAATTACCCAAAGTCACCGTCATATAGCCTTGTCAAGAAAACCAGTGTGTGGAGTGCACAATGACCAACTATCTCGACTTCGAAAAACCGCTCGCAGAGATTGAGGGCAAAGCCGAAGAACTGCGGGCGCTTGCGCAGCAGAACGAAGAGATGGATGTCAAAGATGAAGCTGCCGCGCTGGACCGCAAAGCGGCTGAGTTGCTCGAAGAACTCTACAAAGATCTGACCCCTTGGCGCAAATGCCAGGTCGCGCGTCACCCGGATCGTCCGCACTGCCGCGACTACATCAACGAGCTGTTCACCGACTACACCCCTCTGGCGGGCGATCGGAACTTTGCTGACGATCTCGCCGTTATGGGCGGTCTTGCGCGTTTCAACGATCAGCCGGTTGTGGTGATTGGCCAGGAAAAAGGCCACGACACCAAGTCGCGGATTTCCCACAATTTTGGCATGGCCCGCCCGGAAGGCTACCGCAAGGCGGTGCGCCTGATGGAAATGGCCAACAAATTTGGCCTGCCAGTTGTGACACTGGTGGACACCGCAGGCGCTTATCCGGGTAAGGGCGCTGAGGAGCGCGGCCAATCTGAGGCCATCGCGCGCTCCACAGAGATGTGCCTGCAAATTGGCGTGCCGCTGATTTCCGTGATCATCGGCGAAGGTGGCTCCGGTGGCGCCGTGGCATTCGCCACCGCCAACCGCGTGGCGATGTTGGAGCATTCGGTTTACTCCGTGATCAGCCCCGAAGGCTGCGCGTCGATTCTGTGGAAAGACAGCACCAAGATGCGTGAGGCGGCCGAAGCCCTGCGTGTGACCGCACAAGATCTGGAACAGCTGGGCGTCGCGGATCGTGTGATCGCAGAGCCAATGGGAGGCGCGCATCGTGACCGTCAGGCGACAATGAAGAGCGTGGCCACTGCGATCGAGACCATGTTGGGCGAGTTGAAAGATATGTCCAAAGAGGACCTTGTGGCCAACCGCCGCAAGAAGTTCCTCAACATCGGCTCCAAAGGTCTGGTGGCTTAAGGCTGCGCGAGACCGAGAAAAATTCGCTCGAATTCAGAGGGGGCTTTGGCCCCCTTTTCTTTTGGCAAACAGCAGTTAGCTTAGCTGCCCTTTTGTCCCCAATGGCCCGGCATGTTGTGTGGAAACGTCGGCGCTCGCAGTTTGGACAATGCGCCAAGCGGTCCGGACATCATTTTGCCAACCGGGCTTTTGTTGAACTGCGCTTTGGTTTTCTCAAACTGCATCACATTCTCGATGCGCCGATCCAGAAAGGCCCAGGTGGCGGCATGGCCGTCACTGTCATCGCCAAGCCAGTAAAGTACCGTAGCGGAATAGACCGCCGACAAGGTTGCGCGTTTGGAGTACCAATTGAAGTCTTGTGACGTGTCGCCAATAGCAGTCCAAATCGCATCGGCCGTACCCCAGATCAGTTGCGCGCCGGTTGCGGCATGTTGGGGCAGGGCAAACAGCGTGCTGCCGCGGCGCACAATTTCCCGATCCGGGCAGAGCTCCAATCGCGTGCGGACAGCAAAGGTAATCTTTTCGCGGATTTTCATTTCGGCCAGCGCCTCATCCGTCAGGGCATCCACCATCTGAGAATCACCGCGCTTGTGATAGGCCACGGCCAGGTCCACCGCGCCGCGCGGACAGAGTGCTTTGGCGACAACCGGGTCCACGCCGCTGTCTTCCTCAGCGGCCTGAAATGTCGCGTCAGACCACCCATCAAAGGGCACATGCATCTCTGCGGCCTCCAAAAGACGGGATTTGACGTCGGTAGGCGCTGACTCGGTCATGGCGGAACTCGCTTTGCGATAAGGCTGTTGCGCCCATACTAGACAAAGCGCAGGCAAGTTGCTATATGCGCGCTTCCTGCAATTTCATTGCAACTCAAACTTAGAAAGGTGGTGAAAACCACATGCAGGTTAGTGTTCGTGACAACAATGTCGATCAGGCGCTTCGTGCCCTGAAGAAAAAGCTGCAGCGTGAAGGCGTCTTCCGCGAAATGAAGCTCAAGCAACATTTCGAAAAGCCGTCCGAGAAAAAAGCGCGCGAGAAGGCTGAAGCGATCCGCCGTGCCCGTAAACTGGCACGTAAGAAAGCACAGCGTGAAGGTTTGCTCTAAGCACACCTTTCCAGCTTTGGACACAAGAATTGACGACCCCCGAGGCCTGGCCTCGGGGGTTTGTCTTTTGTTGTAGCGACGGAATTTGTGCTTACATGCGTTGAGGTCGCATAGACGGCACTCCAAAACGGGACGGGAAGTAATATGAGGCGCACCTTTGGGTCGTTTGTGTTTGTGCTGGTGGCGGGTGCCATCATTGGCGCGCTCTATGGCCTCATGATGAATGAGATCCTTGACCGCAACTGGGGGTTAAAAGCGCCTATTCGTGGTGCTGTGCGGGGCATGGTGGTCGCCTCTGTGGCTGTGGTGCTGGAGGTCTGGATCAGCAACAGCGCCATTGGTCGCTGGCAGCGTAGTCTGAAGTTCCGCCGGGGCGTGGCGCTGCGCGTGATCATCACCTGCCTGATCATCTACGTCGCGCTGGCAAGTTCCCACCTGGTTTTGATTGGCGACCGGGAAATCTACCTTCAGTGGTTCCAGAACGGTTTTGCGCCAGATTTCCTGTTTGCGCTGGGCGCCGGCGTGGTCATTCAGGTGATGCTTCAGGCGCGTCGCCTGATTGGTGGCCGGACACTGACCTACTTCCTGTTGGGGCGATACTCTCGGCCCACCGAGGAGAGGCGGATTTTTGTGTTGGCGGACCTGAAAGATTCTACGGCGATCACCGAAAAACTCGGAGATCAGAAGGCACTGGAGCTGATCACCGGTGTCTTTCTGGACATTGATGCCGCGATCAAACGCAACCGTGGTGTGATCCACAACTACGTGGGAGACGAGATTATCATGAGTTGGCGGGACCGTGGTCCGGACGGCAACATGCCGTTGCTGCAGTGTATTGATGAGATTTTTCAGACCCTCTCCGTCCGACAGGCGCACTACCTCAAGAAATACGGCGTGGCACCAACCTTGCGGCTCGGGATTGCCGGTGGGCCAGTGGCGGTTGGCGAATGCGGTTGGGAGAAACGCCAGGTGGTCTACATCGGCGACACGATCAACAAAGCCAAACGCATGCAGGAAGCCTGCAAGCGGCATGATCTGTCAGTGATTCTGGATGCAGAAACCGCGCGCGGGATCACCATGCCAATGGGGATCGGCATTGCGGCGGTCGAGGAGGCCACGCTACGTGGCCGTGCCGAGGCAACAAAGATGCTGACGTTGACGGGTCCTGACGGAAGCGCGCTGGAGGCGCTTCCGTCACTGCCTGTGCCTGCCTAAGGCCTATTTGCCCGACTTGCCTTTGGCTGCTGCCTTGGCAGCCGCCGCACGGGCTTTGTTTTTCTTGCTGTTCGCTTTGCCTTTTGGCGGGGGTGGGCCTTTGGGCTTGCGGCTTGGCTTTGCCTCGCTCAGGGCGCCGTCCGCCATGGCACGCCGACGTGGGGCTGCGTCGCCACCGGTATCCCCGCCGCGCGGCTTGCCGCTTTTCGGCGCGGCCTTGGGCTTTTTCTTGCGTGGGGCCGGATCGTCGTTCCACTCAACAGGTGGCGTGGACTTGGCGGATTTTTTGCCCTTGGCCGGCGCATAGTCCGATTTTTCATCGAATTTTTTGCTTTTCGGCTTGTCAAAAGACGGCTTGTCGTCGGCAAATTTGTCGCCCCGAGGCCGCTCAAACTTGTCTTTTTCGAACTTGCCTTTGCCGCGATGCGGTTTGCGGTCGTCGCGACGGTCGTCTCGGCGTGGACCTTTGCCTTTGTGAAAGGGCTTCTTGCCGCTGTCACCACGAGGGCCACGCTCCAACACAGGCTCTTTGTCCATCTGTGCCAGTTTTGCGCCCTCCTCGAGGGTCATCTTTGGACCGATGGCCGCCAAGAACCCTGCAACGCTGGTTTCCAGAACCTGCACGTAGCTTTCGTCCTGATTGATGCGGATCGCGCCAATGTCGTCTTTGGTCAAATCGCCCAGTTTGCACAGCATGGGCAGCAGTCGACGTGGCTCTGCACCCGCCTTGCGACCACCGGAAATGGAGAACCAAACCGACGGGCCAAAGTCTTTACGCGGCGCCGGTTTTGCATCAGATGCAGCAATCTCTTCCGGTGCAGAATGTTTGGAATTGTAAAGGCGCAGGTAGGCAGCGGCGACTTGCTCCGCGCTAAATGTGCCAAGCAAAGTTTCAATCAGAGGCTTTTCGTTAACCGTTGGCGCCTCGGCCCAATCCGGATCGGCAAACATCCGGCCCTGATCTTGCGCGGAGACTTCTTCGGCCGAGGGCGCGCCGGACCACTCCGCTTCAAGCTTGGCCCACCGCAACAAACGCTCCGCTTTCTTGCGCGATTTGCGGGTCACGATTAGGGCAGAGACCCCTTTGCGGCCTGCACGACCGGTGCGGCCCGAGCGGTGCAGCAAAGTTTCGTGGTTGTTGGGCAGCTCTGCGTGTACAACCAGGTCAAGGTTTGGCAGATCGATGCCACGCGCCGCCACATCGGTGGCCACACAAACCCGCGCGCGGCCGTCGCGCATGGCTTGCAGCGCGTGGGTGCGCTCGGATTGGCTCAATTCGCCGGACAGCGACACCACCTGAAAACCACGGTTGGACAGGCGGGTGGTGATACGGGCCACCATGGCGCGGGTGTTGGCAAAGACAATCGCGTTCGGTGCTTCGTAAAAGCGCAGAGTGTTGATCACAGCGTTTTCTGCATCACGATCCATAACGGTCATGGCGCGATAGGTGATGTCGGCGTGCTGTTTCTGCTCGGATTTGGTTTCCACGCGAATGGCGTCGCGCTGATAGTTCTTTGCCAGCTGCGCGATCATTTTGGGCACGGTGGCGGAGAACAAGAGCGTCTGGCGCTCTTCGGGCACCTGCTCGAGAATGAACTCCAGCTCTTCGCGGAAGCCGAGATCCAGCATTTCATCGGCTTCATCGAGCACTACCGCGCGCACATCCAGTAGGTCGATGGAGCCACGGTCGATGTGATCGCGCAGACGGCCTGGTGTGGCGACAACAATATGCGCGCCGCGAGCCAGCGCGCGACGTTCGTCACGCATGTCCATGCCGCCCACACAAGAGGCGACACGTGCGCCCGCTTCGGCGTACAGCCAGGTCAATTCACGTTTGACCTGCAGCGCTAGCTCACGTGTTGGCGCGATGATCAGGGCCAGCGGGGCCGCAGCTTCATCAAAGGCTTCGGCGTCACCAAGCAGGGTTGACGAGATGGCAAGACCAAAGCCGATTGTCTTACCGGAACCGGTTTGCGCGGACACTAGCAGGTCTTTACCGGTCAACTCGGGGTTCATGACCGCTTCTTGAACTTGCGTCAGCTTGTCATAGCCCTTGGCGTCCAGGGCTGTTTGGATGGCTTGTTTCACAGTGATGTCTACTTTTGTCAGAGGAGTGCCAGCGTGACGGCGTCGGCGGGCTCCCTCAAACTCTGAACCGCTCTCAACATCATATGTGGCAAGAAGCGCTGCGTTTAGCTTAGTTTTGCGCACATGTATAGGGCTGTGCTCAAAAGCGTTAACAAGGATGTGAGCAGAAACTTTCTAACAATCTGCGCCACGTGGTTTGAAACCGCGGCAAAAGCCTTAAGTTAACGCAAACGCAATTCACACACAGGGCCTGAAACGATGACCGAGAGCTACACTCCCCCCAAAGTCTGGACATGGGACTCCGAAAGCGGCGGCAAGTTTGCCAGCATCAACCGCCCCATCGCTGGGCCGACCCATGACAAGGAGCTGGCACGCGGTGAGCACCCGTTCCAGCTTTACTCCCTGGCGACACCAAACGGGGTGAAAGTCACGGTGATGTTTGAGGAACTTCTGGAAGCCGGTCACAAGGGCGCAGAGTATGACGCCTATCTGATCAACATTGGCGAAGGGGATCAGTTCTCCTCTGGTTTTGTCGATGTGAACCCCAACTCCAAAATCCCGGCATTGATGGATCTCAGCGGCGACAAAGATGTGCGCGTGTTTGAGAGCGGCGCGATCCTGTTGCATCTGGCCGAGAAATTTGAGGCCTTCCTTGGCCCCAAAGAAAACCGCGCCGAGATGATCAGCTGGTTGTTCTGGCAAATGGGCAGCGCGCCGTATCTGGGTGGGGGCTTTGGCCATTTCTATGCCTATGCGCCAGAGAAATGGCAGTACCCAATCGATCGCTTTGCGATGGAAACCAAACGTCAGTTGGATGTGTTGGACCGTCAATTGGCCGACAACACCTACATCTCCGGGGAAGAGTATACCGTGGCCGATATCGCGATCTGGTCCTGGTATGGCCAGTTGGTTCTTGGACGGCTTTATGAAGCGGCGGAGTTCCTGGATGTTGCCAGCTACAAAAACGTGGTGCGCTGGGCGGAGGCCATTGATGCGCGCCCTGCGGTGAAACGCGGCCGCATGGTGAACCGTGCCTGGGGCGAACTCAACGAACAACTGCGTGAGCGCCATGCGGCGGAGGATTTCGACTCCCGCACGCAAGACAAGCTGGAGCCGGAAGCGGCGGAGTAAGGGGGCGCTGCCCCCGTCACATCAGTGATGTGAATCCCCCGAGATATTTGGAGAATGAGAAGCAGAACGCCGCTCGTGGTTGGAGTGGCGTTTTTTGTTCTGGGTACAATGAATGTGTTGAGCGGGGTGCTGTGTGGCGTCAGGTTTCAGACAGCGCTGCAGGAGACCGTCATGACACTCACCGAAATTCTGACCTTTGCTCTTGTGGCAAGTCTGCTGGTGATGTCACCGGGGCCTAATGGGGTGCTGATTGCCAAAACGGTGCCAATCTCGGGGCGATCGGCAGGCTTTGCCAATATCGCAGGTTTTGTGGCGGCGTTTTATGCTCACGGCGCCTTATCTGTGCTGGGGATTTCGGTCCTGTTTGTGCAGTCGGCGGTGGCGTTTTCCATCGTGAAGTTCTTGGGCGCGGCTTACCTGTGTTGGATCGGGGCGAAGGCGCTTTTGGCGGCTTGGCGTGGCGTCGAACCTGCGGCGAGCGTGGCCCCTGCCACAAACAAGCGCACTCTGTGGAAGGCTTTTGGTGAGGGCGTTCTCACCAATGGGCTAAATCCGAAAGTGTCGATGTTTTATCTGGCCGCATTCCCTCAGTTCCTGACGGTTGGCGACGCCTCTGCCTCTGCGGCTTTCACCCTGGTGACCGTGCACGCGGCCATCAACGCGCTTTGGTTCGCCGCCATTGTCCTGTTGTTTTCGCAGCTCACACAGGTCGCACGTAGCGGACGGTTTCAATTGTGGCTAAAAGGTGTGACCGGCGCGGTGTTTGTTGGCTTTGGTGTGAAGCTGGCGACGTTGCGCGCCAGCTTCTGAGGGGCGTATTATCGCGCCGTCAGCATCATTTCGGCGGCTTTTTCACCGATCATAATGCACGGCGAGTTGGTGTTACCGCTGGTGATCTTTGGCATAACAGAGGCGTCCACAACACGAAGGCCGCCGAGGCCACGCAGGTGCAGGTCTGCATTAAGCGGTGCGCTGGCGTCACTGCCCATCCGCACGGTGCCCACGGGATGGAAAATTGTGGTGCCGATGTCGCCTGCGGCCTGTGCCAACTCAGCGTCGTCTTGCGCGGTGAGGCCGGGTTTCATTTCCTCCGGCGCGTATTTGGCCATGGGACCTTGCGCCATAATGCTGCGGGCCTGGCGGATCGCTGCCACCGCGGTGGCGCGGTCCCCTTCCGTGGAAAGATAGTTGGGCGCAATCTTCGGTGCCACAGAAGCGTCCGGTGAGGTGATCTCCACAGTGCCACGGCTCTCAGGGCGCAAGTTGCACACGCTGGCGGTCATGGCAGGGAAATCGTGAAGCGGCTGGCCAAAGGCCTCCAGCGACAGCGGTTGCACATGGTATTCGAGGTCTGGCGTCGCCACATCCGGACGGGACTTGGTGAAAGCCCCCAACTGGCTTGGGGCCATAGACATAGGACCGCTGCGTTTCAGTAAGTACTCCATCCCGATTTTGGCTTTTCCAAACAGCGAGTTCGCCATGGTGTTGAGGGTTTTTGCGCCGGTAAGTTTCCACGCACAGCGCAGTTGCAAATGGTCTTGAAGATTGCTGCCAATCTCCGCCTGATCCAACTGCACATCAATGCCGTGTTTTTGCAGCAAAGCCCCCGGTCCAATGCCGGAAAGCTGTAGGATTTGAGGTGAGTTCACGGCTCCCGCAGAGAGCACAACCTCGCCGCCACACTTGGCTTGCTGCAACGTGCCATGCTGTCTGTATTCCACGCCCACAACTTTGCCGCTTTCGATCAACAGGCGCGTTGTATGCGCGTGGGTTTCGACCTTCAGTTGCCCATTTTTC
The DNA here is from genome assembly GCF_047124445.1 of Shimia sp. MIT1388. Taxonomy (GTDB): domain Bacteria; phylum Pseudomonadota; class Alphaproteobacteria; order Rhodobacterales; family Rhodobacteraceae; genus Shimia. The sequence continues at coordinate 2,753,124 of NZ_CP138921.1, read as the reverse complement.
TGAGGCCGCAGAAAGGCCTTCGCGGTGTTCCAGCGAAAACCGCGATGCTGGTTGACTTTAAAGTAGCCCACGCCTTCGTTGTCGCCGCCATTGAAATCATCTGTGCGTGGTACACCCGCCGCCTCAGCAGCAGCCATCCAATCGTCCAAGACATCCCAGCGGAGACGCTGATTGTTCACGTGCCACGGACCGCCGGCACCGTGCAGATCAGACTCGCCCTCCATGTAGTCCTCGGACTTTTTGAAGAGCGGCAGCACGTCTTCCCAGGACCAACCGGGTAGGCCCATTTGGCGCCACCCATCATAGTCGGCGGCCTGTCCGCGCAGGTACAACATGCCGTTGATTGAGGAACAGCCGCCCAGGACCTTGCCGCGCGGATAAAGCAATTGCCGCCCGTTTAGCCCCGCGTCCGGTGCAGTTTTGTACATCCAGTCTGTGCGCGGGTTCCCGATGCAGTAGAGGTAGCCCATCGGAATGTGAATCCAGTGGTAGGTGTCTTTGCCGCCGGCTTCCAAAAGCAGTACACGCCGCCCTGCTTCTGCCAGTCGTGCCGCAACAACACAGCCCGCGCTCCCCGCGCCCACCACGATGTGATCCCAGTCCATTTGTGCTTTCTCCTCACTCCACTATCGAGAAGAAAGCGAAGTAGAGACCATGTCAAACACATTTGTCTGACATTTAAGCGCCGGACGGAAGCACGCGTAATTTTTCAGGGTTGCGCATCACGTAAATCCAATGGGTTGCGCCGGTTTTGTCAGGGAGGACTAGCGTCAATGTGTCCAGAACACCGTGCACGTACCGCGCCACCGCGGGATGCCTATTTGCTGTGACCTGTGCAAAGCGCACATCGGTTAAATCTCTGGATTTTGCCATCACAGCTTGTGTGACCGTCATAATGTCGGCTGGCCCAAGTAGGACGCGGAAGGCAGCCGAGGCTTTCCCACCGCCGTCGGTAATAGCCATGGCGTCTTCTGCCAGGACTTTGATGGCATGCGCGTGGTCCTGTGCTGCGGCAAAGAAAAACCGCTCAGCCGCTTTGGCCGCGTCCTCGGCGCTGACATCAAATCTTGGTCCGCTGGTTTGCAGCCGCTTGTGCGCTCGACTAACCATCTGTCGGCAGGTTGCCTCGGATTTGCCCAGAGTTTTGGCAATCTCGGCGTAGTCCGCGTCAAACGCCTCGCGCAACACAAACGCGGCGCGCTCTGTGGGGGCCAGCCTTTCCATCGCCCAAAGCAAGGCCAACTCACATTCTTGCGCCAATTGAAATTGGCTTTCCGTGGAGGGGCCATGTTCTGAAATGATCGGTTCCGGTAGCCACGGGCCAACATAGCTTTCCCGGCGCACCCGCGCGGATTTCAACGTGTCCAGAGCTATGTTGGTCGCCACGCGGCGCAGCCAGGCGCTGGGGTTCTCGATTGCGGGTACGTCTGAGGTGGCAAACCGCAGCCAGGCTTCTTGCACCACATCTTCTGCGGCGCTGACCTCACCTAACATGCGGTAAGAAATCGACAGGAGCGCAGGGCGCTCCCGTTCAAAGACTGCTGTGTTGGGATCCATCTAGACCGCCACCTTTCCGACCCGTCCGTTTACCACAAGCTGCCGACAGGCATGTCCGTCCCCCAGCCCACGTTTAAAGACCGGATAAAACCGTCCGGACCCCGCTGCAAAGCTGGCGGCAATCACAGCTTGGTCGCCAAATCGTTGCCGTATACGGTCGCCAAATGTGTTGGGCTCATAAGAGCCGGAAATGGCATGTTGGGCAAATTGAAAGCCCAAGCCAACATCACCGGCCTCACCAAACCGACCCTCAATGGCGGCAAGCAACTGATCTCCATCCACGCCCTCTTCGAGCGCAAAAGAGACCACCAGTTGACCACAAGGTCCGCAATCTCCGTCCAAGGTGGAGGCCAGCAGTGCCCCGGCCCAGACGGCGCGAGCCTCTTCCGGTCCTTTGTACTGCGTGACCATCGGCAAGAAGGTCAGCGCCAATCCGGCCTTTGTCGAGGCGTCGATCACCTCGTGCATATAGGTGACGTCATAGTCGTATTTCTTGCCAAAGCTGCGGGTGCCAGAATGGAGTAGCTTGCGGATCATGCTTGTGCTCCCTCTTGTTTGAGTTGAGACGCGGCAACAAGGGCTGTCCAAGCCGGAACTTGGATTCCAAGTAGATTCGTCATGGCAATCGCGTCTACCGCGGTGTTGCGATGCGCAATCCAAATCCAGATGTGGAAGACGGCATGCAGGCACGGCCATGCTGCCCCAAAAATCGCCAATCGGTAGTCATTTAGTCGCGCCGCGGCCATCAGACCCAAAGCTGAGACCAAAAAAGCAAGGGCTACGTCTTTGATGAAGTGGCTGTTGTAGGGTCCTGTTTGGGCAACTCCAGGTACCGTGTCATACCAAGTAATTGGAGCAGACCACATAAATCCTGCGTTGATCAGAAAGTAGGCTGACAGTCCTAAGAGTACTGGGTGGTTCATCTTTAGTCTCCTTGATGTTTCTAAGGAGACGATGCAGCTTGCCGATTTGTGACAGACTTTTTGGGTTAAACCGGCAGGGCGGTGGTTTTGAACACCGTCCGCAGTGCAAAACTGGACTGCATCTGCGCTACGCCCGGCAGGCGAGCTAGGTGCTGGCGGTGAATACGGGCAAAGTCTTCGGTGTTTTCTGCCACCACTTTGAGAATGTAGTCGGCTGTTCCTGCCATAAGGTGGCACTCCAACACATCCGGAATACGCGACACGGCTTTCTCAAAGGCTTCGAGCACTTCATCGGCTTGACCCGAGAGCGTGATCTCGACAAACACCGTGGTGGGCACATCCAGCTTGCGGGGGTCAAGTAGCGCCACGTAGTCTTTGATGTAGCCGTCTTTCTCCAGCCGATGCACGCGGCGGTGACAGGCGGATTGGGACAGGTTCACGCGCTCTGCCAGTTCGGCATTGGAAATGCGACCCTGCTTTTGCAAGACGGTGAGAATCCGACGATCTGTTTGATCAAGTGACATATGGCGAAAGCTCCTTGCGCGCTTGAATACAGTATTCGAAGGTTCTTGCAATCGCGAGTTTTTAAACTGCCTAAATTTCAAGCAACTTCGCGTCGAGCCTGCCTAAGCTGAGGACAGTTCAATTTGGAGACGGTGCATGAAAATCGGTTGCCCCACAGAAATCAAACCCCAGGAATTTCGCGTCGGTATGACGCCTGACGCGGCGCGTGAAGCGGTCAATCATGGCCACGAAGTGCTGATCCAGTCTGGCGCTGGTGTAGGTGCCGGTTTTACGGATGAAGACTATGTCGCCGCCGGTGCCAAGATGATTGGCACGGCTGAGGAGGTCTTTGCCCAAGCCGACATGATCGTGAAGGTGAAAGAGCCTCAGGCGGTAGAGCGCAAGATGTTGCGTGAAGGCCAGTTGTTGTTCACCTACCTGCATTTGGCGCCGGACCCGGAGCAAACCGTAGACCTGCTCGAAAGCGGCTGTACGGCCATTGCCTATGAAACCGTAACCGACGATCGCGGTGGTTTGCCTTTGCTGGCGCCGATGTCTGAGGTGGCCGGACGTCTTGCGCCGCAGGTCGGTGCGTGGACTCTGCAAAAGGCCAATGGCGGCCGTGGCGTGTTGATGGGCGGCGTGCCGGGCGTGGCACCTGCCAAGGTGGTTGTGATTGGCGGCGGTGTTGTTGGCACCCACGCGGCCAAAATAGCGGCAGGCATGGGCGCAGATGTGACCGTTCTGGATCGCTCCCTGACACGCCTGCGCTATCTGGACGATGTCTTTGGCGGCACCTTCAAAAACCAATACTCCACCGCTGGCGCGACCGCTGATTTGGTGCGCGAAGCCGACATGGTGATCGGCGCGGTTCTCATTCCCGGCGCGGCCGCGCCGAAACTGGTATCGCGTGCACAGCTTTCCGAGATGAAACCAGGTGCAGCGCTGGTGGACGTGGCGATTGACCAGGGCGGGTGTTTTGAAACCTCCCGCGCCACGACGCACGCAGATCCGATCTACGAAGTTGACGGCATCATGCACTACTGCGTGGCCAACATGCCGGGCGCCGTGGCGCGCACCTCGACACAGGCATTGGGCAATGCGACCCTGCCGTTCCTGCTAAACTTGGCCAACAAAGGTTGGAAGCAGGCCTGTGAAGATGATCCGCACCTGCTGAATGGCCTGAACGTCCACGCCGGTCAATTGACCTACTATGCGGTGGGCAAAGCGCTGGGCATCGATGTGATTTCGCCGTCCCTGGCGCTGAAATCCTAAGGGGTCATCCCTTCAAACAGCGGCTGCAGCGCTTTCAAGCGCGCTGCGGCAAACTCGGTGAAGGCCCGCACCCGTGGCACGCGGCGCAGGTCCGCGTGGGTCAAGATCCATAAGGGTGCTTGCATGAACATCGGCAGTCCGGGCACGCGGGCCAGCTGCGGGTCTGTGTCCCCGAGGAAACAGGCCATGCGCGTTGCGCCGATACCTGCTCGCGCCGCTCCGATGGCCGCGCTCATATCATCCACCGTCAGCCGTGTGTTTAGGTTGGGTCGCACCGCCTTGATCTCCGCCGGAGGACCCGGCCAATGGGCAAACCGCACCCAATCCAGTGGTGCTGCGCCTCCCGAGTCTCGCTCCAACAGATCAGGCGAGGCGTAAACGGCACCTTTCAAATCAAACAGCCGACGTCCCACCAAAGTGTCCGGCGGTGTTTTGGCAAAGCGGATCGCCGCGTCCGCTTCCCGCCGTGCCAAGTTTAGCGTGTCGTTGGTGGCGACAAGCGACAGTTCTATGTCCGGATACTCGATCACAAAGTCAGCCACAATCTCAGCCAATACCCGCTCGATGATCAACTCCGACGCGGTCACCTTTAAAGGTCCACTCACGGTGGTGTCCCGTGCCGCGATTTGCCGGTCTAGCCCGCGCTCCAGGTTCGACATGGCTTCCGCCGTGCGCACCGCTTCCAGACCTGCTTCTGTAGGCACATAGCCGCTGGCCAATCTGTCAAATAGGCGCGCCCCAAGCGCCTCTTCTGCCGAAGTGATCCGCCGGGCCACCGTGGCGTGGTTGACCCCCAACGCCCGCGCCGCGCCGTTGGTGCCGCCATGCCGTGCGGTTTCCAAAACAAATCTCAGATCATCCCAATTCAACATGGCCTGACAATATTTGCACAGGCATTGATCATCAATGATCGTTTTCTATCGTCACGGATGTCTTAGCTATGGCTGGCAAACACAAGGAGACCACAATGACTGCCTATGCTTACGTCAATCTGACCATCACCAATCTCGACAGCTTTGCTGCCTACCGCGAACGGGCAGGAGACGCACTCAAAAAACATGGCGGTGCGCCTTTGGAAGTGTCCAAGGAGTCTGAGGTGATCGAAGGGACCACAACCGCGCCGACTGTGGCCGTGATCCTGACTTTCCCGGATCGGGCTGCCGCCAAGGCCTGGATTGATGATCCGGAGCTGGCAGAGATCCATGCCCTGCGTGAGGGATCCGGCACATCCACCATCACGCTGTTGTAAGGCGCAAAAAAAGGCGGCCATTTGGCCGCCTTTCCATCCGCTCGCGCGTTTACGCTTCGCGTTTGATTTCCACGGTGTGTGGGTACGGGATCGAAATGCCATCTTTATCGAAGGCTTCTTTGACAGCTTGTGTCAGATCGAACTTCAGTTCCCAGTAATCGTCTGCGATGCACCATACCCGCATGGTGATGTCCACCGAGCTGTCGCCAAGGTTGGTCACGCGCGCCCAGCCTTCCGGGTCTTTCAGCACACGCTCATCAGCGTTGGCGGTGTCCAGAATGATCTGTTTGGCTTTGTCTGCGTCATCGCCGTAGTCGATGCCAAACACCACATCCACGCGGCGCGTGTCATGCGCGGAGAAGTTGGTGATGATCGAGCCCCAGGCCTGACCATTTGGAATGATGATTTGAACATTATCCGGTGTGACCATCTCGGTCACAAACAGGTTCAGGTCCACAACCGTGCCTGCGGTGCCTCCCACATCGACGTACTGGCCAATTTTGTAGGGACGGAACAGGATCAGCATGAAACCCGCCGCCAGATCAGACAGCGTGCCTTGCAGCGCCAGACCAATGGCCAGCGTGGCCGCCCCCATCATCGCAACCAGTGAGGTTGCTTCGATGCCAAAGATGCCCAAAATGGCAACCAGCACCATCAGCAGGATCACCCAGCGCACAATGCTGGCGGCAAAGTTGCCAAGTGTCTGGTCAATTTCCGGCGTGTTGTTGACGCGGTTGCGCACCATACGGCTGATCGCGCCTGCGACGATCCAACCAATAATCAGCACCACCAGTGCTTTGCCTGCGGCAACCACCAATGGGCCGAGGCCCTGCGCCTGTTCTACAATGGATTCCAACGGATTTCCCCCGATTTTCATGCCCATTTTGGGCGGCTTTTTAACATGTTGGCTCTGCGCTGATGCACAGTAACATGCTCCCTATCGCACGAATAGAGCGCTGGCGGGATGGGAAAAAGCCCTTATCTATCCCCTAGGACCGCAACAGGAGAGCCACAATGACCACTGTCACCGATCACCCAATCAACAGCCGCTGGGCCGCGCAAGATCCGAGCGTTCTGCAACTCTATGCCTTCCCCACACCAAACGGGGTGAAGGTTTCGATCATGCTGGAAGAAATCGGCCTGCCTTACGAGGCGCACCTAGTCACGCTGAGCGACGCGGATGTCAAAAGCCCGGAGTTCTTGGCGCTGAACCCTAACAACAAAATTCCAGCCATCATTGATCCAAACGGCCCGGATGGTCAGCCACTAAGCCTGTTTGAGAGCGGCGCAATCCTGATCTACCTAGCGGAGAAAACCGGCAAGCTGATTGGCAGCACGCCAGCCGAGAAATACGAAGCCATCCAGTGGGTGATGTTCCAGATGGCAGGTGTTGGCCCAATGTTTGGTCAGCTTGGCTTCTTCACCAAGTTTGCCGGTGCCGAGATCGAAGACCCGCGTCCACGCGAACGCTATCAGAACGAAGCCAAACGGTTGCTGTCCGTGCTGGAAAAACAGCTGGAAGGCCGTGACTGGATCACGGGCAGCTACTCGATTGCGGACATTGCAACCGCACCGTGGCTGCGCGCCTTGGATTACTACGGGGCCAAAGAGGCAGTTGGCTGGGAAAACTACCCCATCGTGAACGCCTATCTGGAGCGTTTCCTCGCGCGTCCAGCCGTACAAGTTGGCCTGAAAACACCAGCCGTGCCTGCCTAAATCAATTTTGGGGAGCCTCGGTTCCCCCTTCTAGGTACCGGATCGAATGGTGTCAGCGATCTTTTCGCCGATCATGATCGTGGGCGCGTTAGTATTGCCGCCAATCAGCCGTGGCATAACTGAGGCATCCACCACACGCAGCCCTTCGACGCCATGGACACGGCATTGGTTGTCCACCACGGCCATGTCATCCGTGCCCATTTTACAGGTGCCGACCGGGTGATAGATCGTGTCGGCCCGCGCCCGAATATCTGCTTCCCACGCCGCATCTGAGCCGTCGTGTTTATAGTAGCGCGCGCCACGCCAACCCTCGAGCGCCCTGTCTTCCATGATGCTGTCGAGCGTCTTGATTGCTTTTTTCATCACTTGCAAATCGCGCTCATCTTCCAGGAATTTTGGGTCAATCTTGGGTGGTTTGTCCGGATCGGCGGACTGTAGAGTGACGGTTCCGCGACTGTGCGGGCGCAACACACAGACATGGCAGCTATAGCCATAGGGCATGTGCATCTTGCGATTGTGATCGTCCACAATGCCCACGACAAAATGCAGCTGGATGTCCGGCCGGCCCAACGTGGGATCGGTTTTAAAAAACGCGCCGCTCTCGGCAAAGGGCGAGGCAAACAGACCGGTCCCCGTCTTGCGCCAACGAAGCGCTGCCTTGGTCATCTTCGCCAAACCCGAAGGTGTCAGACCCACGGTGTCTTTCTTCTTGTTGCGGTAGCTTAAGATGTGATCAAGGTGGTCCTGCAGGTTTTGCCCAACACCCGGCAGGTCATGCACAAGTTTGATGCCGTGCTTTTTCACTTCTTCACGCGGCCCGATACCGGACAGCAACAAGAGCTGCGGCGAACCAAAAGCCCCGGAGGACAGGATCACTTCCTTACGCGCCTGGAGCGTCTCAACAGTGCCATTGCGCTTTATCTCAAGCCCCGTGGCGCGCCCTTTGGTCATCACAACCCGCCGCGCTTGGGTCTTTGTATAGACGGTCAAGTTGGCGCGATGCAGATTGTCTCGCAAATAGGCTGCCGCAGCGGAGCAGCGTTCGCCTTTGTGGTCGCCGTCAAAAAACTGCGTCACCTGATAGTGTCCGGCGCCTTCCTGCTCGGGGCCATTAAAATCTGTGTTGGTCCGGATCTGATGTGCATTGCAGGCTGAGATAAAGGCGTCATTGATGGCGCGCGGTTCGGCCTGATCGCCCACTTGCAACGGACCACCGTCTCCATGCAGATCATCCGCACCACGCTGGTTGCCCTCAGATTTCTTGAAATAAGGGAGCACGCTCTCCCAGTCCCAGCCGTCGCAACCAAGCTCCGCCCATTCGTCGTAGTCAGCTTTGTGCCCGCGCACATAAAGCATGGCGTTGATTGCGGAACTGCCGCCCAAGGCCTTGCCGCGAGGCTGAAACCCACGTCGGTTGTTCAGTTGCTTTTGAGGTACGGTTTTGAGCGCCCAATTGTTGATCTTGGGGCGCCCGGAAATCATCGCGGCAATCAAGGCCGGGGCGCGGATGAAAATATCCTCGCCTTTGCCGCCTGCCTCCACCAAACATACTTTGGTGTGCGGATCCTCACTGAGGCGCGCGGCCAAAACGCATCCGGCGGACCCTCCGCCGACGATGATATAGTCAAATTCCATGCCGCCCTCCTCTGCTGAAACCTAGCCTAGGAGGGGGCAATTTCACCAAGCAAGTCTAACGCGACGTAAGCGCGCAGCGCAGGTCAGCTGTTTGGCAGCTGGCTTGTGAGGACGTAGCGTAGAATTTGCACCACTTGCGCTGGCTCCTCCGCCACGGCCAGGGCTGCCGCATGCACTTCCTTAAGCGCGTGCTGCTGATCCGGCATGGACAGGACAATGATCGATTTGCCAAGCGCTGCCGCATATCCTGCGTCAAAGGCGGCATTCCATTGGCGGTACTTCTCGCCAAAACGCACCACAACCACATCTGCATCTTCTATGCCTTTGCGGGTGCGAATGGCGTTCACCATCGCGCCTTTGTGGTCATGCCAGTATTTGTTGTCTTCCGCGCCCAAGATGGCCACGCCACAATCGTCAGAAGCTGCGTGATCGGTCACAGGGTTGTTGAAGGTCACATCCAGATCGGCGGCGCCTGCAATGATCTGCTCGCGCCAATCGGTGTGAATTTCGCCGGACAGGTAGACGTTTAGGCTCATGGGGTATCCTCTCTTGCTTGCGCAAGGTCATAGCCTGTCCGGCGCCGTGCTCCAATCCCTCACGACTTGAAGCAGTTTCAAATGCCGCGCGTCAAAGCTTGCGCGCCACAAGGTAGCGGCTTGGCGGATCCGCCGGAAAGTTGCCGCTCTCGATGATACGAAACCCTGCGTCTGTGATAGAGCGTTCCAGTTCGGCAATCGAGAAGAACCGCACAAAGGGCGCCTTGCCAAAAAACTGCATCAGCGGGATCGCGGTTTTGAGCATCCGGAATTTGATCGACCGCATGTTCTCACTCAAACAGGGTGTCTTGGAGATGAACAGTCCGCCAGGTTTGACCCGCTTGGCCACTTCGGCCATGGCGATGTCGCCGTCTTCCAAAAGGTGGATCAGATTGTGCGCCATCACCACATCAAACGGGCCTTCCGGTGCGCTTTCTGGCGTGGCCTGCACCAACCGGATGTTCTTGGCACCCGCTTCGCTGACCCGCTCGCGCCCCACTTCCAACATGCCGCCAGACACATCCGTGGCCACCATCTCAGCCACGGCATCTGCCAGTTTGATAGCGGTGGAGGCCGTGCCACAGCCCAACTCCATCACCACGTCACTTTCCTTGAGGTAGGACCGTGTCCGGCCCAGCGTATACTCATACGCCTGCATATCACTGATGGCGGATTTGGCGTATTTTTGCGCCACACCATCCCAAAACTTCGCTGCTGCTTGCATGGTCGTTCTCCTTTCAAGAATGACCTTACCCATGCGTGAATGCGATATAAATTGCCGAAATTCGCAGTGTTGTTATACGTATTTGTATGATCGACCCAAATGGCACCTTTGACTGGAACCACATCCGCGCCTTTCTGACCACGGCAGAAGAGGGCTCGCTGTCTGCAGCTGCGCGCAAACTGAATCTGACACAGCCTACTTTGGGCCGGCAAGTGGCCGCATTGGAAGAAGATCTTGGCATCATGCTGTTTGAGCGGGTGGGGCGGTCCCTGGAGCTCACGGTCGCAGGTGGCGAACTGTTGGAACATGTGCGTGCTATGCGCGAGGCGGCGGATCGCGTGGCCTTGGTCGCCTCTGGTCAGAACCAAGACGTCGAGGGCCGCGTGGCGATCACCGCCTCAGATGTCTACTCAGTGCATCTGCTGCCGCCGATTCTCAAAGATCTGCGCGCCAAAGCCCCGAAGTTGGTCATTGAGGTTGTCGCCTCGGATGATGTGCAAGACCTTATGCGGCGGGAGGCAGACATTGCCATCCGCCATGTCCGCCCCGAGCAGCCGGACTTGATTGCGCGGCTGGTGCGTGAAGCCAAAGGCTATTTTTATGCCTCCCAAGAGTATCTTGACTTGCGCGGGCGTCCGCAAACTGTGGACGATTTGGCCAAACATGATTTTGTTGGGTCCGGTGATGTGCCGCGCATGCTCGAATATCTTAAGCCGATGGGCTTCCCGATAGACATCGACAACTTCCGCACCGGTTCTGACAGTGGCCTCGTCGCCTGGGAGCTCTGTAGGCAGGGGTTCGGCATTGCCCCGATGGCCGATGATGTCGCCGAAGCGACCCCGGGCATCGAGCGTGTCCTCCCAGAGCTGGCCCCAATAGTGTTCCCAATCTGGCTCACTACCCATCGCGAATTGCACACCAGCCGGCGCATTCGATTGGTGTTTGACGCTCTGGCCGAGCATCTCACCGAAACCTAAGGCAGCCGTCGCACCATCATCACGCGAGTCTCGTCTCGCTCGGTTTCCTGCCAACCAAGGTGGGTATAAAGCGCGACATTGTCGGGCATGTCCACGTGGGTCGCTAAGGCGATCTCCGTGCAGCCTGCTGCTTGGGCCAACTCAAGCGCCCATCGGATCAATTGGCCGCCAATCCCACGCCCACGCGCATCGGGCGATACCGCCACATTCATCAGATGCGCTGTTGGTGTTGCTGTGGCGAGTATCAATACGCCTGACAAGTCGTCCATGACCCAGACTTGTCCGGCGGCTATCGAAGCAGAAACGCCGCCGGAGACATCCGGCAGCGTTAATCCTTGATCCCGATAAGGCTGGTAAGCCGCATCAATCAGCCGCGCGATGGCTGGGGCCTCTTCGGCCCGCGCCGGTCGCGGCAGAACGGCGTCAGCCACGCAGGGTACCGCCGGTGGCTTTGCTGACTTTCTCAACAATCTTGGTCGCCACTGCCTCGATATCCGCTTCCTTGAGCGTCTTTTCGGTGGGCTGCAGGCGTACTGTGATCGCGAGGGATTTCTTGCCCTCACCCAGAGCGCCGCCGATGAACTCATCAAAGATCCGCACGTCAGTGATCAGGTTTTTGTCCGCACCTGCGGCCGCGTTCACAAGAGACACCGCTTCCACATCCGCGTCCACCACAAAGGCGAAGTCACGTTCCACCGCCTGCAGATCCGCCATGGTCACGGCGCCCTTGGAGGCAGATTTTTTGCGTGGCATCGGGATTTCGGCAGTGTGGATCGCGAACGCCACCACTGGACCTTTCACGTTCAACGCGTCGAGCACTTTCGGGTGGATTTCGCCAAAGGCGCCGAGGATTTTCTTCGGACCCAGACCCACTTTCGCGCTGCGGCCCGGATGCCACCAGCCGTTCACACCGCGGTTGTAGGTCAGCTTTGCAGGCGCACCGAGCGCACTCATTACCGCTTCCATGTCCGCCTTGGCGTCATAGATGTCCACGCCACGGCTCTCGCCATGGATGTCTTTGCCCACAGTGCGGCCCACCAGAATGCCGGTCAGCAGGTTTTCTTGCTCACCTGGCTCACCGCCGTGGAACACCGCGCCACACTCAAACAACGCCATGTCCATGAAACCACGCGCTTGGTTGCGCGCTGCCGCTTGCAGGAGGCCCGGCAGCAGGGACGGGCGCATGTGGCTCATCTCGCTGGAGATCGGGTTTTCCAACATGGTTGCATCCGATCCACCGCCAAACAGCTCAGCGGCCGCCTTGTCGATGAAGCTGTAGGTCACACATTCGTTGTAGCCCAATGCCGCCGTTGTACGACGCGCGATTTGTTCACGCTTCTGCATAGGCGACAGGATTTGCTCCGGCACACCGGCAGAAGTGCGTGGCAGCGGCTTGCCTTCGAGTTTGGTCAGTGAGGCCACTCGCGCGACTTCTTCCACCAGATCGGCAGAGCCACGCACATCCGGACGCCAGCTCGGCACATGCGCCATGTCACCTTCGATGGTGAAGCCAAGCGCTTCCAGCGTGGTAACCTGCGTTTCAGCAGGTATTTCCATGCCAACAAGCGACTGAACACGATCGGTGTCCAGCTTATAGGCGCGCGCCACGTTCGGCACCGCACCGGCAGTCACGATGTTGGATGGCTCACCACCACACAGGTCAATGATCATTTGGGTCGCATCATCCATCGCCTGCATGTTGTAGGCCGGATCGATGCCGCGCTCGTTGCGGTAGCGTGCGTCCGAGTTGATCTTCAAACCACGACCAGTGTAGGCGATCTGGATGTGATCCCAGACAGCGGCCTCAAGGAAAACATTGGTGGTTTCTTCGGTGCAGCCGGTGGCCAGACCACCCATGATGCCGCCGATGGATTCCACACCTTCGTCGTCCGAGATGACAACCATACCTTCGTTGAAAGAGTATTCTTTCTCATCCAGACCAACGAGGGTTTCTCCCCCTGCCGCGCGGTGTACGCGCAGGTTGCCTTTGACCTTGTCCGCGTCAAACACGTGCAGCGGGCGGTTGCGGTCAAAGGTGAAGAAGTTGGTGATGTCCACCAGCGCGGAAATTGGACGCAGACCAATGGCCTTCAAACGGTCCTGCAACCACTGCGGCGATGGGCCATTTTTCACACCTTTGATCAGGCGACCGGCAAAGACTTCACAGCCATCGGTGGCGGCGGACTCGTCAATGGTCACGGTGATCGGGCTGTCAAATGTGCCCTCTGTAGACGCGGTCTTGGCAGGCTTCATCTTGCCCAACCCACGCGCCGCCAGATCCAGTGCGATGCCACGCACACCCAGCGCATCTGGGCGGTTCGGCGTGATCGCAATCTCGATCATGGTGTCGACCTTGGACGGATCGTTTTGCGCCAACCAGTCGACAAACTTGTCGCCGACTTCACCGGACGGCAGCTCGATAATGCCATCATGCTCATCAGACAGCTCCAGCTCGCGCTCAGAGGCCATCATCCCGAAACTTTCCACGCCGCGGATCTTGCCCACGGAGATGGTGATATCCAGCCCGGGAATATACATGCCCGGCTTACACACCACGACAGTGATGCCTTCGCGCGCGTTTGGTGCGCCACAGATGATCTGCAGTTCGCCTTCGTCGGTCGCAACTTTGCACACGCGCAGCTTGTCGGCGTCCGGGTGCTGCTCGGCGTGTACCACCTTGCCCAGCGTGAAGTCGGCCAGCCGCTCAGCCGGGTTGGAAACGTCTTCAACTTCAAGACCCAGATCGGTCAGTGCCTCGACAATCTCGTCAACGCTTGCGTCGGTCTCAAGGTGGTCTTTCAACCAGGAAAGAGTGAATTTCATAGCGAATTCCTTTTCGCTTGTTCTAAAGCGTCATCGGGCACCAACGCGCTTCCGGTGAAGCTGCGCGATGCCCAGAAAATTATCGATTCAAACCGCCGTGCAGGGTCGGTTGGTCCAGAGAGGCAAAACCATAGTGGCGCAGCCAGCGCAGGTCGCTGTCAAAGAAGGCGCGCAGGTCCGGGATGCCGTATTTCAGCATTGCGAGACGGTCGATGCCCATGCCAAACGCAAAGCCTTGATACTCGTCAGGATCAATCCCGCCAGCCTTAAGTACGTTCGGGTGCACCATGCCGGAGCCCAGCACTTCGAGCCAGTCGTCGCCTTCGCCAACTTTTACAGTGCCACCTTCCCAGCTGCACTGGATGTCGACTTCGGCAGAAGGCTCCGTGAACGGGAAGTGGGACGCACGGAAGCGGGTTTTGACGTCGGTGCCAAAGAAGGCGGAGAAGAACTCTTCCAGCACCCACTTGAGGTTTGCCATGGAAATGTCTTTGCCGAGCGCTAGACCTTCGACCTGGTGGAACATCGGTGTGTGGGTCTGGTCATAGTCCGCGCGGTAGACGCGACCCGGACAAATGATGCGGATCGGCGCGCCGGTTTTTTCCATCGAGCGGATTTGCACCGGGCTGGTGTGGGTGCGCAGCACATGCGGCGGGCGCTCGTCACCTTCGGCACGGTGGGTGTAGAAAGTGTCCATCTCCGCGCGCGCAGGGTGGTGACCCGGAATGTTGAGCGCGTCAAAGTTATACCAATCGGTCTCGATCTGCGGACCCTCTGCCACGGCAAAGCCCATATCCGCAAAGATCGCGGTGACCTCTTCGGTCACCTGGCTGATCGGGTGGATGGTGCCGACGCGACGGTTGCGCGCAGGCAGCGTTACGTCGAGCCATTCGGTGGCCAGGCGCGCGTCCAGCGCGGCGTCCGCAAGCGCCACTTTTTTGGCGGCCAAAGCAGAGTTGATTTCGTTCTTGAGCGCGTTGAGCGCCGGGCCAGCGACTTGGCGCTCTTCCGGTGTCATCTTGCCCAGCTCGCGCATTTTCAGGCTGACTTCACCTTTCTTGCCCACGGCTTGCACGCGCAGCTCTTCGAGCGCGGCTTCGTCTGCCGCGGCAGCAATTGCTTCGATGTATTTGGTGCGCAGTTCGTCCATGGCAGGGCCGTCCCCAGATGAGAAATTACCGCAGACCTCCTATCATACAGCCCCTTGATTGCAAGCGTGCTGAGGTGCGCCGCCATGGAAACTGCCCCCTGTTGGATCAATTGCGCATCAACAGGGGGCCAAGGCTGGCGGGCGCCACCGGCCGCGCGGTTTGGGTTTGCACCAGTACCCCGGTGGCCAGCTCCGGAAACAGGGCAAACATCTCTCGTTGGGTGCCGCAATCGACAGCCTTCATCGCCTCGTTGCCGGGGAAGAAGCTCTCGCTCAACACGCCGTCCCCGCTGATGATCTGGTGGTCATCAAACAGCAGGTGGTAATAGGTGACCCGATCACACTCACAAATCCGCACGTCGCAGTCGTCTACAAGCGCTTTTGCCGGCACCAGTATTTCGTCCTCGCCAAACAGCAGCTGCGCGCGCCAGCCGGTGATCAACATGCGGTGGTTTTGGGAGACCTGATGCGGCTTGATCGCGCCAAAGGTTTCTGGCGCAATTTGCACCGGCGCATATTTTCCGCTGCCCGGCACCGTGCGCCGCCCGATCCAGCGTATCGGCTGCAACCCATTGTCTCGGGTCCAGATCAAATCACCTTCGCACAAAGTGTCGATCAACTGATAGCCGACCTCGGTGCGGATGCGGGTGCCTTCGACAAAGCACGCCACCCCGGTATCTCCGGCACCTATGGTAGCATCGGAGCGTTGGCCTGACATTGGTTGGTTGAATTGGATGCTGGTTGTGGTGCTGTTGGGTGACGTCAGCACCGACAGGTTTTCGGACGTGGCGCCCGCAGCCGCGCCGTCAATGGCGAGGATGTTCTGTGTGCCTCCGCCAATGTCGTAGAAGTCTACCACCTCGCCGGTGCTGCTGTTGGTCAGCGCATAGGCTTCGTAGTTACTCGCGCCGCGCCCGTCCGGATCGGTCAGCAGGATTGGAAAATGCGAAGCGGAAATCACCAGGACCTGCTCATTTGTGTCCGGGTCAATGGAGGCCAACACATCCGGGTGGGTTAGGGGGATCTCAATGCCGACAGTTCCGTCCGCCTGATAAAAAGACACCACAAAATCGCTGGGGTCTTCGTCAAACGCCAGAGCGACTTCTAAAAATTCCTCAACTCCGGAACGCTGCGCATAGGCATTGGAATAATGCAGCTCGCTGATACGGGCCATTCTAACCTCCAAATCACTGGTACATCTCGCGGCAAACACACGCCGTGGTGGCATCATGGGGGTGGAATGGTAAATAAAACGTAACTTGTTTTTCTTTTGTTCTCTTTTTGTGCAGCCTAAGTCTGCTTGATGTTCTCTCTTTGACCAAATCGCAAAAAGAAAAGCCCGCGCCAAAGGCACGGGCTTTTCTATTCTTTGAAGCGACTTGGCTTAGGCTGCCAGTGCCGCTTTCGCCTGATCCACGATCGCGTTGAACGCGGCTGGCTCATGTACGGCCAGGTCAGCCAGAACCTTACGGTCCACTTCGATACCGGCCAGGGTCAGGCCGTTGATGAAGCGGGAGTAGGTCAGGGCTTCGTCGTGTGCGCGCACAGCAGCGTTGATGCGCTGGATCCAGAGCGCACGGAAATTACGCTTCCGGTTCTTACGGTCACGTGTTGCGTACTGGTTCGCCTTATCAACTGCCTGACGCGCGACCTTGAAGGTGTTCTTGCGACGGCCGTAGTAGCCTTTTGCGGCCTTGACGACTTTTTTGTGACGGGCGTGGGTTACGGTACCACCTTTAACGCGGGACATATCTCAATCTCCTCTTAGCGGTCGTAGGGCATGAAGCCCTTGACGATCTTCGCGTCCGGTGCGGACAGCGTGGTGGTGCCGCGTGCGTCACGCAGGAATTTGTTGGTGCGTTTGATCATGCCGTGGCGCTTACCGGCTTGGCCGGCTTTCACTTTGCCAGAGGCAGTGACCTTGAAGCGCTTTTTGGCGCTCGACTTGGTCTTCATCTTAGGCATTTCCGTCTCCTTTGTATTCGGTCGGTGACAAACGCGACTCGGCATGCCATCCAGCCGGTCGCGCGAATAGAGGCGCCGTATAGAGCGCATAGTTCAGGCACGCAAGGCCCAATCGACTCATTTTTGTGGGGTTTCTAGTGGATGATGTCCGCAATCACGCGGATCACCACATTTGGCAAATCCGCCACGCTGTAGCGCGCCGGATTCAAGATGATTGCGACGGTTATCACCGCCGCTGACAATATGAATGCCCCCATCGCATTGCGTGGAAAGCGGTTGTCGGCATAGGCGGCGAGCATGGCAGGAATGGAGAACAACCCCACAATCAATCCAACTGTGATCAGATAGTCTGTTGCCATGCCTGCCCTTGGCCCTTCTCGAGGGATGCCCTTTCGGCTGACGCTACTCCGACTCGAGGTTGAAAATCAAACGCTCGTCACAGGGAGACACCCGCAGAATGTTGGTGGTGCCGGGCACGTTGAACGGCAGGCCGGCGGTCACAACAATCTGATCCTGCTCCTCGGCGTAGCCCAGATCACGGGCCGCGCGGGCCGAGGCTACAACTGCCATTTTAAAGCGGCTGACATTGGAGGTGATCACACAGTTTGTGCCCCAGCTCAGCGCCAGTCGACGCGCAGTGCCACGCAAAGAGGTCATCGCGATGATCGGTACACGGGGACGTTCGCGGGCAATCAGCAAAGCTGTGGTGCCGGATTGGCTGAAGCAGCAAATCGCGGCCACTTCGGTAGTTTCCGCAATCTCGCGTGCCGCCACAACAATCGCATCCGCCACACCGGAGCGTGGTGCGCTGCGGCTGGCTTCGATGATCTCGCGATAGGTCGGGTCGTTTTCGACTTCCATCGCCACATTGTTCATCGTGGTGACCGCTTCGATCGGGAAGCTGCCTGCGGCTGATTCAGCCGACAGCATGATCGCGTCGGAGCCTTCGTAAATCGCCGTTGCCACATCACTCACTTCGGCACGGGTGGGCATTGGGCTTTCAATCATGCTTTCCAGCATTTGCGTCGCCACAATCACCGGCTTGGCGACATTGCGACACTTGCGCACTAGGCGTTTCTGGATTGGTGGTACGGCACTGACCGGCAGTTCCACCCCAAGGTCACCACGGGCCACCATAATGCCATCGGACGCGGCAAGGATTTCGTCAAAGGCTTCAACCGCGGCTGGCTTTTCGATCTTGGACAGAATCGCCGCGCGGCCTTGTGATAGCTCGCGGGCTTCTTGGACGTCTTCGGCACGCTGCACAAAGGACAGCGCCAGCCAGTCCACACCTAAACCACATACAAACTCCAGATCGTCGCGATCTTTTTCAGACAGCGCCGCCAGTGGGAGCACCACGTCTGGCACGTTCACGCCTTTGCGGTTGGAGATGGTGCCCCCGGTGGTCACCACACAGTTGGCGAAGTCATCACCGCAGCTTTCCACTTTCAGGCGGATCTTGCCGTCGTTGACCAAGAGGTTGGCGCCGTCTTTTAGGGCGGCAAAAATCTCAGGGTGCGGCAGGCATACGCGGTTCACGTCGCCTTCAGCGGGATCAAGGTCGAGGCGGAACGTCGCACCGTCCACCAGTTCTTCTTCGCCGTTGGCAAACACACCCACGCGCAGTTTTGGTCCCTGAAGGTCGGCCAGAATGGCGATCGGGCTTTGCAGGTCTTTCTCAACCTGACGGATGATGCGGTGCTTTTCGCGGATCTCGTCGTGGCTTCCGTGGCTCATGTTCAGGCGGAACACGTCAGCACCGGCTTCGTGCAGGCTGCGGATCATGTCGTAGGTTTCGGAAGCTGGGCCCAATGTGGCCACGATTTTCACGTTTCTCAGTCGTCTCATGATCCGTCTTTCTTTGCCTTTGCTCGTCTGGCTATTCAGGAAATGACCTGAAGGCACCTTGCGTGTCACCTGCTACATGTTAACGCTAACAAATACAAGGTGAACCTGTACCCAATTCACTTTGCGCCACAACTGGCCTAAGTCTGATCAGAAAGCAATGACAGGCCCATGACATATACACCGTTTTCCATCTACGGCGCAGAGCGTCGTTCGCGCTGGCTCATCACCGTTGATCACGCCTCCAACTTTGTGCCTGCCGACATCAGTGGCGGTGACCTGGGGCTTGATCCCGCCGACATGTCCCGACACATCGCCTATGATGTGGGCGCACGCGGTACGTCTTTGCGATTAGGCGAGTTGCTGGATGCGCCTGTGATCTGCGCCAACTGGTCCCGCCTTTGCATCGACCCCAATCGCGGCGCAGACGACCCGACGCTGGTCATGCGGCTTTACGACGGCACGATCATTCCCGGAAACCGCGACGTCGACGATGTGGAAATCGAGCGCCGCAAAGCCATGCATTATCTGCCGTATCACAATGCGCTCGAAGGTCTGGCGGCGGAGCACGAAGATGTGGTGATCATCGCCATGCACAGCTTCTCCCCCAAGCTCAACGGCCGCGCACCGCGTCCGTGGGAAATCGGTGTGTTGCATGCCCAGCAAGAAGACCGGTTTGGCAAGGCGCTGATTGCTGAGCTGGAACAGGAGGGTGATCTGACAGTGGGTGACAACGAGCCTTACAACGGTTGGCTGCCCGGCGACAGCATCGACCAACACGCACTACAGCCAGGGCGCCTGAATGCCTTGATCGAGCTGCGCCACGACGAAATTGACACACCAGAAAGCCAGAACGCCTGGGCGGAACGGCTCGCGCCCATTTTGCAAAATACGTTGGCAAATTCTGGCTTATAAATCATCCGCTTTGGCTTGAAATCCAATGCGCGACCTCTGGTAGAAGGCGGCGGCTGTACCCATATATGGAGTGGGAAAAACAACAGCTGAAAGGAGGCTGACATGACCCAAGCAACCCTTACTGCCTTCTTCGGATGGATGGCCGTTATCCACATCGGTGTCCTGCTTTTTGCCACCGTCATGATCTATGGCCTGCGCGGCTGGGTCACGGACGTGCATGCGCGGATCACCGGTGTTGAGAAAGACACGCTGGCGCCGCTCTATTTCCAGTGGTTCGGCACCTACAAGCTGTTGATCTTTGTCTTCGCTCTGGTGCCTTGGCTCGCCCTCACGATCATGTGACGCGCTTGCCCAACGTCCCTCCGGTTGCTACCCATTGCGCAACGCAATTGCCCCCGGAGGACAGCCATGGATAAGCAAACTCAGATCGAACTCGAAGCGGCCGCTTTCCGCACCCTACGCGAGCACCTGATGGAGAAGCGCACCGACGTTCAGAACATCGATATGATGAACCTCGCAGGCTTTTGCCGCAATTGTCTGTCACGCTGGTATCAGGAAGCCGCCAACGAGCGCGGCATCGAGATGGGCAAAAATGAGGCGCGCGAGATCTACTATGGCATGACCATGGACGAGTGGAAGGCCAACTATCAAACCGACGCCAGCCCGGAAAAGCAAAAAGAGTTCGAGAAAGCTTTTGCGGAAAACGTCGGAACAGACAAAGCCTGATCCGAAGATTGTATGCATAGAATAGAAAGGTCGCTTCGGCGGCCTTTTTTGTTGCGCTGGCGTGGACCAGAAAGCAGCACACGCCCGCCTCAATCCGGTCAAACTTGGTTAATATTCTCTTACTCAAAGCCGTGAGAGCTGTTTTGAGGGCAAGAGCAATGTTGGGACTTTTGGCAATTACCGCGATTTTTGGCGTGGGCATGATGGCTGATGTTTTGGGCAGCTACGAAATACCAGACGAGGCCACTGCGGAAACGGCGGAGGATGAGACTGACACCGGATTTATGCCCAGTCAGCAACAGCTCCTTGACGCCGCAGATGCGGCGACGCTCTCTGACACAAGCGACACATTTGCCGGTGATGACGCCGACGACACCGTCATTGGGGGTGCCGGAGACGATGATCTGCGCGGCAACAATGGTGTTGACTGGATCGATGGCGGCGATGGCGATGACACGATCGTTGGCGGCGCCAGCAGCGATGTGTTGAGTGGCGGCGCAGGAGACGATTACGTCCTCGGAGGGGCCGGTGAAGATGCGATTTCAGGCGGCGCCGGCAACGACACCATTGTCATGGGCGACAATGATGACACCTACGACGGCATCGGCGCAGGCGAACTGGGGTTTGAGGACAGTGGCAACGATCTGGTGCGCGGCGGTGCAGGCAATGACTTGATCCGCGACTATGAGGGCGCCGACACGCTGTTGGGGGGCACAGGGGATGACACCCTTGTTGGCGCGCATCCAAGTCTGGCGGACGCCTCGGCGGATGTTCTGCATGGCGGTTTTGGAGATGATCTCCTGGTCGGGGACAATGGCGATACCCTGGACGGGGGCGACGGAGTCGACAATTTCACCGTCGCCTTTGAGTTTGATGATGACCGTGAAGAGGTTGTGATCTCGGATTTTGATGTGGCCACCGAAACCGTCACCTTTGCCGCCAGCGATTTTGGCAGTGACGCCGTGATGGAGTGGGAAGCCAGCTATGATGCCGACACCGAAACCATCACCATCCTGCTGTCCGGGTCCCACACGGTGGACGGTTCGGTGGTCACGCTGGATCAGGAACCAGCCGTGATCCTGGAAAACATGACCGCTGAAGATGTGGATCTGCTCAACGTGAAGCTGGACTACGCTGCCTGAATTTTGCGCCGCGCCTAGCGGCTCAACTCATGCTCATAGCGCTGTTTGGCAATCGCTTCGTTCTGCGTGGATTTTTTGAAGTTGGTCAGAGCGGTTTCCACATAATCCAGATGTTCAATCACCGCTTTCCGGGACGCTTCAGCATCCCGCGCTTGTAGCGCGGTATTGATCGCCCGGTGCTGCTCCAACAACTCGCCCCGCGTGGTGCGCTGTTTGAACATGATCATGCGGTTGTAGAACACGCCTTCGCGCAGCAACTGATACATCGACCGCATCATATGCAGCATGATCACATTGTGGCTGGCTTCAATGATGGCGAGATGAAAATCCGCATCCAACTGCGCCTCATCAGACGGATTGCGCTTCGGGTGCGCGGCTTCCATCTTGTCAAACACCGCCTGGATCACCTGCAAATCCGTGTCGCTGGCCAAGGTCGCCGCACGTTCTGCCGCCAGGCCTTCCATGTCGCGCCGGAAGGCAATGTAATCAAACACGGCCTCATCATGGGCCGAAAACAACTGCACCAAAGCTTCGGAAAAAGCGCTGCCGAGCACATCTGCCACAAAAATCCCGGCACCTGCCTTGGAGGTCAGCAGGCCTTTGTCCTGCAAGGTCGCAATCGCTTCGCGCAGACTGGGCCGGGATACGCCGAGCCGATCACTCAGCTCGCGCTCCGCAGGCAGGCGCTCGCCGGGCCGCAAAATACCGCGCAAAATCAACAGCTCAATCTGGCGCACCACAGAGGTGGAGAGTTTTTCCGGCTGAACTTTTTGAAATGGCATAGAAATTGGCCCCGCGTAACTGGTCACATAATTTGACCACGCGGTGCGGCAACGTGCAAGCCCTAGCGATAAGAGCGATCAGGTCAGTGTTTTGCTCATGAACAGCGACGCCGGGCTCTCCTCGTACTCCCCAAACGGTCCACAATCCTTGAAGCCATGCGCCCGGTATAGACTGTGCGCCTGATGCAATGTGTCACCGGTTTCCAGCTTCACTTCGGCAAGTCCCTGGGCCCGCGCCTCGACTTCAATCGCTTGCATCAACTTATGCGCAATGCCTTTGCCGCGCGCCTTTGGATCCACAAACATTGATTTGATCTCGGCGTAGTTGCCTTTGTTGGCTAGGGCCACGCATCCCAGAGACACCTCGTCCTCCGTGGCCACGAAAAAACTCACGGACGGCACGCACAATTCGTCAATCGACAGGAAGTGATTGTCTTCTGCGCTGAACAGCTCCTGCATCAAGGCGTGGCTTGCTTGCAAAAGCGCGGTGGCTTGCGCGTCGCGCGGGTTGCCTGGCACCACTTTGATATCGCTCATGACGTCTTCCCGTTGATCGTTTGATCAAAGATGTGTCAGTGTGGAGTGAGGCTGTCCAGCCGTTGCACTAGGAAAGGTCGTCCAAGGCGGCATCGCCACTGGAATTTGCTCAAATAATAGGCAAGGTGTCACCCGCGACGAAGAGTGCTGTTTGCAACCCCATGCCTCTGATGCCGATCCGTCAGCGCGACGATCTGCCCAATATTGGCAATATCTTGTGGATAACTTCGGGGTTAAATCCATATCCTGTGGTTTGCCGTTGACTCACCACAAGAGCCCTTTGCAGACTTCTTTAACCAAAAAGGAATCACAGGACCCGCCGCAATTTGCGCTTTTCCAAACTCAGACTGACAGGCTTCAAAAGCTTCGTGGACCCCACCGATCTGATCATCGCCGATGGTTTGACTGGCGTTGTGGGGCCAAACGGCTGTGGCAAGTCCAACCTGCTGGAAGCACTGCGCTGGGTCATGGGGGAGAACCGCCCCAAGGCGATGCGCGGCGGCGGCATGGAAGATGTGATCTTCGCGGGCGCCTCGACCCGCCCGGCGCGCAACTTTGCCGAAGTGTCTCTGCAAATTGACAACTCCGAACGCCTCGCACCTGCGGGCTTCAACGATGATGACGCGCTCGAAATTGTCCGTCGCATCACGCGCGATGTGGGCAGCGCCTATAAGGTGAACGCCAAAGACGTCCGCGCCCGCGATGTGCAGATGTTGTTTGCCGACGCTTCTACGGGCGCGCATTCCCCCGCGCTCGTGCGTCAGGGCCAGATTGCTGAGCTGATCAACGCCAAACCCAAGGCGCGGCGTCGCATTCTGGAAGAAGCGGCGGGCATTTCCGGTCTGTATCAACGTCGCCACGAAGCAGAGCTGAAACTCAAAGGTGCCGAAACCAACCTTGCTCGCGTCGACGATGTGATCGAGCAATTGGCCAGCCAGTTGGCACAGCTGTCGCGCCAAGCCCGTCAAGCCGCCCGTTACCGCGCCATTGGCGACGAGTTGCGACAGGCCGAAGGCATGTTGCTCTATCGCCGCTGGCGCGAAGCCGACGACGCCCGCGCTGCCGCTGACGATGAACTCAAAACGCGCACCACGCAGGCCGCTCAGGCTGAGGTTCTGGCACGTGCCGCAGCGAAGACCCGCCAAGAGCGGGACGAAGTCCTGCCCGGCAAACGTGAAGAAGAGGCCATTGCCTCGGCCGTGCTGCAACGCCTGCAAGTGCAACGCGACAGTCTCAACGACCAGGAATCCCACGCGCTGCAAATCATCGAGACGCTCAAAAATCGCATCCTGCAACTGGGCCGCGACATGGAGCGGGAGGCTGGTCTGAACCGCGACGCGGAAGACACCATCGAGCGGTTGGAGTGGGAACAACGCGAGCTTGCCAAGGCCGGCGAAGGTCAGGAAGAAAAACTCGAAGCTGCCTCTGATGAAAGCCGCGAGGCTGCCAGTGTTCTGCAGGAACGTGAAGCGGAGCTGTCGCAACTGACCGAGGACGTTGCGCGTCTTGCCGCCCGCCACCAATCGGCGCAGCGCTTGTTGGATGACAGTCAGAAGACGCAGGACAAAAGCGAAGCCGAGGCCGAGAAAGCCCGCGCTGCGGTAGCAGAATCCAAGGAGGCTTTGGAACGCGCCGCCGAAGAGCTGGAGCTGTCGCGCGAATCCGAGGCGGAGGCCATCGAGGCCGCGCAGGATGCCGAAGAACGCCTTGCCGAGGTCGAAGAAGAGCGCGCCGAAACCCAATCGCGCGAGGCGGACGCTCGCGCGGAACGGTCGGAAGCGGAAGGCGAGTTGAACGCTCTGCGTGCAGAGACCACCGCACTTGCCAAGCTGGTGGAGCGCGACACGGCCGAAGGCGGCCAAATCCTGGATCGCCTGCAAGTGCAGCAGGGCTTTGAGAAGGCGCTGGGCGCAGCCTTAGCCGATGATCTGCGCGCGCCTGAGGTCGAAGAAGATGGCCCCTCCGGCTGGTACGTGCTGCCACAGTATGGCGACGTGCAACCGCTGCCCGATGGGGTAACCTCTTTGGTGCAGCACGTGTCGGTGCCCGAAGTGCTCGAACGCCGCATGAGCCAGATTGGCCTCGTCGCAAATGAAGACGCGCTTTCCTTGCAACCGCTCCTGAAACCCGGTCAGCGGCTTGTCTCGCTTGAGGGCGACCTGTGGCGCTGGGATGGCTACCGCGCCTGGGCCGAAGATGCGCCAAGCGCGGCAGCGCTGCGCCTGCAACAGCTCAACCGTCTGGAAGAGCTTAAACAGGCCATGGCCCGCGCCACGGCCCGTGCAGACGGTGCTGTCGATGCCCATGAGGCGCTGCAAACCCGTCTGCGCGAACTTGCCAATGTCGACCAATCCGCCCGCGAAGCCCGCCGCGCCGCTGATCGCGCCGTGGCCGATGCCAACCGCGCGCTGTCCCGCGCTGAGGCGGACCGCAATCTGGCCGAAGGGCGTCTGGAAAGCCTTGGTTTGGCGGTGACCCGCCACGAAGAAGAGGCCATGGCGGCGCGTCAGCAACTGCAGGAAGCAGAGCGCGCGCTGTCGGACCTTGGTGATCTTGATGCCGCCCGCCAAGAGGTGGAAGACATCAAAATGACCGTCGAAGGCGCGCGCATCATGATGATGTCCCGCCGCTCTGCGCATGACGAATTGCGCCGTGAAGGCGAAGCCCGCTTGAAGCGCACGCAAGAGGTCATGAAAGAGATCAGCGGCTGGCGTCACCGCCTTGAAACCGCCGAAAAGCGGATGAATGAGCTGGCCGAACGCAAAGATGCCTCGGAAGAAGAGCTGATCGAAGCAGGCGCGGCACCCGAAGAAATTGCTACCAAACGCGAAGAGCTGACCGAAGCCATCGAGGCCGCCGAAGAGCGCCGCAAAGCAGCTGCCGACGTGCTGGCTGAGGCTGAGGCCGCGCTGCGCGAGGCAGAACACAATGAACGCGACGCGGAACGGCTGGCCAGCGAAGCCCGCGAGGCCCGTGCCCGCTCGGAGGCCCGCGCCGATGCGGCCCGCGAAACCGTGACCTATGCCGCCGAGCGCATCATGGAAGAGCAGGAGGTCAATCCGGCGCAGCTTCTGGAGCGGTTGGACGTGGATCCGGACAAAATGCCGGATTCCGAGACAGTCGAAAACGACGTCAACCGTTTGAAACGGCAACGCGACAGTCTTGGTGCAGTGAACCTGCGCGCCGAAGAAGACATCAAAGAGGTGCAGGAAGAGCACGACGCGCTGGTCAGCGAAAAGGCAGATCTCGAAGAGGCCATCCGCACCCTGCGCAGCGGTATTGCCAGCCTGAATAAAGAAGGCCGGGAACGGCTCCTGACCGCCTTTGAGCAGGTGAATTCGAACTTCTCCCTTTTGTTCCGCCACCTTTTTGGCGGGGGTGAGGCCAACCTTGTGCTGGTCGAAAGCGACGACCCGCTGGAAGCAGGCTTGGAAATCATGTGTCAGCCGCCCGGCAAAAAGCTCAGCACGCTGTCCTTGTTGTCCGGTGGCGAGCAAACTCTGACCGCCATGGCGCTGATCTTTGCGGTGTTCCTGGCCAACCCGGCGCCGATTTGTGTGCTCGACGAGGTCGACGCGCCGTTGGATGACGCAAACGTAACGCGGTTTTGTGATCTTCTGGACGAGATGTGCCGCCGCACCAACACGCGCTTTTTGATCATCACCCACCACGCGGTAACCATGGCGCGCATGGACCGCCTGTTTGGTGTGACCATGGTCGAGCAGGGCGTGAGCCAATTGGTCTCTGTGGACCTCAAAGCGGCAGAGACTTTGGTGGCCTAAGGCAGAGGGGCCAGCCCCTCCGGCCCACGGTGTGGGCCTCCTCCCCGGGATATTTCTGGAAGGAGAAGCAGTCACTGCATTGTGACGCGCAGGTGAGCGTGCCGCCGCCTAGGGTGGGGCAGGAGGTGCGTAATGCGGACTTGGATGATTTTGGGGCTGCTGTGTGCGGCGGCCAGTAGTATGGCGCAGGATTGGAAAGGGCAAAGCGGCGACACGCCGTTTGCTATGGCAGCGCTCTCTGCGCAGCTGTCTGGCCAGACCTTGGTGTTTTTTGACGAAGGCCGGTCGGTTTTTGAGCGCAATGGGCAGTATCAATACACCTATGGCGGCGGCGGCACTTGGTATGGCCATTGGAAGGTTACCGATGACAGTGTGGTGTGCGTGACCTTTGTCACCGGTGTGGAGCGCTGCGATCGGATTGTAGAAAATGGCGGGCGTCTGGTGATGCAGACCGCGGATGGTCTACGGTTTCCAGTAAAAGAAATTGAGGCGCACTCCTAGAGCGCGCCTCTGCGTCGCTATTTACAGCGCGTTTAGCAACTGTGGCGTTGGCCAGGCGTCCGCAGGCAGGCCCAGACGCGCTTGCTCTGCCTGAACCGCGCGACGGGTCAATTTGCCCAGGATGCCGTCGACCTTGCCAACGTCATGCCCGCGCGCTTTTAGCTTCTTTTGTAGCTGTTTCATCTGGTTTCCGGACAGGCCTGTGTCTGGCTTGCCCGCATTGTAGCGCGCCTTGCCCTCCAAACGGTTGGCGAAATAAGCCGCCGTGGTCACATAGACGAAGCTTTTGTTCCACTCAAAATACACGCTGTAGTTTGGATAGGCCAAAAACGCAGGCCCCTTGCGCCCCTGTGGCAACAGCAGCGAGGCGGGCAGGTTGGCGAGTTTGCCTTCGCGTGGTTTCACACCCATCTTTGCCCATTGATTGGCTGGTAAGGTGGTGTCCAAGCCGGACTTGGACCAATCCAGATTGTTCGGCACCACAACCTCTTGCAGCCATGGCTCATTTTTGCGCCAGCCGAGATGTGACAACATCTTGCCGCCGGACATCAGCGCATCCTGTGGCGAGGTTTTCAGGCTGACTTTGCCGTCGCCATCGCCATCGACGCCGTTTTCAATGATGTCCGCTGGCAGCATCTGCACCATGCCAATTTCCCCTGCCCAAGCGCCGGTGGTTTTGGTCGGGCTGAAGTTGCCGCGTTTGTAGAGCTCCAGCGCCGCAAACACTTGCGGGCGGAACAACTCTGGACGGCGACAATCATGCGCCAGTGTCACCAGAGAGTTCAGCGTGTTGAAATCGCCCTGGAAGGCGCCGTAGTCGGTTTCAAACGCCCAAAACGCCAAAAGCACACCGCGCGACACGCCGTATTGCTTTTCGATCCGGTTGAAGGTGGAGGCGTATTGTTTGGCTTTCTTGCGGCCCACATCAATTCGGTTTTGGCTGATCAACCGCTGGGAAAAATCCAGAAACGGCATCTGGAACACACCCTGAGAGCGGTCCGCCTTGATGGTTTTCGGGTCCTGCCGCGCGCTGGCAAAGAACTTGTCCACGGTGCCTTTGGAATAGCCCTTGGACAGGGCCTCTTTCTTCAACCCGTTGACAAAGCTGTTAAAGGACCCGCCGCATTGCGCGGCGGCAGTGGTGGCTGTGCTGACGGTCAGGAACGCCGCGGTCAGCGCTGGCAAAAGACGCATTCAAATACCCTCGTGGACAAAATGATGGTCCAGACATAGCCAGAGCCTGACGTGCGGGCAAGCGCCTAGAGGACCGCCAGCACGCCAACCACTGCCAATCCTGCCGCCCATGTCAGCCATAAGGCCCGACAACAGGCATCCACATCATCGGGCGTGAGCGTCTTGCGTCCCTGCGGGTTCACATAGGGAAAGTCCTGCAGCACGCCATCATAAGATCGCGGCCCGGCCACGGCGACGTCCAGCGCCCGCGCCATGGCGGATTCCGGCCAGCCTGCATTTGGGGAACGGTGCAGTTTCGCATCCGCCTTGATGGCTTTCCATTGCCCCAATCCGGCATGTGTCGCAGCAATCAGCAAGGCGGTGAGCCGGGCAGGGACCCAATTGAGCACGTCATCCAACCGCGCCGCCGCCCAGCCAAAGTCCTTGTGGCGCTCGGTTTTGTAGCCAATCATGCTATCGGCGGTGTTCACAACTTTGTAGATCAACAGTCCTGGCAGGCCGCCAACCAGGAACCAGAACGCAGGCGCAATCACACCGTCACTCAGGTTCTCGGCACCGCTTTCAATGGCAGACCGAGCAACCGCGCTTTGATCCATCGCCTTGGTATCCCGGCTGACAATGCGACCGACCATCATGCGTCCATCTCCCAACGATTGCCGCAAGGCATCGCCGACCGCTTGCACATGCTCCACCAACGAGCGCTGCGCCAACAATACGGCCGCCAAGAGCATCTGCGGCAGCCAGCCAAACAGGCCAATAATTCCGCCCAAAATCCATGTCGCCAGAACCAGCGCGATCACCACAATCACGCCTTTAGTCTTGCGGTTGATGCCGGTGTTATAGTCGCGATCCGCGCGGCCAATCAGCTTGCCCATAAGCACGGCAGGATGCGGCACCCGCTGCCAAAGCCAGCGTGGCTCGCCAAATATGGCGTCGAGCAATAGCGCGCCTACCAGAATGCCTGCTGTGCTCAAAACTCATGCTCCATCATACGCAATGCGTGTTCCACCTGCTCCCAACGATCGGGCGCTGGCAAGCCCAACCGCAAATAGGTTTTGGAATATGGGAAGATGCGGGTCCAGATGTGGTAGCGCGCAAGGTGGTTTTGCCACTTGGCGGCATCATCCACTTCATACAAGCGAAACAGGCTGGTGCCACCAGACAGGCTCGCCCCGGCCATCTGCATCATATGATCCAGACGGGCGCTGTCTTTGCGCAAGCGCTCGCGTGTTTCCAGTGCCCAGCCGGTTTCAAGCAAAGCCGAGGTGCCTATGGTCAATGCGGGACCGGATACTGCCCAGGGTCCGGTGAGATCAGCCAACCGGGCGATCAACTCCGGCGCGCCAATCGCAAAGCCAAGACGCACACCGGCAAGTCCCCAGAACTTGCCAAAGCTCTTCAGCACAATCCGTCCAGGCTGCTCCGCCACGCGGATCATGCTCCAATCCGGTGTGACATCACAAAAGCTTTCGTCAATCACGGCAAAGGGCGCGGTGAGGTCATCCACGGACCAAAGTCGCCCCGTTGGGTTGTTGGGATGCACCACCACTTGCGCGTTGGGCGCTTCAGTGCCCAGCTGCCATCCTTGGGCTGCAAAGGCAGCTGCGTGCTCATTGTAGGTTGGCGTCTCAATCTGCACGGTGCCTTGATCCAGCAAAGACGGAATGCGGGCAATCAAAGCCGATGCGCCGGGCGCGGCCAGGATCGCTGCGCCGTCAGGCACCTTCCAGAACGACCTTGCGGCTTTAAGCAAGCCGTTCTGTGCCACTTTGTCGGGTAGGCGTGCCCAATCGTCCATGAGGATGTGGGGCATAGTGTAAGGCACCGGATTGATGCCCGTGGACAGGTCTAACCAACTGTCGCGGCTGCCGCCCCAGCGCTCTCTTGCGGCGTCAAGCCCGCCGCCGTGGTCGCGTTGTTCCGGTGTGGCCGTTTGAGGGGAGGTGGTCATGTCGCGCCCTGCTGTGATCCTGCAAGGCGCGGGTACCGCACTTGATGTTCTCTGCGCAAGCCTTCTTGCCTGCGCAGAGGGGATTTGTCCGATCAGCCGCGCCCGTGTGGCGCGTCATAATCAATCACCGGATTGATTGGCACAATCTGATGTGGATTGATGCTGGTGTGGCTGCGCAGGTAGTGGTCCACGATGTGTTTAAAGTTCACCGTCTCCGCCACGCCGGGCATTTGATAGAGCTCACGTGTGTAGGCCCAGAGATAGGGGTAATCCACAATCCGCTTCCGGTTACATTTGAAATGCAGGTGATAGACCGGATCAAAGCGGATCAGGGTGGTGAACAAGCGCCAGTCCGCCTCGGTGATCTGATCGCCCATCAGATAGCGGTTTTGTGACAGTCGGTCTTCAAGCCACTCCAGCGTGTCAAACAACGGATAGATGGCCGCGTCATAGGCCTCTTGCGTGGTGGCAAACCCACTTTTGTAGACGCCATTGTTCAGCGTGTCGTAAATCCGTTCATTGACCTCCTCAATCGCCGCACGTTGGTCTTCTGGCCAAAAGTCCAACGTGTTGCCGATGAGCCCGTCAAAGGCGCTGTTGAACATGCGGATGATCTCGGAGCTCTCGTTGCTCACGATGGTTTCCTGCTGCTTGTCCCACAGGATCGGCACGGTCACACGTCCGGAATAGGTCGGGTCGGCCTTGGTGTAGATGTTGTGGGCAAACTCCAGACCATAAAGCGTGTCGCCGGTTGCCCCATGCTCATCCGTTTCAAAGGTCCAGCCTTCGCTGAACATATCCGGGTGCACGGCCGACACCGTGATGTGCTTTTCCAGCCCTTTCAATTTGCGAAAGATCAGCGTGCGATGCGCCCAGGGGCAGGCGTAAGACACATAGAGGTGGTAGCGTCCGCTTTCCGCTTTAAATTCGCCTTTGCCACTTGGCCCGGCACTGCCGTCCGCGGTGATCCAGTTGCGAAACTGCGCCGCCGAGCGCACAAACTTGCCCCCATGTGATTTGGTGTCATACCACTGGTCGGTCCATGTGCCGTCTACAAGCAAACCCATCGCGCATTCCTTTGTGTCTAAGTTGACCTCAACCTAAGCCAGCGCACCTCCTCAAAAAACCAACACACACGCGCGAGTGTTGCGCGTATTTGCACATCCCGCTCGCCGCTGACGAACCGGTGTGGTCGGCTAAGGAACCAGACTGTTTACGAAATCTTCGCTTGACCGGTGCACCATGGTGAGATGCAGTAAGACGAACGATGGAGAATCCCATGAGCACGTATTTTTCTGCCGAAGTGCAGGCCGGCTTTGATGCCGCGCGTAAAAAAGCGCTGAAACAGCGTCACCGCCTGCGGGTTGAGGCGGATGGTATGAGTGTCCGGGTTGTGCGTTTTCTGGACGATGGCTTTACGCTGGATGCCGAAACCGCGCCACGTCTGCGTGGGTTGGTGAACCTCTATGACGGCTCCAAACATATTTCGCAGTGCCTGGTTGTGGCGACCGACGAGGAAGACGGTGAAATGCACTATGAATTCAAGCGCGCCACAGCGGTCGCGGATCAGGCGCCGGTGGACTACTACCAGAGCGAGCCGACCCCGGCCGGGTTGCTGGGCCGCCCTAACTAAAGCGCGATATTAGCAAAACAAAAGGGCGGGGATTTCCCCGCCCTTGTTTGTTTATTGAAGGTCCGCAAAGGCCTCGGCCAATCGGGAGGCGGCTTCTTGCACCCGCGCCCGCGGGGTGGCGATGTTGAACCGCAGGAAGGTGTCGCCGCCTTTGCCAAAGGTGGGGCCGTGGTTCACACACACCCGCGCGCCTTGCTCAACCCGTTTGGTGAACTCCTCCCGCGCCATGCCCGTGCCAGAGAAATCCACCCAGCTCAGATAGGTCGCTTCCAATGACATGGAGGACAGACCCGGGATGTCCGCGATCGCACCGTCCAAAATTTTGCGGTTGCCATCGAGGTACTCGATCAACCCGTCCACCCAGGCCGCGCCCTCTGGCGAATAGGCGGCTTCAGCCATAAACAGGCCAAAGCTGTTGGGGGACAATCCAAGAGCCGCCTGACGCGCAGCAAACTTGGCACGCAGCTTTTCATCCGGGATAATCACGTTCCCGGTCAGACCACCGGCGATGTTGAAGGTCTTGGTGGTGGCGGTCATCATCACCAACCGGTCCAGAATGCTTGGATCGACATTCACCATCGGAATATGTGTCTGACCTGGGTACACCAGATCGTGGTGGATCTCGTCACTCACCAGAATGAGGTCATGGCGCTTACAGAAGTCGGCCACGCCTTGCAGCTCGTCACGGGACCATACGCGCCCACCCGGGTTGTGCGGGGAGCAGAGGATGAACATGGTCTCATGCCCCTTCATCTGCGCATCCCAAGCGGCAAAATCCATTTCATAGCGACCGTCGTTGTTCACGAGTTCGCATTCTACAACTTCTCGGCCCGCCGCTTTAATGACCCGTGCAAACGCATGATACACCGGTGTGGTCAATACAACACCGTCTCCCACTGCACTAAAGGCGTCCACACACAGTCCTGTGCCGTTCACCAACCCATGGGTGGTGAAAATCTCGTCACGCTCCACAGCCCAGTTGTGGCGCTCTTTCATCCACCAACGGATCGCGTCGCGATAGGCGACATCGTCGCCGTAGTAGCCAAACACCCCGGTGTCGATCATGCCTTTGACCGCATTGGTCACACAGGCGGGCGGGCGGAAATCCATGTCGGCCACCCACATCGCGATCCCGTCGTCCGCTGGCACACCATAGATTTTCTCCATCATGTCCCATTTCACGGAATGAGAGCCAAAGCGGTCGATGATCTCGTCAAAATTCATGGCGGGTGTCCTTTGCTTAACAACGCAACCGCACGCTACCGATTTGCGGCTCACGTGCAACCCCGCAAGCTACCCCGTTGCGCAGAAGGCGCGACTGTCCTAGATGGGGGCCATGATCAAACCAATTCTCATCCATCCCGATCCGCGCCTGAAAAAGGTCTGTGCGCCTGTTGCCGATCTCTCTGATGATCTGCGCACGCTGGCCGAAGACATGCTGCAAACCATGTATGACGCGCCGG
Source organism: Shimia sp. MIT1388 (assembly GCF_047124445.1). GTDB lineage: Bacteria > Pseudomonadota > Alphaproteobacteria > Rhodobacterales > Rhodobacteraceae > Shimia. Next base: position 2,719,619 of record NZ_CP138921.1, on the reverse strand, counting down.
GCATCGGCCTGGCCGCGCCGCAGGTTGGCGTGTTGGACCGTCTGATCGTGATGGATTGCGTTAAGGATGGCGAGCCAGAACCGGTGGTGATGTTCAACCCCGAAGTGCTGTCGAGCTCCGAAGACCTGAATGTCTATGAGGAAGGCTGTCTGTCGATCCCGGAACAGTTTGCCGAAGTCACCCGCCCCGCCGAAGTGCGTGTGGGCTGGATTGATATGGATGGCAACCCGCAAGAAAAAGACTTCGACGGCCTCTGGGCGACCTGCGTGCAGCACGAGATTGATCACCTCAATGGCAAGCTTTTCATCGACTACCTTGGCCCTATGAAGCGCCAGATGATGACGCGCAAGAGCCAGAAAATGAAACGGGAGCTTGCGCGCGGATGAGCCTGTCGATCGTCACGCCCGGGATCATTTTGGGCACCGAGAAGTATGACGCCTGTGTGGCTTTCTACCGTGACGTGATCGGTCTGCCGGTCTGGTACACAAAGCCAAGTCTTGTCTGTCTGCGGTTTGGCTCCGGGTATTTGATGATCGAGCATGGTGGCGTGGCCGTCGAGGGGCGGCGCAAAGCCAATTCCGAAAACCCCACGATGATCCGCCTGAACGTGGACGACGTTGAAGCCTCCGCTGAAATCTTACGCACCAAGGGCGTCGAGGTCGATGTCAAACACTTCGAGTGGGGCACTGTCGGCACCTTCATCGATCCAGACGGCAATCCTTGTGAACTCAAGGATGCGGGCGACCCCTATTTTCAGGAGACACAATGACCGTTCGCACCTGCCTGCCGTGGCCTGACAAACGCCTGCGCACTGTCTCCGAACCGGTGGACGAGATCACCGATGAGGTTCGTCAGGTCTGGGACGATCTGATCGACACCATGTACGCGATGCCCGGCGTCGGCATGGGCGCGAACCAGATCGGTGTGCTCAAGCGGCTGATTGTGGTGGACGCCACCGAAGAAGGTAAATCTGCTGTCCGCATGGCCAACCCGGAAATCCTGCACGCGTCTGTGCAACCGCGTGAGCACGAAGAGGCCAGCCCCAATCTGGTTGGTGTTTCCGCCAAAATCTCCCGCCCCCGCGCCGTAACCGTGCGCTACATGGATGAAAATGGCGAGACAGTGGAGAAAGACTTTGTCGGTCTCTGGGCCACCTCCGTGCAACACCAAATCGACCACATCAACGGCAAGATGTACTTTGATCACCTCAGCAAAACCAAACGCGCCATGCTGATCAAAAAGGCGCAGAAGCGCCGCTAAGTTCACGAGCAGGAGACCCCACCATGCGCATTCTTTTCATGGGCACCCCGGAGTTTTCCGTCTCCGTTCTTGACGCACTGATTGATGCGGGGCACGAAATTGTCGCTGTCTTCTGCCAGCCGCCACGTCCCGCAGGCCGTGGCAAGAAAGACCGTCCCACACCGGTACACGCGCGCGCCTTGGAGCTCGGCCTGAAGGTGCATCACCCCAAGTCGCTGCGTACAGATGAGTCCAAAGAGCTGATCGCCAGCATCGACGCCGAAGTCGGTGTGGTTGTCGCCTATGGTTTGATCCTGCCGCAGTACGTGCTCGACACGCCCACCCATGGGTGTCTCAACATCCATGCCAGCCTTTTGCCACGTTGGCGCGGCGCCGCGCCAATCCATCGTGCGATCATGGCGGGCGACAAAGAAACCGGCGTTTGCATCATGCAAATGGACGCCGGTCTGGACACCGGCCCTGTGCTGATGGAGCGCGCACTAGAGATTGGCGTGGAAGAAACCACTGCGCAGTTGCATGACCGCCTTGCCGCGCTGGGCTCTGTGGCGATTGTCGACACGCTGGCAGACCTCACCACCCTGACCGCCACACCTCAGCCCGAAGAGGGCGTGACCTACGCCGAGAAAATCGACAAGGCAGAATCCCGCATCGATTGGTCCGCGCCTGCTGCAGACGTCGACCGCAAAATCCGCGGTCTTTCCCCGTTCCCCGGTGCCTGGACCGAAATCGACGGTCAGCGGGTGAAACTACTGGCCTCCCGTCTCGCCGATGGCGCGGGAGCAGCGGGCGAATTGTTGGACGACGCGCTGACCGTGGCCTGCGGCGACGGCGCGGTGCAACTCCTGCGCTTGCAACGCGCAGGCAAAGGCGCGCAGGATGCGGAAATCTTTCTGCGGGGCTTCCCGCTCACCAAAGGTCAACAGTTGTAGGGCGTCCGCGTCGTGTTCTTTTCTTTCTTCGGCACTGTCATCATCGCCGGCATCGTTGGCTACCTGTCTGAGCGCAGCGGTTTCACTGGCAACGGATACCTCCCGTCGGTCATCATCTGCATCGGCGGCGCCTTTTTGTTTTTCATGATCAGCCGCATGTTCCACATCGGCTTCGGCAGCCCCGGCCTCAATGCCATTGTGTCTTCGGTTGGCGCGTTGATTATCGTGCCCACCCATTTCAGACGGTGATCGGTTTGATATGCCAAAGCGTTAACCAAAGCTTGCGCAAAAGCCGAAAATTGTAGACGTCCTGCGCGCCCAGCGGGTAGTCTCAAAGAAAGTGCCCATCAAACGAGGCATGTCTGGTGTTGCGGTCCTCCAATTGGGGCGGTCGCACTTCGCGGGACTTCTAACAGAGCAATAAGACAGCAGATCCGGCTGTCTCAACCGAGCAACAGGTAGGGTGAACAATGGCGATTCCTGACACTTTGGCGATGCGGATAATGAATGTTGTCTGTGACAACGATCTGGGCGGCGACTTCCTGATGCTGGGCCGCCAACGTTGGATGGGCAGCCGTCGCAAACGCTCCGCCGCGATGTTTGCCGCCACGCTGGAAGAGCGGTTTCCAGACCTTTCTGAGGAAGATCTCGCCAATCCAAACGACGAGTATTCAGAGACCTTCTTTCACAAGATTGGCTTTGAAAACGTCGACAGTATGGATGTCTCTGATTTTGAGAATGCCACCATCGTGCAGGACTTGGCCGATTGGGTGCCCAAAAAGCTGCACAAGAAATTTGACGTGATCTACGACGGCGGCACCTGCGAGCATGTCTTCGACCTGCCCACCGCTTTTCGCAACATTGATCGCATGCTGAAACCCGGTGGCGTGATGATTGGGCACAGCCCGTGCAACGGTTGGATCAACCACGGCTTTTACCAAATCACACCAGAGATGGTGTATGGTTTCTGGGAGAAAACTCTCGGCTATGAGGTGCTGGAATGTGTCTTGCAGCCCATTCTGCCGGTTTACGCCAATCGCGCCGTGACCACGACCAACCCCAATGAAACCGGCTCGCGCCCGCGCCTGAAAGGCAAACTGCCGGATGGGCCGATCATTCTGTCCTATGCTGTGCGCAAACCAATGAAGTCGGTGCGCGGAGGCTCGCGCAAGGTCTATCAAAGCGACTATCAAAACCGTTGGTCTGAAAGCGCTGATCCGGATGTGGCGGCGCAATAAGCGCCCCCGTCATTACTTTCCAGGTTTAAACGGCGCCATGCCTGCGCGGGCCAATTCGTCCGCGCGTTCGTTTTCCGGATGGCCCGCATGGCCTTTGACCCATTCCCAGGTCACCTGATGCCGCGCTTGCGCCGCATCCAGCCTTTGCCACAAATCAGCATTTTTGACAGGCTTCTTGGCTGAGGTTTTCCAGCCGTTTTTCTTCCAGCCAAAGATCCAGCCGGTCACCCCGTTTTTGACATAGGTGCTGTCGGTCACCACTGTGATGGTGCTGGCCCGTTCTAGCGTCTCCAGCGCCATGATGGCGGCCATCAGTTCCATCTTGTTGTTGGTGGTGTTCTCCGCGCCGCCTTTCAGCTCCCGTTCCTTCACCACCGTGTCGCCGTCCTTGGCCTGCAACAACGTGCCCCAGCCTCCCGGGCCAGGGTTTCCGGAACACGCGCCATCGGTATATGCAATCAAATTAGCCATGGGCTGTGAGTATGACAAAACTGTCCTTACTGCCAGCCAATCCAACGGCGGATCCGGTTCTTTTTCGCACAACCGTAAAGCCCGCATCCTCCAGAAGCGCGGTCAGTTCCTCGGCTTGGTAGTAGCTGTAAAACCGCCCCAGATGGTCACGGTCTTCGCCTTCCCCAAGCTTGGTGCCGATGTGAAAGGCTCCACTCGGCTTTAGGGCGCGAAAAATACGGGCAAGATGCTCGGGCATCTCAGCCTTTGGCGCGTGCAACAAGCTGAAGTTGGCCCAGATGCCATCGTATTGGCCTTCTGCTTTTAGGTCCTCAAACGTCCCCACTATCACGTCCAGATTAAAGCGGTCCTTGGCCAACACCGCCATCTCCAGCGAGGCATCCATGCCCTCAACCCGGTAACCGGCTTCCCGAATTTTCGCCGCCCATTGTCCCGGACCGCAACCTAAGTCCAACACAAGGCCATTGTCTGGCAGCAGGTCAAAGAATGCCGTCAGATCGCTGAACTGATCCACATCGGCATCTTCTATCCGGGCAAACCGATCCGCATAGTCTCCGGCGGCCTTTGCATAGACTGCCAGGGTGTCTTTGTCGCTCACGCCCGTTCCATCGCCAGCCGACCGGCCAACGCCACAAAGATCGTCGCAAAGCTGCGGTTCAGCCAGGTCATCACCCGCTCACTTCCCAGCAGCAGGTCGCGGGCCTTGGCCGCAAACAGCCCGTAGAGCACAAATACCCCAAAGGTCAGCGCCATGAACACACCACCCAGCAGGGTCATTTCCATGGTGGCTGTGGCCGCATTGCCGCTCAGGAAAGGCGGCAGCAGGGCCAAAAAGAACACCGAGAGTTTTGGGTTCAGAATGTTGATCAACGCCCCGCGCCGCGCGATCACAAAGCCCGCCTGCGCTTGACGTTCGGCTGTCACGGCCAATGCCCCGCCACTGCGCACCGCCTGCCAGGCCAGGTACAGCAGATAGGCCACACCGGCTAATTTCACCACGTTGAACAACACAGCAGAGGTGTGCAGCACCGCCGCGAGGCCCAGTGTGGCGGCCAGCAAGTGTGGCACAATCCCGAAGGTGCAGCCCAAAGCCGCCCAAAGCGCTGCGCGCGGCCCTTGGCCGAGGCCCATCGCCAGTGTGTAAATAACCCCGGTTCCGGGCGCGATCACCACCACAAAGGCGGTCGCAAGAAATTGCAAAGACAGCACGAATAATTCCTCATATCAGTCACTTAAAAGACAACACCAAGGGCCAGGCAGGCCACCACCACGATGGTCAGTAGCAGGCGCAGCTGCATCCACCATGGCGGGGTTAGACCCCACTTGAAAAAGGTGTAATCCAAAAACAGCAACCCGACAAAACCAAAGATCAGATTGGTGCCTGCGCCAACAGGTCCACCCCCAGTCATGAAGAACGCCCAAAGCGCCGGAATGGTGGAGAGTGCATAGCCAATCGCGGCCTGTGCGCCTTCGGTTTTGGTCGCAAATCCCCAAAGCACACCGGACATAAAGCTCAAGATGACCGAGCCATAAAACAGCTGGATATACGGTCCAACAAAACGCGGCCCAAGGGCTTTGGTGCCCCACAACGCGAGATCGGCATTCAAATAGGTCAGCGCGCCCCACAGAAACGGCAGCAATCCGGCAAGCCCGAGCAGTAGCGGGGCGATGAGCACTTTACGGTCGTAGTCGTTCATCTGTGTCCCTTAACATCGGAGCCTTTGTGCGCGTCGCGGGAGTGAGTTGCCTCTTTTCAGGAGGCCGCCTCCACGTCCCGCAACACGCGCGGTACCTTGAAATTTACGCGCTCCACAGCGGTTTCGACCACTTTTACCGTCACGTCGAAGCGATCCCGGAAGGCATCAATCACCTCATTGACCAAGACTTCCGGTGCGCTCGCCCCAGCCGTGATGCCAAGCGAAGTTATTCCTTCCAGCGCCCGCCAATCGATGTCCTTGCCGCGCTGCACCAATTGCGAGTAGCTGCAGCCGTTTTTTGCGCCCACTTCTACCAGCCGTTTGGAGTTGGAGGAATTGGGCGCTCCAACCACCAGCATGGCGTCAACCAGCGGAGCCACCTCTTTCACCGCCTCTTGCCGGTTTGTGGTGGCGTAGCAAATGTCTTCTTTATGCGGGCCAACGATATTCGGGAAACGTGCGTTCAAAGCGGCAACAATGCCTTTGGTATCATCCACCGACAGGGTGGTCTGCGTAACAAAGGCCAGCTTATCGGGATCGCGCACACCCACTGTGGCCACATCGGCCTCGGTTTCCACCAACAGCACTTCGCCGTCCGGCAATTGCCCCATGGTGCCAATGGTCTCCGGGTGACCAGCATGGCCAATCATGATGATTTGTAAGCCGTTTTCGGAATGGCGCTCCGCTTCGATGTGGACCTTGCTCACCAACGGACAGGTGGCATCCACATAAATCATTTCGCGCCGTTCCGCTTCAGCCGGCACAACCTTGGCCACGCCATGCGCGGAGAAGATCACCGGGCGGTCATCCGGACACTCATCCAATTCTTCCACAAACACGGCGCCTTTTTCGCGCAGCCCGTCCACCACATATTTGTTGTGCACAATTTCGTGCCGCACATAGACCGGCGCGCCCCATTTGGTGAGGGCCATCTCTACAATCTTGATGGCGCGGTCCACGCCGGCACAGAACCCGCGTGGGGCGGCCAGATGAATGGTCAGAGGCGGCTTGGTCATTCGCGTGTCTCCTATGTGATCTTGGCCCCACAGGTAGTGTCTTCATGCGTCAAGGTCCAGTGCTTGACCTTCCAGTGGGGGAGGCTGCTAGCGCCGCGCCAGGAAACTTTGGGGGCGGAAAATGACTCGCAAGATGTTTGGCGTTTTGACTTTGGCATTGCTCGTGATTGGCGGCGTTGTTTGGCAACTTTTGGAGGGCGCCTCTGCAACTGGCGCACGCCTGCCGTACGATCGTCCAGAAAGCATCGCCCGCGGTGCGATGATCTATGCCGACAATTGCGCGTCCTGCCATGGCGAAAATCTCGAAGGCGAACCCAACTGGAAACAGCCGTCGCCAGAAGGCCTCATGCCAGCCCCGCCACATGACGAGAGTGGTCACACCTGGCATCATCCGGACGAGGTTTTGTTCCAGCTCACCAAGCTTGGCACCGCCGCAGTGGTGGGGCAGGGCTATGAGAGCAATATGCCCGGGTTTTCCGACACCCTAAGCGATCAGGATATTCTCGACGTGCTTGGGTTTGTCAAAAGTACGTGGCCTCCAGAGATCATCGAGATGCACAATGGCATAAACGCCCCCGCAAGCTAAAAAAGCCGGAGCAGTGGCTCCGGCTTTCACTATTTTCTGTGGCGACGGATCAGTCGTCTGCCATCTCCGCCTCGCGGCTGTGTTCCGGCATCGGATCACGCGGCGGGCGGCCAATCACTTCGCGCAGGCCATCCAGCTCGATGAAGTTGTCAGCCTGACGGCGCAGCTCGTCAGAAATCATCGGCGGCTGGCTGCGGATCGTGGAAACCACGGAGACACGCACGCCTTGGCGTTGCAGGCTTTCAACCAGCGGACGGAAATCCCCATCTCCCGAGAACAAAACGATGTGGTCCACATGTGGCGCCAGTTCCATCGCGTTCACCGCCAGCTCAATGTCCATGTTCCCCTTGACCTTACGGCGCCCCTGGGAGTCTGTGTACTCCTTCGCCGCTTTGGTCACCATGGTGAAGCCGTTGTAATGTAGCCAGTCTACCAACGGGCGGATCGGCGAATACTCGTCGTTTTCCAGCAGCGCTGTGTAGTAAAAGGCACGGAGCAGCTTGCCGCGGCGCATGAATTCCTGCCGCAGAAGCTTATAGTCGATGTCGAACCCGAGCGACTTCGCAGCCGCGTATAGATTCGACCCGTCTATGAACAGCGCAAGCCGTTCGTCTTTGTAAAACATCAAAATGTCCTTTCTAACTCTGCCGCGCCTGGAATGTCCCGTGAGTGAAAATTTGGAGTGAGCGTGACAGCACGTTCAAAATAGTCATATTTACGGGGGTCGCAAGCATTTGCGGTAAGTTCTGTCCAACTAGAAAATTAGATAGGGATTAAAGTGAGTAGTTTTGGTCTATTGGCTCTTGGTGGTAATTTGCCGTCTCAATTTGGCTCACCAATTCAAACTCTGCAAGAATCTTTAATTCATTTGAACCGGAATGACGTTCATATTCGCGCAGTTAGCCGTTTTTTTCAAACCCCTTGTTTCCCTGCCGGGGCTGGCCCGGATTATGTAAATGCCGCGGTTTCAATTCACACAACGCTCTCGGCCGCCGATCTTCTCACGCAATTGCACAAGATAGAGAGCACGTTTGGGCGTGAGCGTTTGACCCGGTGGGGCACGCGTCCTTTGGACATCGATCTGATCGGATTTGAGTCGGAGGTGCTGCCAAATGCCTCAGTCTGGGCGCGCTGGCATGACCTGCCGCCAGAGCAACAAACGCAGGAGGCACCGGACGAACTGATTCTCCCGCACCCGCGTCTGCAGGACCGCGGCTTTGTTTTGGCACCGCTGATGGACATCGCTCCGGACTGGAAACATCCGGTTCTGGGGCGCACCGTGGCCCAAATGTTTGCGGATTTGCCAGAATTCACTCAGAAAGAGCCGCAGCCCCTGTGAATCCTGCTTGTCAAGGGGTACAATCCCCCTTACACACACGATTTCTGACTCGATCCATAACAAGTGGAGTGCCCGATGGCCCGCGTGACCGTTGAAGACTGCGTAGACAAAGTACCCAACCGCTTTGAGCTGGTGATGCTTGCGTCCCACCGTGCCCGTGAAGTGTCCGCTGGCGCCGCAATCACTCTGGATCGTGACAACGACAAAAACCCTGTGGTGGCGCTGCGTGAAATCGCAGAGGAAACCCAGACAGCGGACGAACTGCGCGAGCGTCTGATCGAGGCCAACCAGAGCCAGATCGAAGTCGACGAACCAGAAGAAGACCGTATGGCGCTTCTGATGGGCTCCGAGCCGGACACCCCGCAAGAAGACGATATGTCCGAAGAAAAACTGCTGCGCGCCCTGATGGAAGCGCAAGGCCAGGGCTAAGGCCCCAAGCTATATGGGTGGGCGCACATGATCCCTGCGGACGATCTCGTAAATCTCATTCGCGCCTACAATCCCAAGACCAACGAAGACTTGATTCGCGCGGCCTATGAGTATGGCCGCGAGATGCACGATGGTCAGTTCCGCCACTCTGGCGAGCCCTATTACACCCACCCCATCGAAGTGGCTTGGATTCTGGCCGAGCAGCACCTGGATGATGCCTCCATCATCACAGCGCTTCTGCACGACACCATTGAGGACACCAAAGCCTCTTATGAGTCCGTCGAAGAGCTGTTTGGCGGCGAAATCGCCGGGCTTGTCGATGGCGTTACCAAGCTGACCAACCTGCAACTGTCCTCCTCTGAAACCAAACAGGCGGAGAACTTCCGCAAACTGTTTATGGCCATGTCCAAGGACCTGCGGGTGATCTTGGTGAAGCTGGCCGACCGTCTGCACAACATGCGCACGATCAAGGCCATGCGCCCTGAAAAACAGGGGCAAAAGGCGCGTGAAACCATGGACATCTATGCGCCCCTCGCGGGCCGCATGGGTATGCAGTGGATGCGCGACGAACTTGAGGACCTGGCGTTCAAAGTGCTCAACCCCGATGGCCGCGCGTCCATCATGCGCCGCTTCATCACATTGCAGAAAGAAACCGGCGACGTGATTGAGCGCACCACGGCGGATATGCGTCAGGTGTTGGGCGATCATGACATTCCGGGTGAGGTCTTTGGCCGTGCTAAAAAACCCTATTCGATCTGGCGCAAGATGCAGGAAAAGGATCAGGGCTTTTCGCGCCTGTCCGACATCTACGGCTTCCGCATCATCACCGACACCGAAGACAGCTGCTATCGCGCTTTGGGGGTGATTCACCAACGCTGGCGGGCTGTGCCAGGGCGTTTCAAAGACTATATCAGCCAGCCAAAATCCAACGGCTACCGCTCGATTCACACCACCGTATCCGGCCGCAATGGCCGTCGTGTTGAGGTGCAAATCCGCACTCGCCAGATGCATGATGTGGCGGAGTCCGGGGTCGCGGCGCACTGGTCCTACAAAGACGGTGTGCGCGGCGAAAACCCCTTTGCAGTTGATCCGGTGAAATGGATTTCTGGCCTGACCGAACAATTTGACGCCGAGGAAGATCACGAAGATTTCCTCGAAGCGGTGAAGCTGGAAATGTATTCGGATCAGGTCTTCTGCTTCACCCCAAAGGGCGAAGTGGTCAAACTCCCACGTGGCGCGACCCCGATTGATTTTGCCTATGCGATCCACACGCGCATCGGCCATGCTTGTGTCGGCGCCAAGGTGGACCATCGCCGGGTCCCACTCTGGACGCGCATTAAAAACGGTCAATCGGTGGAGATCATCACTGCCGAAGGCCAAATGCCGCAAGCCACTTGGCTCGACATCGCCAAAACCGGCAAGGCCCGCACCGCCATCCGCCGGGCGCTGCGGGAAATGGATCGGGACCGCTACGTGCGTCTTGGCGCAGAGCTCGCCCGTTCGGCCTTTGAGCATGTGGGCAAGAAGTCCACAGACAAGGCGCTCGAACTCGCCGCCAAACACCTACGCCTGAAAAACAAGGACGAGGTGCTGGCCCGCCTTGGCTCTGCCGAGCTGACCGCCCAGGAAGTGCTGCAAACTGTTTATCCAGACCTCGCACCTGCCGAGACGGATGAGGTGGCCTCCGAGCGGGCAGTTATTGGTCTGTCCGCTGACCAAAGTTTCCAGCGCGCGCCCTGTTGTCAGCCACTCCCTGGTGAGCGCATTGTTGGCATCACCTACCGCGGTCAAGGCGTGGTGGTGCACGCCATCGATTGTGACGCGCTGTCCAACTACGAAGACCAACCCGATCGCTGGCTCGACCTGCATTGGCACGCCGGCAAGCATAAGCCGATCTACACGGTGCAGCTGCTGATCACGATTGGTAATGACGCTGGGGTGCTGGGGCGACTTTGCACATTGATTGGCGAGAACAAGGCCAATATCTCTGACATGGTGTTCCTGGACCGGAAACCGGATTTTTACAGACTTCTGATCAGTGTGGATCTTGGCGACGCCGAACATCTGCACAAGCTGATGCTGGCATTGGAAGCGGAAACCGACGTGGCCGAAATCGAACGCTACCGAAACCCAGATTTGGTCCGCAGCCCGCTCGCGACCTGACGAACTCGAGGAACCTCCGTGGTATTTAAGCGCCGCGATAGAAGACCGTTTCTCCGCATCATCGGAGAGTTTTTCTATCCCCGCGGTGGCTGGGGACGGGCGGCGCGGTACGTGCAGCATCGTCTGCACCGTTTGCCCGGGTCTGCCGAAACCATCGGCCGCGGTATCTGGGCCGGAGTCTTCACAACCTTCACGCCGTTTTACACCATGCACTTTGTGGTTGCCGCGCTTCTCGCGCGAATTCTGGGCGGCAACCTGCTGGCCGCCTTGTTGGCGACCTTCTTTGGCAACCCGCTGACCTATCTGCCAATTGGTGTTGTGTCGCTCAAAACCGGCCACTTCATCTTGGGGACTGAGTTTGAAGAGGGCGACAAAGGCACGCTTGCGGGCAAATTTGCCAACGCAGGTACCGACCTTTGGTACAATTTTTGGGCCATCTTCAACGATGACGTGGCCGATTGGAGTGGCCTGCGCATCTTCTTTGACGAAGTGTTCTACCCCTACATGATCGGCGGCATCATCCCCGGCATCATCACTGCCACCGTGATGTACTACCTCTCGGTTCCAGTGATCCGGGCTTACCAAAAACGCCGCTCTGCCAAATTTGCCAAACGCATTGCCAAGGCCCGCGCCGTTGCTGAAGAGCAGGCCGCAAATGTACAGCAGGACAACTGACCCCGTCGGTTGGCCTGAAATTGTATCCACACAAAAAACCGGTTTTCCTTGCGCCGCGCTGCCCGTAGTCTCGCCGCAAATTTGATCAAACCTGTCCCGGAGGAATTGCGATGCTGCGCTTGGGAGTGAACATTGACCACGTGGCCACCGTGCGCAACGCACGTGGCTCGGCTTATCCGGATCCAGTGCGCGCGGCCAAACTGGCTGAAGAGGCTGGCGCGGACGGCATCACCGCCCACCTGCGTGAAGACCGTCGCCATATCGCTGACGCAGACATCGACGCGCTGATGGAGGCGCTCTCTGTGCCGCTCAACTTTGAGATGGCTGCCACTGAAGAGATGCAGGCCATTGCCCTGCGCCACAAGCCGCACGCGGTCTGTATCGTGCCGGAGAAACGCGAAGAGCGCACCACCGAAGGCGGCCTCGAAGTGGCGCGTGAGGAAAACAAGCTGGCTCATTTTATTGCGCCCTTGCGCGACGCGGGCTGCCGCGTGTCGATTTTTATCGCCGCCGACAAAGCGCAGATTGAGGCTGCCAACCGCATTGGTGCGCAAGTCATCGAGCTGCACACCGGCGCCTATTGCGACTTCCATTACGAAGGCCGCTTTGACGAACGCGACGCCGAATTGGCGCGCCTGACAGAAATGGCGACCTTCGCTCATTCCCTCGGCCTCGAAGTCCACGCTGGTCACGGTCTGACCTATGAAACCGTGCAGCCCATCGCGGCATTGCCGGAGGTCATGGAGCTCAACATCGGCCACTTCCTGATTGGCGAATCCATCTTCCGTGGCCTTGATCCCGCGATCCAGGAGATGCGTCGCCTGATGGACGAGGCGCGCTCTTAATCAGAAACAGGGGGCAATGATGCAGCTGAACTTACGTCGCTACGCGCTTTTCTACAGTGCCATCATGTTGGCCGTGATTGCGGTTGATATGGCTCTGGCGCAATGGACAAGCACTGACCTGCCCGCTGGCATGAGTGTTTGGCTGCCCGCGATCACCGCTGCTCAAGATCTGGGGATGCGCCATGGCCGTGATACAGAGACGGCTTTGCCCAAAGGCACCGCTTGGCGATTGGCTTGGCCGCTCACTTTGGTTGCAACGGTCATTCAACTTGTCTTTGCCGGTGTATCGATTGGCGTGATGGCCGCCTTGGGATTTGATGTGTTCTCAGTGCTGTCGGCGATCAGTCTCCCAGTGTGGATTCTGATATTTGTGGGTATGGTTGTTCTGGTCTACCTCACCAACCGAATTTTCCTTGGCATGGGCGTACGCAACGGCATCAAAGTCGCCGCCAAACTCCGGTCCAAACCATGATCCCCCCAGAGTTCATCGCCATCTGGATCGCCTGGCTTATGGCTGGCGGATCTCCTGGTCCTGCCACAATGGGCATCGCAGGAACCGCCATGTCCGAAGGCCGCCGCCCTGCCTTGGCCTTTGCTTTGGGAATCCTCGCAGGCTCTGCCAGCTGGGGCATTGCTGCCGCGCTTGGCCTGTCAGCCGTGATGTTGGCCAACGTCTGGGTGTTTGAACTTCTGCGCTACGCCGGCGCCGCCTACCTCGGTTGGCTGACCCTCAAGGCCCTCAAGCGCGCATTGGCCAAAGACACAAACGCCGCTGCAGGCACGCCTTTCAAAGGCAGCTTCCAAAGTCTTTTTGCCAAAGGCGCAGCGGTGCACATCACCAACCCCAAGGCGATCCTCAGCTGGGCGTCGATCTACGCCATAGTCGCGCCCACCGATGCCACCCCGGCCACACTGTTTGCCTATTTCGTCGCCCTGTTTGCAGGCTCCATCTTGATCTTTATCGGCTACGCCTTCCTGTTCTCTTCGCCTGCCATCGTGCGTGGATACCGCCGCGCCAGCCGCGCTTTTGATCTCGCCTTTGCGGGCTTTTTCGGCTTTGCTGGCTACAAAATCCTGACCGCGAGACTGCAATGATCCGCCACTGCGTGATGCTCAATCTGCAAGACGATGCCCAAGAGAAACTGCCGCCTGTCCTTGAGGGGCTGGCGGAGCTTGTGGACACTTTGGAGGGATGCAGCGCGTTTGTTGCGGGGATAAATCGGGATTTTGAGAGCAAGTCTCCCAACCATCCTTTTGGGTTCATGTTTGATGCGGAAGACGAGGCTGCCCTGAATACCTACGCCGAACATCCACGCCACAAGCAATTGGGCGCTACACTGGTCAGCCTGTGCAAGGGCGGCGCGGACGGCATTATGGTCTTCGACATAGAGGTCACGCCATGATCCTCGGCATCGGCTCGGACCTCGCAAACATCGACCGAATCGCAGGTACCATCGAGCGCTTTGGCGACCGGTTCAAAAACCGTGTTTTCACCGAAGTGGAACAGGCCAAGGCCGAACGGCGCCGCGACACAGTTGGCACCTACGCAAAACGCTGGGCCGCCAAAGAAGCCTGTTCCAAGGCCTTGGGCACCGGGCTCGCAATGGGCATCAGCTGGAAAGATATGTCCGTTTCCAACCTGCGCACGGGGCAGCCAATCATGCATGTCACTGGCTGGGCGAAAGAGCGTCTGGATAAAATGACACCCGCAGGCCACGAGGCCACTATTCATGTCACCCTCACAGACGATCACCCTTGGGCGCAGGCCTTTGTGGTGATCGAAGCCCGGCCAATCACAGAAGAGTCCGCCTCGTCGGGTTGACAGTAAGCGCCCGCGCCCGCATGTAATCTCAGACCAAAAATGGCTGTAAATCGAGCGGAGACAGACCCAATGGCGGAAAAAGCCAAAAGCGACAGCGGCATCGTCGAGACCATCAAAACGATCTTCTGGGCGCTCCTGATCGCCGGTGTGTTCCGCACCCTGTTTTTTCAGCCGTTCTGGATTCCGTCGGGCTCCATGAAAGACACGCTGCTGATCGGCGACTTCCTCTTCGTGAACAAGATGACCTACGGCTATTCCTATGCCTCTTGTCCTTCGGTCCGCATTCCGGCCATTGGCGTGAATGTGGATGCCAAGGACCTCTGCGGCTGGATGGGCAAAGGCAGCAATGAACGCTTCATGGGCGGTGAGCCTGAACGCGGCGATGTTGTTGTCTTCCGTCATCCCGTGACCGGCTATGACTTCATCAAACGCCTGATCGGCCTGCCTGGCGACAAAATCCAGATCATCAACAGCGTCATTCACATCAACGGCACGCCGATCAAGCGCGAGGATGGGGGCGTGTTCCGCGAAGAATACGGCCCACAAGGCCCGCAAGGCCACCGCCCCCGCTGTGAAAACGGCCCGGTTGGCGATGGCGGCGTCTGTGCCAAATCCCGCATCGTGGAAACCCTGCCAAACGGCGTGAGCTACAGCACTCTCAACATCCAGGACCAGCAGTCCGACCATACGAATGTTTATGTTGTGCCCGAAGGCAAGTACTTCTTCATGGGCGACAACCGCGACAACTCAACGGACAGCCGCGTGCCACAGGCCGCGCGTGGGGTGGGGTTTGTGCCTTACGAAAACCTGATTGGCCGCGCCGACCGCATCATGTTCTCCTCCGCTGGCCGCTCGATGTTTGCCTTCTGGACCTGGCGTGGTGACCGGTTCTTCAAAGGTGTAGAGTGAGGCTGACGTGAAGCTTTCTGCGGAACTCAAAGCACTGGAAACACGGCTGGGGCACAAATTTACCCGGCCGGAACTGCTGGTGCGCGCAGTCACGCACTCCTCCATGTCCTCCCCCACACGTCAGGACAACCAGCGCCTTGAGTTTCTTGGCGACCGCGTGCTGGGCTTGGTGATGTCGGAGGCCCTTCTGGAGCATGACAAATCCGCCGCCGAAGGCACGCTGGCCCCTCGTTTCAACGCTTTGGTGCGCAAAGAGACCTGCGCCGACGTGGCCCGCGAAATTGACCTTGGTGCCGCGCTGAAGCTTGGACGCTCGGAGATGATGTCCGGCGGTCGCCGCAAGCAGGCATTGCTTGGCGACGCCATGGAGGCAGTGCTGGCCGCTGTCTACCGTGACGCTGGGTTTGACGTTGCCAAAGCCTTGATCCTGCGCCTCTGGGGCAACCGCGTCAAAACCGTGGATGCCGACGCCCGCGATCCAAAAACCTCGCTGCAGGAATGGGCCCAGGCGCGCAAACTGCCGCCACCTAAATACGAGTTGGTGAAACGCTCCGGCCCGGACCACGCGCCGGTTTTCACCATTGCGGCCAAGCTGGAAAACGGAGCATCAGCGGAAGCGACGGACAACTCCAAACGCAAGGCCGAGCAAGCAGCTGCGAAAGCTTTGCTGGAGCAGGTGAGCAAATAGCCGGGTTGCGCGGACGCATATCGCCCTTGCAAACCTTCCCCTAGCCCCTGCGCATAAATTCCGCTACAGACGCCCTTTAACCAGTCCCAGCTGACTCACAAAGGCATGCACATGACCACACGCGCCGGATTCGTCGCCCTGATCGGAGAGCCCAACGCGGGCAAATCCACGCTCACCAACCAAATGGTGGGGGCGAAGGTCTCGATTGTGACCCACAAGGTGCAGACCACCCGCGCCCGTATCCGTGGTGTGGCGCTCGAAGGTGACAGCCAAATCGTGTTTGTCGACACCCCCGGCCTGTTCCGCCCGCGCCGCCGTCTCGATCGCGCCATGGTCGCTGCTGCATGGGGCGGCGCAGCGGACGCCGACATCATCGTGATGATGGTCGAGGCCCATCGCGGTGTCACCAAAGGGGTGGAAACCATTTTGGAGCAGCTCGAAGAAATCGGGCAGGGCCGCAAAATTGCCCTGGCGATCAACAAGATCGACCGGGTGAAGTCCGACGTGCTTCTGGCGTTGACCAAGGATCTCAACGAGCGTTTTGACTTTGTTGAGACCTTCATGATTTCCGCCGAAAAAGGCCACGGCTGTGCCGACCTGCGCGCTTGGCTGGCCAAAGAGCTGCCCGAAGGCCCCTGGCTTTACCCCGAAGATCAAATCGCCGATCTGCCCATGCGCATGATCGCGGCTGAGATCACCCGCGAAAAGCTCACCCTGCGTTTGCACCAAGAGCTGCCCTATCAGATGACGGTGGAAACCGAGAGCTGGGACGAGCGCAAAGACGGCTCTGCCCGTGTGGATCAGATGATTTACGTCATGCGCGACGGCCACAAAGGCATCGTGCTCGGCAACAAAGGCGAAACCATCAAGGCGGTCTCCAAAGCTGCGCGGGAAGAGCTAGAAGAGTTCATGGGGCGTCGCATCCACCTGTTCTTGCAAGTGAAAGTGCGACCAAACTGGCTTGAAGAAAAAGAGCGCTATTCCGAAATGGGGCTCGACTTCAGCGACGGAAACGCATGACGGCGAGCATGCCCCAAACCACAGCGGCCAAGGCAAACAGAGCGATGGCAATATGGGCAGCGGGCAATTTGTCCGACGGGATCATATCCGCCGCTTCGAGCCCGATCAAAACTATGGCGGCCAAAAAACACAACCGCACAGTCCAGGGAATTCGCAACTCTGGTCGCATAATTCACAGTCCTTCCGTACCAATTTCCCGCAAAGCGGGTGTTGGTTGCTACCATGGGTTTAATAACTTGTCATGCGATTAACGGCTGAGTTTTGGGTGCAGGCTTATTTGGCCCGGTTGCGGCTGGCGGATATTCCGGCTTTTGTCGTGGCGCACGGGGATGATACCGCCGGTGCGGTTCTGGTGAAGCTCAACACTTTGGATGGACAGGCTGTTGTCTATCAACGCAGTTTTGACCTGATGACCGGTGCACGCAAATGGGTTGTTCTGGCGGAAGGCGAGGAGGTTGAGGTGGATGCCACTTTGACGCGCCAACGCAGCTTTGACACCGACGTCTGGGTGATCGAAGTGGAAGACCGTCAGGGACGTCACCTTCTGGATGAACCCGGCCTATCGGACTGATTTTTTATTCCACTTTCCTTTCCGCTGCATAGCGGGTCTTCTAGGCACAAAGGAGAGGCCATGGACTGGCGCGATCAGGGCTTTGTGCTCAACACCCGAAAACATGGTGAGACCTCGGTCATCCTCGAGGTGTTCACGGCAGAGCATGGCCGCCATGCCGGCGTGGTGCGTGGGGGTGTCAGTCGCAAGATGACCCCGATTTTGCAGCCGGGCGGACAGCTTGATCTGTCCTGGCGCGCGCGGTTGGCGGATCACATCGGCAGCTTCACGGTGGAGCCACTGCGATCCCGCGCGGCTGTGCTGTCGGACCGATTTGCCCTCGCAGGACTTAACACGGTCACCGCTTTGTTGGCGTTCTGTCTGCCGGATCGGGAGCCGCACCCTGCGCTGTACCAGCAAAGCACGCAGCTGCTTGATCTGTTGGGACAAAATGAACTCTGGCCCTTGGCCTATCTGCGCTGGGAGATGGCGTTGTTGACGGAGCTTGGCTACGGCCTCGACCTCACGGAATGCGCAGTCACAGGCAGCACGGACAACCTCATCTACGTGTCGCCTAAGTCGGGCCGCGCGGTGTCTGCTAGGGGGGCAGGGGACTGGGCGGATCGTTTGTTACCGCTGCCCCCCACCCTGCGCGGCGAAGGAGACGCTCCGGACGAAGAAGTGCTCCAAGCCCTGCGCACCACGGGCTATTTCCTGTCCGATAAACTGGCCCCCGATCTCGGGGCCAAACCGCTTCCAGAAGCGCGGGCGCGGTTTATCGACCTCTTTGCCCGTCGGCTTAGATCCCTTTGAACACCATCTGGCGCCCGGTTTCTTCATTGCTCATGACCATGTTCGGGCCAGACACTTCGATCAGGGTCATTTCGGTCAGCGCTGTGAGAAAAGCCTCTTCGTTGTCGATGCCCGAGCAATACAGCTCTTCGACAAAATCAATCTGCACCTCGACCCAAGGATAAGGTTTGCTCTGCTTGCCGGAAAATCCGTTACATGGGCCTTCGCCATGCACGGTCCCATTGGTCTCAAAAGCAATCTGCGCGTCGTAATTCACCGCAGAGCCATCGATCTCGGTGAGTTTCCAGTCATAAGCTGTCCCGCCGTATTGTGTGACTGTTTCGGTTGGTGCGCAGGCTGTCACTGCGAGCGCTGCAATCACACCCAAAAATCCAAACTTCATCTATCCGCCTCGTGTAATGCCAAAATCAAATCCACAAGCGTTCCCATCGCAGGTCCGTTTGTTTGGCCGTCATGCGTGGAAAGCTCTTCCATTCCCACAAAGGCGGCATAGAGCACCCGCGTCAACTCCGGATTGGTCAATCCGATTGCTTCAAACAATTCCTGAACGTAGGTCATGCGCTTGGCGTCGATCTGCGCAACGGCTTTTGCAACATCCGGGTTTTCGCGCGCCCAAGCGCGAATGGAAGGCTCTGCCGCGATGCCGCCAAAATCCTCCGGCGCACCCGCCGCGGCAATTTGTGCCAATTCCCGCAGTTTCCGTACGGCGGTTCCCTGCTGTTCCACCAGGGTTATAATCTCTGCATAGGCCCGCGTTTCCCAGGCCTCCATCATGGCCGTCTGAAACGCCGGGACATCGTCAAAATGCCAGTAAAAAGAGCCCTTTGTCGTGCCCAGGCGCCGTGCCAAAGGTTCCGCTTTGAGGGCTTTGGGGCCGGCTTCAGTCAAGGCCTTAAAGCCTGCCTTGATCCAGTCGTCTTTTGAAAGTCGCTTTGCCATATCGCAACATACGCTGCCGTATTGACTCTCGCAAGCATTGGAGTCACCCCTCTCCATACGAAAGCGTATGGATTCGGGAGAATGCGATGAACAAGTGGATGGTAACCGCCGCTGGGCTGCTGTTTTTGACAACCGGTGTGCACGTGTTTTTGGGAGGACCGGAGATTCACCTTCCCATTCAGGAAAGCGATTTGGCCCCTCCGGTGCGGGCAGTTGGCGCGGTGATCTGGCACGCCGTGACGGTGATCTTGTTGGTCTTCGGCGGCGCTTGCGCTTGGTTGGCCCGCAATCCAAATCCACCCTTGGCGTGGACATTGGTCGCCGTGCAACTCGGCTTTGTCGCGCTGTTTATCGGCTACGGAATGACCCTTCTCGGCAACCTGACCGTCATGCCGCAATGGATCATCTTCTCGCTGATCTCTGCCGTAATTGCGATGGGGATTCGTGCGGACAAAGCGGCCCTGCCCGGCGCGGTGACCGCCTGACGCTCACCAATTGCCTGTGTGGTCGCGCGGTGTCGCGACCACCGCATCCGGCGCTCCGTCCGCAAATTCTTTCACCTTGGCCGCAAAGGTTGTGAAGTACTCTTGGCCTTGCACATGCTTCAAGGTGGCCTCGCTGTCCCAGCGCCCCCAGTGAATGCGTGTAACCCCATTGTCGGCCACGGCCACTTGGTAAGAGAACCCCTGCGCCTTTGGATCATTTCCAACCGCATTGATGAAAGCCTCACAGGTGGCGACCCAGACCATGTCGTCGCCATCGTAGTCATAGGTGATCGTGATACAGCGCATTCTGCTCTCCCTTTCGATCATTTTTGTTGCACAAATGAACGCGACTGCGATCGGTGCATTAATGTTCTCCAGTTCACACTGCCCCGAAAAACGCACCTCCGCAAAACAGACATGATACCGACGTGATACCGACGCGGATTTGAGCGGATTTTGGCCACCGATTCCTTTGTGAACACAGGGCAAAGAAAAACGCGGCCCCCAAGGGAGCCGCGCATTGTCTGCTGTCTAACTGAGAGCGGGTGTCAGCCCAGCAAACGTCTCGCAATCACCTGCGCCTGAATTTCCGCGGCACCTTCAAAGATATTGAGGATACGCGCGTCACACAGGATACGGCTGACGGAATATTCGAGCGCAAAGCCGTTACCGCCATGAATTTGCAAGGCATTATCCGCTGCGGCCCAGGCCACACGGGCACCAAGCAGTTTGGCCATGCCAGCCTCAAGGTCACAGCGATGGCCGTGGTCTTTCTCCCAGGCTGAGAAATAGGTCAGCTGGCGGGCGATCATGATTTCCACCGCCATCATCGCCAGTTTGCCAGCAACACGCGGGAAGTGGATCAAGGATTTGCCAAACTGCTTGCGGTCAATGCCGTACTGCATCCCAACGTCCAGTGCAGACTGCGCCACACCAATGGCACGCGCCGCAGTCTGGATGCGGGCCGATTCGAAGGTCTCCATCAACTGCTTGAAACCTTTGCCTTCTTCACCGCCAAGCAGGTTCTCACCTTTGACTTTGAAACCGTCAAAACCCAGTTCGTATTCCTTCATGCCACGATAGCCAAGCACCTCAATCTCGCCGCCGGTCATGCCTTCGGTCGGGAACGGGTTGTCGTCTGTCCCAGGTGTCTTTTCGGCCAGGAACATGGACAGACCACGGTGGTCTGTTGTGTCCGGATTGGTGCGCGCCAGCAGGGTCATGACCTGCGTCCGCGCTGCGTGGGTGATCCAGGTTTTGTTGCCAGTCACTTCCCAGTTGCCGTCCTCAGTTTTCACAGCGCGGGTGCGCAGGGAGCCGAGGTCGGAGCCGGTGTTGGGTTCGGTAAACACCGCTGTTGGCAGAATTTCTGCGCTGGCCAGCTTGGGCAGCCAGTGCTCTTTCTGTTCGTCAGTACCGCCACAGAGGATCAGCTCGGCAGCAATCTCAGAACGCGTGCCCAGCGAGCCGACGCCAATATAGCCGCGCGACAGTTCCTCGGAGACCACAACCATGGAGGCTTTGGACAGGCCGAACCCGCCGTATTCTTCAGGAATGGTCAAGCCAAACACGCCCATTTCCGCAAGCTCTTCAATGATTTCCATTGGAATGAGCTCGTCTTTGAGGTGCCATTCATGGGCATTTGGTTCCACACGATCCACCGCAAACCGGCGGAACTGTTCGCGGATCATTTCCAGCTCTTCATCCAGGCCGGATTGACCCACTGTGATGTTGGCGGACTGCTCCTGCATCAACTCCACAAGGCGCATACGCGCAGCTTGAGAGTTGCCCTTGTCGCAGAGCGTCATGACTTCGGGCGCCATCAAACCGCGAGTTTCATCCTGCGACAGCCCGAGATCCTGTAGGCGCACAATCTCGCCCTGGCTCATCGGAATACCACCATAGACCTGCCAGAGGTACTCACCAAAGGCGATCTGGTGAATGATCTGTTCAATCTCACCAAATTTGCCTTCCCCTTCAAGCTTCTCGGCCCAGGCCTGCATCTGCTTCAGAGATTGCGCATAGGTCGCCAGCCAGCTCAGGCCATGCGCCGCTGTTTGATGCTGTTCCATCAGCTTGCCAGACACACGACCGTTCTCGGACACGGTGTCTTTCACCCGCGCAATCGCGGTCTCAAGAATGCTCTCCACCGGCGCAACGGCTGCTCCGGTGAGTTTCAGAAGATCAGGAAGAATCACTGAGTTTGTCATCGCCAAGTCCTGTCCATCATGCGCCATACGTCTAAAACCCTCTAATGCTGCACTGTGACATAATCCCTTTGCAGGTGCAGCGCAACAAAAATACCAAACCGACGCTTCATTTGGTTGTTTGTTTCGCGTGAAGCCTTTGCTGCTCTGAGATTTGGGGCCTATAGCAAGGTATGGATTCTCTACTTTTGACTTACACTCCTCAAGCATTGGTTTTCTGTGCGAGCGTTGCGCTGCTTGCGGGAATCATCAAAGGCATGGTGGGATTTGGCATGCCCATGGTGCTGATTTCAGGGCTAAGTACCTTCCTCGCGCCGGAGGTGGCCTTGGCCGGGCTCATCTTTCCCACCGTGTTCAGCAACGGCTTTCAGGCGTTCCGCCATGGTGCAGGCGCGGCGTGGTTGTCACTCAAGCGCTTTCGTCGCTTCCTGATTGCAGGCGGTGTCGCCATGGTGATCAGTGCGCAATTTGTACGCTGGGTGCCCTCGAGCGCCTTGCTGCTGATGATTGGCGTGCCGGTGGCCTTTTTTGCCCTTACCCAATTGCTGGGCCGTCCTATTCGCCTTTCAAAACCAAGTGCTAAGGGGGAGCTGGCCGTGGGCACGGTTACTGGTGCCATTGGCGGCGTGTCCGGGGTCTGGGGGCCGCCCACGGTGACCTACCTCACCGCAATAGGCACTGAAAAAGCTGAACAAATCCGCATTCAAGGCGTGATTTATGGCCTTGGCGCCGTGCTTTTGACCTTTGCCCATATCGGATCCGGGGTTCTGAACCGCGACACTGCGGCGTTGTCAGCCTTTGTGGTGGTTCCGGCGCTTTTGGGCATGTGGATCGGGACGTCCATTTCAGATCGCATTGACCAAAAGATGTTCCAGCGCCTGACTCTGATTGTTTTGCTGGTGGCCTCTGCCAACCTCATCCGCCGCGCGCTGTTCTAACCTCCTTCTCGACTTGCCCCCAGGCGTCTGGCCGTTAGGATGCCTTTGACGTGCAAGGAGGAAACATCGGTGTCTCAGATCAACGCATCCCTGCGCGTGGCCTCCGTGAGCCTTGCGATTTTGGCCGCTATTGCCACCGGTTGGTTTCTAAATGCAGCCCAGGCGATTTTGGTGCCCATCGTGCTTGGCGCGCTGCTGGCCTTTCTGATGGATGGCATTTCTCGCTCCATGGGCCGTATTCCGCTCTATGCAAAGTATGTGCCAGATTGGCTGCGTATGATGCTGACCACAGTGGTCCTGTTTGTGGTGTTGGCTGGCTTGATCAGCTTCTTTGCCCGCAATTTGGACCCTGTGGTGCGCGCCATGCCGGACTACTTGCAGCGGCTCTCTCAGACCACGTCTGATGTGGCTGCCCGATTTGACGTGGAGTTTGAGCTCACTTGGCAATCCGTTGACCGCCTGGTGTTTGATAATATCGACATCCAAAGCCTCATTCGCATGACCGTGAACTCGGTTAGTTACTCCGCCGGATACCTCGCTTTGGTGTTCCTCTACGCCATCTTGTTCCTGATCGAACGCGACAGCATTCCCAAGAAAGTAGCCGCAATTGTTCCGGATGACCGCTCGCAATCCAATGTCTGGCAGACCATCGATTTGATCACAGCCCAGATTGGCACCTACTTCACCACAAAAACCCTGATCAACGTGGTTTTGGGCGTGTTGTGCTGGGTGATTTTCCTGTTCTTCGGCCTCGAGTTTGCAGCCTTCTTTGCCGTCACCACGGCGATCTTCAATTATATTCCCTATGTCGGGTCATGGATCGCCATGGCGCTGCCGATGTTGTTTGCAGTGGGCGACTGGGGGCTGAACATGGACGTTGCTTTACTGTTTGCCGCGCTGTGTGGGGCGCAATTTGGTGTCGGCTACTTCTGGGAACCCCGTCTGATGGGCCGCTCCATGAACCTTAGTCCGGTGATTGTGATGGTGTCTCTCGCCTCCTGGACGGCCGTCTGGGGGCTTATAGGAGCGATCCTATCGGTGAT
Organism: Shimia sp. MIT1388; assembly: GCF_047124445.1. Taxonomy (GTDB): domain Bacteria; phylum Pseudomonadota; class Alphaproteobacteria; order Rhodobacterales; family Rhodobacteraceae; genus Shimia. The sequence continues at coordinate 2,695,557 of NZ_CP138921.1, read as the reverse complement.
CCTGACCTCCGGGATCATGACCATCATGTCGTTTTTTCAGGCGACTCGCCCCTTGGCAATTCTGCTCACCAACGACGGCGAAATCCCGTGGCTGGACGACATAGAGGGTGAGGGAGAGAGCTAACTCATCCCTCTTCGTTCACCTGATCGTACCAGGCCAACAGCGCGTCGATGTCGGCGGGCACATTGGTGGCCATGCCGCCGGCAAACTCTTCAAACACCTCGGCGTTCAAAGGATTGGTGCCGGCAATCACCGTTGCGCCTTTTTCAAGCGCTTCAGCAAGCAGATCGCGAAATCCACGTCCTTCGGCCTCTTGTTTGCCAAATTTGTTGAGCAGGAAGACATCAAAGTCAGCCTGCATGGACTGCCCTACCGCGGTCACAGCAGACGCCATCGCATCGGGGTCCAATCGGCACCCTTTGGCCTCTTTACCAAGGTTTTGTGAAATCCGAATGATCGGTCCATCGGGAAGCACGCGCACATCCATGTCACAGCCGTGATAAGATCCGCATTCTGTGTTGGTTTGCACAATTCCGCGCGCGGTGAGTCCACGTGCTTCCAACCGCGCTGCGAGATCTGATAGCAGCAAATCCAGTTCGCCCCGTCCGTGGGCCATCGTGTATGCAATTTTCATCATGAGTCAGAAGATAGGTCTGTTGTGTGGGAAAGCAATTGCGATTGAAGGGTGCGGGTCACTCAAGGGACTTGGGCAACAGCTTGTTGATCAGGGACACCAAAAACGCGGTCGAAATCCCAAAGCACAGAATGCCCGTCACGCCCCCAAAGGCACCAAATACACGAAACTCCACAGGCAGGACAACGTCGCCGTACCCAACGGTGGTATAGGTCACCAGTGAGAAGTAGAGCGCGTCATAGAGGTATTCAAAGGCGTCCATGTAGAGCAGTACCGCAGCCCAGAGCCAAACCTGGACTGTGTGTGAACTCACAATCATGAAAAAAGCCGCGCCAACCACAGTTGTTGTGCGCACCATGCGGTTACGGTTTTTGACCCAGCGGCCAATGTGCGCCAACGCCTCGATCATACCTGCCAGTAGTCCGACGTGGATAAGTGCGCAGGCGCTTAGCACCACAGAGCCCCACAGCAATTGGTCATGCTGGCTCATAAACAGTGTCTCTGGGGTCATGGCATCGCTCTTGATTGTCGAGGCAAACTGCCATGACCGCCTTCAAGGCACAAGCCGGTCACAGGGTCACATCGTTTCCACGCAATGACGCCGAAACGCACGCTTCAGCATGTCCAGTTCCGCGCGCAAGAGGTCAATTTCGGCGCGCAAATCGCCTGCCAGCGCTTCGCCAGCTATAAAGCTCACGGTATCAAGGCGCTCGTCAGTGGATTGATCTGTGATGACAACGGTTTGCACCCCATCCGACAGGCTTTCTTTCGGGATTGGAAAACGCAGCCGCCAGAGCCCCGCTTCCTCCGTCTGGTCAATTGCCACATCGGCAATCGCCTCGCCAAGATAGGTGACATTTACCTGCGGCTTTGGCGCGGAGGCCTCAGCGGTCTTAAGCGCCCCTTCCCAAACACCTTCGAACAGGCGGGTCTTTGTCAGTGTGAGCTCGCTCATCTGGACATCCTCAATACGTGTTTAGAACTCGGCCCGCGGGCGGCGGGAGAAGGTGACATCCCTCAGGACAACCTGGTTCATTTCCGGGCCTTCAAAGATCAGGTCGATCCACATTTTCTCAACGCGCTTTTCGTTGAGGTTGGAATAGGCGAGATCAAACTCGACCCGAATATCCTCAGCCTGCAAAGGCAGTTCGCGGACAATCTGTTCGGTGTTTGGCCCGTGGCGAATGTTCAGTCGGGCAAAGATCTCCAGCGGCTTTTCCATTTCGACAATCGTGTCCATGCGCACCACGTGCTCGCGTTTCAACCCGGAAACTGCCTCTTGTGGCAAGTCAATCACCAGCGAGAGGAACGATCCGTCAAACCGGAAAACGTCCATGCGCAGGCCAAAGGGGGCCAAGTCTTTTTCCCGGTGGTTCCGAAGCTGGCGCAAGGTGAGTTCGGAAATACGGCAATCATGAAAAAGCGTGACCTCTTCGCCAAGCATCTCCTTGTTTTGTACTGCCGCGCGTCCTTTCGCCGGAATGGGTTCCCGCCACAGTGCTGGCCGCCAAGACCAATCTGTTCCATGCGGTTTTGGAAACGCGTTTGAGCCGATAATCGGTAAGGCCAATCGGCTCTCGGAGACCGCGATAAGTGTGTCCAGATGTTGCCGCAGGGTGCGCGCGCGGCGACGTTGGGCGCGAAGCGTGGCCAGATCGGTCTCCGACGCCTTGCGCGCATTGCGGGCCCAATAGCGCGCCAGACCGGATTGGAGCGCCTGCTGAAAGAAACGTCTGCTTTTTGCCATCTGCCCTGAAACCATGACCCATTGTTGCTGGCGGCGAAACGATCTGCGGCCTTCGTTCTGATTATTTAGCGAAATGCTTACGATAGGACAAATGGCCTTTCGCCCCGTTCCTCATGAAATTTCAGGGTGTTGCATGCTCTCAAACTCGGTTGGGTGGCCAAAAGGAAAGAATTGCTCTGCGAATAGGGCTTAAAACCCGCATAGAAATAGCGATTGGCGCTGATTTCGAAGCACGACTTAGATTGCAATTTCTGACGTAGCGTCTTATCTCATCCCGAATTGGAACCAGAGGACTCCGATCACATGAACTGGATCACAAACTACGTCCGCCCGCGGATCAACTCGATCTTTTCTCGCAGAGAAGTTCCAGACAATCTCTGGACCAAATGTGATGAGTGCGGGACGATGTTGTTTCACCGCGAATTGAAGGCCAATCAGAACGTCTGCACGCAGTGCGACCATCACATGGCCATTTCGCCGCGGGATCGTTTTGAGGCGCTGTTTGACGGCGGCGTGTTTGTTGAGGTTGAGGTTGCGGAACCGGTTGCCGATCCGCTGCAATTCCGTGATCAGAAAAAGTATCCCGAGCGCATGAAAGCTGCGCAAAAGAAGACCGGCGAAAAAGAAGCCATGTTGGTGGCGGAAGGCGAAATTGGCCGGACCCCGATTGTGGCGGCCTGCCAGGACTTCTCTTTCATGGGCGGTTCCATGGGCATGTATGTCGGCAACGCGATTATTGCCGCGGCCGAACGTGCCATCGCGCTCAAGCGCCCATTGGTGCTGTTCTCAGCGGCAGGCGGCGCACGGATGCAGGAAGGTATCCTGTCTCTGATGCAGATGCCGCGCACAACCGTCGCTGTGCAAATGCTGAAAGAAGCAGGGCTGCCTTACATTGTCGTGCTCACGCACCCAACCACAGGCGGTGTGACGGCGTCTTACGCGATGTTGGGCGACGTCCAGATTTCCGAACCAAACGCTTTGATCTGCTTTGCAGGTCCGCGTGTGATTCAGCAAACCATTGGGGAAAAGCTTCCTGAAGGCTTCCAGCGAGCGGAATACCTACTGGACCACGGTATGCTGGATCGCGTGACCAAACGGACCGAGTTAAAAGCCGAGTTGGTGACGATCCTGCGGATGCTTATGGGTATGTCGCCAGCCGTAGCCGGCGATTTGCCCGCGCCTCAGAAAGCTGAAGAAGTGGCCGAGGCACCTGAAGAAAAAGCCGAAGAGGCGAAAACGGAATAATACGGTCGCGAATGCGGCGTTGGAAATGGGCTTTCGGCATGTAAACCGGAGGCCCGTTTTGTTTAGAACCCCCAAGATTTTCGGAGCACACTATGGGCACTCCCGCAAACACATCCGACGCGATCCTCGCGCGCATGATGGCGCTTCATCCCAAGATCATCGATCTGACTTTGGATCGGATGTGGCGTTTGTTGGAAGCTTTGGACAATCCGCAGGAAAAACTGCCGCCGGTTGTGCATTTGGCAGGAACCAACGGCAAAGGCAGTACGCAGGCGATGATCCGTGCTGGCCTGGAAGGGCGTAGTGACAAGGTACATGCTTACACAAGCCCTCACCTCGCACGGTTTCATGAGCGCATCCGCCTGGCTGGGGAACTGATTGATGAGGCACATCTTTCCGCGGTTCTGGATGAGTGCTGGGAGGCCAACAACAAACAAAACATCACCTACTTCGAGATCACGACTTGCGCCGCCCTTCTCGCGTTTTCCCGCACCGCAGCGGATTACACTTTGCTTGAGGTCGGATTGGGCGGTCGGTTGGACGCAACCAATGTCATCCAGTCACCAGAGCTCACGGTGATCACGCCTGTGTCCAAGGATCACGAACAATTTCTTGGCGAAACTATTGCGGAAATCGCCGCTGAGAAAGCCGGGATTCTTAAACATGGTGTGCCATGTGTGGTGGGGCCGCAATGTGATGAAGCAATGGACGTCATTGAGCAGGCTGCCGCGCGCGTAGGGGCGCCTTTAATCGCCTACGGGCAACATTGGCACGTTTATGAAGAGCGCGGCCGGCTGGTGTTTCAGGACGAGCGTGGGTTGTTGGACCTACCTTTGCCGGCGCTGGCTGGGGACCATCAAATCCAGAATGCCGGGGCAGCACTTGCGGCGCTTCGCCATTTGGGAGCAGATGAGGCTGCCTGCGAGGCCGCCATGCGCGACGTAAGTTGGCCGGCCCGTATGCAGCGGTTGAAAGAAGGTCCGTTGGTAGAGGCCGCTGCGGGTGCGGAGCTATGGCTGGACGGCGGGCACAATGCAGCCGCAGGCAAGGCCTTGGCAGATGTCATCTCCAGACTACCAAAGCGCCCCACACATTTGGTGTGTGGTATGCTGAACACCAAAGACATCGCTGGATATCTGACGCCTTTAGCCCAGGTGGCAGATACTTTGACGGCCGTATCCATTCCTGGCGAGGCAAACACCGTGCCCGCAGAAGAAACTGCCCGTGCAGCAGGGGAAGCTGGATTGAAGGCAAGTGAAAGCGCACATGTGTTGGAGGCCGTAGCCGATATTGCGTCCCGGTTCCCTGAAGGCCGCATCTTAATCTGCGGATCGCTCTACCTTGCTGGTGCCGTGTTGAGAGAAAACGCTTAACCGCGAGGTTTGGTGTGGGCAGCAACGTAATAAAAACGAGGCTAGCGAATCACCCTGTTGACTGATTCGAATCGGCGCACGTATAGTTGTTCCAACGTCTCTTTCGCCAAATAGAAAACCAAAAGCGAAGCGACCCGTGGACAGGCAGGCAGGAAAGTGGGGGGCAGGCAGCCCCCCTAATAATTTGCAGGCCAACCAAAGACCAATGTGATTGTGTGCTTCGGAGGTCTAATATGGTGTCTTCGGGTTCGGCGGCAAAACATGGTTTTTTTGACGGAGGCAGAATTGGCCGCCAAAGTTGTTTTCCACCTGCCAAAGCAGTTCCTTCAAACGTTTCTCAGTCTGCCGCACCTTTCGATTTTCCGTAGAACTCATGAAATGATCACGGCGAGAGGTGGCGTTGTTGAGGTGCGTCGACGCGCTGAAGCCTTGCGGGAACCGGGGAGACGAGACTGGTCGGATTTCCTTGAAGCCGACACTTTGCACATCATCGAAAATGGTATGGTTCAGCAGCCCAACGCCCTGAACACGGCGCTAGCGTACCTGCCTCCCTATTTTCATTTGGATGCCCAGGGGGTGCTGGCTGAAAGCAGCGCAAGACATGCTTCGTATGATGAAACGAGCGTGAATGCTGTTGTGGCCCGCGCAAGATTTCGCGAGTTTCACGATCGTTTCGTAAAGGGACGACGGTCGCGATATGGCCCCAAAAAGGAAGTAGCAACCATACCTGAAGGCTGCATCGCGGTATTCTTGCAAGGTGACAATCCCCATCGACAGGGGACGGCCTATTGCGACAACGAAACGCTCCTGCGCACAGTGGTTGAAAACGCTGATGGACGACCGGTGGTGGTCAAAGCCCACCCTTTCAGTCGTCAGTTAGATGACGCACAGCTGATTTTAAAACTGTTACGGGATGGGCTGCCGCTCGAACCAACCGACGCCAATGTGCACGACATTTTGCATCATTGTGCAGTCACGGTGAGTTATAATTCTGCGGTGGCCATTGAAGGCTTTTTGCATAACAAGCCCGCAATCTTGTTTGGGAAGGCCGATTTCCATCACGTGTCAGAGACTGTCAAAAAGGTAGAAAATTACCCAGCGGCGCTTGAAGCGGCTCTGAGCAAGAATGTGAACTATGAGGCGTTTTTGTATTGGTACTTTTCGCGCTTTACCTTGTCTGCAGACGATCGACTGTTGGAGCATAAGCTACAGCAGGCATTTGAGGAGGCAGGGTTTTCTGAAAGGGATCTTGGGCTTTTGTCTGTACCCAAGACATCCCGGAAAAGCCTTCAGGAGTTGGTGGCCAAACAGGCGACTTACGAAACTCAAAGGCTATTGCGCGGCTTGCCCGAGGCGGAGACGTTGAAGCTTAGGAGGTCTCTTGAGGTTAGCACGACTTATCAGGAATTTATCGGTGCTATCGGAGATCAAAAACTGCGCGTTTGTCGTCATCTATCAGATAGCGGTGAGCGGGAAGTGCAAGCTCGCGTCGGGGAACTCGACCGGATTGGGCAAAGCTTGTCGACGGACGCTTTTGGGGCCGAAAGCACTGTTTTCGCTTATCCAGATCTGGGTCTGCTTTGCCTAACGCATATCCCCGGCGTTCCTTTGGGTCAAAAGATTGCGCAGGTGCCGGAAGGGCGCAGGTCTAAACTTGTGCGCATGGCCGCAGATTGGCTGCGGGAAGCTTCTCTTAATCGGTATCAGCAATCAGATCTGTCAATGCTGTTTTCGCTGAGCCACTTGAGGGAAAAGGCATCGCGTGCAGGGCTGAATGCCAGCGATGGGGCTTTGCTCGAGGATTTGCTATCCGAATTGGCGGGACGTCTTCGCCGTGAGAGCAACATGAAGGTTCTGCAAATAGAGGGGCAGGAAAGGTTTCTACCGAACAATTTTGTTTTTAAAGATGGCCGCCTGTCTGGTGTTCAACTGCATGGTGCGCGATGGACGCCGGTGGCCCGCGCCGCGGCACAATTTTTAGTGGATTTGCAATTGAACACACCGCTTCAAGCGGGAAGGAGACAGCTGGGGGTTGCTGAGTGTGATTTGCGGGCATTTTTGTCGTCAGGTTTGATCCCGAAGCAAGAGCACGAAACGGTTGTGCCTCTTTTTGTAGGGGCAGAGCTGGTCCACAGATTTGTGTCGGATGATCTTTCATCTGAAGTTCGGGAAAACGCGCGCGATGCCATGTGCGCTTTCTTGAGGTAAGATTTTTCTGACAAAGCGCACAGTTTCCTCGAAGAATACCACTTAAAGTCAGAGGAGGTGCCAATGCAGGTCGTTCAAGAGTTTCCCTATGAGGTTGTTGAAGAGCCACATGTGTGGATTGAAATGCCGGATGGCATCAAGCTGTCCGCGCGTGTTTGGCGTCCTCAAACATCAGAGCCAGTACCCGCAATTCTGGAGTATCTGCCGTATCGAAAGCGCGACGGCACCGCAGAGCGCGATGCGCTGACACACCCCTACCTCGCCGGTCATGGCTACACTTGTGTGCGGGTGGACATGCGGGGGTGTGGTGACAGCGAAGGGTTGTTTGAAGACGAATACTCACCGCAAGAGCTTGACGATGGTGTTGCCGTCATCGAGTGGCTGGCGGGGCAGGATTGGTGCAACGGCAATGTTGGCATGATGGGGATCAGTTGGGGGGGCTTCAATGGGTTGCAAATTGCCGCCTTGGCGCCGCCCGCGTTGAAGGCTGTTGCCAGCTTGTGCTCGACTGTGGATCGCTATGCCGATGACATCCACTACAAAGGTGGAATCATGCTGGGCGAAAACCCGGCCTGGGCCGCAACGGTGTTGGGGTGGTTTGCGTTGCCGCCAGATCCCGAAATTGTAGGCGACCGGTGGCGGGATATGTGGCTACATCGTTTGGAAAACACCCCTTGTTTGGCCGAGATCTGGACCCGTCACCAAAACCGCGACGCATATTGGGAGCACGGTTCCGTTTGCCAAGACTACGATGCCATTAAGGCTGCGGTGCTGAGCGTTGGCGGATGGCATGATGGTTATCGCAACACGGTGTCCCATCTTGTTGAGAACCTGTCTGTGCCGGTGAAAGGACTGATCGGTCCCTGGAACCACAAGTATCCGCATTTCGCAGTGCCCGGACCGCAAGTCGATTTCATGGGGGAATTGTTGGCTTGGTGGGATCACTGGCTAAAAGGCAAGGATAATGGTGTTGATGAGCTTCCGGATTTGCGCCGGTGGCTGATGGACGGTGTGGCCCCGGCTGTGCAGTACGATTATAGGCCAGGTAGATGGATTGCCGACGCGGCAGGTAACCCTTCTGATGTCCTGTCCTTGCATCTGTTTGGAGACACGCTGTCTGTCACTATGGCGCCAGTGGGACGGCAGGTGTCGCCCGATTTGGCGTGCGGTCAAATGGCGGGGGAGTACTTCCCATTTGGCTTTGGCCCAGGAGAATTGCCTGACGATCAACGGCAAGATGACCTGCGGAGCACTTGTTTTGATAGTGACGTTTTGGAGGAATCTCTGGATCTGGTGGGGGCGCCTAAGCTGCAGTTGAAGCTCACGTCGGATACTGCCAAGGCGCAGCTCGCTGTTCGGCTATGTGACATACATCCAAATGGGGAAAGCACCCTCATTTCACATGGGTTTCTCAATCTAAGACATCGTAACGGGCATCACGCCAACGTGGATGTGCCGGTCGGGAGCGAAATCGACGTGGAGGTGGTTCTGGACCAATGCGCTTACCGCGTGCCGCGCGGACATAAGCTTCGCGTTGCGTTGTCGACAAGTTTTTGGCCTTTTGTCTGGCCAGAAGCAGAGCTGACCACTTTGGACCTCCATGAAGGCACGATTTTGCTTCCAGTTCGCGGGCTCGCCGATGGCGGCGAATGGGCTTTCGATTCTCCAAAGTCCGCCCGCCCAAGAGAGACGGAACAGCTTACAGAAGGGCATGAAAGCAAACGCGTTGTGCGGGATGTGGGACTGCGCAGGACAACGCAAAAAATTGAGAGTGATAGTGGATTGCTGCGGGATTTGAACACCAACCTGGTGAGCGGCACAAAACACTGGGAGGAATTTTCCATTGTTGATGGAGACCCAACGTCCGCCTGTGCCTCCTTTGCCTGGGAGCGGCACATGTCACGCGGTGCGTGGTCGGTTGTAGTGAAAGCGGATTTGGAAATGACGGCAGATGCGGATCATTTCTTTATCCAGACAAACCTGCGCGCCGAAGAAGACGGCACAGAGGTCTTTCACAAGGCTTGGGATGTTTCCGTGCCGAGAGAATGAGTATCGCACAAAAAAGAAGCCCGCTCAAAGGCGGGCTTCCATAGTTTAGCGTACAACAAACACGGATTGCTTGGCGTGTCGCGATATTCGGGCAGCGTTTGGCCCAATCAAGTAGTCCTTAAGCTGCGATTTGTGGGCGCCGACAATGATCGCATCGGCAGACACAGCTTCGGCCTCCTTAAGGACCAAATCATAGATCGTGCCTTGATCCACATGCAGGCGCACGTTTGAGACATCCGCAAAACGCGCAGATGCCCAGGTTTCCAGCGCCACCTTGGCTTCCTGAAGGATCGCCTTGTTGTGGTCCGAGCTAAAGAACGAGCCAACAATCGACATCCCGTAGTCCGGAACCACATTCATGATATGCAGCTCCGCACCGTCGCGGGCGGCCATGGATTTGGCAACTTCGGCCGGACGTTCGGACCCTTTCAGGTCGTTTACGTCCACTGTCAGAAGTAGGGTCTTAAACATATCGCGTCTCCCTAGAATGCAGGCTGCGTGGCGCGAGGCCGCTGAATGAGCATCAGACCAGCCAGCAACAGAAGCGCCGGAATGAAGAACAGCTCTTTCGGCATCCGCTCGTTTTCGACTTCCACTTGGGAAATCACCACTGGTGTATCACCGTAGTAGTCATACTCGGTGCCCAAAGACCCGAAGTACGGCGTGCCCGGGAACGGTTCTTCAAGGAGCAGCTTGCCGTCCTCTTCAAACACAGTCAGCCCGTTCTCCATCATCGCGGCATCAGGCTCGCCGCCCGGATAGACCATGGTGATGGTGGTCGCCCGGTTGTCACCGGTGTCAAAGTCAGGTCCTTCAACTTTGAAGCGGATCAAGCTGCCTTCCGGTTGCTCACCAACAAGCTGCACAGCCTGTGGACCACTGACGCTCTGATACTTCTCTGTCACCAGATCGAGGAAGAAATCCGGACGGAACAACATAAAGGCGATGAAGAGCAAAGCCGCACTTTCCCAACGCTTCGACTTCGCAATGAAGTAGCCCTGCGTTGCGGCTGCAAATATCAGCATCGCGATCAGACTGATGAAAAACACCAGTACTGCCTTTGCCAGTCCTACATCGATCAGAAGCAGATCGGTGTTGAAGATGAACATGAATGGCAGCAGCGCAGTCCGGATATCATAGGCAAAGCCCTGAATACCGGTCTTGATTGGATCGCCTCGCGAAATGGCCGCTGCGGCATAGGCCGCCAGGCCCACAGGGGGCGTGTCGTCTGCAAGGATGCCGAAGTAGAACACAAACATGTGGACCGCGATCAACGGCACAACGAGACCTGCTTGTGCACCCACGCTGACAATTACGGGCGCCATGAGCGAACTTACAACGATGTAGTTGGCCGTGGTTGGCAGGCCCATGCCCAGGATCAGGGACAGGATTGCCACCAGCACCAGCAGGATGATCAGGTTACCACCAGAGATGACCTCAATGACCTGTCCAATCACTTGGTGCGCCCCGGTCAGGCTGATTGTGCCGACGATGATACCGGCAGCGCCGGTTGCCACACCAATACCAATCATGTTGCGTGCGCCCATGATCAGGCCCTGAACAAAGTCGGCCCAGCCAACGGAAAACGCGGTGTTCAGCGCGGTCTCGCCCCGGAAGAAGGCTTTGATCGGGCGGTGTGTCAGCGCGACAATAATCATGAAGATCGTGGCCCAGAAAGCTGAGAGCGCCGGTGACAAACGGTCGAGATTTTCCGTTTTCACCATCAAGTTCCACACCAGGATGAAGATTGGCAGGGAATAGTAGGCACCACCCAGAAGTGTCGGGGTCAGGCGGGGCGCTTCCAGCGGGGCATTGGGATCATCCATCGCCACATCTGGATACTTCGATGCCAAATACAGCAACGCCAGATACATAATCGCCAGCAAAACAATCGCTGCGTAAATGCTGTCACCCATCACAGGATCGAGCAGGTTACGCACGCCAATCATCACGAAGGTGATTGCTGCCAGACCAAGGAAGCCGGTCAGGAACAGAACCATAATCATGATGGGCCCAATGTGACGCCCAGCCTTCTTAAGGCCCTTCATCTCCATCTTTAGCGCTTCCAGGTGCACAATGTAGAGCAGCGCAATGTAGGAAATGACGGCGGGCAGGAACGCGTGTTTGACGACATCGATGTAGGGAATATTCACATATTCCACCATCAGGAAGGCCGCCGCGCCCATCACGGGTGGGGTCAACTGGCCGTTGGTGGAAGACGCAACCTCAACCGCCCCGGCTTTCTCAGCGGGGAAGCCAATGCGCTTCATCAAGGGAATAGTAAAAGTACCGGTTGTCACGGTGTTGGCGATCGAACTGCCGGAGATCATGCCGGTCATCATCGAACTCAGAACCGAAGCCTTGGCCGGTCCGCCACGTAGGGCGCCAAGCAGAGCAATTGCAACTTTGATGAACCAATTGCCGCCGCCGGCACGGTCAAGCAGTGCACCGAACAGAACAAACAGGAAGATCATCGAGGTCGACACGCCAAGAGCGACACCAAACACGCCCTCGGTTTGCATCCAGTAGTGGCCGAGAGCCTTGGACAGCGATGCGCCGCCATAGTTGGTGATGTCGCGCACCCATTCAGAGTTGCCACCAAAGAAGGCAAACAAGACAAAGGAACCTGCGATGATCACCAGTGGGAGCCCCAAAGAGCGGTAGACACAGATCATCAACACCACCATGCCAATTGCGGACATTGTGATGTCGGTGGTTGTCCAAAGGCCGGGGCGGTCCGCGATCTGGTATCGGAAGACAACGAGGTACAAACAAGCGCCAACGCCCAATGCGATCAGCGCCCAATCATAAAGTGGGATGCGATCACGTGGCGACGATTTGAACATCGGGAAGGCCAAAATGGCCAAAGCGATGGCAAAGGCCAGGTGGATGTAGCGCGCTTGGCCCACGATGTTGGCAAACCCGGTAAATCCGGTTGATTGCGCCAGGACACCTGGAAGTTTGGATGCGATGTAAAGTTGAAAAAGCGACCATATGATACAGATCGCGATGATTAGTTGACCTTGAAAACCTTCGGCGTTGCGTGCGCCAGTATCGACTTCCGCAACCAATGCGTCGGCTTTGGCCGCGCCATCATTCTGATGATCTTGAGCCATAATCTTCCCCGTTGAACCCCTTTTTGAGAAGCGCCCCGAAATGGACTTCGAGGCGCTTCCAACACTTGTAAACTCAGGCTGCCCTTACTTCAGGCCCAGCTCCATGTAGGCCTTCTCGGCCCCTGGGTGCAGAGGTGCGCTGAGACCGTCCTTAACCATCTCGGCTGGGTCCAGGTTCGCAAACGCAGGGTGCAGCTTGCGGAAGTCTTCCACGTTCTCCATCACGGACTTGGCTACAACGTAAACAACTTCGTCAGGAATGGTCGCGGAGGTCACGAAGGTTGCGCCAACACCAAAGGTGGTGGTGTCGCCATCGGTACCTTTGTACATGCCACCAGGGATGGTTGCGACGCGGTAGAACGGGTTGTCAGCGACCAGTTTTTCGATCTCTGGGCCGGTTACGCTCACCAGGTTTGCGTCACAGGTGGTGGTTGCTTCTTTGATGGCCGCGGCTGGGTGGCCGATGGTGTAGATCATCGCGTCGATGTTGCCGTCACACAGCTGCTTCGCCATTTCGGAACCTTTGTACTCGGTTGCCAGAGCAAAGTCGTCCATGCCGATGCCATATGCGTCCATCACCACTTCCATGGTGGCGCGCTGACCGGAACCAGGGTTGCCAACGTTAACACGCTTGCCTTTGAGGTCCGCAAAGCTGCTCACACCGGCGTCGGAACGCGCGATGACAGTGAATGGCTCAGGGTGTACGGAGAACACCGCGCGGATATCCGGGAACGGGTTGTCGGAGAATTTGGAGGTGCCGTTGTAGGCGTGGTGCTGCCAGTCAGACTGCGCAACGCCAAATTCCAGCTCACCAGCTTTGATGGTGTTGATGTTGTAGACAGAACCGCCAGTGGACTCCACAGCGCAGCGGATGCCGTGCTCTTTGCGGCCTTTGTTGACCAGACGGCAGATTGCACCACCGGTTGGGTAGTAAACGCCGGTCACGCCACCGGTGCCGATGGAGATGAACTCCTGTGCAGAGGCACCTGCAGAAATGCCCATGGAGGCGATAATGGCCGCACCGGCCAGTTTCAGTTTCGAAATCATCTTAGGCTCCCTAGTTGATGATAGTATTGAAATTTCAGTCTTTTTGTCTTTAGTCCACCCAGAAATCACCCAGGCGTTGATTGTGTCGCTCAACCTCTCGGATGCGCTCGTTTGTCCCTTCGCCGGATTGTGCCACCAACATGGCAACCATCGACTCCATTAATGTCAGAGTCGCCGCATAGGACGAGAAGAATTGTGGACTATCTGACGGAACAATAAAGGGAAAAGTTGCGAATTTGATCGCTGGACAGGCGTGGCTGTCGCTGATCACGATAGTTTTTGCCCCGATTTGCTGTGCGGCCTCCACCGCCCGGACCGCACGAGCAGCATATGGCGTCTTGGTGACCACCAGCAAAACGTCGTCTGGCCCCATCGCAGCGAGCGATGCCCCCAATGAAGCGCCCATGCGGCCTGCCAACGTCCAAGTCGTCGAGAAGTAGTTCGCCAGATAGGCCATGTATTCAACAATCCCGGTGGAGCCAAAGGCGCCAAAAAGCACCACGGACTTGGCCTCTGCCAGGGCGTTCACAGTATTTTGTAACCGGTCTTTGTCTAGCGTATCGACGAGGGTTGTGATGTTGGAAATGCAGGCCGCCGCTTGCCGGTCGTAGATCGGCGCGTCTTCTTCTGACCCGTCCTGCAGTTTTTGAACCCGCTGGGTGAGCGATTGGGATCGCTCTCCAACGGAGTCCCGACATAACTCCCGAAGTTCTTCATAGGTTTCAAAGCCTAACACGCGGGCCAGCCTTGAAAGGGTCGCGGGGGACACACCGCTTGCCGCAGAAATTGCCCGCAAGGATCGTGCAGCCACGTCCATTTCATTGGCCAACACAAAGTCAGCCGCAGCCCGTAGCTTGACGCTCAGGTCGGCATAATTGTCCGCTACCCGTTCCTGAAGACGGTTTGATCTGTTCACGAATCCCTCCACTTGACAGGATTTATCCAGATGTTTTAGCTCAGGTCAAGATTCGAAACATTTGTTTCAAAATGTTCTGGCTACCTCAACCTGGAAAGTTTCAAAGATGCCCAAAGACAGCATCACTACCCTTCACCAGCCTGCCGACCTGCCGCCTCTCAAGGTGACCGTCGCCCCCAATGGTGCGCGCAAGACCAAACGCGACCATCCCAAAGTGCCGGTTACCGTTGAGGAAATCGCGGCCACCTCAGCGGCGTGTTTGGAGGCGGGGGCGCATGAATTGCATTTGCATGTGCGCGACAAAGATCAGAAACATTCGCTGGACCCAGGATTGTACAGGGAAGCGATGTCCGCAGTGGCCGAAATGGCACCGGGGCTTCAGATACAGATCACCACGGAAGCGGCCGGTGTGTACGGCATCGAGGCCCAATTCGATACGGTCAAGCAACTGCAGCCGGCTGCAGCCAGTGTGTCTGTGCGCGAAATGGCGCGAGACGAGCGCGTTGCCCACCGCATGTATGGCTTTGCTCAAGAGGCCGGGGTTCATTTGCAGCACATCCTCTACGACGCAGAGGATATTCACCAGTTCAAGGCCTGGTTAGCCAACGGTGTCATCTTGCCAACACAGCGCGATGTCTTGCTGGTTCTTGGTAGCTATGAGCCGCCCAAAGATGCGCAACCATTCACACTTCGGGGGCTCCTAAACTCGCTAGACGATGATGTGTCATCATGGACCGTCTGCGCGTTTGGTCCGACGGAGCAACGTGTTGTGCGCGACGTGTTGCGTATGAACGGTCACGTGCGGGTTGGGTTTGAAAACAACCTTCACAAAGCGAACGGTGAACTGCTCCGCGACAATGCGGAAAGCGTATCGCTCATAGTACAGCACGCCACCTCCATTGGGCGTCCATTGTTAGAAAAGGTACAAGTTTCATGAGCCATGTATTTCCACGACACAGCCGCAAGTCGCTTCCTACCGTTGCGCGCGGCGAAGGTGCGTTTCTGTATGACAAGGACGGTAAAGCGTATTTTGATGGCTCGGGTGGCGCAGCTGTCAGCTGTCTTGGCCATTCTGATCCAGCTGTAATCGCGGCGATCAAGGCGCAACTTGATGCCACCGCTTTTGCGCATACCGGATTTTTCACGTCAGAGCCTGCGGAGGAACTGGCTGCCAAACTTATTGCCAATGCGCCCGGAAACCTGGATCGGGTCTATTTGGTGTCTGGCGGCTCCGAGGCTATGGAAAGTGCCCTAAAACTTGCGCGCCAATACATGCTGGAAAAAGGTGAACCGAAACGCCGGCACGTGATTGCGCGCCGTCAAAGTTACCATGGCAATACCCTTGGTGCGCTGGCAACAGGCGGCAACCTTTGGCGTCGCGAGCCGTTCTCTCCCTTGCTTGTGGAGACCCATCACATCGCGCCGTGCTACGCCTATCGCGGCCAAGAAGGGGACGAAACAGGTCATGACTATGGGCAGCGGGTTGCGCAGGAGTTGGAAGACAAAATCCTCGAGCTGGGTCTAGAAGAGGTGCTCGCCTTTGTGGCAGAACCTGTTGTGGGCGCGACATCGGGTGCAGTCCCGCCTGTGGAAGGCTACTTCAAGAGGGTCCGGGACATATGTGACAAGTACGGCGTCTTGCTCATTCTTGACGAGGTGATGTGCGGCATGGGGCGAACAGGCTCTTTGTTCGCCCATGAGCAAGAGCACATCAGCCCGGATATCTGCGCCGTCGCGAAAGGGTTAGGGGCAGGATATCAGCCAATTGGCGCAATGCTCTGTACCTCTGAGATTTACGACGTGATCAGAGATGGGTCTGGATTTTTCCAGCATGGTCACACCTACAATGGTCACCCGACCGCAGCAGCATCGGCACTAGCGGTCGCGAAGCGGTTGATTGATGACGATGTGGTGTCCAATGTCGCGCCGTTGGGGGCAAAGTTGCAGCACGAGTTGAACGACACTTTTGGGCAGCATCCTCATATCGGAGACATCCGCGGGCGGGGCCTTTTCCTTGGGATGGAAATTGTCAAAGACCGAGAGACTAAAGAGCCGTTTGACTCTGAGCTGGCTTTGGCTCCGCGGCTCAAGGCGGCGGCGTTTGAGGCGGGTCTGATCTGTTATCCCATGGGGGGCACAATCGACGGTAAACGAGGCACGCATATCCTTTTGGCGCCTCCCTTTATCATGGAGTCATCTCACATCGATCTTATTGTCGGCACGCTTGAGGCCGCGATTGAAAAGGTCCTCCCGTAGCAGCCAATCAGGTTAAAAACGGTTCAGCCTTCATCGTGTCCGGTGCCGAAACCCCAAGCCGGTGTAGAATGGAGGGGGCCAGCTGTAACTGAGACAGCACTACATCAGGGGCGGGGCCTTTGGCCTCCCCGAAGTAGTAAAGCGCGAACTCCTGCTGCAGCGGATCATTGCCGCCGTGGTGTCCTCTTGCGTCTTGCCCGTGATCCGCGGTGACAATCACCTCATATCCCATCTGCCGCCATCGAGGGATGAAGGGTGCCAGCATTTCGTCCATCACAAAACAGGCATGATCCATTTCGTGGCTGTCGTGCTGAAAGCGGTGCCCCATACTGTCCAGCGTACAGGTGTGCAACATGCCGTAGTCGAGCTCGTTCTTGAGGCAGAGATTGGTGAGTGTCGCGAATAAGTCCACGTCGGATGGCGTCATCTGATTGGCCGCGCCATATCCGGTCATGCTGTGGAACCGCCCGTGATTGATGGTGTTGCTCTCGGGCTCGTCATATTCAATATCCCGTACAAAATCGAACGGATGGCGGTTGAAAAACTCCGACCAGAAGGAGTGGGCCACTGCGCCAGTCTTGCCACCCGCCTTGCGAACTTCTGAAAAGATGTCGGCCTGTTTGATGCGGAAAACATTGCCGTTTCCGGTGCAGCCGTGTTCCTGAGGTGTGACTCCGGTGTGGATTGAAGCATAGCAGCTTGCGGAAATCGAGGGCAGCACAGAGGTCATTTTCCACTTTTGGGCTGTGCCGTCTGCCACCCAACCTTCCAGATTGCCAAACAGGCGGCTCCAATTGCGCCAGGGCACACCGTCCAGGATGATCAAAAGCAGTTTGTTGTCCATGCCGGGCTCCTCCTTAGTAACAAAAGTAATAAACCAGCGGATTGTGACAGAACGTTCAAGACCGACATTTCGATGGTGGTTTTGGATGCTAAAGACAAAAAACGGCGCCGAAACTGGCGCCGCAATTTGTGTGAAAGCGAATAGCCTTAGTTGCCTGCGCTTTCCATTTTTCGGTTCGCGATGACCTCTTCCAGCCAGCCGAGTTTCATTTCAGGCACAGAGCTCAGCAGCAAGTCGGTGTAGTCGTCAAACGGCGGAGACAACACGTCTGTCTTGCCGCCGTAGCGCACCACTTCGCCCTGATACATCACGGCAATGGAGTCTGCGATGGCCTTCACCGTGGCAAGGTCGTGGGTGATGAACAGATAGGCAACGTCCTCGATTTTCTGAAGGTCTAGGAGCAGCTTGAGGATGCCGTCCGCCACCAGTGGATCCAGCGCGCTGGTCACCTCGTCACAGATGATCATCTTTGGCTTTGCCGCCAGAGCACGCGCAATACAGACACGTTGTTTCTGACCACCTGACAGTTCCGCAGGATAGCGATCAATGAAGCCTTCGCCCATCTCGATCTCGTCCAGCAGCTCAACAATGCGCTTGCGCTTTTCAGCGCCGCGCAGACCAAAGTAGAACTCAAGCGGACGGCCAATGATTGTGCCGACGGTTTGGCGCGGGTTCATCGCAACGTCTGCCATCTGGTAGATCATTTGCAACTCGCGCAGGTCCTCCTTGGAGCGTCCGGCCAAATCCTTGCTCAGGTCGCGACCAGCAAAATGGACGCTGCCATTGCTTTGCGGCAAAAGGCCCGTGATGACCCGTGCCAAGGTGGATTTACCAGATCCACTCTCACCTACAACCGCAAGGGTTTGCCCAGGGTGCAACTCAACATTGATGTTCTTGAGAACGTCAAAGTTGGTGCCCTTATAGCGGGCGGTAATGTTCTGCACCTTAAGAACGGGTTCTGGCGTTGGCGTTTTCTCAGCATGCTCAATAGAGCGCACCGAAACCAAGGCCTTGGTGTACTCTTCCTGTGGATTGTTGATGATCTGATCCACAGAGCCGTATTCGACCATGTCTCCCATTTTCAGGACAAGAATGTCGTCACTCACTTGCGCCACAACCGCGAGGTCATGGGTGATATAGAGCGCCGCCACGCCAGTGTCGCGAATGGCTTCCTTGATCGCCATCAGCACGTCGATTTGCGTGGTCACGTCCAGCGCGGTTGTCGGTTCGTCAAACACCACCAAATCCGGCTCGGGACACAGCGCAAGTGCTGTCATGCAGCGTTGCAACTGCCCGCCAGATACCTGGTGCGGGTAGCGGTTACCGATGTTTTCCGGATCGGGGAGACCAAGTTTCCGGAACAGTTCCACTGCGCGACTCTCGGCTTCCTTTTTGGAAAACTTGCCTTGCAGGATCGCGGCTTCGGTCACCTGATCCATGATCTTTTTGGCAGGGTTGAAGGACGCGGCAGCAGACTGGCTCACATAGGTCACTTCGCCGCCGCGCAGGGCTCGCACGTCTGAGTTTGTGGTCTTCAGAATGTCCCGCCCATTGACCCAAACTTCGCCGCCCGTGATTTTTACGCCACCGCGCCCGTAAGCCATCGACGCAAGACCAATGGTCGACTTGCCTGCACCGGACTCGCCAATGAGACCCAGCACTTTGCCCTTCTCAACCTCAAAGCTCACGCCATGTACGATCTCAATGTCGTGCGGTTTTTCGCCCGGAGGGTACACCGTTGCGCCAATCTTGAGGTTTTGGACTTTGAGAAGCTTATCGCTCATCCGCGGCCACCTTTCAGCGAAGTTGTGCGGTTCAGGATCCAGTCAGCGACGAGGTTCACCGAGATCGCCAGAGTGGCGATGGCGACTGCGGGGTAAAGCGCTGCGCCAATGCCGTAGACGATACCGTCCGCGTTTTCTTTCACGATTCCACCCCAGTCCGCCTGGGGGGGCTGAACGCCAAGACCCAAGAAAGACAGAGTAGAAACAAACAGAACCATAAAGATGAACCGCAGGCCCATTTCCGCAATCAACGGGGACAGAGCGTTTGGCAGGATTTCCCGGAAGATGATCCAGCCGCGGCCTTCGCCTCGCAGCTTTGCGGCCTCAACGTAATCCATGACGTTGATGTCCACGGCAACGGCGCGCGCCAGTCGGTACACGCGCGTGCTGTCCAACAGGCCCATCACAACGATCAGCACAGGCACTGTCACCGGCATGACTGACAACACGACCAAGGCGAAGATCAGCGACGGAATCGACATGATCAAGTCCACAAACCGGCTCATGGCTTGATCTGCCCAGCCGCCAAGAACAGCAGCGAGGAAGCCAAGGATGGAGCCTGTTGTGAAACTCAGAATGGTTGCCGCGGTGGCAATAAAGATTGTTGTGCGCCCGCCGTAGATCATACGGCTGAGCAAATCGCGGCCAAGGTTGTCGGTCCCAAGCAAAAACTCGGAGGACGGTGGCAGCCACACGTCGCGACTGACCACTTCCGCCATGCCATAAGGCGCAATCCAGGGCGCAAAGATGGCTACGAAAAAGTACGCGAAAGTGAAGATGAGCCCGATTAGGGCAGCTATGGGTATTCTCATAACGTTTCCCCTATTTCGGATGCCGCAGACGCGGGTTGGCGACGATCGACACAATGTCTGCGACCATGTTGAGGCCGATGTAGACTGCCGCAAAGATCAGGCCACAGGCCTGCACAACGGGAATGTCACGTTTGGACACGTGATCGACCAGGAACTGCCCCATGCCGGGGTAGGTAAAGACCACTTCGATCACCACAACGCCTACCACGAGATAGGCAAGGTTGAGCATGACCACGTTGACAACCGGTGCAATGGAGTTCGGGAACGCGTGTTTCCAAATGATCGTGAACATGCGCAGCCCTTTGAGCTCCGCCGTTTCGATGTAGGCAGATTGCATCACGTTCAAAATTGCGGCGCGGGTCATGCGCATCATGTGTGCCAGTACAACGAGTGTTAGCACCGCAATCGGCAGGGATATCGTGTGCAGCTTGTCGCCAAGGCTCATGCTGTCATTGATCGTGGTCACGGAAGGTGCCCAACGCAGCCGCACGGAGACAAAGAAGATAGCCACATAAGCGATGAGGAACTCAGGAACAGAAATGGATGCCAGAGTGACCGCAGAGATCAGTTTGTCCGGCCAGCGTTCGCGATAGCGTACGGCAATCAAACCAAGCAAAATCGCAAGAGGCACAGAGATGATCGCGGCCCAAAAGGCCAGGAAAAGAGTGTTGCCGAGACGTTTGCCGATTGATTCAGCAATGTCCTTGCCACTGGTGAGAGAGGTCCCCAAGTCACCTTGCAGCACGCCGCCCAGCCAGCTGAAGTAGCGTTGAATTGGCGGATCGTTCAATCCGAGATCGCGGCGCATGTTGGCAAGCGCTTCGGGTGTGGCGGATTGTCCGAGAATTTGTTGGGCCACGTCTCCTGGCAAGACGATGGTGCCAGCGAAGATCAGGATCGAGACGAGGAAGAGCAGAAGCAGGCCCAGCGCAATGCGCTGGGCCAGTAGTTTCAAAAGGAGCGACATATCAGCCTGTCACCCACATACGCTGAGCTGCGTAGCCGTTCATGAGGGAGAAGCCTGCAACGCCTTCAACCCAGCCGCCAATCTTGTCGGTGTAGGCGTCTACGAAGTCATTGAACATTGGACAAATCAGACCGCTTTCATTGCGCACCATCATGCCCATGTCGGCATACATTGCCTTACGTTTGTCCTGATCCAGTTCCGCACGTGCGGCGATCAGCAGCTTGTCGAAGCTTTCGCTCTTGTAACGTGTGTCGTTCCAGTCCGCGGTAGACAGATACGCGGTTGTGAACATCTGATCCTGCGTGGAGCGGCCGCCCCAGTAGCTGGTGCAGAACGGCTTGTTGTTCCATACTTCAGACCAGTAACCGTCGTTTGGCTCACGTTTGATTTCCAGCTCGATACCTGCGGCCTTCAAAGATTGCTGGAACAGAGCTGCGGCATCCGGTGCGCCCGGGAAAGAGTTGTCCGACGTGCGCAGCAGGACCGGGCCTTCGTGGCCAGACTTTTTGAAGTATTCAGCGGCTTTTTCTGGATCATATTCGCGCTGTTCCATTTCTGAATACATCGGATAGGCCGCGTTGATTGGCGAGTCGTTGCCAACGGATCCATAACCAAACAGGATTTTGTCGACCATTTCCTGACGGTTGATGCCGTATTTCAGCGCCATCATCAGGTCAGGATTGTTAAATGGTGCGGTATCCACGTGGGCAATAAATACGTAGTGGCCAGGGCCTGCTGTCGAGGCCACCGTGATGCCAGGGGCACGAGACACCAGGCCGGCGGTGCGAGGTGGAACACGGTCGATGATGTCGACCTGACCGGACTGAAGCGCGGCAACACGGGCTGTGTTGTCATTGATGACCAGCAACTCGATGGTTTCCGCGTGGCCGATATCACCCCAATAGTTCGGGTTTTTCTCAGCGACAAACCGCACGCCCATATCAACTTCTTTCATGATATAGGGGCCGGTGCCAATCGCTGCGTCAGGCGCATCTTTGCCGCCGTTTGGCTGAACAATCAGGTGATAGTCGCTCATCAAGTAGGGCAGGTCAGCGTTGCCGTTATTAAGCTCAATGATGACATCGCGGCCATTAGTGCTGACGTTTTTGATGTCGCGCAACAAACCCAGAGCACCGGATTTCGATTCTTCACCAGCGTGACGGTCAAGCATTGCTGCGGCGTCTGCTGCAGTGACTTCTTGGCCGTTTGAGAAAGTGATGCCCTTGCGAATGGTGAAGGTCCAGGTGGTTGCATCTGCGGAGGCTTCAAAGCTCTCGGCAACTTTGCCTTGAAGACCACCATCATCGGTAAGTTCGACAAGTGGCTCGCCCCACATGCGGATTAGGTTTACCGCAGTTGTGTTTGCCGCTGTTGCTGGATCCAGGCTGTCGGTTGTTGAGCCGCCTTGCAAACCGATGCGCAGGGTGCCGCCTTTTTGCGGACCGGCCGCGTGCACCGCGCTTGCCAGAATTGTGTTTGCAGCGGCCGCCGAAACACCCAGTGCACCAGCGCGGCCGAGGAACTTACGGCGTGTGATTGTGCCCAAGGCAGCCTGACGGCTTAGGAACTTAAGCTCTTCATTCATTTGGAAACTCCCATGTTGAATCTTTTGTTTTTCTTCATGCTGCGACCCGCTCGCGACACAAATCAAGAAAAATGTGTCAAAGCTGACAAAGTTTTCGTCGACTCTTTGAGCAAGAGAGGTCGCCACAGTAGTGCCTTCAGGAAACCGTCATATCATGGTTCAAAACCGACAGACATGACGTTTTTGGACTTTCTCAGAATTGTCGTCAGGCAAGGAGAAGGTTCCCTCCAAGTGGGAGTGCTTGGTTAAAAATACCCGCATTGGGGGAGTTTGAAATGTGCTGACCTTACGGCACTTAGGGAGTAGGGACGGGCTGCTCTGAGGGGGGCGAACGGTACGTTTGTCGGTTGTTCCGCGCTACTCGGCAGCAAGTTTCTGTCGCGTACCCGCCAAGAGTGCAGCCAATTCGGGACGGCAGGATCCACAGTTTGTCCCAGCGGATAGTGCCGTGCCGATTTGCTCAACCGAGATCAAATTTTGCTGCTCGATTGCGGACAAAATGGTGTTCACGCCAACGTTGAAGCAGGCGCAAACGGTCGGGCCTGGATCTACATGCGCAGCGCCTGGACGCCCAGCCAGAATGTGAGGGTTGTCTTGCCCCAAAAGCGAGCCCGCAAAGCTGCGTGACACTTGAACTGGAGCCTGATCCACAAACAATGCGCCTATAAGTTTCTTGTCTTTTTGAAAAGCCATGCGCGCGCGTCCCTTAGGGGCGTCAATCACGCTGGTACATTCAAGCTCGTCGGCATGAAACAGGTTGTGGGCAAACTCCGTCCAGTCGTCCGGTATTTTGTCGTCGGCTAACTCGACTTGCCAGCCAGTGTTCAGCTTGGCTTTGGCCCAGTATCGGGTAGAAGCGTTCAATTCGCAGACACTCACAGCATAGCCGTACCATTTGGCGCCGAATTTCGAGAGGCTGACGTAAGCGG
Organism: Shimia sp. MIT1388; assembly: GCF_047124445.1. Taxonomy (GTDB): domain Bacteria; phylum Pseudomonadota; class Alphaproteobacteria; order Rhodobacterales; family Rhodobacteraceae; genus Shimia. The sequence goes on along the minus strand of NZ_CP138921.1, from coordinate 2,672,044 downwards.
ACTTACTGTCTGGCTGACCTGACACCGGATCGACAATGGGAGGGACTAAATCGGATACGATGGATTGGGAGGAATCCTCACCGGTCCAGTGTATTGGAGCGAAGACACTGCCTTGTTCAACGCGGTCGGTAATCAACACTCTAAGAATTGCGACACCAAAGTCGTTTCGTACTTCAATCAAATCCGCGTCCGATACACCAAGGCTGTTCGCATCGCTGGGGTGAAGCTCCAAAAATGGCTCGCCATAGTGTTGGTTCAATCGAGCCGCCCGCGCGGTCCGGGTCATCGTGTGCCATTGGTCACGCACGCGGCCGGTGTTGAGGCGTAATGGCCGTTCATCGCTTTTAGTTGCCAGCGCTGGTTGCTTAACCGGAACAAGGTTTGCGCGGCGGTCGCGGGTGAAAAACTGACCGGCCCCAAAAAACCGTGGTTGTTGCGGTTTTCCCTGACGGGGAACTGGCCATTTGATTGGCGTCAAAGACGCGTACTCAAGGTCTGTGAGATCAGCCAATCCGGAAATATCAAAATCCTTCCCGAGGTCTGCGGCTTGTCCGGACAGTTCTGCGTGTTCGCGAAAGATTTCTGCCGGACTTGAGTAATTGAACCCGGTGGAAAAGCCCATGCGGCGGGCCACATCACCCATAATGTCCCAATCGTGCCGCGCTTCTCCTGGAGGCGGAAGCACTGCCCTTTGTCGGCTGATTGTGCGGTCCGAATTGGTGACGGTTCCGTCTTTCTCACCCCAGCCAGTGGCTGGTAAAACCACATCGGCAAGTTTTGCGGTGTCCGTGCTGGCAAACATATCCGAGACAACAACAAAATCGCAGTTTTCGATTGCTGCGCGCACTTTGCTGGCGTTAGGCATGCTCACCGCAGGGTTCGTACACATCACCCACAAAGCTTTGATTTTGCCGGCATCGACGGCGTCAAACATATCGACGGCTTTTAGGCCTTGTTGTGTCGGCATCGTTGGAGACTGCCAGAAATTCTGAACGCTTTCCCGATGTGTCGGGTTCTCGATGTCCAAGTGGCACGCAAGCATATTGGCAAGTCCACCAACCTCACGCCCGCCCATCGCGTTAGGTTGCCCGGTCACCGAGAAGGGCCCGCTTCCAGGGTTGCCAATCCGACCTGTTGCCAGATGGCAGTTGATTATGGAGTTCACCTTGTCGGTGCCATGATCGGATTGATTGACGCCTTGCGAGAAGATCGTGACGGTTTTTTCCGTGCTCAGCCAAAGTTGTGTAAAGGCCGCCAGCTGTTGTTCGGACAGTCCGGTAACCGAAACATCTGTCATGCTGGCTGTATCCAGCGCTTCGGTAAAACCATCTGTGTGTTTGGCTACAAACACCGCGTCCAAGGCCCCTTGTTCATAAGTTTGCGTGAGCAGGTGATTGAACAGGGCAACATCCGTGCCTGGAGAAAGTGCCAAGTGAAGGTCCGCAATGTCGCAAGTCGCCGTGCGCCTAGGATCGATCACCACAACTTTCATCTCGGGGCGTTCAGTTTTGGCGGCGGCAACGCGCTGGTAAAGCACCGGATGGCACCAAGCCAAGTTCGATCCGGTGATGACGACAAGATCCGCCAGCTCCAGATCTTCGTAGGAGCCAGGCACGGTGTCCGTGCCAAAGGCGCGTTTGTGCCCAGCCACTGTGGAGGCCATACACAGGCGTGAATTGGTGTCGATGTTCGCCGAGCCGATATAACCCTTCATCAGCTTGTTTGCGACGTAGTAGTCTTCGGTCAGCAGCTGACCGGAGACGTAAAACGCCACACTGCCAGGACCATGCTCCGCAATCGTGGTGCGAAACCTATCGGCTACCAGATCGAGCGCGTCATCCCAGCTTGCGGAACGGGTGCCGATCTGCGGCGTGAGGAGACGACCGTCCGCAGTGACGGTTTCTCCGAGCGCCGACCCTTTGGAACAGAGGCGTCCAAAGTTCGCCGGGTGATCCGGATCGCCTTTAACCGTGAGGCCACCTGCACCATCCGGCGTGGCAAGGACGCCGCAGCCGGTGCCGCAATAGGGACAAGTGGTGCAGACGGATGTGGTCATTCTGCAGACACCGATGGGCTCACAGCCGCCGCAGATATCAAAATGCGGTCGCCTTCGCATTTGACATCATAGGTCGCAACTTTACCTTCGTCCGCACCTTGGGCTTCGCCGGTGGTGAGATCAAAGACCCAATTGTACATTGGGTCGGTGACTTTCTCGTCGTGTTGGATACCGTTGGACAGCGGGCCAGCTTTGCCCAGTAGATATTCATCTAAAGCGTAGACGGTGTTGATGGCAGTGCGGAACACGGCGATGTCGCCGCGATGTGTCCGAACCACCCGTGCGCCCCGCAAAGGGATGTCATTGATGCTACCAATATCGATAAAATCGGTCATTCTGCGGCCACCTTTGTAAAGTCTGCAATCGGTGCAAATTCATGGGCGTCTTTGTCTTGTTTTGCGCGTTCAGCCCATGGATCGATCTGGTAGAACTTCTGCGAATAGTGGAACCGGTCAGCCAGCGCCTTGCGGTTTTTCAGATCATCGACAACCTGTTCTTTGACCCAATCAAGACCCACTTTGGCAATCCACTTGTAGGGGCGATGCAGGTACTGCGCCCCTTCGCGATAAAGCTGATAGAAAGCGCAAGATACTTCGATGGCCTCTTCTTCGGTCGCAACTTGCACCAGAAGATCGGTTTCCCTTAGGTCCAGACCCGCCGCGCCGCCGGCGAGGATTTGGTAGCCACTGTCAACGCAGATGATGCCCAGATCCTTACACGTGGCTTCAGCGCAGTTGCGCGGGCAGCCACTCACAGCCAGCTTGAACTTATGCGGCGACCAGGCGCCCCACATTGCGTCTTCAATCTTGATACCCACGCCGGTGCTGTCCTGCGTACCAAATCGGCAATGCTCTGACCCCACACAGGTTTTCACCGTGCGCAGGCCTTTGGCATAGGCCTGACCAGACATCATGCCTGCTTTGCCCAAATCATACCAAATGGCGGGCAGGTCTTCCTTTTTCACACCCAAAAGGTCGATGCGTTGACCACCGGTGACTTTGACCGTCGGCACATCAAACTTGTCCGCAGCATCCGCAATGGCTCGCAGCTCGGCCGGGGTTGTGATGCCGCCCAACATACGTGGCACAACCGAATAGGTGCCATCTTTCTGGATGTTGGCGTGCACACGTTCGTTGATGAACCGGCTCTTGCCGTCGTCTTCGTATTCACCAGGCCAAGCTGCAACCATGTAGTAGTTGAGCGCCGGGCGACAGATGTGACAGCCACAAGTGGTTTTCCAATCCAATTCCTGCATGGCTTGCGGGATGGATTTGAGTTCCTTGGAAACGATCAACTTACGCACGTCGTCATGCGACAGGTCGGTACACTTACAAACGACTTCTTTCTCAGGCATTTTGAAGTCGTCACCCAGTGTGACACCCAACAAATCCCCAACAAGGCCAAGGCAACTGCCACAAGACGAACCCGCTTTGGAAATGGCTTTTACATCGTCCAGCGTGTGAGCGCCGTCGTTGATGGCGGCGACGATTTGAGCTTTGGAAATGCCGTTACAACCACAGATTTCGGTATCATCCGGTAAGGCTGCAACGGCTGCCATAGGGTCCAGGGGGGACCCTCCTTGAAAAGCAGGGCCAAAGATGAGCGTATCGCGCATCTCAGAGATGTCCTCTTTATCTTTGATCAGGCCAAAGAACCAGTTGCCGTCCGCCGTGTCGCCGTACATGACGGCACCGACAATGCGGTTGTCTTCGATAACCAAGCGCTTGTAGATCCCGCGAGCCGGGTCACGATACACGATGTCCTCTCGGCCTTCCGCTTCGGCAAAATCGCCTGCGGAAAACAGATCACAGCCGGTGACTTTCAGCTTGGTGGCCACTTCTTTGTTCACAAAAGCGGCCGCTTCCCCAGCCAGTGTTTTGGCAATGACTTTTGCTTGGTCATAGATCGGCGCCACAAGGCCAAAGATGTCACCGTTGTGTTCAACGCACTCGCCGAGGCTAAGGATGTTTTCATCTGAGGTGACCATCTGGTCATCCACATGGATACCACGACCTGTTGCCAGACCTGCCTCTGCGGCAAGCGCAATAGATGGGCGGATGCCAACCGCCATTACCAACAGATCACATGGCAGCTCGGTGCCGTCATCCAGCAGGAGCGCTTTGACTTTGCCGTTTTCGCCGAGGATTTCTTTGGAATTGGCAGAGCATTTGACGGTAATGCCTTTGTCCACCAATGCCTTACGCAAAAGGTAGCCCGCCGCTTCGTCCAGCTGGCGCTCCATCAAGTGCCCCATGATGTGCACCACTGTCACGTCCACACCGCGCAGGGCGAGGCCAGCAGCCGCCTCAAGGCCAAGAAGGCCGCCCCCAATCACGACTGCTTTCGCATTCGGTACTTCCCCAAGTGAGATCATGGCATTGGTGTCTTCGAGATCGCGATAGGCGATCACACCGTCCAGATCATGGCCAGGCAGTGGAATAATAAATGGATTGGAACCGGTGGCGATGATGAGCTTGTCATAGGCCAGTACGTCTCCATTGTCAGACGTCACCGTTTGTGCGTCTCGGTCGATGTTCACGACCATTTCGCCAAAGCGTGTGGTTACACCGTTTTCTTCGTACCAATCGGCTGTGTGGGTGACGATCTCGTCAAAAGCCTTGTCGCCCGACAAAACCGGAGACAGCATGATCCGATTGTAAGTCCCGCGTGGTTCCGCGTTAAAAAGGGTGACGTCATAGGCGTCAGGGGCGGCTTCAAAGAGATGTTCGAGTGCACGACCCGCAGCCATCCCGGCCCCAATGATGATGAGGTTCTGTGTCATATCTTACTCCGCAGCAATGGCTTTGGCGGGTTTCGGCTTTGGTTTGGCGCCGTGCTCGTATTCTTCAAGGAAATCGAGCACGTCTTGGCGATAGCGGTAGTAGTCCGGATGCTCGAGCAGGGCTTTGCGAGTGCGCGGACGTGGGAGGTCGACATCCACGATTTTGCCGATGGTCGCTTGGGGCCCGTTGGTCATCATGACCACGCGGTCAGCCAACAGAATGGCTTCATCCACATCGTGCGTCACACAGATCGCGGTCACTTTGGTGCGGTCCCAGACTTCCATGAGCACCTCTTGCAGCTCCCAGCGTGTGAGGCTGTCGAGCATGCCAAAGGGTTCATCCAAAAGCAGAAGTTTCGGGGACAAAGCAAAGGCGCGGGCAATGCCGACACGCTGTTTCATGCCGTTGGACATGGAGTGCGCAGGGCGGTCCATGGCGTCGGCAAGGCCAACACGCTCCAGGTAGTATTCAACAACGTCCTGACGTTCGCCTTGGCTGGCTTTCGGGTAAACCTTGTCTACGCCAATCGCCACGTTTTCCTTGGCCGACAACCATGGGAACAGGTTCGGTGACTGGAACACTACAGCACGTTCAGGATCGGCGCCTTCCACGTGGCGACCATCCAGACGGATACCACCTTTGGAGATCGGGTTTAGACCCGCAGCCATGGTGAGAACCGTGGACTTACCACAGCCCGAGTGGCCAATCAGGGAGATGAACTCGCCGCGCTGCACTTTCAGGTCGAAATCCTCAACCACGGTTAGTGGACCTTTGGGCGTCGGATAAATTTTGTGCAGTTGCGAAAAGTCCAAGAAATTATGGTCAATCATGCCCTTTTGAGCATCTTTGACTGCCGCAGGGACGCCGTGGATCGGTGTGACGTCGGGCAGCACTTTTTTGCCTTCCGCCTTGGCTGCGATGCCTACGTCCATCAGATACTTGGTGACTTCGGCGCGCAGTTTTTTGAAGCCCTCGTGGTGGTTCATCTCCATGCGGTCGCGACAGCGTGGGATGTCGACTTTGAACTCTTGGCCCAAGTTGCCATCCGGGTTCAACGCGATGATCCGGTCGGCGAGAATGATCGCCTCGTCCACGTCGTTGGTGATCAGAACGCAGGTCTTTTTCTCCGCATCCCAGATCGCTTCGATCTCATCTGCGAGGTTGGCGCGGGTGAGGGCGTCCAGGGCGCTAAGAGGTTCATCCAGAAGCAAAACTTCGGGGTTCATCGCCAGAGCACGGGCCACGTTCACACGTTGGCGCATGCCGCCTGACAACTCCGCCGGACGGCGGGTGGCGGCGTGGGAGAGGCCGACCATTTTGATGTAGTGGTCAACGCGCTCTTCTTTTTCGGCCTTGGGCATGTTGGGGAACACGCTGTCCAGCGCAAGGCGCACGTTGCCGTTCACGGTCAGCCACGGCATCAGGGAGTAGGATTGGAAGATCACGCCGCGCTCGGGGCCCGGTTGGGTGATGGTTTCGCCCTTGAATGTCACGCTGCCAGAGGTGGGCATTTCAAGGCCCGCCATCAGGTTGATCAGCGTGGTTTTGCCGGAGCCGGAGAAGCCCAGGAGAACGAGGAACTCGCCCTCCTGCACTTCGAGATTGATGTTTTTCAGAACGTCGGTCTTGGTGGTGCCTTCACCGAAGCTCTTGGAGACATTGTCAAATTTCAGAACACTCATGGTGGTCACCGGTTGGATGTGAAGGTGAAGAGCGACTGGATCGCGTACATCAGACGGTCAAGCAGGAAGCCGATGATGCCGATGGTGAAGACCGCGACCATGATCTTGGCGAGCGAGCTGGAAGAGCCGTTTTGGAACTCGTCCCAGACAAATTTGCCAAGGCCCGGGTTCTGCGCCAGCATTTCAGCGGCGATCAGAACCATCCAGCCGACACCAAGGCTCAGACGCAGGCCGGTGAAGATCAACGGCAGGGCGGAGGGCAGCACCAGTTTGGTGATTTTGGTCCAAGTGTTCATCTTCAGAACCTTGGAGACGTTCACCAGATCCTTGTCGATGGAAGCCACGCCGAGCGCGGTGTTGATCAGAGTTGGCCATAGAGAACAAAGGGTTACGGTGATGGCTGAGGTCAGGAAAGACTTGGAGAACAATCCGTCATCCACGGTGTAAGTCGCAGAGACCACCATGGTCACGATTGGGAGCCATGCCAGTGGAGAGACCGGTTTGAAGATCTGGATCAGCGGGTTCACAGCGGCGTTGGCGTAGGGAGACAAGCCCGCCATGATGCCGATTGGCACGGCAATCACGGTGCCGATCAGGAAGCCGAAGAACACGGTTTTGATCGAAGTCCAGATCTGGTCGTAGTAGCTTGGGCTGCCTGTGTATTTGATATCTTTGACTTTTTCCGGCTGGCCGTTGGCGATGAACTTGGCGTTGCGGGCCTCGACGCGTTCGTTGAATTTCGCTTCTTTGGCGGCCTTTGCTTGGGCGTCTTCGTGCAGGAGCACGGCTTCGGTCCAGACCTCTTTGGGGCCGGGAACAGCACCAAGGGAGGTTTGCACCTTGGGTGCGAGGCTGCCCCAGAGCATCAGGAAGACGGTGATGGCCAGCAACGGAACGCCCAAAAGGCGCCAGATTTCAGCGGCTTGGGCTTTTGGGTTGTCGCCAGCAGCGGCTTTCAGAATCGGGGTGATGAAGCTGAGACCGATGACCTGAAACCAGGCGTCGGCCTTGTTGATGCGGGTGAAGAGGCGGGCGCGGCGGGCCTCGCGCTCTTCATCTGCGATGTTTTGCGGGTCGATTGTGGTCATTGGCGTGTCCGTGGCTCTGGGCGCTGTTGCGGTATTGGTTAATGCCGGGGAGCGGCTGATTTTGACGTCGGTATTTTGTCGGTATCGCGACTGTTTCGCGGAGGTGTGGTTTGGCGGGACGGGTGCGCGTTAACCGCCCGTCCGTTGCGTCGCGGGAGAAGGGGGGAGCCGTCCTTCCCGCGACGAGGCGCGTTAGCCTTGCACCTCAGTGCCCACGACACGTTGGTCGCCTTTCAGGCCGATTGGCAGGCTGTCGAGGTAGGCATTTGGTGTGCGGCCGTCGTAGGCGATTCCGTCGATGATGTCCTCGGATGGGGTTGGCGCTTTGTAGCCGTCGCTGTCCCATGGGAAGTCCGCTTCGTTGGCCAGACCTTCGTCCACCAGCAGGCGGGCCGCTTCGAGGTAAATCGCAGGCTTGTAGACCGACTTCGCGACCTCGTCATACCAGCTGTCAGGCTTCGCTTCGGCGATCTGACCCCAACGGCGCATCTGGGTCAGGTACCAGACGGCGTCGGAGTAGAATGGGTAGGTCGCGTTGTAGCGGAAGAACACGTTGAAGTCTGGAACCTCACGCTTGTCACCTTTTTCATACTCGAAAGTACCGGTCATGGAGTTGGCGATCACCTCGTAGTCCGCGCCGACATATTCCGGTTGGCTCAGAATGCGCACGGCTTCTTCGCGGTTGGCGTTGTCGTTTTCATCCAGCCACATAGCGGCGCGGATCAGCGCCTTGGTCACGGCCAGGGTGGTGTTTGGATATTTCTCGGCAAACTCGGCGTTCAGGCCGAAGACTTTCTCCGGGTTGTTCTTCCAGAGTTCGTAGTCGGTGATCACAGGTACACCGATGCCTTTGAACACGGCCTGTTGGTTCCAAGGCTCACCCACGCAGTAGCCGTAGATGGTGCCCGCTTCCATGGTGGCCGGCATCTGCGGCGGTGGGGTCACGGACAGCAGCACGTCTGCGCCAATCTGTCCGGTGATGTTTTCTGGGGAGTAGTAGCCTGGCTCCAGACCACCGGCGGCCAGCCAGTACCGCAGTTCGTAGTTGTGGGTGGAGACCGGGAAGACCATGCCCATGTTGAACGGCTTGCCTTCGGAGGTGTATTTCTCAACAACCGGCTTCAGCGCGGAGGCGGAGATCGGGTGCTGTGGACGGCCATCGTCCATCAGCGGCACGTGTGGCTTCATTTCTTCCCAGATCTGGTTGGACACGGTGATGCCGTTGCCGTTCAGGTCCATGGAGAAAGGCGTGATGATATGCGCCTCAGTACCGTAGCCAATGGTGGCGGCGAGTGGCTGACCTGCGAGCATATGAGCGCCGTCAAGCTGGCCGTCGATCACGCCGTCCAGCAGCACTTTCCAGTTGGCTTGGGCTTCGAGCGTCACGAAAAGGCCTTCGTCATCAAAATAGCCCTGCTCATAAGCCACGGCGAGCGGGGCCATGTCGGTCAGTTTGATGAAGCCGAAGGTCAGCTCATCTTTTTCGAGTTCCAGTTCTGCGAGGGCCGGAGACACGAGCACGGTCGTGGCTGCCAGGATCGAAGCAATGCGTTTCATATTACTGTCCTTCATGTTGTGCCCTTTGGATGGAGGAGAGGGCGAAAAACGAAAAAAGCCGCGCGACCAGCACCGAAGGAGGAATTTCGGCGGGTCGAGCGGCTTTGCTCAGATAGGTCCCCAATCATTCGGGGCGGTTTGCGTAGCGTCCTTGCTGCGCGTTGATGCCATTAGGCGTTTTGGGCGCGTGAGTCTCAAGATCGAAGCGGTGGATTTGCTGCGATGCAGCGGATGATCTCCGCATTTGCACAAAAAGTCAGCATTCTGGATGGCTCGGGTCGAAAACTTGGTCATCAAAGAAGCGATCCGGGCCTAGAATCAGAGTGCCGGAGTCCGTTGCCGCCGTTGTCGGGGAGGCCAGCGCGCCCTCGAGTTTCTTAGACGCAGCGGGCAAGTCTGCGCCCAGTGGGCCGAGGTGACGGCGGTAAAGGTCAGATCGGAACACGGCGGCAGCTTTGGCGGCAGATTGTGCCCGGTCCAAGCCAAAGCGCGCGGCCATGCGTGCGCCGATCCAGGCGCCCTGACTTTTCCAGGGGAAGGTGGCGGCGCCGTCAAAGAACGCCATCATGCGAGGCACGGTGCGAGATTTTCCGCGCGCGTTGATCAGCAGATTGCCAGTCAGGGCGCGCTCGGTGATTTCAGTAGATACACCGAGGTATTCCGGCCAGCTCAGGATTTCGGAGGCGGTGGCGCGTTTGTCTTCGCGTCCCAGCCAGCGCCCCGCTTTCCAGACTGCACGCATCAGGCGGCCAGTGAGGTCATCTTCGGACGCGGCCCAGTCGCGGCGTACGGCGAGAACTTTCTCCGGGGCAAACTGCCAGATGGCCGCGCCCGGGAGCAGGAGGCTGCCGCCGCCTTGTTCCACGGTGATCGAGCCCCAAGGTTCGCCGACGCAGAAGGCGTCCACTTCGCCCGCGGCGATGGCATCGGCCATCAGAAGCGGCGGGATTGTGCGTAGGTCAAGTGATTTGGCGACGTTGAGACCGGAGGCAGACAGCCAATAGTGCAGCAGTTCCGCGTGCATCGAAAACGGGAAAGGCACGCCGATGCGCAGGGGCCTGTTGAGGGTCGCGAGGGCTTTGCCCGCTGCTTGAGCGTCGAGAAAATCGGGTGTGACACCGAGAGAGACGATCTCATCGGCCAGAGCGTTGGAGATGCCTATCACATTGCCATTTATAGATAAAACGCTGAGGGCATCGAGTTGGGTGGGCAGGCCACCAAGCCCTAACGCCATGGCGACAGGCACCGGGGAGAGCATGTGGGCGGCTTCGATTTGGCCCAAAATGAGCCGATCCCGCAGAGTGGACCAGCTGGGCGCGCTTTGCAGGTTCAGCGCGAGGCCTTCCTCTTCGGCAAAGCCAAGTTCGCGCGCGATGATTAGTGGGGCGGCGTCCGCCAGGGGCATGAAGCCCACAGAGAGTGGCAGGGTTCTCATGACAGCAGCTCCGAAGCGGTGACCAATGCCTGCGCAACGTCGGCGATCTTTTTGTTCTGGCTCATCGCGGTTTTGCGGATGAGGGCATAGGCTTCGTCTTCGCTCATGTTGCGCGCGCGCATGAGGATGCCTTTGGCGCGGTCGATGATTTTGCGTTCCTCCAGCGCGCGTTTGGTGGCCTCAAGCTCCGAGCGCATGCGGGAGAACATGTGGAAGCGGGCGATGGCCGCATCCAGCACAGGTTTGATGCGGTCCGGGTGCATGCCGTCGACGACATAGGCCGACACTCCGGCTTCGATCGCGGCCTTTGTGAGGCCATCGTCAGACCGATCAACAAACATGGCGACGGGGCGTTCGAGCGGGGAGGAGGCCAATGTGAGCGCGTCGATGGCATCGCGGCTGGGATTGGCGACGTCAACCAGCACGAGGTCCGGGTTGAGTTCGGCAACGGAACGGGCGAGGCCTGTGGATTCCGACAGCACACGAATGTGGTGGTCGCCCGTGGCAATCAAGCTGTCGATGATGGCATCGGCGCGGGTCTTGTCGGGCTCGACAATCAGGATGGTGAGCTTGGCGGTCACGGCTCTTTGGGCTCCGCTGGCTGGTAACGCGCCAAGCTAACGCTGCGCTGCGGCGAAGGGCCAGAGAGAGGGGGGATAGATGCCGTGAGGCAACCGCCCGTAGTGATAAAAATTTAGGCGGTTGCGGTTGCAGTGCTTGATTGTGGGGCGATTTAGATACAGCGCCCGCCGTCGACTTCCATCAGGGTGCCGGTGATCATGCTGGCTTCATCAGAACAGAGGAAGGCAGCGGCGTTGCCCATGTCTTCGGGCTGGGAGAAGCGGCCCAGGGGGATGGAAGAGAGGAACTTGGCGCGGATTTCCGGGGTGTCCTCGCCCATGAAAGAGGCCAGAAGCGGTGTTTCACCGGCGACCGGGTTGATGGCGTTGACGCGAATGCCGTGGGGGGCGAGTTCGACGGCCATGGCTTTGGTCGCGGTGTTCACCCAGCCTTTGGAGGCGTTGTACCAGTTGAGGTTGGGACGTGGGGAAAGGCCTGCTGTGGAGGAGACGTTGAGGATCGCGCCGGTTTGGCGGGACTTCATGTGCGGTACCAGAGCCTGGGCAATCAGGTAGATCGATTTGCAGTTCACGGCAAAGACGCGGTCAAAATCACTCTCGGTGACGGTTTCCATTGGTGCGGGCAGGTGGGTGACGCCGGCGTTGTTGACGATGATGTCGATGTGGCCCCAGGCGGAGAGCGCAGTGTCGATCATACCCTGCACGCTTGCGGCGTCGGCCACGTCGACGGTGCAGGGGATGGCATTCTCATGCTCGGCGGCTTTGGTGGCGGCCATGTCGCCGTTGATGTCGGCGACGAGCACTTTGGCGCCCTCGGCGAGGAATTTGTCGACGATGCCCGCGCCGAAGCCCTGAGCACCGCCGGTGATGATGGCTGTTTTGTTTTGAAGACGCATAATGAAGTCCTTTGCGTTAGCCGTGCAGGGCGGCGACGGTTTTGAGTTGGCTGAAGTGGAACAGGGCCTCAAAGCCCTTTTCACGGCCGTGGCCGGAGTGACCGGTGCCGCCGAAGGGCAGTTCCACGCCACCACCTGCGCCGTAGTTGTTGAGGAAGACCTGACCCGCCTTCAGGGATTTGGCGAGGCGCATTTGACGGGCGCCGTTTTGGGACCAGACCGAGGCGACAAGGCCGTATTTGGTGCTATTGGCGATGGCGAGGGCTTCCTCTTCGCTGTCAAACGGGATGAGCGCCTGAACCGGGCCGAAGACTTCATCCTGGGCCAGCGTGTGGTCCGGAGGCACGTCTGCGAATAGCGTGGGTGCAACGTAGTGGCCGGGGGCGTCGGTGACGATTTGGCCTTGGGCAGCAGTTTGCAGGTCTGCGCCTTTGGCAAGGAAGCCGGAAACCAACTCCTTCTGACGGCCTGAGATCAGTGGGCCGAGGTTGGCGTCCTCGAGCGCTGGGGCGACGCGCATCTCGGCGTAGGCGGCGGCCATGCGGCTGGTGACTTCGTCATAGACCGAGCGTTCTACAAGAATGCGCGAGGAGGCGGAGCAGGTTTGGCCCGCGTTCTGGATGCCTGCGTTCACGAGGAAGGGCAGCGCGGCGTCGAGATCGGCGTCTGCAAACACCAGTTGCGGGCTTTTGCCGCCGAGCTCCAGCGTGACAGGTACGACGTTTTGCGCAGCGGCGGTTTGCACAAGGCGTCCGGTGTTGACCGAGCCTGTGAAGGAGATGTGTTGGATGTCCGAGTGGCCTGCGAGTGCGGCCCCAGCCTCGACGCCCAGGCCGGGCACCACGTTTAGGGCACCGGCGGGCAGGCCCGCCTGTTGCGCAAGCTCGGCAAAGGCCAGCGCGGTGAGGCAGGCTTCTTCTGCCGGTTTCAGAACACAGGCGTTGCCCATGACAAGTGCGGCACCAACGGAGCGGCCAATGATCTGCATCGGGTAGTTCCACGGCACGATGTGGCCGGTCACGCCAAAGGGCTCGCGCAGGGTGTAGACTGTGTAGCCATCCATATAGGGAATGGTTTCGCCATGCACTTTGTCAGCTGCGCCGCCGTAGAACTCCATGTAACGGGCCAGCGCGATCACGTCGTTGCGGGCTTGGGTCAGGGGTTTGCCGACATCCAAAGCTTCGAGTTTTGCCAGCGTGTCGGTGTGCTCCAAAACCAGTTGCCCAATGCGGGTGAGGATACGCCCGCGTTCCACGGCTGTGGCGCGGCCCCAATCACCCGCACGGGCGGTATGGGCGGCGGCAACAGCGGCGTCGATGTCTGTGGAAGTCCCCCGCGCGATGGTGGCCAGATGGGTGCCGTCCGACGGGTTGGTCAGTGCGAGCGTGTCGCCGGAGGCGGCGGGTTGCCACTGGCCGCCAATCAGGCATTTGGACGGGTCAAAAAACAGGTCAGGCAAGGTCATTTGAAGTCTCGGTTTGGGAGGTCAGCGCGGCCAGATCCGGTAGGACCGGCGCGGCGTTGATCAGGGTTTGGGTGTAGGGGTGTTGTGGCGCGGTGAAGACCTTTTCGGTCTCGCCTTGCTCGACAATCTCACCGTTTTGCATGACCAACACGCGGTCGGTCACGGAACGCACGACGGAGAGATCGTGGGATATAAACAGATAAGCCAGGTTGTGGCGGCGGGAGAGCTCGGCAATCAGGTCGAGGATTTGCGCGCGGATGGAGACGTCCAGCGCGGAGACCGCTTCGTCAAAGATGATTAGCTCGGGTTTGGTGATCAGGGCGCGGGCGATGGCGATGCGCTGGCGCTGGCCGCCAGAGAATTCGTGGATGTATTTCTGCGCATCCGAGGGCTGCAACCCAACATCGGTGAGCACATCCGAGATGACCTGCGTAAGCGCCTCGCCTGTTGGCGGCGTGTCGACCAGATGGAAGGGTTCGGTCAGGATGCGCGCCACGCGATGGCGTGGGTTGAAGCTGCTGTAGGGATCCTGGAACACCACTTGCGTTTTGATGCGAGAGGCCGCGGGCATGTCGGGGCCAACCGCTGCGCCAAAAGCGGTGATGTTGCCATTTTGCAGGGGCTCAAGGCCCAAGATGGCCCGTGTTAGGGTCGATTTTCCACAACCGGACTCGCCCACCAGTCCAACCCGTTCGCCATGGTGAATGTCAAAGCTTACGCCTTTCACCGCGCGGTGGTAGGCGCGGGGGGCAAAGAGTTGGGTGCGCGGCAGGGCGTAGTCCCGTACGGCGTTTTGTACCGACAGGATGGCGGGGGTGCCGTCTTTGGCGCTGGGCAGATTCACCTGATGGCCGGAGGCCTCAAACAGGGCTGTGGTGTAGGGGTGCTGCATGTTGGCGAGCAGGTGTTTGGTGTCACCCTGTTCGACCACTTCGCCTTTGCGCATGACGACGATGCGATCCGCCATGTCGGCCACAACGGCGAGGTCGTGGGTGATCATCAACAGCCCCATGTCGTATTCTTCGACGAGGTCTTTCAGCAGATCGAGGATCTTGGCCTGTGTGGTGACGTCGAGCGCGGTGGTGGGCTCATCCGCGATCAGCAGGCGTGGACGGCGGGCGATGGCCATGGCGATGACCACGCGTTGGCGTTGGCCGCCGGAAAGCTCATGCGGGTAGCGCGACAGTGGGAAGCGGTCTTGTGGCAGGCCGACGCGGGTGAGCATGGCGGCGGCTTCCGCTTCGGCCTCGGCTTTGGGCATGACGGCGTGCATGCGGATGGTTTCGACCACTTGCTGGCCAATGGTGTGCAGCGGGTTGAGCGCGGTCATCGGTTCCTGAAACACCATGCCGATGCAGTTGCCGCGCATGGCGCAGAGGGATTTTTCTGTCTGCGCGGTGAGCTCTTCGTCGCGCAGCATGATGTGGCCGGTGGTGCGGGCGCTGTCGGGCAAAAGTTGCATCACCGCGAGCGCGGTCATGGATTTGCCGGAGCCGCTTTCGCCGGTGACAGCCACGATCTCGCCCGGGGCGATGGAGAAGGTCACGTCTTTCAGGATCGGCAGAGGGCCGATGGAAAGGGACAGGTTTTGGACGGAGAGCAGGCTCATGTGCGCATCACCCGGATTTTGGGGTCAAGGTGATCGCGCAGGCCGTCGCCCAGCAGGTTGAGACCCAAGACGGAAGCGATGATGGCGAGGCCGGGGATCAGTGCAAGGTGTGGCGCGAACGAGACCATGGTTTGGGCGTCCGCGAGCATGCGGCCCCATGAGGGCGTCGGGGGCTGCGCGCCCAGGCCCACGTAGCTGAGGCCCGCTTCGGCGAGGATGCCGAGGGAGAACTGGATGGTGCCTTGTACAATCAAGAGGTTGGCGACGTTGGGCAGGATGTGTTCGGCCGAGATGCGGGCGCGGGATTTGCCTGCCACACGAGCGGCGAGGATGAAGTCGCGTTGCCAAAGCGGCAGGGCGCCGGCGCGGGTGAGGCGGGCGAAAACCGGGATGTTGAAGATGCCGATGGCGAGGATGGCGTTGACGGCACCGGGGCCGAGGATGGCGGTGATCAGGATGGCGATCACGAGGCTGGGGAAGGCGAAGATCAGGTCGTTGCCACGCATGATCAGCTCGTCGAGCCAGCTGCCGGAGTTGGCAGCGGCCCAGAGACCGAGGGGCACGCCGAGGCCCATGCCGATGCCGACGGCCACCAGCGCAACAGCGAGCGAGGTGCGAGCGCCCACCATGATCATTGAAAAGATGTCGCGGCCAAAGTGGTCGGTGCCAAACCAATGGGTGGCGCTGGGTTTTTGCAGTTTGTTGGGGATGTCCATGACGGTGATGTCATAGGGCGTCCAGAGGAAGCTAAGGAGCGCGGCGGCGACCACGCAGAGGCAGAGCAGACCGCCTAGGAGGATGTTGCGGGAGAGGCTCATGTGCGGGACCTCAGACGGGGGTCGACGGCTGCGTAGGCGAGGTCGACAAGGAAGGTCACGAGGATGACTAGGAAGACCAGAAGCATGACCACGCTTTCGACCACGATGAGGTCACGGGCCGAAATGGACTGGAAGATCAGGCGGCCGAGGCCGGGCAGGAAGAACACCTGTTCGATGATGATGGCGCCGGCGAGTAGGAAGGAGAACTGCATGCCGATGATGGTCAGCACGGGGATCATGGCGTTGCGCAGGCCGTGACGCATCAGGGCCTGGCGGCGGGTGAGGCCTTTGGCGCGGGCGGTGCGCATGAAGTCTTCGCCCAGCACATCCAGTAGGGCGGAGCGCATGACGCGGGCGAGGATGGCGGATTGCGGCAGAGCCAGCGCGATGGCGGGCAGGGTCAGGGATTTCATGGCGGCAGCGGCGCCTTTGTCCCAACCGGCAAAGCCGCCGGCAGAGAACCAGCGTAGGTTGATGGCGAAGATCAGCACCAGCATCATGGCGAACCAGAAGTTTGGCACCGCGATGCCCAGTTGGGTCGCGCCCATGACGGCCATGTCGCCGGGTTTGCCGCGGCGGGAGGCGGCGTAGATGCCTGCGGGGAAGGCGATCAGGGTGGAGAGCGTGAGCGCGTAGAGAGCCAGAGGCAGGGAGACCCAGATGCGGTCGCCAATCATCTCGGTCACAGGCGTGCGGTAGGTGTAGGAGGTGCCAAAGTCACCTTGCAACATGCCGCCAACCCACGCCAGGTAGCGCTCCAGTTTGGAGACATCCAGCCCCAGTTCACTGCGCAGGGCGGCGATGGTGTCGGGCTGCGCGTTGAGGCCAAGCATAAAGCTGGCAGGGTCGCCGGGCACCACTTCGATCACGAAGAAGATCACCAGCGAGGCCACCACGAGGCTAAGGCCCAGAGACAGGGCGCGTTTGAGAGTGTAGCGGAGCATGGGCCGTTAAATTGGGGTCTTGAGGTAGTCGTCGTCAGAGACGTGTTCGAGCCATGTGGCACCGGAGCCGTTTTCGACCTGTTGGATGGCCATGTGAGACATGGCGGTCTCTGGCGTGGCGCCGTGCCAATGCTCGACGCCGGGCTCGATCCAGATGCTGTCGCCGGGACGGATGGTGCGCGGGGCTTCGCCGCGCAGGGCAATCAGACCAACGCCAGAGAGCACATGCAGGATTTGGCCGACGGGATGGGTGTGCCACGCGGTACGCGCGCCGGGTTCAAAGGTGACGCGGGCGGCGAACACTTGTGATGGTGGGCGGCTTTCGGTGATCAGATCCATGCGCACGTCGCCGGTGAAATATTCTGGTGGCGCTTTGCGGCTGGGCAGAGTGCCTGCGGGGATATGCTCGATCATGGCAGCGGCTTTCGATTGGATTTGCGCCGGAGCCACGCGATGTGGCCCCAGCGCGGGGGGTGTTACTCTGACCAACTCACAGCGGTCAGGTCGGTGGCTTGGGTGGGCGCGTTGAGCCAGAGGCCCTGCACACCGGCTTTGGCCACCGTTGGAAACGCCAGCTGGAACAGGTAGCCGTTGACATAGTCCTCAGAGATCATGGTTTGGGCCACTTTGCGCAGGGCGGTGCGCTCTGCTGGGATGGTGGCTTTGTTCAAGGTTTCCATGATCTGTTGGAACTGCGGATTGTCATATTGGAAGTAGTAATCCGGGCGGGCGTAGATGCCGATGTCGTTGGGTTCGGTGTGGCTGACGATGGTCAGGCCAAAGTCCTTGCCGCGGAACACCTGTTCCAGCCACTGCGCCCACTCCAGATTGGAGATTTCGGTGTTGATTCCAACCGCACGCAGCTGCGCCGCGATGATTTCGCCGCCACGACGGGCGTAGGAGGGCGGCGGCAGCTTCAGGGTGGTGGTGAAGCCATCCGGATAGCCCGCCTCAGCCAGTAGTTTCTTGGACAGTTCGGGATCATAAGCCGAGTTGCCGGTCAGATCGACATAGTCCGGGTGATGCGGGGCAAAGTGCGTGCCAATTGGCGTGCCGAGGCCAAACATCGCGCCATCAATGATCGCCTGACGGTCAATTGCGTGCGCGATGGCCTTGCGCACCTTCACGTCATCCAGTGGCGGCATCTTGTTGTTGGTCGACAGGATGGTCTCGCCTTCGGAGTTACCAACCAGAACTTGGAAGCGCGGATCGGCCTCAAACTGCGGTAGCGCTTCCGGGGTCGGGAAGCCCGCAAAGACGTCAATGTCTTCGGCCATCATGGCGGCCATGGCTGCGGTCGGATCGGAGATGAACTTGAAGGTCACATCGGTGAGGGTGGCAGGCGTGCCCCAGTAGGCATCGTTTCGTGTGAGGGTGATCTTGTCGCCCTGAACCCAATCCGCAAACTTGAAAGCGCCTGTGCCGATGGGGGTGGTCTTGATGTCATCGATACTTTCGGACGCGACAATCACGGCGTCGCCCCAGGCCATGTTGAACAGGAAGTCTCCGTTCGGGCCATCCAGCGTGACTTTCACGGTCAGCGGATCGACCACGGTCACATCGGTGATGCCGGCAAAGAGCGCTTTTTGCGCGTTGGCGCTGTCTTCTGCGCGGGCACGATCCAAGGAGAACTTCACATCCTCGCCGTCCATGGCGGAGCCGTCGTGGAAGGTCACGCCGTCGTTGAGCATAAAGGTGTAGGTCAGGCCGTCCTCGGAAATTTCCCAGCTTTTTGCCAGGCCAGGGATGATCGAGCCGTCAGAGGCAAAGCGGGTGAGACCCTCAAAGATGTTGGCATACAGCACGCTGTCAATCGCGCCGGCAGCGGCGGACGTCGGGTCCAGATGCGGCGGCTCCAGTTGCATGGCGACGGTGATGTCGGTTTGTGCGGCCTGCGCGGCCAGTGTTCCAGCAATCAGAGCGGCGGCGCTGGCGCTGGCGAGCTTGGACGTGAAAAATGTCATAGTGTCTCTCTCCCTTAACTGTTTGCTTTTTGTTATTTTTGGGCCTTAGGCCGAGTTTTTGTCTTGTGGTAGCAGCAGCTGAGTCAGGCTGTGGGCCATGACCTTGGCGCTGTCGATCATGTCGTCGATGCCGATGTATTCGTCAGGCTTGTGGGCCATCTCCAGAATACCCGGCCCATAAGCGATACAGTTGCTGAGCTTGCCGATGCGATCAATATGTTTTTGGTCGTAAGTGCCGGGACTTGCGACATAATCCGGGGTCTTTCCCAAAATGTCCTGAATGGCGCGGTCCACCGTGGTCACCACGGGGGCTTTGCGGTCGGTCATGGATGGGGCGACGTGATTGAGCTCGCGCATGTCATAGCGGAAGTTCTCGCGCTGGGCTGAGAGGTCATCCAGCAGGGAGCGGACTTCGCCTTCGACCTGGGCGTGGTTTTCCTCGGCCAGATAGCGGCGGTCGATCACGATGCGGCAGCTGTCTGGCACGCAGTGGGCGGGTAGGCCGTCAAAGTCTTCGGCCTGTTCGGCCTGACCGCCGTGGATCGAGTTGATGTTCATGGTGGAGCTGCGCGCGCCCTCGGGCACGACCGGCATGTCGGTGCGCCGCGCCGCCATCGCGGGGTAGAGATCGCTCTCAAACTTGTCGATCACAGCCCCCATGTGGCGCACGGCGCAGTCGCCCAAAAACGGCATGGAGCCGTGGGCAATTTCGCCAAAGGTTTCGATTTCGGCCCACCAGCCGCCGCGATGGCCAAGGCAGATGCGGTCTTTGTGCAGGGGTTCGGGGATGATGACGTGTTGTACACGTTCGGGGGCAAAGAAGCCTTGTTCCGCCAGATAGGCGACGCCGCCGTAACCGCCGGATTCTTCATCCGCTGTGCCAGAGATTTCGATGCTGCCGTGGAAGTCGGGGAATTCGGCAATGAAGGCTTCGGCGGCAATGATCGACGCGGCGAGGCCGCCTTTCATGTCACAGGCGCCACGGCCGTAGATTTTGCCGTCGCTGATCTCGCCGCCAAAGGGATCAAAGGTCCAGCCGTGGCCCACTTCGACCACATCGGTGTGGCTGTTGAAATGCACACATTCGCCAGGGTGGTGGCCGGATTTATGGGCCACGATGTTCCAGCGGGGGTATTTGTCGCTGTCGCCGGGCGCGCCGTGGGCGCGGACCAGTTGGGTGTCAAAGCCATGGCGGGTCAAGCGGGTGTCGAGGTAATCGCAGATGTCACGGTAACACTCGCCCGGTGGGTTGAGCGTGGGGATGCGGATCAGGTCCTGGGTCAGCTGCACCAGCTCGTCGCGCATGGATTCGATGCGGATCATCAGGCGGTCGGTGTCGATGGGCATGGTGGCGGGCCTCTTGCGCAGTGCGGCGGTTTTTGTGGGGCCTGCGACGGAACGTTTTTGCAAATCGTGCGGACACAGGTGTGGTCAGAGTGGCGCGGAGGAGGTTACGGTATCAATACCGTAGGATTACGGTTGGGGGGACGTAAATGGATTGGGATCAGCTGGCGTTTGAGGCCGCACCCGTGGGCATTGTGATGGCCGAGCAGCGGGTTATTCGGGCGTGCAATCAGGGGTTTGCGCGGTTGGTGGGCTATGAGAAGGAGGCCTTGGTAGGGCAGTCTTTTCGCTTGCTGTATGACAGCACGGAAGAGTTTGAGCAGGTGCGGGACATTGGGTTGAAACCGTTGATGCAGGACCACGCCTATAGTGATGAGCGTATGGTACGGCGGCGGGATGGCGGGCAGGTGTGGTGTCGGTTCCGGGCGCAGACGCTGACGCCGGACGATCCGTTGGCGCGTCTGGTGATGACGTTTGCCGCAATTCACGACGGGCCGCCGGTGTCGCTTTCGGTGCGAGAGCGGCAGGTGGTGGGCGGCTTGGGGCGCGGGCTGACCAGCAAGGAGATTGCGCGGGAGTTGGGGTTGTCTCCACGGACCATTGAGGACGTACGCGCGCGGTTGCACAAACGGTTTCAGGTGAAGAATGCCACCGAGCTGTTGGCGCGGTTGACGATTGGGTGAGGGTGTAGCGTGCGTCTGCCAGATGGATATCAGGAGCGGATTTTTACGCCGCAACAGGCGCGCAGCGTGGAGGCGGTGTGGCGTCATGAAGAGCCGCAGGCGGGGCGCAGTTTGATCCTGCCGGATGGGCGCTGTGACGTGATTGTGCGCTACAACGCCGATCCGATGGTGGCGCCTCGGTTGGTGGTGACCGGGCCGGCAACGCAGCCCTATTGGGTGGAATTTGAGGCCGGAGATCGGTGGATTGGCGTGCGGCTGCGGCCGGAGCGCGGGGGCGTTTTGTGGGGTGATGCGTTGGGGACAGCGAAAGATCAGGTGGCGTTAGAAGATGGGGCGGAGGTCTTGGTGCCGGAATTGGCGGGACTTTGTGAGGTAGGCACAGGTGAAGACGTTTTGCGCCAGGCGTTGGTGCGCTTTGTGGAAGGGCGTGCGCTGACACCGGAGGGGCATCGTGTGGGGGAGAGCGTACGGCGGATACATATGGCGGGTGGTCGGTTTTCTGTGACGGAGCTGGCAGCACGGGCGGGGTGTTCGACGCGGCATCTCAACCGGATGTTTGGGAGCACAGTGGGGCTGTCGGTGAAGGCTTACGCGTCGTTGGTGCAGTTTCATCGGGCTTTGCGGCTGGTGTGCGAGGCGGGTGGATCTCTGTCGGACGCGGCGTTTGAGGCGGGCTATGCCGATCAGGCCCATATGACGCGGGCCATGCGGCGGTTTGGCGGGTTTGTGCCGTCAGCCATTCCCGAGGGCTTGATCCGGCCGGATGTGTCCGGCGGCCTGTGGGGAAATCGTGCGGCGCGTTAGGTGATGTCCGATTTTTTCAAGCGCATTGGGGGGGGAGGGGCTTAGGTCTAGGCCAACCAATATGAGGTGATTGTTATGAAACTTGGATACACAATTATTTATGTGAAAAACGTGCCGGAGACTGTGGCGTTTTATGAGGCGGCCTTTGGCCTGACGCAGAGGTTTATGCATGAAAGCACGCTTTATGCGGAGATGGAGACCGGGGACACGGTGCTGTCGTTTTCCGCCGAAGAGGTGATCGAGCTGGATGGCTTGGCCTTTGCACCCAACGAGAAGAGCGCCATTCCGGCGGGGTGGGAGATTTGCTTTATCACCGAGGACGTGCCGGCGGCATTTGAGAAGGCTCTGGCGGCGGGGTGTTCGCCGGTGAGCAAACCGCATGAGGTGCCTTGGGGGCAGACGATTTCTTATGTGCGCGATCTCAACGGGTGTTTGGTGGAAATTGCTACACCAATGAACCTGGAGGGCTGAGATGGACGAGACCACACAAGCTGCGATCATCGACGCCTTGGAGGAAATGGTGGCCGAGGTGGCGCCGGAGCTCCACGGGCGCAGCATGTATGGCGGGCAGATGTTGGAGCGTGAGGCGGGTGTCGCGGCCACAGCTGTCGGCGGATACTTCGGCTACAAAGCGCATGTGTCCTTTGAGTTCTCCCATGGGGCACGGTTGAGCGATCCAGATGGAATGCTTGAAGGCAGCGGCAAGGCGCGGCGGCATCTCAAGCTGCGAAGCGTGGAGGACATCCAGGCGAAGTGCTGTGCGGGTTTTCTCGCAAAGGCGGTGGCTTTGGGGTAAATGCCCGGAGTGGATTTCGTGAAAGTCGCGCGCATCGTATTTTGTGAAAGCTTTGCGCGCGATTTTGAGTAACATTCTTTCCGGACTCTCTTGCATTCCCCTCTTTGGGATGGCACCCGTTCTGTCCAGACACGCAAGGGGCGCGATGGGGCGCCCGAGCCATCCGCAGGAGTGCATAAGATGCCTGATCTTCGTTCCAAAACCTCGACCTTTGGCCGCCGTATGGCTGCTGCCCGTGCGCTATGGCGTGCGACAGGTATGAAAACCGAGGACTTTGGCAAGCCGATTGTGGCGGTGGTCAACTCCTTCACCGAGTTCGTGCCCGGTCACGTGCACCTCAAAGACATGGGCCAGCTGGTGGCGCGTGAGATTGAGAAAGCCGGCGGCGTGGCCAAAGAGATGAACACCATTGCGGTGGATGATGGCATCGCCATGGGCCACGACGGGATGTTGTATTCGCTGCCGTCGCGCGAAGTCATTGCCGACTCTGTGGAGTATATGGCGAATGCGCATTGCGCCGACGCGCTGGTGTGTATTTCCAACTGTGACAAGATCACCCCGGGCATGTTGATGGCGGCGATGCGCCTGAACATCCCGGCGATCTTTGTGTCCGGTGGCCCGATGGAAGCCGGGAAGGTGATCCTGAAGGATGGCGAGCACAAGGCTGATCTGGTGACCGCCATTGTTGGTGCAACTGATGAAGACCGCAGCCAGGAAGAAGTGGACAAGCTGGAACGCTCTGCCTGCCCAACCTGTGGCTCCTGTTCAGGTATGTTCACTGCAAACTCGATGAATTGTCTGGCGGAAGCGCTGGGCCTGGCGCTGCCGGGCAACGGCTCGTTGCTGGCGACCCACTCCAAGCGCCGGGCTCTGTTTGAAGAAGCCGGGCACAAGATCATTGAGCTGTGTGACCGCTGGTACAAAGAGGGCGACGAGACCGCGCTGCCGCGTGGGATTGCCAACTTCAAAGCTTTTGAAAACGCCATGGCGCTGGACATTGCCATGGGCGGGTCGACCAACACCGTGTTGCACCTTCTGGCGATTGCCCATGAAGGCGGCGTCGATTTCACCATGGCGGACATGGACCGTCTGAGCCGTGAGATTCCACATTTGAGCAAAGTGGCGCCTTCAACACCGAAGTATCACATGGAAGATGTGCACCGGGCCGGTGGTATCGCGCGGATCATGGGGGAGCTGGAGCGCGAAGGTAAAATCCACCGCGATTGCGCGACCGTGCATGAGCGCACCATGGGTGAGTTTATCGATAAGTGGGATGTGCGCCGCGAGAGCGCGGGCAACGAGGCGCGCGATCTGTTTATTGCCGCGCCGGGTGGTGTGCGCACCACCGAGGCCTTCAGCCAGTCGCGGATGTACACCGAGTTGGATTTGGATATCGAAGACGGCTGCGTGCGTGACTTTGCCAATGCCTACTCTCAGGAAGGCGGTCTCTGCGTGCTGTTTGGCAACATTGCTGAGCAGGGCTGTATCCTGAAAACCGCCGGTGTGATCAAAGAGATGTATGAGTTCGAGGGCACCGCGAAGGTGTTTGAGAGCATGGAAGACGCGATGCACGGCATTTTGCAGAATGAGGTGAAGCCGTATTCCGTGGTGGTTATCCGCTATGAAGGCCCCAAGGGCGGGCCGGGCATGCAGGAGATGCTGTACCCAACCGCCTATCTGAAATCCAAAAAGCTCGACACCACCTGTGCGCTGCTGACCGATGGCCGCTTCTCCGGTGGGACCGCCGGTCTGTCGATTGGCCACGCCTCGCCGGAAGCGGCGGAGAAGG
The DNA here is from genome assembly GCF_047124445.1 of Shimia sp. MIT1388. Taxonomy (GTDB): domain Bacteria; phylum Pseudomonadota; class Alphaproteobacteria; order Rhodobacterales; family Rhodobacteraceae; genus Shimia. Next base: position 2,647,750 of record NZ_CP138921.1, on the reverse strand, counting down.
GCGTGATTGGTCTGGTGGAAGATGGCGATAAGATCAAAATCTCCGTGCCAAACCGCACCATCCATCTGGATGTGAGCGACGAAGAGCTGCAGCGCCGTCGGGACAACCACCCGCAGGCTGACAAGAAATTCTGGAAAGCCGAAGGGCGTCCGCGGGCGGTGTCCAAAGCGCTGAAAGTCTACGCGGCGCATGTGTCCAACGCCTCGCTGGGCGCGGTGCGGATGCTGGACGAAGACGACGAATAAGTCAGTCATTCGGTATGAGAGTGAGGCGGGGTCGCAGAGGCGGCCCCGTTTTTGTTTGTGGCGATGCTGGTAAGAGGGGCCAGCCCCTCCGGCGCGCTGCGCCTCCTCCCCGAGATATTTGGGGAATAAGAAAGATTAGAGCGTGAAGGGGGCGAAGGCTGCGGTGAGGCCCTGGCCGCCGCCGATGCCGATCATGGCCATGGCGAGAGCGTTTGTCGGGGCTTCCTGGCGGATCAACTGGCTGAAGAGGCGGGTGATGAGGATGGTGCCAGACGCACCGAAGGGGTGGCCGAGGGCGATGGCGCCGCCGTGTTGGTTCGGGAGGGTGGCGTCGAGGTTGAGCGTGTCGAGGCTGGCGAGGACCTGGGATGCAAAAGCTTCGTTAAACTCGAGGTGGCTGAGATTGGCCAACGATAGATTTGGGTTTTGGCGCAGGAGCTTTTGCGTGCTGGCGACGGGGCCGATGCCGAGGATGTTGGGATCGACACCCGCCGCTGCGCCGCCGAGGTAGGCGAGGGCTTTGGTGTGACCCAACGCGCGGGCGTTGGCTGCGGTGGTGACAAGCACGGTGGCTGCGCCGTCGTTCAACGGGCAGGCGTTGCCGACGGTGACGGTGCCATCTGTGCTAAAGGCCGGACGCAGGCGGGCGAGGCGCTCGGTTGTCATTGTGTCGCGGATGCATTCGTCGGCGGCGTGGCCTGAGATCGGCACGATTTCGGCGTCGAATGCGCCTGCGTCGCGGGCTTGGGCAGCGCGCTGTTGCGAGCGCAGGGCGAAGGCGTCTTGGCGCTGGCGGGAAATGTTGAACTGTTGGGCAACCGTGTCAGCGGCGGCGCCCATCTCTGGGTCTCCGATGCCCTCGGGGGCGAAGCGGGCGCGTGTGTAGCTGTGTTCCGGCAGAGTGCCGCTGGCGGGTAGGGTGCGTAGGGGCGCGCGGGATTGGCTTTCGACCCCACCTGCGAGGTAGGTGGTGCCAGCCCCCGCCATGATCAGGTGGCAGGCTTGCATGACGGCCTCAAGGCCGGAGCCGCATTGGCGATCTACGGTCACGCCGGGGATGGATGTAGGGAAGCCCGCGTGCAGGACGGAGAGGCGGGCGATGTTGCCGCCGGGCCCTGCGGCGTTGCCGAGGATGACGTCGTCGAGCTGGTCCGCTGTGACATTGGCGTCGGTAAGTGTGGCTCGCATCACTGGCGCGGCGAGGTCTTCCAAATCGAGGCTGGCAAACATGCCACCAGCGCGGCCAATGGCGCTGCGGCGGGCGGCGATGATCACCGGTTGGCGATCCGCGGGCAACAGATCAGCCAGTGGTGGGAACAAGGCGCGGGTCCTTTTTGTGCAGCCACGACATGAGGCGGCCGCGGTCGGGTTTGCCGGAGGTGGTCAGAGGCCAGTCGGTGAGGCGGTAGAAATGGCGGGGCAGCTTGTAGCGGGGCAGGCGGATGGCGAGCTGGGATTTGATTTCGGCGAGCGGCGTGTCGCCGTTGAGGATGGCAACCAGCTCCTGTCCGCGCGATTGGTGGGCGAGGCCCAAGACGGCGGCGCCAGAGATGCCGGGGATTTCGGCCAGCGCGGTTTCGATTTCTTGTGGGTAGACGTTGTGCCCGGCGGTGATGACCATGCCGCCTTCGCGGCCCAAGAGGCTGAGGCTGCCGTCGTAGTTCAGCTTGCCAACGTCGCCGACCGTGGCCCAGGGGCCTTCGCGGCGGAAACCGGAGTTGCGGCCGCCCCAGAGGTAGCCGTCAATTGCCAGGTCTCCACGGACAAAGATGGTGCCGGGTTCGCCTTGGGGGACTTCCTGACCGTTTTGGCGCAGGGAAAGTTCCACGTGCGGGAAAGGACGGCCCACCGAGTAGGCCGGAGCAGAGGAGCTTTCGCGGCCGTGGGTGTTGAGGCTGACAAAGCCGAGCTCACTGGCGCCGTAGTATTCGTGGATGCGGGCCCGGGGGAAGAAGCTGCGGGCTTTTTCAAGCAGCGCGGGATCGAGTTTGGCCCCAGCGGTGGTGATCTCGACAATCTGATCCAACGGTTTGTCGCGACAGAGCGCGCCAAGCAGGCTGGGCACGGCGACGATGCGGCGGGTGTGGGCCATGGCGCGGTGGGCCTCGGCGAGGTCGAATTTTGGCAGGGCGTGAAAGGCGGTGCCAAGTTCGAGGGTTTCCGCGAGCGCATAAAGGGTGATGCCGTGAGACAGGGGACCGGGCACAAAGGTGTGGCTCTGCTCGGTCAGGGCAAAGGCAAGACGGCTGGCATCCAGCGAGGCGCGCCAGCTGTGGCGGGCGCGGGCGAAAGCTTTGGGCTCGGATGTGGTGCCGGAGGTGAAGCCCACCATGAAGATCGCGCGGGGATCGGTGAAGGGGATGTCTTCAGGCGCGGTGAGGAAGGTTTCGGAGGCGTCGGTGTCTACACAGATGGCCGGGATGCCGAGATGTTTTGCGGCGTCGATCAGGCCGGTTTGGCTTGAAAGGCAGAACAGCGCGTCTGGGGGCAGTTTGGCCAGCACACGTTGGTGCAGCGCGTCGGGCCAATGCGGGTCCAGCAGGGTCACGGCGTGCGGCGTGGCAAGTGCCGCTGCGAGCAGTGTGGGCGCTTGCGCGTGATTGCCGATGGAGAGGGCGAAATTGCGGGCGCCGTCTGGCAGAGGCAGGTCCGGGCGGGGTTGCAGGGGCAGCTTGGAGAGCGCGGCATGCAGTTTTTTGAGGCGCTCAAACAGCGCGCCATAGGTGAGGCGTGTGTCACAAATGGCAACCGCCAGCGCGTCGGGGCGCTGGCGGGCGTGATGATCTAATGCGTGGCGTAACGGCAAACGCGTCCTCAGAGGTTGGGGTAAGCTTTGCGCAGGTTTTCCGCGAGAATGGCCGCAACCACAACCTTAATCAGGTCGCCTGGAATATAGGCCACCATGATCGACAGAGATTTCGCCATGCCGAGCTTGCCGATGAAGGCCATCCAGGGGATGCCAGCCGCGTACATCAGGACAATGCCGCCAAGGGCGATATAGGCGCCGAGTTTCAGCGCGCCGCCTTCGCGGTCACGTTCTGCGAGGTAGCCAATGACGGCGGCGCAGATCGGCCAGGACAGCAGGAAGCCGCCAGAGGTGCCCATCAGAACCCCAAAACCGCCGCGGCCGCCGGACAAGAGCGGCAGGCCAACCGCGACAAGTGCAATGAACAGCAGGAGCGCGAGGCCGCCGCGTTTGGCGCCCAGAACAGCACCGGCGAGCATAACGCCCAGAGATTGAGCCGAGATCGGGGGCAGGGCGGCGCCTGCAAAATGCAACGGGGGCATCAGGCCAAGCGCGGCGGTGAGGGCGGCGAAGAGCGCGATATAGACGGTGTCTTTGGTGGTCATGGTCTGCGTTCCGTGAAGATGGACTTGAAGTGTCGAATTGCTGCGCTGCGTAGAAATCCGTTCCACCAGCAGCAAGGTCTGGCCGCGTCTTTTGCCTGATCTTAGGAACGATATCCTCTGGAATCAATGGCGTCGGAAATTTCGTCCGCCATCTTGATTGCGCGGATGGCCATGGGCATGGCGACGGCAATCACGGAGCGTTCGAGGCCGCGGGTCTTTTGCGCTTCGCGTACCTCGCGGGTGATTTGTGCCAGGACCGGGATGAACCGCAGCGCCAGGGAAATGGCGAGGCTGACCTTTGCCGGGTTCACACCAATAGGTTGGAGGTAACGCAATCCGCGCGTCATGGTGTCGATCATGTCGCTGGATTTTGTGGTCAGGGTCACAAGGCTTGCCAGCAGGATCAGCGCGGCGAGACGTAGGACCACATAGGTGGCGAGCTCAATGCCGGAGAAATACCACTGCACCGCAAAGAACAGCACAAAGATGATCAGCAGGGGACGGATCTGCGCAAAGGCCTGTTTTAGGGTGAGTTGCGCGATGGGGTAGAGGGCGAGGATACCAAGGGTGGCGGCGAAGGTGATTGGCAGGCTTTCATTAAGAAAGAGCAGCGTGGCGCCGATCAGCATGGCCAGCATTTTGGCCGCCGGTGGCAGGCGGTGCAGGAGCGAGGTGCCGGGAGAATAGAGGTCCAGCATCAGGCCATGAGCCTTTCATAGGCGGGGATAACCACATGTGGCGCGCCGTCGGCAAAGATCTGGCCTTCGTCGATCACGATCACGCGGTCATAATCGGCGATCAGGTCGAGGTCATGGGTCACGGTGATGACCATCTGATCCAACGCGGCCACGGCGCGGGCGATGCGGCGTTTGTTGCGCAGATCCAGCAACGTGGTGGGTTCGTCCATCACCAGAATGTCGGGGGTCATCACGAGCACGCCGGAGATGGCAAGTAGTTGTTTCTGTCCACCGGACAGCAGATGCGCGGGATGCTCGCGCAAGTCGCTCATATTGTAACGCGCGAGGATTTCATCGGTTTTGGTGGCGATGTCGGTTTTTGTGAACCCGAGGTTCTTCATGCCAAAGGCGAGGTCCTCTTCGACCACAGGCATGACAATCTGATTGTCGGGGTTCTGGAAGACAAAGCCAACTTTGCGACGCACATCGCGGCCCTTTTTCCGAGTGTTAAGGCCATCAACCAACACATCGCCGGATGTAGGCACCGCGAGGCCGTTGAGCAGGCGGGCGAAGGTGGACTTGCCGGAGCCGTTGGCTCCGATGACGGCGATGCGGCGCTCGGCGAGATCAAGGGTAAGGGAGTCTAAAACGGTGCGCGTGCCAAAAGAAACGCTGACGTTTTGAAGCTTGATCATTGAGGAGTCCGCCGGTTGTTCGTGGCGCGCTCTTAGCTGCTCGGCTGCGCAGGTTGAAGCGGCAGACGCCTCCGGCGGGGATATTTTGGGACTGTGAAGCGGATAAAGGCGCGGTTTGGGGGAAAATTTCCCACCAGTGCGGTCAATTAGCTTTGCATCAGCGCGGGCACGCCGCCGATTTCGCCGATGAGTGGCAGGAGCGCGTCGAGCCCTTTGCCGTGGCGCAGGGAGGTGAACAGGAAGGGCCGCGTGCCGCGCATTTTGTTGGCGTCGCGTTCCATCACCTCAAGTGAGGCGCCGACGTAGGGCGCAAGATCGGTTTTGTTGATGATCAGGATGTCAGAGCGGGTGATGGCCGGGCCGCCCTTGCGGGGGATTTCTTCGCCGGCTGCGGTGTCGATCACATAGATGGTCAGATCGGCCAGCTCTGGGGAGAAGGTGGCGGAGAGGTTATCACCGCCACTTTCGATCAGGACGATGTCGAGGTCGGGGATTTCGCGGTTCAACTCATCGATGGCGGCGAGGTTGATGGAGGCGTCCTCGCGGATGGCTGTGTGCGGGCAGCCGCCGGTTTCCACGCCTTTGATGCGCTCCAGGGGCAAGACTTGTTGGCGCATGAGTTCTTCGGCGTCTTCGCGGGTGTAGATGTCGTTGGTGACCACGGCGATGGAGAGTTTATCCCGCAGGGCGCGGCAGAGGTTGGCGGTGAGCGTGGTTTTGCCCGCGCCGACGGGGCCGCCGATGCCGATGCGCAGAGGGCCGTTTGGAGAAGTCATGTCAGGCTCCTGAAAGAGTAAAGAGGAGGAAGCTTGCGCCCAATAGAAGGCAAAGCGGGCCGTAGTAGCGTTGGTCCAGCGTTGCGAAGGGTTCCTCGGGAACCAGTTTGCGCCAGGCGGGGAGATAGGCGGCGATGCCACGTAGCAAGAAGACGGCGGCGATGGCCAACAAGAGAAGGGTGCGCAGCGGGAAGGTTGTCAGATGGGGTAGCGCGGCGGCAAAGCTCAGGGCCACGAAAACCAGCGCGCAGGGAATGGCGCCGGGCATTTGGGTGATGCCGGGCGCGCCAACGGTGGCGCGGGCCAATGCCGCCTCATCGCGGATCGGCACCCAAGCCCCGATGGCCCAGAGCAGGTGCAAGGCGGCGGGGAAAAACAGCAAAGCGGATATAAAGACGGCGAGCCAGGTCATGAGCGAAAGAGCCTCGAATATTGCGTTTCATGGCGCATGGAAGCGATGTCGGAGGCAAATGTCGACGCGGCAATGTCATCCAGTGACAATGTGACCGCTTGGTCCGCCACGTCTTGGCAGAGCGGTGTCACGGCGGTGAGGGTGGCCTGTGCTTCGGTTTGGCCCAAGGGCACGAGGCGGGTGGCGGCGGAGGTCAGATTGGCGGCAAAAGCATGCAGAAACAGGCGCGCGGTGTCGCGCAAGGGCAGGTTTTTCAGATGCGCGGCGCGGCCAACGGCCACCGGATAGGTCAAAGTGCTGAGATCCAGATCGTGGATTGCTGCAGCGGTGCGCGCAAAAGCGGCGCCTTGTTGGTCGGTTTCCAACAGACGTTCGGCAGAGGGGGCAAGGGCGCGGGCGAAGGCGTCGATCTCGGTCAGTGTTTCGACGGTGGCTGCGTTGTAGGCATGCGCCAGTAGTATCACATCGTTTTGGCCTGCGCTGTGGTGGAGCGTGTCCGTCAGCCACTTTGAAAAGCTGGCGGCGTCATGCACTGTGCCTGCCTCCACGAGCGCTTCGAGACCATGGCTGTAGGTGAACGCGCCCACCGGGAAGGCGGGCGAAAGCCATTGGGTTAGCGTCAGGATGGGATCAGTGGTCATGGTCGTGGCTGTGACTATGGCCGTGGTCCATCGTGTGATCGTGGGCGTGCGGGTGGCTGTGGTCGTGGCTGTGGGTGCGGCCATGGCCGTAAGCCCCGCCTTCTGGTGTAAAAGGCTCGGTCACTTCGGTGACGGTTGCCCCCAGAAGTTCCAGCATTTCTTTGATCACGTGGTCGCGCTGAATGAGCAGGCGTGTGTCTTCGATCTGACAAGGGGTATGCCGGTTGCCGATGTGCCAGGCGATGCGCGGCAAATGCGCAGCGGTGACCTGCAAAAGCGGTTCCGGTGCGGCAATCACGGTGATTTCGCCCCCATCGGTCAGGCGCAAAACGCCGCCGTGATCCAAAGATGTGGTTTTGGGCAGATCTACGAGAATCCGGGTGCCATCCTCAAGCTGCAAGGTTTTGCGGCGCAGGAAGCGGTCTTCGTAGGTGAGGGCCACACGCCCCTGTTCCGGGGCGTGGCCATGGGCGTGATAATCATGTGCCGTGGGAAGGGCGCTCATGATGGGCGCCCCCCAAATGCACAGATTACAGGTGCATGTAGTCGCGGAAGACGTGCTGCACGATTTCGTCGCGCTTGATGCCTTTGGCTTCCAGTTGTTCGTCGGACATCGCGTTCAGGCGATCGACGTATTGCACGCGGCTGTTGCTTTCCATGATCGCGATCAGACCGTTGCCGATGGCGCGGAAAGGTGCTGCCAGGATGTGACCCAGCGAGTGGTGTTCGGTGTGTGTAGCTGTCAGTGCCATTTTGAACCTCAGTTTCGTATAAACCTATGGTCCTCCCTTGGCTCTGAATATGGGTCAAAACTGTTGCCATGTGCAGTCGGTCTTTCGTCATAGCTGTCTTGCATCTGGTGCAAGGCGAGTCAGAGTTTGTTTAGTTTTCAACGGCTTCAATGCGGATGTAGGTGTAGCGCTCGGCTTTTTCGTTCTTGGCGCGGGTTTCCACCAAATAGGCAAAGCCAAGTTCCGGCAGGTAGTGCAGAGTTTCCTCATAGCCATCATCGTCGTGGTAGATGCCAATGACCGGCATCATCTCATAAGAGCAACCGCCAATGGTGACCTGGGTGCTGGGGCCAAAGATATGGCTTTCACGGGTGGTGACGGTGCCTTCGGAATCCAGCGTGATCACTTCGGTGTCCCAGCGTCCGTCCGCAACCGGGATTGGCGCGTCGGCCGGTTTGAGCGGGTAGGCATGGGTGCTGCGGCTGCCGGAGACCACGTCGCCATCTTCGGTGTCAAATTGCTCCACCACATAAAGGCCTTTGAGCAGCAAGAACCGCGTGCCGTAGTCCTGGCCGTCGTCCCATGCGCCACGGATGAAGTGGGCACCGTCGCGGGTGTAGGTTTCAGTGATGCCATCCAGATCGGTGAGGCGCACGCCTGTGTCCATGTCCGATGCGGTGGGGCATTGGGCAAAAACAGGTGTCGCAAGAAAAGTGAAAGCAAAAAGGGCTGCGCGCATTGGGGGCTCCGGTCAGAACATAAAGTACCGCTGTGCCATCGGCAGCACCTCGGCAGGCTGACAGGTCAGGAGCTCGCCATCGGCGCGCACTTCGTAAGTCTCTGGATGGACTTCAATTTCCGGTGTCTCCGCGTTGAGTTTCAGGTCTGACTTGCCAACGTTGCGGGTATTCTGAACCGCGACGGTTTGTTTTGCCAAGCCCAAGCTGTTGCCGATGCCATCGGCTTGCGCGGCCTCAGACACAAAGACCACGGCGGCATTTTCCACCGCGCGGCCATAAGCGCCAAACATGGGACGGGAATAGACCGGCTGCGGTGTTGGGATCGACGCGTTGGGGTCTCCCATCTGCGCGCAGACGATCGAGCCGCCGATCAAGACCATTTCAGGCTTCACGCCAAAGAACGCTGGCGACCAGAGCACGAGGTCCGCGCGTTTGCCTTCTTCAATCGAGCCGATCTGGTGGCTGATGCCGTGGGCGATGGCCGGGTTGATGGTGTATTTGGCAATGTAGCGGCGGACGCGGAAGTTGTCGTTCTCGCCGGTTTCTTCGGGTAGGCGCCCGCGTTGTTTCTTCATCTTGTCGGCCGTCTGCCAGGTGCGGATCAGCACCTCACCCACGCGCCCCATGGCCTGGCTGTCGGATGCGATGATCGAGAAGGCGCCCATGTCGTGCAGGATATCTTCGGCCGCAATGGTCTCGCGGCGGATGCGGCTTTCGGCGAAGGCGACGTCTTCGGGGATGGATTTGTCGAGGTGGTGACAGACCATGAGCATGTCGAGGTGCTCATCCACCGTGTTTACCGTAAAAGGACGGGTCGGGTTGGTGGAGGAGGGCAGAACGTGCTCTTCACCACAGATTTTGATGATGTCCGGCGCGTGGCCGCCACCGGCGCCTTCGGTGTGGAAGGCGTGAATGGTGCGGCCTTTCATGGCGGCGACGGTGTTTTCGACAAAACCTGACTCATTGAGCGTGTCGGTGTGAATCATGACCTGCACGTCCATATCGTCCGCCACCGACAGGCAACAATCGATGGCAGCGGGGGTGGTGCCCCAGTCTTCGTGCAGTTTGAGCGCGCAGGCGCCGCCTTTGACTTGTTCTTCGAGTGCGGCAGGTAGCGATGCGTTGCCTTTGCCCGCGAAGGCGAGGTTCATCGGGAAAGCGTCGGCGGATTGTAGCATACGGCCAATGTGCCAAGGGCCGGGGGTGCAGGTGGTGGCTAGCGTGCCATGCGCTGGGCCGGTGCCGCCGCCGAGCATCGTGGTCAGGCCGGAGTGCAGAGCATCCTCGATCTGTTGCGGGCAGATGTAGTGGATGTGGCTGTCAAAGCCGCCAGCGGTGAGGATTTTGCCTTCGCCGGCAATGGCCTCGGTACCGGGGCCGACGATGATGTCGACCCCCGGTTGCGTGTCTGGGTTGCCTGCCTTGCCAATTTTGTGGATGCGCCCGTCTTTGAGGCCGACGTCGGCTTTGTAGATGCCGGTGTGATCGACGATCAGCGCGTTGGTGATGACTGTGTCGACCGCTCCTTCGGCGCGAGTGGTTTGCGCCTGTCCCATGCCGTCGCGGATCACCTTGCCGCCGCCAAACTTGACCTCTTCGCCGTAGGGTCCGGTCAGGTCGCGCTCAACCTCAATCACCAGATCGGTGTCCGCGAGGCGCAGTTTGTCTCCAACGGTGGGGCCAAACATGGCGGCGTAGTCAGAGCGGGAGATTTTGGCGGGCATGATTGGTGCCTTTCGTCGACGTCAGCAGGAAACCCGAGGCGCGTAGCGGCTCGGATCGCGCCCGACCCCGCCCCCTAGGGCGGGCGCGATTTTGCGACTTTGGCAAAAAGCTGGGGCGTTGATGTAGGGTGAAATCGCGCGGCCCAGTGGTGAGCCGCCCTCGGGGTCGGGCGCGATCCTATGGTCGGTCTGGATCACAGATCCCCCATAATTTTCTGATTGAAGCCAAACACGCGGCGGGCACCGGAAATCGGGATCAGGTGCACCTCTCGGCGTTGACCCGGCTCAAATCGGACGGCGGTGCCGGCGGCGATGTCCAGACGCAACCCGTGGGCGGCGGTGCGGTCAAACTCCAGCGCGGGGTTGGTTTCGGCGAAATGATAATGGCTGCCAACCTGAATGGGACGGTCGCCGGTGTTGGCCACCATCAAGCTGGTGACTTTTGCGTTTGCGTTCAGGATCAACTCGCCCTCAGCGGGGATCAGTTCGCCAGGGATCATTTCAGGTTCCACACCAAAAGCGCCAGTGCGCCAACAACCACAGTGCCAACAAGGATGGGCAGCCATAGAGGGTCGCCAGCGTGCGGATGTAGGTGGGCGCCGGAGTGCGCAAGGGCGGGCGTTGTGGCGGTTGTGGCGAGGGCGGCAATGGCAAAACGTTGCATCAGAAGGCTCCTTTAGCGGATGGGGTTGTGCACGGTGACAAGTTTGGTGCCATCAGGGAAGGTGGCCTCGACTTGTACTTCGTGGATCATGTCTGCGATTCCAGCCATGCATTGTGCGCGGGTGATCACGCGGGCGCCGGACTGCATGAGGTCGGCCACGGATTTGCCGTCGCGCGCACCTTCGACCACGGAGTCGGTGATCAGGGCGATGGCTTCCGGGTGGTTGAGTTTTACGCCGCGCGCGAGGCGCTTGCGGGCCACTTCGGCGGCCATGGCGATCAGCAGTTTGTCTTTTTCACGTGGCGTGAGTTGCATCGGGTCAGAGCATCCATGTTCGAGGAAGATCAGCGCCGTTCAGGTAGGTCAGCGCGGGAATGAGGGACTGGCGCAGGGCGTGGCCGTCACTTGCGAGAATGCGCGCAAATAACAGACCGTCGCGGATCAGGCTGGCACCAGCGGTGTGCGGCAGGTGGCTGCGCAGCGTGTCCAGATAGCGATCCGCATCTGGCGCGGCGAGCAGGAGCGTGGCCATGGCGCGAGCGCCGCCAGCGATGGCGGTGCGGTTCAAGTGCTTTTGTACGTTGCCTGACAGTTTCACGCGGTCGGCAAAAAGCAGGTCGCCGTCTCGTTTCACGGTGATGCGATCAAACAAGTCTGCGGCTTGCACGGTTTCTCCCATGGCGGTGCGGCCAAAGATCATGGGTTCCACCATCAGGAAGCGTGACGTGCTGTGCATGTCGACGGTGAGGCTGCGCGACAAGGCGGCGCCGTCAAACAGGATGGTTTCTTGGGGCAGCCAATCCATCCGCGCACCGGCCGCGAGGCTGAGTGTATTGTCGAGGCGGCCTGTGCGGACGTCGATGCTGCGATAGGCGCGCTCAGCGGCTTGAGTTGTGAGCGTTAGATGGCTGCCTTCGCCTGCATGCGCGTTGACATCAAACTGATCTCCGCCGGTGATGCCGCCAGCCGTATTCAGCAGGACCGCTTGCAGAGCAGCGGTGCGCCCGTTTGGATAGTTGGCGTTTGGGAACAACACGCGGCTGGAGCCGGACAGGCGCAGATCATCCAACACAGAGAGGCCATCGCGCAGTTTGCTGCGGATGTCAGCCGTGCCGATGGCGCGGGGCTGCTGGGCCTGAGCAGGCGGTGATATGGGCGCAAAGGCGGTGATGGCGTGTGTCCTGATGTGAGCGGGTGCTTTATCGCTGGCATCACTCAGGAGAGGTCAAAAGGTGCGCTGCTGCTGAATTGAGCAGACGCAAAAGGGTGTGATGAAAAATAAGTCGAAATCTTCGGGGGCGCCCAAAAATTGCGCAATTGGAGAATGCGCGGCAGATTGTCCGTGCCCAATTGTGTTTTGAGCTGTCAAAGGCCATTTTGCCGCCAGTTTCGAATCGCCTGAAATCAGGTGTTTGGTGGCCTCTCAAGGGTCACTTTCAAAGCCCGGCACAGGTCCGGAAAAGGAGCCCAACATGAGCTTTGATCGCAAAATCAAAATTGCACCGTCCATTCTCTCAGCGGATTTTGCCAACTTTGGCCAGGAAATCCGTGCGATCGAGGATCAAGGCGCAGATTGGGTGCATGTGGATGTGATGGACGGGCATTTTGTGCCAAACCTGACCTTTGGCCCGCCCGCCGTGAAAGCGTTCCGTCCACACGTCAAAACCTTCATGGACGTACATCTGATGATCGCGCCGGTGGATCCGTACATTGAGGCCTATGCCGAAGCGGGTGCCGATATGATCACTGCGCATGTGGAGGCAGGTCCCCACATTCACCGCACCATTCAGGCAATTAAGGCACAGGGCGTGAAAGCTGGTGTGAGCTTGAACCCGGGCACGCCGCTGGAGAGCATCGAACATGTGCTGGATCTGGTGGACATGGTGCTGATCATGACCGTGAACCCTGGCTTTGGCGGTCAGAAGTTCATTCATTCCGGCGTCGAGAAAACCCGCCGTTTGCGCCAGATGATTGGCGACCGCGAGATCCACATTCAGATCGATGGCGGCGTGACCACCGAAACCGCGCCATTGGTGGCCGAAGCCGGTGCCGACGTTCTGGTGGCGGGCTCTGCTGTGTTCAAAGGCGGCTCTGTGGATAAGGCGGAGGTCTACGGTGAGAACATCCGCGCGATCCGCGCGGCCGCCGAAGCGGCGCAGTAAAGCGCAGAGTTTGGGGCGGGATCATTCGCGGATTTCGTCCGCTTCCACGCCCCAAAGATCTTCTTTCAAAACCCAGCCTTTGTAGCCGCCCGCATTGAGGCGGCACCAATCTGGGTTGCACTCTTCCAATTTGGCAATCACGCCGTGTTCCAGATGCGCGGCTGCGGCGACCTTTTCACCCGGTCGCACGGCCAGCGGCAGCATGTCTTTTTGTACAATTACGGTGCGTACGCCGGAGAGCAGAGAGTAGTGCACCCAGCCGCCCGCGCCTTCGATGTCGCGCACACGCCGCCAGTGACCGTATTCGGCAGTGATCTGCAACGGCATGGATTTGCGGGTGAACACCCAATCAATACGGTGAGTACGCGACGGGCCGCGACGCACATTTGCTTTGGTGGCTTTCAGCGACACGTAGCGTGGCATCGGCAGGTTGGTGACCGGCCCACGTTTTTTCTCTGCCGGGGCCTCAGCCGCAACAGATGTTGTGAGCGCCAATAGCAAAGCTGCGCCCAAGCTCACGAGAGATTTTTGACCCAAGGTGAACATATTGCCTGATTTTTCTGCTCTGGTGGCGCTCGCAGGTTCTTGTGCCTGACTGACCTGTGGGGCAGTGTGGCAGCAACGCGCCGAATTGGAAAGCATTGGGAGGCCCTGCATGCCAAAGCAACGTCTGAGTGTTGTCGTTACGCGACGCTTACCGGAAGCTGTTGAAACACGACTGTCAGAACTCTTTGACGTACGCCTGCGCGACGATGATACGCCGATGAGCCGCGAGCAGCTGGCCGAGGCGATGAAAGACGCAGACGTTTTGGTGCCCACCTTGAGCGATAAGATTGACGCCAATCTGATTGCGCAGGCCGGCGAACGGTTGAAGTTGATTGCCAACTACGGCGCGGGTGTCGATCACATCGATGTGGCCTCTGCCCGTCAACGCGGCGTGCTTGTCTCCAACACACCGGGTGTGTCTGCAGATGATACGGCGGATATGGCGCTGGCGCTGATCCTGGGGGTGACCCGTCGCGTGGGTGAAGGGGTGCAGCGTATGCAGTCCGGTGAATGGGACGGCTGGGCGCCTACCGCGCTTTTGGGCGGTCGTGTGAGTGGCAAGCGGCTTGGCATTCTGGGCATGGGCCGCGTGGGCACCGCCGTGGCGCGGCGCGCGCAGGCCTGTGGCATGCAGATCCATTACCACAACCGCCGTCGTTTGCGCCCCGAGATCGAAGAGCAATATGAGGCGACCTATTGGGAGAGCCTGGACCAGATGCTGGCGCGTATGGATGTGGTGTCGGTGAACTGTCCGCACACACCGTCGACGTTCCACCTGCTCAATGCGCGGCGCTTGAAGCTGATGAAGCCCGGCTCCGTGATCATCAACACCTCGCGCGGCGAGGTGATTGACGAGAACGCCATGGTGCGTCTGCTGAAGTCCGGCGAAATCGCTGGCGCAGGTTTGGATGTGTATGAGCATGGGCATGAAATCCACCCGGATCTGCGTGGGCATCCCAACGTGGTGCTGATGCCGCATATGGGGTCGGCCACGGTGGAAGGGCGGATTGAGATGGGTGAGAAAGTCCTCATCAATATCAAGACCTTCGATGATGGGCACCGGCCACCGGATCTGGTGGTTCCGGCGATGCTCTAAAGCATCATGCGCGCTTTCGTTGGCATTCCGTTGGACGGGCCAGAGGCGGAAGCGCTTTTGGATGTGCAAGGGCGGATTGCTGTGGGGCGTGAGGTGCCAGCGGCGAATTTGCATCTGACGTTGGCGTTTCTGGACGACCAGCCGGTTGAGATGCTCGAGGCGTTGCACGAAGAGCTGGAACTGATCCGGCAGTCGCAGTTTGAACTCCACCTCAAGGGCATGGATATTTTTGGCGCGCCGCGCAGTCGGTCTTTTGGGCTATTGGCAGCGCCTGACCCGGTGTTGATGGCGTTGCAAGCGGATGTGGCTCAAGCGGCGCGGCGGCTGGGCATTGGGCTGGAGAAACGCCGGTTTCGCCCGCATGTGACGCTGAGCCGGTTTCGCGATGGGCGGCAGCCACCGGAGCGGGTGCAGGCGGCCCTGTCGCGCGGGGCCTCACTGGAAATTGATCCGATCCTTGTGAGCGAAATCGCCTTGTATCGTTCGTCTTTGACCTCGGAAGGTGCGGTCTATGAGATCCTCAGCAGCTATCCGCTGTTGGTGCAGGGGCTGTCCTGACCTAAGCTGATTTTCAAGCGGCGACCGAAGCCTTGGGTTGCCGGATTGCATTTTGGTTTGGGAGTTGGTCATGAAGCGATTTTTATCAGCGGTTTCTGTTGCTTGCCTGTTGGCGTCCACGTCCGGTGCGCAGGAGGCGGCGGATGGTGTGGCGCCAGAAGAGGGCTCCGCGCTGGGCATGACTGTGCCGCAAAGCCTGCAGGCGGCGCTGTCCGCCAAGACGCAGGGCGCGCCCACCGAGGCAAAGGATTGGATGGTTGCGGCGGCGCACCCCTTGGCGGTGGAGGCTGGCGCAGAAGTGTTGCGCGACGGAGGCACGGCGGCGGACGCCATGGTGGCGGTGCAGGCTGTATTGGGTCTGGTCGAGCCGCAGAGCTCGGGTTTGGGCGGTGGTGCCTTCTTGGTCTGGTATGACGCCGAAAGCGGAGAAGTGACCACGCTGGATGGGCGCGAGACCGCGCCATTGGCGGCCACTCCTCGGTTGTTTCAGGATGAGAACGGCGAAACATTGAAGTTCTTTGAGGCGGTTGTTGGCGGGCGGTCCGTGGGCGTTCCGGGGACTCCGATGTTGATGGAAGTGGCGCACCGCAAATGGGGGCGCAGCCAGTGGCCAAGCCTATTTTTGCCGGCCATTCGCCATGCTGAAATCGGCTTCCCTGTGTCGCCGCGTATGGCCGCATCCGTGGCACGGGATGCCGAACGGCTGGCGTCTCACCCTGTCACCGCTGGCTATTTCCTACCCGGAGGCACCCCGCTAGCGGAAGGTGAGATCCTGTTCAACATGGATTACGCCAAGAGCCTGCGCTTGATGGCAGCACAGGGCGCGGCCCCGTTTTACACCGGTGAGATCGCGGCGGATATTGTGGGGGCTGTACAGGACGCGAACAATCCGGGCGTGCTGAGCGCGGTGGATTTGGCGCTGTATCAGGTCAAGGAGCGGCCGGCGGTCTGTGTGGAGTACCGCACGCATGATGTTTGTGGCATGGGGCCGCCATCATCCGGCGGGCTGACCGTGGGGCAAATCCTCGGATTGGTGCAGCCCTATGACATTGCAGGGATTGGGCCTGACAGCGCGGATGCTTGGCGGCTGATTGGCGATGCCTCCCGCCTCGCCTTTGCTGATCGGGGCCGCTACATGGCCGACAGTGACTATGTGCCGGTGCCAAGCGTGGGGCTGTTGGCAACAGAGTATCTGGCGGAGCGTGCAAAGCTGTTGGAAGGCACTGCGGCTTTGGAAAGCGTGGAGCCGGGCGCGCCGGAGTTTGATCATGCGTTGCACTATGCGGATGGAGAGAGCTTTGCGCAGCCATCCACGTCGCACATCTCCATTGTCGACAGCTACGGCAATTCCCTGTCCATGACGACGACGATTGAAAACGGTTTTGGTAGTCGGGTGATGACCAATGGCTTCCTGCTCAACAACGAGCTGACGGATTTTTCTTTCCGCTCCCATCGTGATGGTGTGCCGGTGGCCAATCGGGTTGAGCCGGGCAAACGGCCGCGTTCCTCAATGGCGCCAACCATTGTGCTGAAGGATGGTAAGCCAACTCTGGTGGTGGGCAGCCCGGGCGGCAGTCGGATCATTGGCTATGTCGCCAAGACCATCATCGCGCATCTGGATTGGGGGATGGACGTGCAGCAGGCAATTGATCTGCCACATCTGGTGAACCGCTTTGGCACCTATGACATTGAAGCAGAAAGCGCGGCGATGGAGTTTGGCGAGCCGCTGACCGGCATGGGCTACAAGGTGAATGCACGCGACCTGAATTCCGGCTTGCACGCAATTGCCGTTGGGGAGAGTTTGCAGGGGGGCGCGGACAACCGGCGTGAGGGGCTGGCCTATGGCGAATAGCCGCGCTTGACCTTGGGATAGGTGCCGCGTAGCCATGGCGCAAAGCGACATGGAGAAGGGGAGTGCCCATGGGATTGGCAGTGGATTTGCCGCGCAATGAAGATGGTATTGCGGCGGCGTTGGGTGTGTTGAAACAGCAGTTTGGCGAGGCGTTTCACACCGGCCAGTCGATGCGGGAGCAGCACGGGCACACCACCACCTGGATCAAGACACAGGCGCCGGATGCGGTGATCTTTGCCAAGTCCACCCAAGAGGTGAGCGACATCGTGAAGACCTGCGCCACCCATAAGGTGCCGGTGATTGCCTATGGCACCGGCACTTCGCTGGAGGGCCACGTGAATGCACCGGCGGGTGGGGTGTGTATCGACCTGACCGAGATGAACAAGGTTGTGGCAGTGAATGCCGAGGACCTCGATTGTGTGGTGCAGCCGGGGGTGACGCGCGAGCAGTTGAATCTGGAACTACGCGACCAGGGGCTGTTTTTCCCAATTGACCCCGGCGCCAATGCGTCGCTGGGCGGCATGGCCTCCACCCGCGCCAGTGGTACCAATGCGGTGCGCTATGGCACGATGAAAGACAACATTCTGAGCCTTGAGGTTGTGCTGCCGTCTGGTGAGGTGATCCGCACGGCAAGCCGGGCCAAGAAATCCAGCGCGGGCTACGATCTGACCCGTCTGATGATTGGTTCTGAAGGCACCTTGGGCATCATCACCGAGATCACGCTGAAGCTGCAGGGTATTCCAGAAGCGATGTCCTCGGCGCGCTGTTCGTTTGAGACCATTGATGCGGCCTGTCAGGCGGTGATGATGACCATTCAGTATGGCATCCCAGTGGCACGGATTGAGTTGCTGGATTCTCTGGCTGTTAAGGCGGCGAATGATTATTCGAAGCTGGACCTGCCGGAGCAGCATTTGCTGTTGCTGGAGTTCCACGGGTCGGAAACCGGTGTAGCGGAACAGGCGGAGATGTTTGGCCATATCGCGGAAGAGGTTGGCGGCACCGGGTTTGAATGGACGCAGAAGGCCGAGGATCGCAGCAAACTGTGGCAGGCGCGGCATGATATGTATTGGGCGGCGTTGGCGTTGCGTCCCGGCGCCAAAGGCATTTCCACCGACGTCTGTGTGCCAATTTCGCGGCTGGCGGAATGTGTGACTGCGGCCAAAGAAAAGGCGGATGAGCTCGGGCTGATCTCTACCGTTGTGGGCCACGTCGGGGACGGCAATTTCCACATGCTGCCGCTGGTGGATATGGACAACCCGGATGAAGTAGCTGCCGCGCAGGGCTATGTCAGCTGGCTCAACGATGTGGCGATTGAGATGGGCGGCACCTGTACCGGTGAGCATGGCATTGGGCAGGGCAAAAAGCCGTACCTGCGCAAGGAACTGGGCGGCGCGGTGGACGTGATGGCGGCGATCAAGACGGCGATTGACCCGGACGGCATCATGAACCCGGGTAAGATTTTTTAATCTTATCAAGTTGGTAGGAGCTCACTCGGCCAAAAATGGCCGAGTGGTCACATTTTTGTGAGTGCCTGACTTCTTTTGTCGGCAACCTTCCCTACGTTTTCGTTGTGATCGAGATCATCGCACGTCATGGTGGTGATTTTACCTCGGTTTTGAACGATTATTTTTGGGAGTACCAAACCATGTTCAAGCATCTGGCTCTGGTGAGCTGTGTTTCTTTTTCCTCAATGGCGATGGCTGCGGAGTTGCAGCCTGTGGATGAGGATTTCCTGGCGCAAGTTGAACATTTTGGCATTTCGCAAGCCAACTGGGACACCGGTGAACATGCGTCGGTGACCTTCCCCAACGCTTACAAATTCACGCGGCACTATGTGGTGGAGCCGGGGGACGCGGTGGCGCCGGAGGTGTGGCAAGATGAGAGCGGATCGCTCGATTTCACCAAGTTGACCGGTCTGGATGCGGATGGTGTTCAGACGCTGGATACACTGCTGAAGTATCGCCTGAAGAACCACTCGATGGTGGTGCTCAAAGGCGACCGGTTGTTGCATCAGCACTTCTGGAGCGGGATGACGCCGGAGAGCACGCATCTGGATATGTCGGTGACTAAGTCTTTCACCGCGACTTTGGCTGGGACTGCGGTGGCTGAGGGTAAGTTGGATATGTCCAAACCAGTGGAGGCTTATCTGCCCGAGTTCAAAGGTACAGCGTTTGAGGGTGTCTCGGTGCAGGATGTGGCGGATATGAATTCCGGCCTGGATATCAAGACACCGCCGTTTATGTCCTGGGATCCAAGGTTTACGCAGTCGCAGGAGTGGAATGGCCCCAATGACAGCGGGCTCAACGGCATTCAGGACTACCTGCTGACCATCGATAGTCAGAAATACGCCCCGGGCACGCATTATCAGTATCAGGACCCAAACACCGAGATTTTGGGCCTGATTGTGGAGAAGGTCACGGGCGAGAAGTTGGCGGACTACCTTGAGGCGAAGATCTGGAGCAAACTGGGGGCCGAGGGGCCAGCATACTTTCAGGCGGATGCGGCGGGCAACACGGTGGCCTCCGGTGGCTTGAACATGCGCACACGAGATCTGGCCAAAATGGGGCGTGTGTTCCTCAACGAAGGTCAAAACCATCTGGGTGAGCAAGTGGTGCCTCAGGCGTTCCTTGAGGCGCTGTGGGAAGGCAATGACCGCGTGCGGGCGGCCTGGTCCGTTGGCAAAGAGGCTGCTCTGGCGCCGGATGGCTGGTACAAGGATCAGATCCGCGTGCTGAACATCAAAGGCCACAAGATCATCGTTTTTGTTGGCATTCATGGGCAGACGTTGGTGATGGAGCCAGCGACGGACACGGTGATTGCGATGAATGGTGGGTACCCGCAGACTGAGACCGAGCGTATGAACACGCTTTTATTTGTGGAGATTGTGCCTGCGATCCTGGAGGCGGTGGCGCCACTGTAAAATGTCGCGACAGGGAAAAGGAAAAGCCCCGGCGGTTGCGCGGGGCTTTTTGCTGTCTGAGCGTGTCGGGATCGCAGGAGCCTCCGGCGGGGATCCTTGAGGCCAAATGAAGCCAGATGGGCCTAGCGGTAGACCTCGTCCTCGCTTGGGAAGCTGCGGTCTTTGACTTCGTCGGCGTATTGGCTGACGGCGCGCTCGATGGCCGGGCCGAGGTCGCCGTAGACTTTCACAAACTTCGGAGTCCATTCGTTCAGGCCGAGCATGTCTTCAAGCACAAGGATTTGGCCGTCACACTCGGCAGAAGCGCCAATGCCGATGGTTGGGATCGGGATTTGCTTGGTGATCTTGGCCGCGAGGGGTTCAACCATGCCTTCAAGCACAATAGCGAAGGCGCCGGCCTCAGCCACGGCTTGCGCGTCTTCTTCGTGCATCGCCCAGGTGTCTTCGTCGCGGCCCTGAGTTTTGAAGCCGCCCATGACGTGGCTGGATTGCGGCGTGAGACCAATGTGGGCCATCACGGGGATGCCGCGCTCGGTGAGGAAGCGGATGGTTTCGGCCATGCGCTTGCCGCCTTCGAGTTTCACCGCACCGCAGCCGGTTTCTTTCATGATCTTGGCGGCGTTGCGGAAGGCCACGGAGGGGCTTTCCTCGTAGGTGCCAAAAGGCATGTCCACGACCACCAGCGCTTTTTGGGTGCCGCGCACCACAGCTTTGCCGTGCATGATCATCAGATCGAGTGGCACGCCAACGGTGCTTTCCATGCCGTGCATGACCATGCCGAGGCTGTCGCCAACCAGAATGAAGTCGGCGTATTTGTCCACGATGGCAGCGGTATGCGCGTGGTAGCTGGTGAGGCTGACAATCGGCTCGGCACCCTTGCGGTTGGCGATCTGTGGCACCGTGGTGCGGCGGATGGGGGTCTGTGTGCTCATGGTGTGACAACCCTTTGGTCAATCAGGAGAATGTCGCCGAAGGCAACGGAGATCATGATGGCGGTGGGGCCTGTGAGCGGCCCGTCGATGGTATTGAGTGTTTCGGCGGCGACGATGTCCAGCCCTTTGAGGACAGCACGTGGCTCGGCGGCGATGGTGTCTGCGATGACTTTGTGCAGGTCGGCAATCGTGGCACCGGTTGCGGCGGCCTTGGCGGCAGCGAGGGATTTGGAAAGGACCAGCGCGGCTTGGCGATCCTCAGCCGAAAGGCGTACGTTGCGCGAGGACATGGCAAGGCCGTCGGGCTCTCGCACTGTTGGCGCACCCACAATAGTGAGAGGCATGTGCAGATCAGCAACCATGCGCTTGATGACCTGAAGTTGCTGGTAGTCTTTTTCGCCAAATACAGCCACGTCGGGCTGCACAATGTTAAAGAGCCGGGCCACCACGGTGGTCACGCCGCGGAAATGGCCCGGGCGGACTTCGCCGTGCAGCATGTTGGCCAAACGCGTGGTTTCGACGATGGTTTCGTCACCGGCCGGATACATGGTCTCCACCTCAGGGAGGAACACCACGGCGACACCCGCTTCGCGCAGCATCGCAAGGTCGCGCGCCTCATTGCGGGGGTAGGCCTCCAGATCAGCGCTTTCGCCAAATTGGGTGGGGTTCACAAAGATCGAGACAACCACATGGTCGGCCTCTGCCTTGGCGGTTTCCACAAGCGACATATGGCCAGCGTGGAGAAAGCCCATGGTGGGCACCATTGCCACGGTTTCACCGGTGGCGCGAAGCTGTTGGACTGCAGCGCGGCAGTCCGAAATCGAGCGGCAAATACGCATTCTTGCCTGTCTCCCTTCAAGGTGGTTGTGGGGTGTAATGCCCCCGCTGCGATGCAGCAAGGCTTTTTGCGCCTACGTGGCGTCGCAATTGTGCAATCAAGCGTCGGCTGGACCGTGCGTTTTTGCGCGGTTTCGGTACAGTTTGCGCAAAAGGATTATGCTCAGGGGAGTCGCCTGTCTCATGAAAACAAACGTAAAAGCCCTTGTTGTTGGCGGCGGTGCCGTTGGCACGTCGATTGCCTATCACCTCGCAAAGGCCGGTTGGGACGATGTGATGCTGATTGAGCGGGATGAGCTGACCTCCGGCTCGACCTGGCACGCCGCCGGGTTGCTGCCGCTGTTCAATATGTCCTATGCGACCACGCATATTCACCAGTATTCGGTGGATTTCTATAAGACGCTGGAAGAAGAGACTGGGCTGAACGCTGGTTTTGCCGTGGTCGGCAACCTGCGTATGGCGCAGACGCAAGACCGCATGGACGAGTTCATGCTTTACGCCTCCACCGCAGAAACCTGTGGTGTGAAGTATGAGTGGCTGTCTCCGGAACAAATCAGCGAACGCTGGCCGCTGATCAAGACCGATGACCTCAAAGGCGCGTTGTTCCACACTGAGGATGGCTATATCAACCCGGCGGATGTGACCATGGCGATGGCCAAAGGCGCGCGGCAGCGGGGCGTGGACATCGTGCGGAAGATCCAGGCGGATGCGTTCCACTGGAATGGCACCCATTGGGAAGTGACTTGCACCAAGATGGTGGAAAAGGGCGGCAACCTGGTGCCGAGCGATGAGACCTTTGTGATCACCGCAGAGCATGTTGTGACCGCATCGGGCAACCACGCGCAGCGCACGGCGAAGATGCTGGGCATCAAGATGCCTGCGATCCCTGTCGAGCACACGTTCATCGTGATGGATCAGGATCCGGAACTGGTGAAATGGCGTGAAGCGGGCAATCCGGAGCACCCGGTTGTGCGCGATGCGGACAATGAGAGCTATGCGCGTGAGGAACGTGGCGGCTGGATTTTGGGTATCTATGAGCATGGCGCACCGGCGCGGTTTGAGCATGGGGTGCCGGACAGCTTCCGCGCCGATCTGTTCCCGCTCGATCTGGACCGGATCGCGGATCAGTATATGGCGATGGCGGAGCGTGTGCCGTCCTGTGCCGAAAGCGGCCTGAAAGACGACTTCAACGGGCCGATCTGTTACACGCCAGATGGCAACCCTCTGGTGGGGCCAGCGCCGGGGCTGCGCAACATGTGGCTGGCGGAAGGCTTTAGCTTTGGCATCACCGCGGCGGGTGGCACGGGCTACTACCTCGCGCAGATGATGGTGGATGGCGAGGCCGAGATCGACATGGCGTCGCTGGACCCTAAGCGCTACTCGCAGAACTGGATGACCACCGAGTTTGCCGCGCGCAAAAACGAAGAGTGCTATGAGCACGTCTACATCCTGCACCACCCGGATGAGGAACGACCCGCGTGTCGTCCGCTGCGGACCTCTCCGGCGTTTGACCGACAGAAAGCAAAAGGTGCGCAGTTTGGCTGGGTCAATGGTTGGGAACGGCCGAACTACTATGGCCCGCTGGATGCGCCATCGAACTTTGATGAGCAGAGCCGCAGCTTCCGCCGTGGCGGTTGGTGGCAGTACGCCGTGGATGAGGCGAAAGCGATCCGTGAGGGCGTGGGCCTGATCGACGCAACCGCCTTTACCAAACATGTGGTCAAAGGGCCCGGCGCGACCCAGTTCCTCGATTGGTTCACCTGTAACAAGCTGCCAAAAGTCGGGCGCATCAACCTGACCTATGCGTTGACGGCGGCGGGTACGACGCGGACCGAATACACCATCGTACGCAATGGCGAGAACAATTATTATCTAGTCTCCGCGGGGGCTTGGACCGAATACGACGCGGATTTCCTGCGCAAGGCGGCCGAGGACAAGATGGAGGAGTTTGGCTACATCGAGATCCAGGATGTGACCACGCAGTGGGGTGTGTTTGCCATTGCCGGGCCAAAGTCGCGTGATGTGCTGAAGAAAGTGATCAGCGATGCCGATCCAGAGACTGCGCTGTCCAACAAGCGCTTCCCCTGGTTGTCTGCGCGCCAGATTGAACTGGGCATGTGTCCGGTGAATGCGATCCGTGTGGCCTATACCGGTGAGTTGGGCTGGGAGCTGCACCATCCGATTGAGATGCAGAACTATCTCTGGGATCTGCTGACTGAAGCAGGGGCGGAGTTTGACATGAAACTCGTAGGGGCGCGGGCGCAGAACTGGCTGCGTCAGGAGAAAAGCTACCGCGCATTTGGCACCGAGCTTGGCCGTGACGCGACGCCAGCCGAGGCCGACCTGCCACGCTTCATCGACCTTTCCAAAGACTTCCACGGCAAAGCCGAGATGGAGGCGCTGGGCGTGCGGGTGAAGTGCTGCACCTTGCTGATTGATGGGCCGGAAGATGCAGACCCATGGGGGCGTGAGGTGCTTTACACGCCGGAAGGTGAGCGCGTTGGGCGTTTGACCTCGGGCGGCTACTCGGTGGCCTTTGAGAAGAGCATCGGCATGGGCTACGTGAAGCCGGATCTGGCGGTCGAAGGCACCAAGCTGAAGGTCAAAATCCTGGATCAGTTGTGGGATGCCACAGTGACCTGCGACAGCCCTTATGATCCTAAAAACGAGACCATCCGCAAAGACGGTTAAGGTTCCCCCGGGAATAGAAAACGCCCCGCCATTGAGCGGGGCGTTTTGCGTTTAGTATTCGCCTTTGGTGATCACGCCGTCTTTGTTGGCGTCCACCCGTTCAAACCATTCACGCAGAGCGGTCTCCAGTTCCGCGCGGGTGACCGAGCCGTCGAGGTTCAGGTCTGTGTTTTCCCGGCCCAAACCAGACACCGCGCGCAAGAGCAGGGAGGACGCGTCTTTGCCAGCGGCCTCCGCGCGGGCCTTGTCAAAGGCGGTGTATTCCTCGTTGCTGAGCGCGCCATCGCCGTCAGCGTCAAAGGTCTCAAAGATGGACTTGCGCAGCTCTTCCACGTCGGCCCACGTGATGGTGCCGTCGCTGCCAAAACTCCAACTGGAGATGTCAGCGGCCTGGGCGGTGAAGGCGGTGGAGCAGGCCAGAAAGCCAGCCAAAACAAGAGAGCGTCGCATGGGAAGGTCCAATGTGTTGCGGAACAATTGGACCCAACCATAAGTGGCAATCGGGACAGTGTCAGCCCGCAGTGAGCTCTTCAAAACACTCCTGTGCTTTTGCCGCATACATCATTGCTGGCCCACCGCCCATCTGGATCGCCATGGCCAGCACATCGGCCACTTCTTCCTTGGTGGCGCCGGCCCGCACGAGGGCGTCACAGTGCAGGGAGATGCAAGGCTCACAGCGGCTGACAACGGCCATGCCAAGCGCGACAAACTCCTTGGTCTTCACGTCGAGCACACCGCCTTCTTTTACGGATTTGCTCAACCCGCCAAAGGCGCGTGCGGTGTCAGGGATGGCTTTGTTCAATCCGCGCAGTTGGGTGCGGGTTTCAGAAATTTTGTCTGTCCAGCTCATGGGAATCTCCTTGGTTTGCGTGCATCATATTCCGTTTGAGGAATGTGAATTTGATCTCGATCAGGTGCGATGCAAAAAAGGAGGGCGTGACGTGGCGTCCTAAGATGGCGCTTGCCAAGTCAGGAGCAGGTTGTTGGCAGGCATCTCAATGGGCTTATTGGGCGTCAGGTCACAGGAGGCGCCAAAAGCCTGAATGGCGACGTCGGATTTATACCCGATTTCAGGATCTTGCGTGCGCAGGCTTTGATCGAACTGGACGTCGCCGTCGGAGACCAAAACCCCATCACGCGAGAATGGACCGTAGACTACAAGGTACCCGCCTGGTGCCAAGGCTTGTGCCGCTTCCGAGATGAGTACCTCGGCCTCTGTTTGACTGATCAAGTGCAGCAGGTTGCTGAGCAGGATCAGGTCCGCAGGGCCGGAGATGCCGCTCCAACCTGGTGCGGTTGCGTCGAGCAGGATCGGGGTTTCCACGTTGGTTAGCGCGGCTTCGGAGAGATAGGCCGCAATGCTGGCAATCCGGTCTTCGGCAATTTCGGTGGGCTGCCACGTGACCAGCGGAAATGCCTTGGCATAAGAGACGATGTGCTGGCCGGTGCCGCTGGCGATCTCTAAGGCACGGCCTTGAGGCGGGACAAGCTCCGCCAGCGCCTTGGTCAGCGGTTCTGTGTTGCGCGCTGCGGACGGGGCAAAGAGCTTGCCGCCGCTGTCGGGTGTGGCAACCGAGGCGCTGTCAGGCAGGTTGAGGCGGCGGGGCATCAGGCAAACCTCTGGGGATTAAGAGCGGCAATGACCTTGCGATCGATTGCCGGTGTTTGTCCGGAAACAAGGTCGGCAACCAGTTGCGCCACAGCCGGGCAGGATTGGAAGCCATAGCCGCCCTGACAGGCCACCCAAAAGAAACTTGGCTCGGCCGCGTCTGGGCCGATCACGAGGTTTCGGTCGGGTGAAAAGGTACGTAAGCCCGCCCATGTGGCTTCGACGCGGGTGACCTCTTCGGTGACAAATTCCTGATAGCGCGCAAGGCCTTCGGCGATGACCATGTCATCCGGCCAAGCGTCAAAGGGCTGCATTGGATCTTCTTCAGCAGGAGACACAATGAGGCTGCCTGCGTCGGGTTTGGAATACCAGTTTTCGTGGATGTCGAGCAGCATGGGCCAGTTTGTGACGTCATGCCCGCCCGGCGCCGGAATGCGCGCCATGGAGCGGCGCAGGGGCGTGACGTTGAGAGGTTTGATGCCCGCGAGTTTGGCGACCTCGTCCACCCAGGCGCCAGCAGCGTTCAGCAGCATTTTGGCGGTGTAGGTTTCGCCGTTTGCCAGGACCTGCCAACCGCCTGAAAGTTTTGTGATTTTGGTCACTTCTTGGCTTGTGTGGACCTCCCCACCGTGGGCGCGGCAGGTTTTGGCAAACCACTGGATCAGCCGGTCGGTGTCTATGTCTTCGCCAGAGTGGTGGTGCGCGACATTGCCAATGGCCTCCGTTTTGAGGATCGGCACCATTTCAGAGGCCTGTTGCAGGTCCATCGGGTCAGCGTCAAAGCTCTCGCAGCAGCGTTTGAACGCTTCGTCTTCGCCTTTGGCGGCGAGGAACATCACGCCGCGTGGGGAAAGGAAGCCGCCATCCTCGGATTTGAAGAAGTCACCGCTGGCGTGGCTGAGTTCTACCGTGCTGGGGGAGCCGTAGTTAGGCTCAAACATTGCGGCGGACCGCCCAGAGGCGTGGTAGCCGAGAGCAGATTCTCTTTCCAGAACAACGGCTTTGCCGAGAGGAGCAAGGCGGGCGGCGGCGGAGATGCCGCCGATGCCACCGCCGATGATGAGAAAATCAATCATGCTTCGTCCAATCTGTCAGTGGCGGGGGCGGGCGTCTGGCTGAGCGCGGTGATCTCGGCGTAGAGTGCGTCGTCCATCTCAAAGCGTGTCGCGGCCAGAGAGGGCTCGAGCTGTGCGAGGTTGCGCGCGGAGAGGATGGGGCTCGGTGCGGCGCTGTGTTTGGCGACCCAGGCGGCGGCCAATGTGGCGGGGTGCACGCCCTGCGCGGCGGCCAATTCGGAAAGATCGGCAGCGGTTTTGCGCATCCAATCAACGTCATAGCGGGCGGCATAGCGTTCATCTGTGGCGAGACGCCCGTCTGCGTTCTTGGCACTGTATTTGCCGGTGAGCAGACCGCCGCCAAGTGGGGAATAGGTGGCTGGCAGGATGTCCAGGTCGGCGCACATGGGCAGAATCTCGACCTCCGCCTGACGTTTCACAAGGCTGTACATCGGCTGGAGAAAGTCGATTGTCAGATCCAGGTTGGAGGCCGCCCAGGTGGCTTTCACAACTTGCCAGGCAGCAAAGTTGGAGAGGCCAACGTGAGAGATCTGCCCGTCCGCCTTGAATTGCGCAAAGGTTTCAAGGGTTTCCTCAATTGGCGTGTCCGCGTCAAAACGGTGCAGATAGAGAATGTCGACGTGATCCATCTTGAGCCGCTGGCGCGACACATCAAATTGTGACCGCAGATTTTCTGCACCCGCGCCGCCGCGGTAGCCAACCTTTGTAGCGATCACCAAACGCTCGCGAAGCGGCGCGGCCAGTTTACCGAGGATCGTCTCGCTGGCGCCATCTGTGTACAGATAGGCGGTGTCAAAATGGATGATGCCGGCGTTCAGGCAGGCCTCAAACATCTCGGCGCTGTCACGCTCGGAGGCGGTGCCGCCAAACTGCATGGTGCCAAAGGCAAAGCGGCTGATCGGGGTGCCGTTCGGGCTGGAAATTGTCTGCGTCATGGCGGGACGTTGCCATGTGAACCATTTCGGGGGAAGTGGTTTTTTGCACGTTTTGGGTGGGGTTTTCCAGAGGGCGCGGGGTGCCCCTTGAGGGTACATCTTGGCCAGACGCGGCGTGTGGTTAACCTTTTCCATGTGCCTTAGAACAGTCCCTAAACCACGTCGGTTTTGCGTCGGTATCGCGACTGTTTTACGGAGGTGGGGGTGTGGGGCATGACAAGAGGTGTGGTGGCGTTAATAAATGTCGGAAAAAGGACGCTCTCTCACCAAAGGGAAAGGGCCTGTGGCTCTCCCTTGGCCCCTGTCGCTGAGATGATCCCTGATCCATCGTCCCGTCTGCGTCAAGCGGCCACTCGGCAGGCCTCGCTGGGCCGCTGGACCCAGCCGCTGCGCCAGATCTTTTCGGGATCAGCGACCAGGCTCCGAAGGGAAAGGCACAGGCCGTCCGCCGTGGTGCGGTCCCGCGCAAAACGAAGGGCAGGCAGAGCCGCCAAACTCTGCCTGCCAGATGTGTCCCGGGTTACGGTTGAGGGGTTACAGGCTGCCGACGGCGGCGTGTTCGATGGTCGGCCACATCTCCGCGGCTTTGGCCAGGGTGTCTTCCGGGTTCTCTTTGTACTTGGCAAAGACAGCGGCGTTCACAAAAAGGTAGAGCTTGCCATCGACGATGTCCGCATAGCGGGGATCGCCGTCCAGCTTTTTGCCGATGCCCACGGCGAAAGCGCAGAAGCCACCGTATTGCGGCATGTAGTCTTGTGGCGCGGCTTCAAATTTCTGCGCCGAAATCTCGGAGGCGAAGTAATAGGCGACGCCGTCCACCACCACGGAATGAGCAGCTGCGCCGGTGGTCACCGCATTCAGGGTGGAGAGCGCCACCGCATCCACGCCACGCAGGGCCAGTGGCACGCCGTCAAGCGAGAAGCCGTTGGTGACGTTGACCTCGTCTTCGGCAAAGACCGGCGCGGCCAGTGTCAGGGAGATGGCCGCGAGGGTCACGGTGAGGGTCAGTTTGGTGGTCATGGGGATGTCCTTTCAAGATCATGGGGAAGAAAAGGCCTGTTGCGCGGCGTCTTGGGAAAGCCGGGCAACAGGCAAGGGGAGTGCCCGGCCCCAACGGAATGATCGGGAAGAGTTGGAGCCGGGACGGGGTGGCCACACAAACGCGGGGACGCGCGTCGGGAAGAGGCAGCCACCAAAGGGGGCGCAGGCGTAGGGACAGGACTGCGCCCCAAGGGAAGGCTTACATGTTGTAAGCAGCTTTGATGGCGGCCACGGTGTTGTCCGTGTTGTCGACCTTGCTGGCGATCATGCGGAAATTGGTCAGCGAGGCGGCGTAACCGTCATAGAACTCGGTGATGGCACCGGCGGTGGCGTCAGTCACGACCATGACCTCAAAGCCGGCCTCGATCAGGGAGCGCATGTGGCTTTCAGTGCAGAGGTTGGACGACATGCCGCCGAGGATGACCTTATTGATGCCTTTCTTACGCAGTTGCAGCGCGAGATCATTGCTGTCCGGGCCGTAGACCTTGTGTGGGCTGGTCACCAGCACGTGGTCATGCTCGAAATAGTGCTTGTAGCTTTCCAGCCAGTCGGCACCGGAGCCTTCAAAGCCGGTCATGTCGAGTGCGCTGGGGCGGTCAAACATGCCGATGCTGTGCATCAGCGTTTCCAGCGTGCCTTCGAAGTGCCATTTGTGGTCGTGCTCATAATAGTAGTGTGGCGAGACAAACAGCGGCATGCCCACTTCTTCGGCCACGGCAAACAGCGCGTCGAGGTTTTCGACGGTGCCGTTTTCCGTGATCGACTGGCCGACCACGCCCCAGGTCACGCCGTCCGGCGAGAGGAAGTCGTTTTGCGGGTCGGTGATCACAATGGCGGTGTCGCCCTGGGTGATGTCAAAGCCAGGCATGGGCAGCCCGTCGTTGACCGGCGGCATGGTGGCGGTGGCGGCGCGGGCTTCTTGTGCGCCGGCGGCGGTGGCGCCAAGGCCCAGCACAATAGAACCGGCGGAGATGGTGGCGGCGCCGCCGAGGATGGCGAGGGCCAGAGAGGTGCTGAGGGTGCGGAACGAGGGAGTCATGGGATGTCCTTCTGTCATCAGATGCGTCCGGAGACGCGGTTGCGGTGTTTGGCGCGGGGAGGAGAAGCGCCGGGGTGATGAAGATGGTTTAGGACAGGCCGCGGGGCACAATATTGACAGCAGGTGCCAAAGACTTGACCGGATGTGCCAATGGTCAAAAGGCTGTTCACAAACATGTTAACGGCCTATAATCCGTGGCAGCGAACAGAAAATTTTAGACAGCGGATTTGAGACGTGGGCGTAGTTTCAGCGATTTACGCGCGTAAGCAGATTGAGCATGCGGTGGCTTTGCCCAACAAGGCGCCGCTGTATGAGATGGTTGGTCTGACGCCGGAGACGGCGCAGGATCCTGAGGTGATGGTGCCGATTGGGGCCTATCTTGATCTGATGGAAGCCGTGGCGGCCAGTGAATGGCCGGATGTGCAGTTTCACATGAAAACCAGTGCCAGCATGCGTTGTGACGAATTTGGCCTGTTTGGGCTGGCGTTCAAGACCGCGCCAACCATCCAGCAGGGGCTGCAGCGGGTCTGTCAATATGTGCGGCTGCACAATCAGGTGTCCGAGTTCACGGCAGAGCAGCAGGGTGACCGGTATATGTGGGCGATGAAAGGGCCGGATCCGGTGCGGCTGGGCCTGGCGCTCTCCCATGAGGCGGCATTGGCGACCACGTTGACGTTATGTCGGGAGGCCACGGGGCTGGAGCTCTATCCGCAACATGTGCAGTTCCGACACGCGCGGGACGGGTTGATTGGACCGGTGGTGGAACATTTTGGCCTGACGCCGGAGTTTGGCGCGGAAAGCGACGCGATGTTTTTCTGCGTCGATCAGGTGGCGCAACCGAGTGTGGTCGGGGATTCGGCGATCTGGGCCTATATGACCCAGCAGCTTGATCTGGCGATGAAAGAAGTGGTGGCGCAGGAGCAACCGCTGGAGGCGCAGGTGATTTCCGAGGTGGCCAAGCTGTTGAGTGGCGGGGTGCCGCAATTGTCAGAGGTCTCCGCGCGTATGGGTGTGGGGGAGCGCACGTTGCAGCGGCGTCTGTCCGAGCGGGGCAAGACGTTTCAGGCTTTGGTCGATGAGGCGCGCCAGAAGCTGGCGCACCAATTGGTGAGCGGGTCGCCCTATTCGCTGGTGGAGATTGCGTTTCTGACCGGGTTTTCCGAGCAGAGCGCGTTTTCGCGGGCGTTTAAGCGCTGGTCCGGGCAATCGCCGCGCGCCTTCCGCAAGGCGGCGCAGGGCGAGGTGCTGGGATTGCCGCAGACCTGAGTTAGGTCCCCGCGGGCGGTGGCAAGGTGACGCCGCAGTCGTAGCTTTGCTGGAGCAGCGCCTTGCGGCGCGGCTCTGAGCCGGTGGACCCATAGAGCAATTCCATGCGGCGCGGTGAGAAACCAAAGAAGCCAAAGGTGCCTTCTGTCCAGCAGGTGTCGAGCGCGGCGCGGTAGCCTTTGCTTTCCACCTCGTCCGAGCGGGCGCCCGCTGGGATCAGCAGCAGGCCGTTGCGGTTGCGTTGCAGGGATTTTTCATAGTCGTCGAGTTGGTCATAGGCCCAGCCCCAGCTCCAGACCCGATCGACCCAGCCTTTGGTCATGGAGGGCATGCCCCACCAGAACAATGGAAAGATCAGACAGATGGCGTCGGCGCGGGCAATGCGGTTTTGCTCATGCGTGACGTCGGCGGGCACGTTGGTTTTTCCATCGCTGTCGATGTCGGCCATGGACCAGAGCGGGTTGAAACCTTCGGCATGCAGATCCGCCAGTTCGGTGCTGTGCCCTGCGGCATCTGCTCCGGCCATGAAGTGTTGCGCGGCGGCATGGCTGAAGGAGTTGGGGTTGGGGTGATCGAGAACGGTGAGAACGTGCATTGGGGGCCTCTGGAAATGTGTTTGAGGCACTCTAAGCCCTCAAGGGGGCTTTAACTCAAGGGAAAGGTTTCGTCTTGTTTTAGTGGGTTATGATCTCTTTAGAGGCGTGGAGTTCGGCGGATCTGAGGAAAGTTGACCCAATGCCCCATTGCGGCGACAGTTGGGGTGTGTGTTGGGGTGTGCGGGTGCTTGAGATGAAAAACCACGTGATTGATGTTGTGCAAAAATTGGCGGCCCATGTGGAGCCGGTGGCGCGGTGGAAGGTGGCCACGGAGATTTCCGAAAATCTGGGATTTAGTCACATTCTGGTGGCGCAGGTGGATGCGGTGGATCGTGGGATTCAGTGGATCAACACCTCTATGAGTATGGACTGGATGGAGGAATATCTGTGTGAAGGGTATATGGACGTGGATCCGCTGCTTGAGGGGGTGTTCCAGTCCCGAGCTCCGGTGACACTTCAAACCGGGCAGATGACGCGGACGCAGGCGGAATCGCAAAAGGCCTATGCGCTCGACCATGGGATGAAGGCGGCGGGCATGGATGTGTTTGCCTGTTCGCGCTTTGGTAGCTCCGGCACTTTGGGCACTCATGTGTCGCTGGTGGGGCGCCATAGTCTGGAGCAGATGACGGGGGCGTGCCCGATTGATTTGGCGTTGTTCTCCGGCATTCTGGCGACGTCGATTTCCGCGCCAGTGCCGTCCCGTGCCAACGATCTGTTGGCACCCAAGCCCGAAGCGCTGACTGTGCGTCAGCGAGAGGTGCTTTCGCTTTTGGCGGAGGGCATGATGACGGCGCGGATTGCCGAGACATTGGGCATTTCAGAGGCGGCGGTGAACAAGCATTTTATTGCGGCGCGGCAGAAACTGGATGCGGCCACACGGGAGCAGGCTATGGCCAAGGCGCTGCTTCAGGGTTTGATCTCTTTGTGAACCTATCAAAATTTAGACCTGCGCAGGGCAGACGCCTGCTGTCATGCTCTTAGGAGCGTGAGTGGCAGATAGGCGGTGCTCAATTTTGGGGCACGTGGTTGCCGTAGACCTCTATTGGAGGTGGGTGATTTGCCATCGGAGCACTGTATATCGGCGAAGAGTGGCGCCGCATATGAAAAGGCCCGCGTGGTATGTCCTTCACGCGGGCCTATTTCATTTTGAAAATCTGATCGCGTTTACGCGTCTCGGCTGAGCCGTTCTTCGAGCACTTCAAAAGGCACGCCGGGCGTGTCTTTGGCGCCGCGGATCACCAGCGAGGTTTTTACGCTGGCCACATTGGGCGCCGAGGTCAGGTCTTCGGTCAGGAAGGTCTGGAAGGTGCTGAGGTCGGGGGCGACGCATTTCAGGATGAAATCCACCTCGCCGTTGAGCATGTGACACTCGCGGACCAGCGGCCAGTCGCGGCAGCGGTCCTCAAAGGCGGAGAGGTCTGCTTCGGCCTGGCTGACGAGGCCCACCATGGCAAAGACCTGCACTTCAAAGCCCAATTCGCGGCTGTCTACGTCGGCGTGGTAGCCGCGGATGTAGCCTGCGTCTTCCAGCGTGCGCACGCGGCGCAGGCAGGGAGGAGCGGAGATGCCGACTCGCTTAGCGAGCTCAACATTGGTCATGCGGCCGTCGGCCTGTAACTCTGCGAGGATTTTGCGATCGATAGGATCAAGCCGGTGTCCGGGCATGTATCTCGTCTCGTTGGTCAATTTTGCGGTTGTTATAGCATCAAAGGGCGCATGCGCAATTATATTTCGTGTTAGCGCAATATCCTTTTACGGTTTTCTGCCGACTGCTGATTTTTTGGACCACACGTTTTGGTTTTTGGTCTTGGGCTTTTCCTGACGTGTGCGGAGGGCTATATCGGCTACCGACTTAGATTTTGCAACGCGGAAAGGTGCCTTTCATGGCCGAGACAAAACACACCAAGGTTCTGATCATTGGGTCCGGGCCTGCGGGCTATACGGCGGGCGTTTATGCGAGTCGCGCGATGTTGGAGCCGGTGCTGGTGCAGGGCATTGAGCCGGGTGGGCAGCTGACCACCACAACCGAGGTGGAGAACTACCCGTCGTTTGTGGAAGTGCAGGGCCCGGAGCTGATGCAGAAGATGGAAGAGCACGCCCGCGCGATGGGCTGTGAGATCATCGGCGACATGATTGTGGACCTCGACCTGAGCGAGCGCCCGTTCAAGGCCAAGGGTGACAGCGGCACGCTGTACACCGCGGATGCGGTTATTCTGGCAACCGGTGCACGCGCCAAGTGGCTGGGTCTGGAGAGTGAAGAAGCGTTTAAGGGCTTTGGTGTGTCTGCCTGTGCGACCTGTGACGGGTTCTTCTATCGCGGTCAGGAGATTGTGGTTGTCGGTGGTGGTAACACTGCCGTTGAGGAAGCGCTGTTTTTGACCAACTTCGCCTCCAAAGTGACCTTGATCCACCGTCGCGATGAGCTGCGGGCGGAGAAGATTCTGCAGGACCGTCTGTTCAAGAACGAGAAGATCGAGACGCTGTGGTTCCACACGCTGGAAGAAGTGGTTGGCGACGACAATCCAAAAGGCGTGACCGGTGTGAAGGTGAAACACGTGGACACTGGCGAGATCAAAGAGATCCCAGCGGCGGGTGTGTTCATCGCGATTGGCCATGCGCCTGCGAGCGAGTTGGTGAAAGATCAGCTGGAGCTGCACAATGGCGGCTATGTGAAGGTTGAGGCGGGCACGTCTAAGACGTCCATTCCCGGTGTGTTTGCAGCGGGTGACTTGACTGACCATGTGTACCGTCAGGCTGTGACCTCTGCGGGCATGGGCTGTATGGCGGCGCTGGATGCGGAGCGGTTTATCGCTGAGAACGAGTAAGGTCTTGCGAAAGTGAGATTGAAGCGGGGTCGTGTTTGCGGCCCCGTTTTTTTGTTGGGCTGTGCGCAGATGCGCAGGGGGCTGCGCCTTGACCCATCGGGCGCTGTTGGTCAGTCTTTGCGGAAGGTATCGCGCGAAGGACATCGGACTTGAATAAGCTGTGGCAGGGCAATTGGCGCACCAAGGCGCGCATCGTTTCGGGGTTGATCCTGTTTTGTTATGTGCTGTGGCATTTCTTTAATGTGGGCCTTGGGCTGTTTTCGCTTGAGTTGATGCACGGTGGACAGGAGCTTCTGGAAGAGCTCACCGAAGGGCGGTTTGGCGGGCTGGTGCTCTATGGCGCGTTGCTGACCCATATGGGGTTGGCGCTCTACCGTTTGGCGCGGAAACGCACGCTGCGGATGCCTGCCTCGGAGGCGGGGCAGGTTCTGCTGGGGCTGCTGATCCCGCTGTTGTTGATGACCCATATTGTGCACACGCGGGTGGCAGAGAACCGGTTTGAGGTGGAGCCGGAAATGGGCTTCATTGCCGGTCTGATCTGGAATTCGCCCAGTGGATGGCAGCAGGCGGCGCTGTTGCTGGTGGTCTGGATTCACGCCTGTATTGGCCTGCATATGTGGCTGCGGGTGCTGCCCGGCTGGCGGCGGGTGCTGCCGGTGATGTTGTCGCTGGCGACACTGGTGCCGGCCTTTGCGCTGGCCGGGTTTCTGGTGCAGGGGCGGTTGCAGAATATGCGCCTGTTTGATCCGGAAGGCGGCGCGGCTTTGCGGGAAAGTTATGGTTTCCCGACCGCGGAGACCTTTGCCCGGTTGGCGGAGATCAACCGCAGTTTACTGGGTGTTTTTGTCGGGCTCGTGGTGCTGACCATGGCGGTGCATTTTGGGCGACGGGTGATTGGCGCGCGGCGGGCGGTGCGCATACGTTATGTCGATGGGCCGGAGATTTCCGGGCAGCCGGGCATGACGTTGCTGGAGATGTCGCGTGTGGCTGGCGTGCCGCATATGGCGCTGTGTGGTGGACGCGGGCGTTGCACCACTTGTCGGGTGATTGTGGAAGATGGGGCCGAGTTGCTGCATCCGCCGGAGAAAGCGGAGGCGGATAGTTTGGCGGCGGTCAATGCCCCTCCGAATGCGCGGTTGGCGTGTCAGTTGCGGCCCAAGGAGCCGGCGACGGTGTTGCGGGTGTTTCGCAGTGATGGGCAGCAGGCCCGGGCACATCAGAGCCTGGGGCAAGAGCGGCGGTTGGCGATCCTGTTTCTGGATATGCGGAGTTTCACCGCGCGCACCACGGGGCAGCTGCCCTATGATGTGGTGTTTCTGTTGAACCGGTTTTTTGACGCGATTGTGCCCTCGATCACCGGTGTGGGTGGTACGGTCGATAAGTATCTGGGCGATGGATTATTGGCGGTGTTTGAACTCGACAGCGAAGAGGCCTCGGCCGAGGCGGCGATTGAGGCGGCCGCGGGGATCAGTTCGGCGTTGCAGGTGTTTAATCAGACCCTGAAGGCGGAGAATGCGCAGCCGGTGGCGATTGGCATGGGGCTGCATCTGGGCGAGTTGGTGTTGGGGGAGATTGGCGCGGCCAATTTGGCGCCGCGCACCATCATTGGCGACACGGTGAATGCAGCCAGCCGCCTGGAGGGGCAGACCAAGGCGCTGGGCGTGGAGGTGCTGGTGTCCGAAGCTGTATTGGCGGCGGCGGGGCATGATCCGGATGCGCATCGCCTTGAGATGTTGGAGCTGCGCGGTGTGGCGCAGCCGGTGCGGGCTTTGGCGCTGAAGCGGGCGGCGGCCTTGCCTGCGGTGCTGTCCAAGCAGGCCGAAACGGTGTGAGGTCACGCTGCGTTGCAGCATTGCAACGGCAGCATGTTTGCTATGCAAAAGCCAAATAAGGCTTTGAGATTTTGCCAAACCGCCCTATGTGTTCACGCGTGAACACACTTTGAGTCGTTTGTTAATGTCATTTCAGACCGCCAAACCCACATCAGATGAGGAAGACGTGCTCTTCCGCCTTCTGCGCCAGCTTGATCAGGCGCCAGAAGCATCACAGCGCGCCACTGCGGCGGCGGTGGGAATTTCTTTGGGGCGTCTGAATGCACAACTGCGCGCTGCGGCAGAAGCCGGGCTGATTACCATTAGTGATCGCGCGGGCCCGGACAAACGACAGAGGTTTGCCTATTCGCTCACCGCGCGTGGTGCAGCGGAGAAAGTGCGGCTCACAGATCAATTTCTCGCCCGCAAGCTCTCAGAATATGAGGCGCTCCATGCGGAATTGACAGGCTCGGCAAGCGGCCTGGTCCCTATCAAACACAGGACACATCCAATGCAAAACAACCTGGCTCCTATTCCTGAGCTCTATGTTTCCTACGAAAGCGCTCAAAAGCTGAAAATCGAAGCGGCTGATCTGGTCAGCTGGGATCTGACCCCACGCCAGATCTGCGATCTGGAACTGCTGATGAACGGTGGCTTCAACCCGCTCAAAGGCTTCCTGACCGAAGAAGACTACAATGGCGTTGTTGAAAACATGCGTCTGGCGGATGGCTCCCTGTGGCCGATGCCGATTAACCTGGATGTGTCCGAGGAATTTGCCGCGGGTCTGGAAGAAGGTCAGGACATTGCGCTGCGCGATCAGGAAGGCGTGATCCTCGCCACCATGACCGTGACCGACAACTGGGTGCCTAACAAAGCCGTTGAAGCCGAAAAAGTGTTTGGTGCGGATGACGATGCGCACCCGGCGGTGAACTACCTGCACAACCACGCCGGCAAAGTCTACCTCGGTGGTCCGGTGACCGGCATTCAACAGCCTGTGCACTATGATTTCCGCGCCCGTCGCGACACGCCAAACGAGCTGCGCGCCTACTTCCGCAAAATGGGCTGGCGCAAAGTGGTAGCGTTCCAGACACGGAACCCGCTGCACCGTGCGCACCAGGAGCTGACCTTCCGCGCCGCGAAAGAGGCACAGGCCAACCTGCTGATCCACCCTGTGGTGGGAATGACCAAGCCGGGCGACGTGGATCACTTCACCCGCGTGCGTTGCTATGAGGCGGTTCTGGACAAATACCCAGCTTCCACCACCTCCATGTCTCTGCTGAACCTGGCGATGCGTATGGCAGGCCCACGTGAGGCGGTTTGGCACGGTCTGATCCGCGCCAACCACGGCTGTACCCACTTCATCGTTGGTCGTGACCACGCTGGCCCCGGCAAGAACTCTGCAGGCGAAGACTTCTACGGCCCCTATGATGCGCAGGACCTGTTCCGTGCACACGAAGAAGAAATCGGCATCGAAATGGTCGACTTCAAACACATGGTGTGGGTGCAGGAGCGCGCGCAGTATGAGCCAATGGATGAAATTCAGGACAAAGACGATGTCACAATCCTGAACATCTCCGGCACCGAGCTGCGTCGTCGTCTGGCTGAAGGTCTGGAAATTCCTGAGTGGTTCTCCTTCCCTGAAGTTGTGAAAGAGTTGCGCAAGACCAAGCCGCCACGTGCACAGCAAGGTTTCACCGTGTTCTTCACCGGCTTCTCCGGTTCGGGCAAATCCACCATTGCAAACGCTTTGATGGTCAAGCTGATGGAAATGGGTGGTCGTCCGGTAACCCTTCTGGATGGCGACATCGTGCGGAAAAACCTCAGCTCCGAGTTGGGCTTCTCCAAAGAGCACCGTGATCTGAACATCCGCCGGATCGGCTATGTGGCGTCTGAAATCACCAAAAACGGTGGTATCGCAATCTGTGCGCCAATCGCGCCATATGCCACCACCCGTCGTGCGGTTCGCGAGGACATCGAGCAATTTGGTGCCTTTGTTGAAGTGCACGTGGCGACCTCGATTGAGGAATGTGAACGCCGTGACCGCAAAGGCCTCTACAAGCTGGCGCGTGAAGGCAAGATCAAAGAGTTCACTGGTATCTCCGACCCATATGACGTGCCAGTGAACCCTGAGTTGAGCGTGGAAACCGAAGGTGCCGACGTGGACAACTGCGCCCACCAGGTGATTCTGAAGCTGGAAAGCCTCGGCCTGATCTCCGGCTAAGCCGTCTGGCATGCGAAATTAAAAAAGGCGCGGGAAGTCCCGCGCCTTTTTTGTGAGTGGTGGTCGGTCTTAGCCTTCCGGGATCAGCACTTTGTCGATCACGTGGATCACACCGTTGGAGGCGCCGATATCTGCGGACACCACTTTGGCGCCGTTGACTTTGACGCCATTGCGGGCGTTCACGTTGAGTTTCTCGCCCTCAACCGTCGCCACGGTGGCTTTCTTGCCCGCGATGTCGCCGGACATCACTTTGGCAGGCACCACGTGGTAGGTCAGAATAGACACCAGTTTGTCTTTGTTTTCTGGCTTAAGAAGCTCCTCAACGGTGCCCGCTGGCAATGCGGCAAAGGCTTCGTCGGTTGGGGCAAACACGGTGAAAGGGCCATCACCTTTCAGGGTGTCCACGAGGCCCGCGGCCTGAACGGCGGCAACCAGAGTGGTGAAACTTCCTGCACCAACGGCGGTGTCGACGATGTCTTTTTTGCCGTGGCCATCCGCCATGGCGAAGGTGGCGGTTGTGACGGCCATGGCTGCGCCCATAACGGATGCGATGAAGGTGCGTCTGAACATGTGATTTCCTCTCCAATGTTGATGCAAAGGCTACGCAGAGGAGGGATCAAATGGATCAGAGGATTTGTGCAAAAGGATA
The DNA here is from genome assembly GCF_047124445.1 of Shimia sp. MIT1388. Classification (GTDB taxonomy): domain Bacteria; phylum Pseudomonadota; class Alphaproteobacteria; order Rhodobacterales; family Rhodobacteraceae; genus Shimia. The sequence continues at coordinate 2,608,432 of NZ_CP138921.1, read as the reverse complement.
GGTCGAGGCGCGTAGGGCGTTGAAATAAAACGGCAAACGTTTTTGTGAGAACAGCGTGATCGAGGTGGGGTGGCCCTTGGCACGCCCCGTGCGGCGCGCCAAGGGCGGTTCTGCGGAACTTAGTTACTGCGCGTGGCCGCGTGGGCGACGTCCAGAATGTGGTGGCCCATTGGGGCGATCAGATCGGCCTTTTGAGGCCCATCCGGCGCGCGGTAGATTTCTTTGTCGTGTTTGATGGTGACCTGCACTTTGATCTCGGCGAGGGTTTCCGGATCCACTGCTGTGGGGTCGTCTGACAGGATCACAAAATCCGCCACTTTGCCCACTTCGATGCTGCCTTTCCCGTCTTCTTCAAAGTGTTGATAGGCAGGCCACAGCGTCATGGCCTTGAGCGCGGTCATCACGTCGACGCGGTGCTGGGGGCCAAGAATGTCCCCGGAGCGGCTGCGGCGCGTCACGGTGGCCGAGAGCACCCGCATGCTGTCCGGGAAGGCGACCGGTGCGTCGTGGTGGGTGCCAAACATCATGCCGCGTTCGCGGACCCAGCCGGTGGGGGAGATGTTGTCTGCGTTGATTGGGCCAACCGTGTGGTCGCGGTGCCAATCGCCCCAGTAGAATGTGTGCATCGGGAAGAGCGACGGGAAGACGTTGAGGTCGCGCATCTCCGCCACCTGATCTTCGCGCAGGAACTGGCCGTGAATTAGGACGGGGCGGCGATCTGCCAGGCCGTGTTTGGCTTCGGCGGCTTTGATGGCGGCGAGCAGCATGTCGGAGGCGCCCTCGCCATTGGAGTGCGTCAAGATCTGGATGTTGTTTTCAAATGCCCATGCGATGGCGTCGTTGACTTGGTCTTCGCTGGCGGCAGCATAGCCTTTGTAGCCGGGCGGATAGGTGCCAACCGGATCATAGTAAGGGCGGTCACGCAGGGCGGTGAAACCTTGTGGCGAGCCGTCGATGGTGAGTTTGGCCCCGGCGATGCGTACTCCGTTTTTATAGGTGTCGGATTGGTTGGCGAGGATGTAATCGCGGTCCACCAACACATCGGGATAGACGGCGAGGTCTACGGGGAGCTCTCCGGCTGCGGCCACAGCGCGGGCGATTTCGGCCACTTGCGGTGTGGCGCGGCCTTCCTGCGCAGTGGTGTAGCCAAAGCTGGCCCAGAGTTGCGTGCCGGCGCGTGCGAAAGCTTTGAAGCCGTCCTCGCCAATGCTGCCCATGAGTTTGCCAAGCACGAGGAAGAAGGCGTTTTCTTCCAGCACGCCGTTGGGGGTGCCGTCCTCGGCATAGCGGATCACGCCTCCCGGCGGGACGGGCGTTTCGCGAGTGATGTCGGCAGCGGCCAGCGCGGCGGAGTTGGCAGCGCCGAAGTGGCCGGACTGATGCACGATGATGATCGGCACATCTTTGGATACTGCATCTAGGTCGTCTTTGGTCGGATGGCGCAGCTCGGCCAGTTGCGATTGGTCATAGCCAAAGCCAACAATCAGGTTGGAGGCCTCAATGGCGGCTTGGTTGTCTGCGATCCAGGCACGCAGTGTGTCTTGCAGGGAGGCGATGTCCTGCACCTCGCCATCCGGTGGGGCAAGCAGGTTGGCGGAGAGCGCTTGCAGACCGCCCATGACAGCGTGGCCGTGGCTGTCGACAAAGCCGGGCAACATGGCGCGGCCGTTCAGATCAAAGACGGTGGTGGTCTCGCCTTGATGGGCGAGCATGTCTGCCTGCGTGCCCACGGCGAGAATGTGGCCGTCTTTTACCGCCACGGCTTCTGCGCGGGGGGCGGCGTCGTTGATGGTGAGGATCGGGCCGCCGGAATAGATTGTGTCGGCGATCTCCTGCGCCAGAAGAGGTGCGGAGAGGAAGGTGGAAAGGGCAAGTCCGCCAAGCGTGGCTGTCAAACGAGTCATCACAAAGTCCTTTTGGGGTATGGGATAACTGTGAGTGCAAGCGGTGGTTGCTGTCAAATGGCGGTTCTATAATCCACTGACATAAGAAAAGGCCCGCCGAATTGGCGGGCCTTCGTAGATGATCTTTGATAGATCAGCTTAGTTTGGGATCTCGGCGGTGATGCCTTCCAAGTAGAAGTTCATACCGGCCAGACCGTCGTCACCGTAGTCCTGTGCGGTTTCACCTTCTGCCAGCCATGGGGTGCCGTCCTGCTTGTTCAGCGGGCCGGTGAAGGCGTGGTAGGAGCCGTCTGCCAGCGCATCAACCAGAGCCAGTGCTTCGGCTTTTACGTCTGCTGGAACCGCGTCGGAGATTTCACCGATGCCAACCATGCCCGCGCCGATGCCGTCCCAGGTGGATACGGATTCCCAGGAACCGTCCATCACAGCCTGGGTACGCGCGATGTAGTAAGGCGCCCAGTCATCGATGATGGAGGACACGCGTGGGAATGGAGCGTATTCGCCCATGTCAGACGCCTGACCAAAGGTCACAACGTTGCCAGCTGCCTGCGCGGCGGCCTGTGGTGCGGTGGAGTCGGTGTGCTGCAGGATCACGTCGGCGCCTTGCTCAATCAGAGCTTTGGCGGCGTCGGCTTCTTTGGCAGGATCAAACCAGGTGTAGGCCCAGATGATGGAGAACTCGACGTCTGGGTTTACCTTCTTGGCGTGGATATAGGCGGAGTTGATGCCGCGGATCACTTCTGGGATCGGGAAGGAGGCGATGTAACCAATTTTGTTGGTTTTGGTCATCTTGCCTGCGATGTGGCCCTGAACCGCGCGGCCTTCGTAGAAGCGTGCGGAGTAAACGGACACGTTGTCGGCCTGCTTGTAGCCGGTGGCGTGCTCAAACTTCACTTTTGGGAATTTTTTGGCAACGTTGATGGTTGGGTCCATGTAGCCAAAAGAGGTGGTGAAGATCAGGTCCGCACCCTGCAGCGCCATCTGGGTGATCACACGCTCGGCGTCGGCACCTTCTGGTACGCTTTCAACAAAGGTGGTTTCGACCTTGTCGCCAAAGTGCTCTTCCACGGCCAGACGGCCTTTGTTGTGCTCATAGGTCCAGCCGCCGTCGCCCACTGGGCCAACGTAGATAAAACCTACTTTGGTGGTGTCGGCCATGGCGGTGGTCGCCAGACCCAGCGCGACAGCGGCGCTTGTCAAAAGTTTGGTGAATTTCATTTCGGGTAATCCCCCTGTTGGTGGCAGTTTTTTGTTTAAGTACCTCATTGAGAGGCGTGGAATGTGCGGCCAAGTGATGCGGGTGCGCCGCTTTTGTCAGCCGACATGATGACCAGAACGAGGATGGTTATCAGATACGGTGACATTGCCAAGTATTCCACCGGAATGGCAATACCCGCTGCCTGCAGATTGAGCTGCAAAACGTTAATCCCGCCAAAAAGATAGGCACCCAGCAGAACACGCCACGGCTTCCAAGAAGCGAAGACCACAAGGGCCAAAGCGATCCAGCCGACACCGGCGGTCATGCCCTCGGTCCATTGGGGCACGCGGATGAGCGAAATATAGGCACCGCCCAGACCGGCGCAGGCGCCGCCAAACATGATGGCGAGGATGCGCACGCGGATGACGTTGTAGCCAAGCGCGTGGGCCGCATCATGGCTTTCCCCAACCGCGCGCAGGATCAGACCGCCGCGGGATTTCTTGAGGAACCAGTAGACCGCCGCTGTGAGCGCGAGGCCAATGTAAAGCACGGGGTCGTGGCTGAACAGAATTGTGCCCACCACCGGAAGGTCGGACAACACAGGGATGTCGAGCGTGGCCATTGCGGGGGGTTTGATGCCCACATAAGACTGCCCCATGAGGGCCGAGAGGCCGAGGCCAAAGAGCGTGAGCGCCAGACCAGAGGCCACCTGATTAGCCAGTGCAAACTGGGTCAGGAAGGCAAACAGCAGGGAAAGCACGGCGCCGGCGATCATGGCGGCTACCAGTCCCAACAAGGGAGAGGTGGTTTCTACCGCGATGGCAAAACCTGCGATGGCGCCAATGATCATCATGCCCTCGACGCCGAGGTTCAGAACGCCTGCGCGTTCGACAACCAGTTCCCCAATGGCGGCGAGAAGGAGCGGGGTGGCTGCGACCATCAGAGAGGCGATCAGCAGGACGGGATTGATTGCGGAAAGGTCCATTATGCGGCTCCCTTGGTTTTAAGCACCACGCGGTAGTTGGTCAGCAGGTCCAGTGCGAGCAGGAAGAACAACAACATGCCCTGGAACACCTGAATGGCAGCCGACGGCAGGCCGAGGTTGCCTTGCGCCAGGTCGCCGCCCACGTAGGTCAGCGCCATCAGCAGGGCCGCGAGCAGGATGCCAACCGGGTGCAGGCGGCCGAGGAAGGCCACGATGATCGCGGTGAAGCCGTAGCCGGACGCGAAGTCGATGTTGATCTGCCCCGAGGGGCCGGTGACTTCAAACAGACCTGCGAGGCCTGCCAATGCGCCGGAGGTGCCGAGGCAGAACAGGATCAGACGGGTGGGGTTCACACCTGCGAACCGCGCGGCGCGTGGGGCTTCGCCGGTGAGGCGGATGTTGAAGCCCAGAATGTGGCGGTTGAGCAGGATGTAGGAGAAGATCACCGCGATGAAGGCAAAAGCCATACCCCAGTGCAGGCCAGCGGCCTCGTTGATCCAGCTGTTGGCGGCGGGGTAGTCGGAGAAGTTGCGCGAGCCGGGGAAACCCATGCCTTCGGGGTTGCGCAACAGGCCCAGCGACATGGACGCCAAGAGTTGATCGGCCACATAGACCAGCATCAGTGACACAAGGATTTCGTTGGTGCCGAAGCGGACCTTCAGAAGCGCGGGGATCATGCCCCAGGCCCAGCCACCAAGGGCACCGGCCACAATCATCAGCGGGAAAATCAGGCGGGTTTCGGTAGGGTAGAAGGCCAGGCCCACGGCTGCGCCACAGATGGCGCCCATGATGTATTGGCCCTCGGCGCCAATGTTCCAGATGCCGGCCTTAAAGCCCAATGACAGGCCAATGGCGATCAGCACCAGCGGTGCGGCTTTCACCAACAACTGCGGGCGGTAGTAGAAGGCAAACTCGCCCAGCACCGGATCCCAGAAGATGGTGCGGATGGCCTCAAACGGGTTTTTGCCCAGCACGGAAAACAGCAGGCCGCCCATGATCATGGTGATGGCGACAGCGATCAGCGGTGTGGCGAGCGACAGGGCGCGCGACGGGGTGGGGCGTTTTTCCAGCGCGATCATGCGCTTGCTCCTTCTTGTTCTTCATCGCCCACATGGGCAACTTCCATGCCATGGGCACCGCCCATCATCAGGCCAATTTCATCAATCGAGAGACCGGCGGCGGGGCGGATGTCGGACATGCGACCTTCGTTCAGCGCGCCAAATCGGTCGGAGATTTCCATAAGTTCATCAAGATCTTGCGAGATCACCACAATCGCGGCGCCCCCTGCGGCCAAGTCTAGTAGGGCCTGCCGGATCGAGGCGGCTGCGGCGGCGTCCACGCCCCATGTTGGTTGGTTCACCACCAACACTTCCGGGCGTTGCAGCACTTCGCGGCCGATCACAAATTTCTGCAGGTTGCCCCCAGAAAGCGCACGAGCCGCCACGTGGTTGCCGGGGGTGCGCACGTCAAACTCTTTGATGATGGTGTCGGCAAAGTCTGTGGTCTTGGACCAGTTTACAAAGCCATTGCTGGTCAGCCCTTCGCGGATGGCACCAGTGAGCAGGGCGTTTTCGGTCAGGCTCAGGTCCGGCGCGGCGGCATGGCCGAGGCGTTCTTCTGGGGCGGCCAGAATGCCGAGTTCGCGCCGCGCATTGGGGCCGAGGTTGGCCACGTCTTTGCCGTTGACTTTGATCGAGTCTGGCCAGGTCAGGGACTCGCCAGACAGCGCGGCCAAAAGCTCGTCCTGACCGTTGCCCGCCACGCCGCCGATGCCGAGGATCTCGCCTGCGCGCACAGTGAAGTGGATGTTTTTGAGTGTGGTGCCAAACGGATTGGTGGGCTCCAGTGTTAGGCCGGAGACGTCCAGCACAACCTCGCCCGCTTTCTCGGTGGTGCGGGTGGGGGTTTGCAGGGTGTCGCCGACCATCATTTCCGCCATGTCGCGGGCAGAGGTCTCGGCAGGCACACATTCGCCGACGTTTTTGCCAAGGCGCAGAATGGTGGCGTGGTCACAGAGCGCGCGGATTTCTTCGAGCTTGTGGGAGATATAGAGGATCGAGGTGCCCTCGGCCTTCAGCTTGTTCAGCGTCTGGAACAGGATGTCGACCTCCTGTGGGGTCAGCACCGAGGTCGGCTCGTCCATGATCAGCAGTTTGGGGTCTTGCAGCAGGCAGCGGATGATTTCCACACGCTGGCGTTCCCCGGCAGAAAGATCACCCACGGTGCGGTTGGGGTCCAGCGGCAGGCCATAGGTTTCCGACACCCGGCGGATGCGGCGGGCGAGGTCGCGCATGGCCGGTGGGTTCTCCATGCCAAGCGCCACGTTTTCCGCAACAGACAGAGCGTCAAACAGCGAGAAGTGCTGAAACACCATCGCCACGCCAGAGGCGCGGGCGGCTTTGGGTTCGGCGGGCGCAAAGGGCTGGCCGTTCCAGGTCATGGTGCCGCTGTCAGGCTTCACCAGACCGTAGATCATTTTCACCAGCGTGGATTTTCCGGCACCGTTTTCGCCAAGCAGGGCGTGCACCTCGTTGGTGCCGATGTCAAAGGAGACATCGTCGTTGGCCACCACGCCGGGGTAGGTCTTGGTCAACCCCCTGATGGAGAGTAGTGGTGTGCTCATATCTGTCCCCCTGGCTGCGGGAATTGCGCATGAAAAAAGGCAAAACCGCTGAATTTCTTACGCATTCACCCTAAAAACTGGCCTGCCGTTCTTGCAAGATAAACTTCAGCAGCGGCCGTCACACAGGGGACCAACAGCCTGCGCGGGCTTTGTTGGCTGCGCTCCATATCCTTGGTTTTTAAGGGTTAGGCCAGAGTATTTTCAATGTTTCATAGAAAGAGTTGCAGGGCTGACGCCCAAGCAAGTGCCTAAGTTTTGCGCTGGATTTTCCGTATCCGTAGGGGGTGCCGCTAGGCTTGGAGAGAATCTGGGAGTCGTTTTTACTTGGTTTGACGCGGTTTTGCGCTACCGTGGAGCGATAAGACCCCACATTCAATTCCCTTTCCGTCGCGCCATTTCGTATCAGGCGTGTCAGCATTCTATTTTTTGGAGGTGTCCTATGGCTCAGGCCTTGTCCGTGATTTACCAGACCACATCCCCCCGCGCGCTGTTGTGTGCTGCCGCTTTGGGCGCGGCGACGCTCTTGCTCGCGACAGAGGGGAAGACGCAGGTTGTACCCTCCGAAGAGGCGGCGGAGAGCGGTTTTGCCGATGCGCCGTATTCGCCCTATGCCAACCGGTCGTTCCCGACTTTCCCATTGTGGGGCGAGACCCATTTGCACACCGGCCTGTCGCTGGATGCGGGCGCGTTTGGCAATATTCTGGGACCGGATGATGCCTGGCGGTTTGCCAAAGGGGAGCAGGTGGTGTCCTCCACAGGGCAGCCGGTGAAGCTGAGCCGACCGCTGGATTGGATGGTGTTGACCGATCACACCGACCTGATGGGGTTTGCGCCGGATTTGCAGGCGGGCAAGCCAGGGGTTTTGGCAGACCCCAAAGGGCGCGAATGGTATGAGGGCTACAAGAAAGGTGGGGCTGAGGCCGGGAAGACGGCGTTTGATTTGATCACCAACTTCTCGCAGATGACGCTGCCGGAGTTGCTGGTGGAGAGTTACAGCCCTGGCGCGGATCCCTTTGCCTTTACCTGGGAAAAGATTGTGAATGCGGCGGAGGATCACAATGATCCCGGGCGGTTCACCGCGTTTATCGGCTTTGAATGGACCTCTGTGCCCAAGGGCTTCAACCTGCACCGCAACGTGATGCTGCGCGATGGGCCAACGCGGGCGTTGCAAGTGGTGCCACCAGTGACACAGCCGCCGTATGGCGATACTGATCCCTATCACCTTTGGAATTGGCTGGAAGAGTATCAGGCGAAAACCGGCGGGCGGGCGGTGGCCTTTGCCCACAACGGCAACCTGTCCAATGGTTGGATGTTCCCGACGGAAGACACCTATCACGGGGGCAAGGTGGATGAGGAATATGTGCAGCTGCGCGCCAAGTGGGAGCCGCATTATGAGGTTACCCAGATCAAGGGTGACGGCGAGGCGCATCCGTTCCTGAGCCCGGATGACGAATTTGCGGACTATGAGAACTGGGATGCAGGCAACCTCGATCTGACCGAGCTCAAGACCGAGGACATGCTGGCGGGGGAATATGCCCGCGAGGCGCTGAAACTTGGTTTGGCGCTGGAGAAGAAATTTGGCGTGAACCCGTATAAATTTGGTTTGGGTGGCGCAACCGACAGCCACACGGCGCTGGCCACCGCCGAAGAGGACAATTTCTTTTCCAAATCGGTGAGCGTGGAGCCGTCGCCGACTCGGATCGAGCATCCGTTTATTGCCAGCGATCTTGGGCGCATTGAGGGGCACCAGTTGGTTGCCTCTGGCTATACTGCGGTTTGGGCGACCGAGAACACCCGGTCAGCGATCTTTGATGCCTTCAAGCGCAAGGAGACCTATGCGACCACCGGTCCGCGTATGGGCCTGCGGTTCTTTGGCGGCTGGGAATTCACGGATGATGACCTGCGCACCCGCAATCCCGCTGTGGTCGGCTACTCCAAAGGCGTGCCGATGGGCGGTGACCTGCGCCCCAACGAAGGTGATAGCGCGCCAAGCTTCCTGCTCGCGGCACTGCGCGATCCGATTGGGGCCAATCTGGACCGGATGCAGGTGATCAAAGGCTGGATGGATGCCGAAGGGAAACTACACGAGAAGGTCTATGACGTGGCCTGGTCGGACGGGCGCGAGATGGACGCCAATGGCAAGGTGCCAGCGGTGGGCAACACCGTGGATATCGAGACCGCGAGTTGGTCCAACACCATTGGCGCGTCTGAGTTGACCTCGGTGTGGAGTGATCCGGATTTCGATCCGGCGGAACCGGCGTTTTACTATGTGCGGGTGCTGGAAATCCCGACCCCGCGCTGGGTGGTCTATGACAAGCTCCGCTATGGCATTGAGCTGCCAGCAGAGGCGCAGCTGATCCATCAGGAGCGGGCGTATTCCTCACCGATCTGGTACACACCACCCAAGGGGTAATCTCTGTTCAATCCAGGTAACAGGGCGCCAATGATGGCGCCCTTTTTGTTACTTGATCAGCGCTTTGGCGTCGCGGCTCAGCGCGCGGGCGGCTTGGGCCAGGACCACCGTGTCGATGCCCACGGCGACAAAGGTGGCGCCGAGATCGAGGTAGGTTTTGGCGGCCGCCATCGAAAAGGTCAGGATTCCAGGGGCTTTGCCAGCGGCAGCGATGCGGGTGATGGCGTCTTTGATGACGGCCTGCACTTCGGGCGCTTCGGGCTGGCCGGGGAAGCCCATGTCGGCAGAGAGGTCGGCGGGGCCGATGAACACACCATCCACGCCCTCTACTGCCAAAATGCTGTCGAGGTTTTTGATGGCGGTGCGGGTTTCGGCCTGCACCAGCACACAGATTTCTGCATTGGCGGTGGTGCCGTAGTCTGGGATGTTGCCAAATTGGGTGACGCGCGCGCCGTAGCCGCCCATACCGCGCACGCCGTCCGGCGCATAGCGACAGGCGCGTACAATGGCCTCGGCCTGTGCGCCAGTATCTACCATCGGCACCAGGACGGTTTGTGCGCCCGCATCCAGAACTTGTTTGAGCACCCAGTCTTCGCCAATGGGCACGCGCACCACTGCGTGGCTGCTGGTCGGCTCCAGTGCGCGCAGTTGATCGGTGATGGAGCGCAGATCATTGGGGCCGTGTTCGCCATCCACCACGAGCCAGTCAAATCCCGTGGAGCTCATCAGCTCGGCGGCGACGGTCTCGCCAAAACACATCCAGCAACCGATCTGGGGCTGTTTGTTGGCAAGAGCGGCTTTGAAAGGATTGTGAGGCGCTGGCATGGGGGGCTCCGGTCAGAACTTTGCGTGTTAAGCAAATTGACGGCATTCCGACGTGAGTGTCCAGCGCTAGGTTGCTGCCCAAAAGCGCCCCGCCTTAATTTTAGACACGAATACTCTGCCGCACCTTCGGCGCTCTCAAGACATTCGTGTCACAGATTCTTTCAGGAAGGTGAGGCGCTGTATAAACGAGACGGGCCGACCCGAAGGTCGACCCATCCCATAGCGAACTTGTGACTGTGGGGGTTAGCCCAGCAGTTTGGCCTCGTGGCGCTTCAGCGACAGGCGGGCGGCGGTGTACCCGGCCAGACCTTCACGCTGCTGCAGCTCCGGGAACAGGGCGTAGATTTCGTCGCGCTGCTCTTTGCCGATGCCGTTCATGGAGTATTCACCCGGCTGGAAGCTTTCGCTCCATGCGCCGTCTGCGAGCACCACTTCGTGGTTGTCACAGAGGAAGTGAATGTAGTCCACGCCAACCACGTCGATCTGCTCCACACCGTCGAGGTGGGTCAGGTGCTTAGCAGCAACCAGAACTTCACGCTCTTCAAAGAGCAGTTCGGCTTGCTCGGACACCAGCAGCATGCGGTGGGATGGGGAAACCATCATGTCACGCTCTGGCTGGTTTGGACCCAGTGCACCCTGTTTGATCAGAATTGGACGCAGTTCCGGACGCACCATCAGGTCACGGCCAGACACATGCTTGCGGCCTGCCCAGCGGATGGTCTGCAGACCATTGTCGCGTGTCACAACCTGATCGCCTTCGCGCAGGTTCTCTACAGCCACTTCGCCCATTGGGGTCAGAATGCGGGTGCCAGGTGTGAAGCAGACAATCTCTTCGATGTTCTCAAAGGTGGCGGTGCCGGTCACAACAACTTCGTCGCCGGTGCTGTCGAGGAATTCCACGGTGCCGTTGATGCCGTTGCCGTCGCTGTCAACAACGTCGTCCACGATGCGCCAGTCCACACCTTCGGTGCCATCAAGCTGCAGCACGTCGTTGTCGTCACCAGTGGAGCCGCCGCGGATGACGTCGCCGTCACCCTCTTCGCCGGAGCCGATGACAAAGCGGTCAGCGTCCTGGCCACCTTCCAGACGGTCCGCGCCGGCGCCACCGTCAATGGTGTCGTCGCCTTCTTGACCGTAGATCAGGTCTTCGCCTTCGCCGCCCATCAGGGAGTCGTCAGCGTCACTCAGAGATGTGGTTGAGACAGCGTCATAGAAGACGTCAGACACCACAACGTCAGACGGCTCGCCGTCCAGGTTGACGTTGATGATTTCCATCCGCGCCACCGGACCAGGAATGGCCACCAGCACGGAGTTGTCGATGTCTTCTGCGTCACTTGGGTTGGTGCCGTCAGAGATGGCCGCCTCAGTGGAGCCGTCGCCGTTGATGTCCACCAGGTGCAGGTTGGTATCGCCGCTGGCAAACATGGTGACTTCGATTTCGTTGCCGTCTTCGTCCCAAGCGCGGACTTTCACAACAGCGTTCTCATCAATGTCGCTGATGCGGAACAACACGTTATCAACAGGCTCGGAGAAATCGACGCCTTTGGTCACGCTGGCATTGGTGCCAGTACCGGTGGTCAAAGTTGCGCCGGAATTGACGTTGCCGTCTTCGTCGCCTGTGTCTACGTCGGTGAGCAGCTGTGTGGCAGTCGCAAAACTGGAGTCGCCGCCGCCGGACGTTGTGGTCGAGACGGATACGCTGACTGAACCGGTGTCTTGTGTGTAGCCGGTTGGCACGGCTGCGCCGTCTGCAAAGCCGGTCACTTCGCTCCAGTTGAAGCTTTCGCGGGCTCCCGCAGGGCTGGCGCCATCCGGATTGATATCCCCAAAGATGGTGTCGTTGCCACCACCGCCGTAGATGGTGTCGTTGCCAGCATCGCCAGTGATGAAGTCGTCGCCTGGTTCGCTGCCGTCAACAGGGCCTTCTGCGTGGTCGGTTTCGTCGCCGTATACCACATCGTCACCGCCACCTGCGCTGACAACGTCACTTCCGTCACCCGCATAGATGGTGTCGTCGCCGCTACCAGCCGAAATGTCATCGTTGCCGTCTTGGGCACTGATGACGTTGCCGCTGTTGTCAATTGTATCGCCGTCTACGTCGACATAGCCAACGGACATTTCGTCGTCGCTTGGCGTGCCGTCTACAATTCCCGGACCGTTTGGATCAGCCATTGTACCCTCTTTCTCATCGCACAAGCCGCGTCAGCCGCCATCGCTCGCCCGGAACCCGCAGAAGTGGGTTTAGCGCGCCGATTGGCGTGAGTTACGCGGCATCATTTGATGCCCTCTACATATCGTTTGGCTGCCCCAAGCCAGAACTCGTCCCCCAGTTGGACTTGCTCTAAATATGATGCAATCGCGGCAAGGAAGAAACAAAAACCTGCAAAATTTGACGAAAAGCGGGGAAATTGCGGCATGTTTTAGCGTTAAGTTTTGGTTAATGCCGGTTGGGGTATAGGGGGCATTGTTTCCGAATTGGGGCGCAATCTGGGCGGGAAATAGGGCGTTCAGGTGCCGGGTAGCGCCATATTTGCGCCCTTATTGGCTTGGCTTTCCCCCGCGTTACTTCAAATGCCTGATTGTCGTTTCCAGAAGTGAACCAATGGCGGCGTTGGTGCCGTGTCCGGTGTTGTGCCTGTCATGTCACATGGGGCTTGGCGCAATTGTTTGTGAATTGGCGACAAGTCTCTGGTTGGGTGGCAATTGGTTGCGATTTGAGAACGATGTGGCTCGAATCGCTGACGGTTTTTTAGGGCGGTTTCAGGCGCGGTTTGGCTGATTCCCCTTTGGGTGCGATTCTGTTGACGGCGGTTTGGTGTGGTTGGGCCTGAAGCAAGGGCGCGCGCAGCCAACTTGGTAGCGACATGCGCTGCATGCTGAAAGCTAGCGCAGCAAGATGCTCTACCTTGGCGGGCATCTATACAAATTGTCTGGAAGATCCGGTGGTGCTGCTGGGGAGGATTGAACTCCCGACCTCACCCTTACCAAGGGTGCGCTCTACCACTGAGCTACAGCAGCGTTACCGTGGCGCGGTGTTTAGGACCAAACTTCGACATGTGCAAGCGCAATCTGGACCCTTTTTTGCGCCTCATGTAAAGAAACTGCATGGAACACAAATCGACCCCTATAAATAAAGCCAAAAAAACTGCCGCCAGCCGTGAAGATCGGCTCAAAGCGGCGTTAAAAGCCAATATGGGGCGCCGGAAAGCGCAGGCAAAAGCGCGTGCGCAGAGTGAGACCACCGACTCAATTGAGGCAGTGAAGAGTAAAGGGCAGGATTAAATGGATTCGATTATTGTACGCGGCAATGGGTCGCTTAAGGGGCAGATCCCGATTGCGGGTGCCAAAAACGCCTGTCTGACGCTGATGCCGGCCACGCTGTTGAGCGAAGAGCCGCTGACGCTGACCAATGCGCCACGGCTGAGCGATATCAAAACCATGAGCCAGCTTTTGGGCTCGCTGGGCGCGGAAGTGACCAGCCTGCAGGACGGCAAGGTGCTGGCGATGTCGAGCCATGACATCAACAACCACATTGCCGACTATGACATTGTGCGGAAGATGCGCGCGTCCAATCTGGTGCTGGGGCCAATGCTGGCGCGGTTGGGCCATGCGGTTGTGTCGCTGCCAGGTGGCTGTGCGATTGGCGCACGCCCGATGGATTTACACATCTTTGGTCTGGAGAAGCTGGGCGCAGAGATTGAGCTGAAAGACGGCTATCTGCACGCCAAGGCGCCAAACGGCCTGAAGGGTGCGGTGATCGAGTTGGCCTTTGCCTCTGTGGGCGCCACCGAAAACATCCTGATGGCGGCGACATTGGCCAAGGGCACCACAGTGATCAAAAACGCCGCGCGAGAGCCGGAGATTGTGGATCTGGCGACCTGCCTGCGTGCAATGGGTGCGCAGATTGACGGCGACGGCACTTCGGAGATCACCGTGCAAGGTGTGGACCGTCTACATGGCGCGACTCATCCGGTTGTGACTGACCGTATTGAACTGGGCACCTTTATGCTGGCACCGGCGTTCTGCGGTGGCGAAGTCGAGCTGCTGGGCGGGCGTCTGGATTTGGTCGAAAGCTTTGTGGCCAAGCTGCATGAGGCGGGCATTGACGTGGAAGAGACCGAAAAAGGTCTCAAAGTGGCGCGCAAGAATGGCCGGGTGAAGGCCGTGGATGTGACCACAGAGCCGTTCCCGGGCTTCCCAACCGACCTTCAGGCGCAGTTCATGGCGATGATGTGCACCGCCGAAGGCACCTCGGTGCTGGAAGAGAAGATTTTTGAGAACCGCTTTATGCACGCGCCGGAGCTCATTCGTATGGGCGCGAATATTGAGGTACACGGCGGCACAGCAACAGTGCATGGTGTGGAGAAGCTCAAAGGCGCACGCGTCATGGCGACCGACCTGCGGGCCTCTGTGTCCTTGATCCTGGCCGGATTGGCGGCGGAAGGCGAGACCATCGTGAGCCGCGTCTATCACCTGGACCGTGGTTATGAGCGGATTGAAGAGAAGCTGGGCGGTGTCGGTGCCCATATTGAAAGGGTACAGGAGCAGTGACGCAGCAGGATGCACGGTTTGAAGACGGCGGCGATCACCCGCTAAATCTCGGCGCGTTGGATGCGGAGGATTTGCAGGTGGTGTCGACTTTGGCGCAGGATGCGATCTTTCCGGCGTCCGAGATGCAGTGGTTACCCAAAGAGCGCCGTTTTGCCGTGCTGCTGAACCGCTTCCGCTGGGAAGACAAGACCGCCGCCGAACGTCGCAAACGCTCGGTGGAGCGGGTGCAAAGTCTGTTCGTCGTGGACAATGTGGTTTCGGTGGCGTCCCAAGGCGTGGAGCGTGGCGATGCGGACACCATCTTGTCGGTGCTGTCCGTGTCCTTTGAAGCGGGCGAAGATGCTGATGGGGCGGTGATCCTGACTCTGGCAGGCGACGGTGCGATCCGATTGAAAGTGGAAGCGCTGGAGGTGACGTTGAAAGACGTGACGCGGCCTTACATTGCACCTTCCAAATCGACGCCAAGCCATCCCGCATGATCCGTGCCCTGACACCGGGGGACCTCGACGCCTATCGCGGGCTGTGGTGGCACGGGTTAAGCGCCGATCCATCGGCGTTCTTGCTGACGGCGGCGGAAGCTGTGGCCACACCGGACAGCGCCTTGGTGGCAAAGCTGTCGGCCGGCGAGGTGATTGGCGCCTTTGATGGTGAAACATTGGTGGGGTTTGTCGCGCTGCGGCGGGGCGGGCCTTCCCGGATGCGGCATATGGCCGATCTTGGCCCGTTGTATGTGCATCCCTCCGCGCGGCGTCGAGGCTTGGCGCGGGCTTTGCTCGACGCGGCTGTGGCGGCGGCGCTTGAAATGGGTGTGTTGCAGCTGGAGCTTTGCGTCGACAATCAGAACCTGGGCGCGCAGGCGCTGTATCAGGCCTGTGGCTTTCAGCAAATTGGCCTGCGTCCACGCTCTGTCATAGTGGATGGGCAACCTCGCGACGATGTTCTTATGCTGAGACAGCTTGACGCTTGAGCCTCCTAGGGGCGCGGTCTAAGAAGGCGTGACCTTTACGGAGAGACCAAATGCCCGTTTTTCTTGATGCGCAAGCTGCTGATTTTGAAGCCGCCTTCACCGCCCTTCTGGGGGCAAAGCGTGAAGACAGCCCAGATGTGGACGCCGTTGTGGCCGACATCATTGCAGACGTGCGCCATCGCGGGGACGCGGCGGTTATTGAGTTGACGGCGAAGTTTGACCGTCTGGAGCTGACCCCGGAGACGCTGCGGTTTTCTGAGGAAGAGATCGACAGCTATTGTGCGCAGGTGACAGACGAAGACCGCGCAGCGCTGGAATTGGCGGCGGAGCGAGTGAAGGCTTATCACGCGCGCCAGATGCCAAGGGATGAAAGCTGGAGCGATGAAAGCGGCGCCACGCTGGGCTGGCGCTGGACGTCCGTGTCGGCGGCAGGGCTTTATGTGCCGGGGGGATTGGCGAGCTATCCGTCCTCGGTGTTGATGAATGCGATCCCGGCCAAAGTGGCGGGCGTGGAACGCTTGGCAATTGTCGTGCCGACACCGGACGGCGTGGCTAACCCACTGGTGTTGTTGGCGGCGCGGCTGTCGGGCGTGGACGAAGTTTATCGCATTGGCGGGGCGCAGGCGGTGGCAGCACTCGCCTATGGTACCGACACAATTGCGCCTGTGGATAAGATCACTGGACCGGGCAATGCCTTTGTAGCGGCGGCCAAGCGCCGGGTGTTTGGCAAGGTGGGCATCGATATGATTGCGGGCCCCAGCGAGATTCTGGTGATTGCCGACAAGGACAACAATCCGGATTGGATTGCGCTCGACTTGTTGAGCCAGGCGGAGCACGATGAAAGCGCGCAGTCGATCTTGATCACGGATGATGCTGCCTTTGGGCAAGCGGTGGCGGACGCGGTCGACAAACGTCTGGAAACGCTGGAGCGGCGCGAGATTGCCGGGGCCAGCTGGCGCGACTTTGGCGCGGTGATCACTGTGGCAGATCTGGATCAGGCGGCGGCTTTGTCCAACCGGATTGCGCCGGAGCACCTGGAGCTGTGTGTGGCCGACCCGGACGCGCTGTCTGAAAAGATCACCCACGCGGGGGCGATTTTCCTTGGGCAGTATACGCCTGAAGCCATTGGGGATTACGTCGGCGGACCAAACCACGTGCTGCCCACCGCGCGCTCGGCGCGGTTTAGCTCTGGCCTGTCGGTGATGGATTTTATCAAGCGCACCACGCTGTCGAAGATGACGCCGGAAGCCTTGAAGGCGATCGGTCCGGCGGCGGAGACCTTGGCGGTTTCCGAAAGCCTTGAGGCGCATGGCTTGAGTGTGCGTGCGCGTCTGGATGCGTTGAACAAGTAAGGGGCTTTGCCCCGTCACAGCAGGCTGTGACTCCCCAGGATATTTGGCGGCCAATTGAAGGTACGCCCTAGCCGCAGGGGCCAGGGCGCTTCACTTGGCGCGGTCATCGGCGTCCCCGCCTGTACCGCTTAAGTAGCGTGCCGCGATATGGTTAATGAAGTGTTACTTCATTTGGCCCCAAATATCCCCGCCGGAGGCAAAAAGTCATGAAGAACCGTTGATGGCCTGCACTCAATAGTGGCTGGTGTAGCCGCCATCCACGGCCCAGACCTGTCCGGTCACATAGCTGGCGGCGGGGCTGGCGAGGAAGAGGATGGCCGGGGCGAGCTCTTCGGGATTGCCCCAGCGTTTAAGGGCCGTGGCGTTTTGCAGTTTCTCAGCAAGTTGTGGATCTTGTGCCGCGGCGGCATTGGGCGCGGTTTTGAAAAAGCCGGGCGCCACGGCGTTGACGTTAATGCCATCGGTGCCAAGCTCGGCGGCCATAGCTTTGGTCATGCCGTTGATCCCTGCCTTGGCGGAGGTGTAGGCCGCATCACCGGATTGCGCGATCAGGCCAGCGATGGAAGAGATGTTCACAATCCGTCCGTAGGCTTTCGGGCGCATCTGCTCTGCGGCGCGTTGGGAGAGCCGGAAGGGAGAGACCAGGTCGACGTTTAGAAGCGTTTGCAGGTCGTTGCGTGTGAACTCAGGTAGCGTGCGGCGATCGCGTTGGCCGACGTTGTTGACCAGAATAGAGAGGCCACCAGCCTCGGCGAGCGTCTCAAACGCCTGTTGAGCAGCGGTGTCATCGGCAACATCAAAAGTCAGGGCGGTGGCGTTGTGGCCGGTGGCGCGCAGGTCGTCTGCCACGGATTCGCAGCGATCTGCATTACGCCCGTTGATCCAGATATGGGCACCGGCTTGCGCGAGCAGTTCCGCCGCCGCTTTGCCCAGCCCGTCGGTGCTGCCGGTGATCAGGGCGTTCTGGCCGGTGAGGTCAAAGGCGGGCAGGGGCTGTGACATCGCAAGTCCTTTCAAGTGGGTTCAAGTTGGATTGCGCAGCGGGCACGCTCTGTCAATGGCTGCGACAGAGGCAACCAATGGACAAAGCGGGGGGCGGTGCGCTACTCATGCTGCATCGCAAAAACGCACGAGCCTATCATGTCCCGGATCAGCCACATCCAAATCGATGACCGCAACCTGCCACCTCCCACGCCGGAGATTGATCAGGAGCGCAAGGTGGCGATTTTTGATCTGTTGGAAGAGAACAGCTTCTCCTTGCCCAAACGCGATGACCGCATGGTGCCGGATGGGCCGTTCTCGGTGGATCTGTCGATCCGCGAAAAGCGTCTGGTGTTTGATGTGACCACCGAAGGTGGCGAAAAGGCGGCCGAGTTCCATCTCAGCCTGTCGCCGTTCCGTCAGGTGGTGAAAGACTATTGGGCGATTTGTGAGAGTTATTTTGATGCGGTGAAGAACCTGCCGCCCAGCCAGATCGAGACCATCGACATGGCGCGCCGCGGGATTCACAATGAAGGCGCGCGGGTTTTGCAGGAGCGTCTGGAAGGCAAGGCAGAGATCGACACCGATACAGCCCGCCGCCTGTTCACCTTGATCTGCGTTCTGCATTTCGGGGGCTGACGCGGGTGTCGGACGCGGATCAGAAGCAACCTTTGCCGCAATCGGTATTGTTCTGTTGTGACCAGAACGCGGTGCGCTCGCCGATGGCCGAGGGCATCATGAAGAAGTTTTATGGCCAGGACGTCTATGTGCAGTCCGCGGGCATCCGTAGCGATCTGGAAATTGATGGCTTTGCCATTGCGGTCTGTTCCGAGATCGGCGTGGAGCTGGACCGGCATCGCACCCGCAGTTTTGAAGAGATGGAAAAGCTGGGCGATGAGTTGTCGAGCTTTGACATGGTGGTGGCGCTGACCCCGGCGAGTCGCAGCAAGGCTGAAGAGCTCACCCGGTTTGACCATTTGGAGCTGGAGTTCTGGCCGGTCTCGGACCCCAGTGGGGCGCAGGCCGGGGACGGGCGCGAGGCCAAGCTGGCGGCCTATCGCACCGCGCGTGACGAGATTGTGGCCTATCTGCGTGAGCGGTGGGGCTAAGCGGAATTCTGCGTGAAATTTCGGGCTGATAACCTTTTGTTTGCCATGTTTTGAGAGTCTTGCTGAGATTTCAGCAAGGGACTCACTATGCGGCAGAAGCTGTCAGGCGTTTCAACAAACAAAGCCTCTGATCTTGGGGGGATTCAATCGCTTTACGACAAAGGCGAATTTCGTAAGGTGATGTTTCGCGCGCAAAAGGCGCTCAAGGTCCTGCCGGACCATGTTGGACTGCATGCGTTAATTGGGTTTTCGGCGCAGCAACTGGGCGATGCACATGCCGCGGAGAGTTTTCTCACAAAGGCTGCGCAATTGGCACAGAACGAAGAGGCCGCCATTGAGTTGCCGTTGGGACTCACAAAGGTAGGGCGCCCCGCGTTGGCGGTGCCTCTATTTGTTGCCTTTCTCAAAAAGACGCCGACACATGCGGCTGCGCTGAACGGATTGGGACGCGCATTGTTGGCTATGGGTGAGGTCGAGAATGCGATCGCGATCTTGGGGGATGCGCTCAAACATGGTGCGGATCAGCCGGCCTATGCCATGGATCTCGGGGAGGCCTTTGAGGAGTCGGGACAGCAAGTTCTAGCGTTGGAATGTTACTCGATTGCCAGCAAGTTGGCGCCCGAAGACGTCGGTCCGGTGTTGAGGGCAGCCAAACTTATGTACGCTCTAGGGCAGCTTGAGACTGGTTTGGAGCTATTGGAGCACGGTCTGTCGCTTTGGCCTGAAAATGCGGCCCTGTTGAGCAACCATGCGTCGGTGCTGAATGCGCTTGGTCGCAAGGCGGATGCGTTGGCGCAATGGCGGCTGGTGATGGACGTCGCGCCTGGCTACAGCATTGCCTACTGCAACTTCGCCAACAGCCAGAAACCTTCACAAATCGCCGACTTTGAAGACCGTATTGCAGCGCAGTTGAAGCGCAACCCTGCGCCGACGGATGCGCTCAAGTTTGGCTTTGCCAAAGTCGCCGTTCACGAAGAACGCGAGGAGTATGCCGACGCCTACCGCAATCTGCTGGCGGCCAACGCTCTGCGGTTCAAAGAATCCCGCTTCAACATCGACACTGAAACCCGGTTGATTGAGGGGCTAAAGCGCCAATTTATCAACCAGCCGGTTCTCGATGTGGATGAGCCAGAGGACGATCCCACGCCAGTATTTATCCTGGGTATGCCTCGGGCGGGGTCCTCCTTGACCGAAACCATTATTGGTCGTCACTCCCAGGTCGTTCAAAAGGGCGAGCTGGATTATTTGGCGCAGGTGGTGAAGCAGATGAATCTGCTGGGTGACCCGCTTGAGGCCAAACGGGCGACTCAGTTGCGGCAGGCTTATTTGACGCGTTTGACGCAAACCGGCAGCGGGGCGTTCATCACCGATAAGATGCCGCAGAACTTCCGTCTGATTGGGCATATCGCGACGGCAATGCCCAAGGCGCGAATCGTACATGTGCATCGCGATCCAAAAGCCTGTTGTTGGTCCAACTTTCGACATTTCTATGCCAGCGACAGTCTGGGCTTCACCAATGATGTGGAAAGTCTGATCCGTTATTTTGAAATCTATCAGGACCTGATGGCGTTCTGGCGCCAACGCTTCCCTGATCGCATCATTGACGTGGACTACGAGGCCTTGGTGCGGGACCCGGACACCCAAATTCCCAACCTAATCCAGGCGCTTGGTCTGGAGTGGCAGGAGGCCTGTCTGGCGCCGCAAGATAGTGCAAATGTGGTGCGCACCGCGTCCCAGGAACAAGTGCGCAAGAAGATCTACAAGGGCAGTGCCGATGGTTGGCGCAAGTATGAAGCCCAGGCGGGAGGCTGGCTCAGCCGTCTGCCAGATCACCAGTGAACTGGTGGCTAATGGGAGGAAATGTCGAGGTATCTTCGGATAAATCGGCTTCTTTTGGTTTTGACCCTTGAAAAAAAGGGAAAAAGCCCTCATTTAGGCGCACGTCTGCAAAATGCTGCAGGTGCTAATCAAAGGAGAGACCATGGCGAAGGAAGAACTGCTCGAATTTCCCGGTGTCGTGAAGGAACTCCTGCCGAATGCGACGTTTCGGGTCGAGCTGGAAAACGGCCATGAGATCATCGCACATACGGCAGGAAAGATGCGCAAAAACCGCATCCGTGTTCTGGCTGGCGACAAGGTTCAAGTCGAGATGACCCCTTACGATCTGACCAAGGGTCGGATCAACTACCGCTTCAAGTAAGCGTTTGACATTAAGCCAATGTGCGGCCCCGAAACGGGCCGCCTTTTCGCATTTAAGAGGTCCGGGATGCGGTTGATACTTGGCTCGGGCAGTCCGCGCCGCAAAGAATTGTTGGCTCAGATCGGGGTGGTCGCAGACGCCATTTGCCCCCCTGATATCAACGAAGACCCTCACAAAAATGAGTTGCCGCGCCCCTATTGTGTGCGGATCGCGCGGGAGAAAGTGCTGGCGGTGCAGGCAGCGCCTGAGGATGTCGTTTTGTGCGCCGATACCACTGTGGCGCTGGGCCGTCGCGTCATGGGCAAGCCGCAGGACGCCGCCGAGGCTGCGGAGTTTCTGATGGCGCTTTCTGGCCGTCGTCACCGGGTGATCACCGCCGTGGCGGTGCGCAAAGGCGATCAGTTGTTTGAGCGCGACGTGGTCAGCGCTGTGAAGATGAAGCGGCTGTCTAATGAAGAGCTGAACGCCTACCTCGCCACCAACGATTGGCAGGGTAAGGCCGGCGGCTATGCCATCCAAGGCCCAGCCGGGGCCTTCATTCCGTGGATTTCCGGCTCGTTTACCGGCATTGTTGGCCTGCCCGTGGCCGAAACCGCTGGCCTGCTGCAAGCCGCCGGCTACCCGCTTTACAAGGAGCGCACATGAAGGGACGTCAGATCATTTTGGACCACATCGAGGGGCGCGAAGCCGCGGCTTTGATGGTGGACGGTCAGCTTGATGACCTGTTGATTGACAGTTTGGACGCCCCGCGTCCGGGCACGATCTATCGCGCAGTGGCGGACCGGCCTGTGAAAGGGCAGGGCGGCATGTTCCTCAAAACCCCGGACGGCATGGCGTTTCTGCGTCAAGTCAAAGGCATGGCGCCAGGCGACGTGCTCTTGGTGCAGGTGACCGGCTTGGCGGAGCCGGGCAAGGCGATTCCTGTGACCCATAAAGTGCTGTTCAAAAGCCGTTATGCGATTGTGACACCTGGCTCGCCTGGGGTGAATGTCAGCCGCTCGATTCGCGACGACGATCGTCGCGATGCATTGTTGGGCGTGGCGCATGAAGTGGCCGAAGCGCCGGAGGCGGGCATCATTCTGCGCTCCGCTTGTGCTGAGGCCGAAGATGCCGATGTGGCCGAAGACATCGCTGCCATGCTCGATCTTGCAGAGCAGGTTATGGGGGATGCCGAAGGGCCGGCCGAGAAGCTGATTGACGGTGATGGTCCCCACGTATCCGCGTGGCGCGACTGGTCGGAGCCCGCCGAAGTGGTTACCGAAGCGGGCAGCTTTGACACCCACGGCGTGCTGGATGCGCTGGAAGACGCGCAGGGCGCGCGCGTGTCTTTGGGTGGCGGTGCCGACATGTATGTTGAACCTACCCGCGCACTTGTGGCGGTGGACGTGAACACTGGCAAAGACACCTCGCCGGCCGCGGGCACCAAAGCCAACTTTGCGATGGCCAAAGCCCTGCCACGTGCCCTGCGCGTGCGCGGGCTTGGCGGGCAGATTGTGCTCGACCTGGCGCCGATGCCCAAGAAGGACCGTCGTGGTTTTGAGAGTGCGCTGCGGGCGGCGTTTAAGCGCGACACCATCGACACCACGCTGGTGGGCTGGACCCCGCTGGGGCACTATGAGTTGCAGCGCAAAAACGCGCGTGCGGCTTTGTCAGAGGTGCTGAAATGAGCTGTCCGATCTGTAAAAAAGACACGGTACAAACCTATCGCCCGTTCTGTTCCAAACGCTGCGCAGACATCGATCTGGGCAAGTGGTTTGGCGGCGATTATGCGGTGCCGTCTCAGGATCCTGAGGAGGCGATTGAGGCGCTCGAAGAGATGGAAAAACAAACTTCGCGTTTGCACTGACTTTTTTGTCTTTTTCCTCTGGACAGCCCCGATTGGCTGACATAGAAGGCCTGCACCCAAGGCGAGACGCCTTCCCGTGCCCGGGTAGCTCAGGGGTAGAGCAGTGGATTGAAAATCCTCGTGTCGGTGGTTCGATTCCGCCCCCGGGCACCATTTAAACCTAATAGCAGCAACACCTTGATAGCCATTTCAGTGTGTGCGGCTCTTACCATAACTGAGCTGGGTGCCGTATGGGTGCGTTGGCGACAAAGTTGTTGATCTTATCCGAAATTGCGCTCCGAGATTTCCATGACTGAGCGTCGGTCAAGTCCAAATTAAGAGAAAGAATGCTGCGGGTGCCGCAGTCTAAGACCGAGAAGCGCTTGTCTGAATATTGAGAGTTCGATTCTCTTTGGTGTATTCAGGCCCAACGATGTAGTCTTGGCGCTCTAGTTCAGGATTTAGCGTCGAGGTCGTCAAAATGATCTGATGCGGTTCGCTTTCTTCATCCATGAGATCAGCAATCACCTTTTGGAAGTTCCTGACCCGGTCACCTACCATACCCTTGTCCTCCACGTTGTCGAGCAAGAGCATTCTCGGGTATCTCATTTGCAAATCCTGTAGTGAAGACAGGAGCAAACCGATGAAAAGACTGTTTTTAACCACAACCATACCACTAGCACTTGTCGTGATGTTTGGATCACCGTTGATCGCGAACCAGTCGTCTTCAAAACTGAAGTCAAACTTTTCAAGCTCTTCAAAATCATTGTGTTCTTCGAGGTCCATCTCGAGAACACGCTTTGTCTGCTCAGAGATGCGGGTCTTCACCTGCCGCCGGCGCTTGTCCCGAGCCAGCTCCAATGCCTCAATTTCGTTCCTTAGCCTTTCCACCGCGCTAGAGGCGTTCTCTTTTGCTTCTTTGACCTCATTGATTTGCTGCCTAAGGTTGGACAGCTTGCTCAGCTCGTCCAATCGGGAATCTATCTTTCCGATTTCGCGGCTTTTATCTGAAATCAGGGCGGTTCGCCCATCGACGGAAGCATTTCTGACTTCGTCGAATTGCTTCATCTGGCGCGACATACTTGTCTTAAGGCGCGTAGCTTCCTTCTTAAGGGTGCTTAGCTTGTCCATACGCTTTTCTTGTAGGCGCAAGCTCTCAGAGATTTGCCCTTCGATGTCCATTCGGAGTTCAAAGAGCTTTGTGTCTTTATCCTCTTTTGGAAGCTCTTCTTTGCATAGGTGGCATTGGTGGTCAGACGTATCGGTCAGCGGCTGTAGGCATGCCGGACAAAGCTCAAAGGGAACTTCTCCAATCGCCATGTATGTTGCTGCGGTTCTGTCGAACTCTTTCAGGAGCTGCTCAAGGTGTTTAACAAACTGGTCACTATCAGAGATCTCGAAATCCAATGACGCAATTTCACGCTCAATGCCCACTAACCTATCACGCTCTTTGGTTATTTTGTCATAGAGCTTTCGACGCTCGCTCTCAGCCGATTTTGCTATTTGAGAACTGTCTATGTCTGCGCCGTGGAGATCTTCAATCTCCTTTTGAAGCATCGCTCTTCGCTGTGACAGATTGCTCCTTTCGGTTTCAAACGCACCCTCATTAAAGTTTTCGCCCAGATTTGCAGTGGCCCTCAACAAATTTGTGAGCTTCGTGTTGAGGTCACTTTCTATCTTTCGGTTCTCTCGCAAAGCAATACGCTTCGAGTAGAGCTGGTTGTTGCCGATCCCGCAAAGCAGTTCGGATACAGCTTCCCTAGTGTCTCGGGGATCAAAGTCTTCGCTTCGGAAAATGCGTTGGAATGGCGTGGTCTGATCTACGTACATCAGTCTTAGAATTTGATGCATCGTAATGTTTGAACCCTCATCTCCTGGTATCTCCGGAAGACCAAGGGCTCTAAACAAAACCTGACTAAATGTTTTGGAGTGATCGTTCCGTGTGTAAGGATACCTCTGCCAACCGTCCGCCGCGGCTTCAAGACCGTCCTGCAAACCTCCGAAATAGATGAACATGGGCCGATTGCTGTCGGTTGATACGTCTCTTCGAAGGGAGAGTTTGGTTCCGTTGGCTGAAACCTCAGCAAAGACAGTATCACACCTTTGGGCAACGGGCTTCCACTTGGTTAGGTTTCCTCCCAAGGCAAAGAAAATGAAATCTAGTATTGACGATTTTCCCGATCCGTTAGACCCGTGAATGATGTTCAAGCCAGCGTGAAACTTCTGATCAAAGGCTCGCTGACCAGCTTTCATTACAATCAGGCGATTGAGTTTGAGAATGGACGACATTACCTAAACCTTCCTCCCAACTCCAAATTTGCTCGCCGGAGCAAACCGGTTGGTCCATCCAATGGTATTGCGCTCAGCCCGTCAGTGACAAAAGAGAGCTGGCGCGAGTTTTCAGTCACAAACGCTTGCAAAACCTGATTCAACTCGCCTGGAATACCTCTTGAAGACAGCGTGAGGTTCCCCTCCTTAAACGCCTCGGCTGACAGTATGTTCTTTGCCACCAATTGGCGTAGCGCTGCTTTTTGGAAGACTTGCAATTCGCGAAACACTGTCCGGATATCTGGAAGGCTGACAAAACTGTCGCTCGGTTTGGGAATGCCAAGGTCTCGTAGCGATGACCGAAGTGAACCAAACCCTTGGTATTGAAGCTCGTGCAAATACTCCGGGAAAAGTAAGAAAGTATCGAGAAGGGATGCTCTTGGAACAGACAATTGCCTTGTTGTCGCCAAACGCAACGCCATCATCCTGAAACTACAATGATGAGGGTCTCTCATTGGGTGCCAAATTCTAATCATTTGGCTTCGTCCAGCTTATATGACAGTTGCCTGTCAAATAGTAGATTGCGCTGTGGATGTCCGCGATATTGAATAGGTCATTCGATGCCTGCTTTTCGCTGAGTGGTGTTAAAAGCTTCGAATGAATGGCTGTATTCACCATGACTTCGTCTGCACCTGAACGGATAAGGGGCGCAATATGAACCCGAAAAAGCGTAAGAACTTCGCTTAGAAATTGCCGATATTTTTGGCGTGCGCTGCCGGAAATGGCATTTCGCCTTACCATCTTATGGATTCGTTCCTTCTCTGCCTCGGCGTCGTCAATTTCCTGTTCACTCTTGCCTCCTTTTTCGAGCTTCTCAGCTAGTGAAAGTCGATCACCCTTAACCGTACTGATATAGTACTCGAGGTCATCAACAGAGACATGGTCATCTACGTCCAAACCCTCAGAATCAAACAGCTCCTCAAGGAAATTTTGGATACACACGTAGCCAAATTCGTCCTTCTGGCTAAACTTGCAGATGTCTCGATGGTTTGCGTCAACCGGGATGGGGTCACAGTCAGGTACGCCCGGATTTGCAGAGCCAGCGTCGACCACCATCGTACCGTTTGTATTCACGGTTTCATAAAATGCGCAGGATCTTATTCCGGAACCCGGCGCTTTGTTCTTGTACCAAGTGTTCAAGTCCATCAAAACGGCTCCGGCTTTCTTAAGCTCCGTGGTCTGTTTTGACGCAACACCGGGAATCAATGACAAGATTGAAGCCAACGGCGATCCGCTGTGAGGACTCGCTATGAAGACCACGCCTTTGCAGTTGTCGAAAATTGCGTTCTTTGTAGGCGTGGTTGAGCTTTCGCAAACGCGCAGCATAGCCTTGGCGATCACTCCACCGAGGCTATGGCAAACAAGAACCATTGGGCTTCTGCCAATCTTTTTCGCACGCAATAGCTCGGAAAGACTCGCGGCTACGGTAAGGAGAGAAAGGTCGGGACTATTCAGAAGCGCGCTATATTTAGATGTTGGGTAGTCCAAACCCCAAATCGAGATTCCCGGAAAAGCCTCTGCCAACCAAACTGGCCATACATCGCCGGAATCTCCTGATGGATTTTGCCAACAGCTTTCGAAAGCATCACCCAAACCATGCATAAAAACGACATCCACGGCGGGCAAGCCGTTCGGAGGAGTGTAAATTTCATTCAATTGAAAATCAGACAAGTAGTACCTGCGAAGGTTGATCAATTTTGATCTGACAATGCGCATATACTACATGTTGTGCAAGATGTCAGTTACTTCATAGAGCCAAGAGCTTTGCGCGCTTCTTTTTTATCGCTGAACCCTTGACCCACTGCCACGGAGTGCGCGGCTTGCGTGCCTTTGCCAGTTCCGGGTTTGCCTTAGCATCACTGACGGCAGCTCGCAGGCGTTCTCGAGCTTCGCGTGGATCAATCTTTAATATTTCGCACAGGGTTTTCAGCGTCACGATGTTGGCCATTTCTATCTCCAAAGTTGCTGAAGCAGATCAATAAGACGCAGATTGGTTCTCTTACAGTACCCACTCTTTAGACACTTTGTGCGTTCGGTCACGCGTGCCCTTTAGTTTTGCCGCTGACGCTTTTTGCTCGCGTTGGTTGATTTCGCGTAGAGTGCAGTTCTATGGCTTGCAAAAATGATATAAATCATATCATCTATCTTGCATCCCACTAAGTGATGCGATATCTATCACTTAGTGGGTTTGGAGATTGATTCATGAAAACACCGGCGTGGCATCAAGTTGAGCAGGACATACGCATCGGATTTGCAATGGTTGCAGATCTAGTGTGGCAAATTACTGGCGCCGATGGGCGTGGAGAGGCGGCGGCAAAGGCAGTTCTCGGCATCGATGAAGCTCCAGGCTATCTTTTGGCGGACAATCTTGATGACAGGGACACACTGAATTCTTTTGATGTCGAGAATACTGAGTTTTTCCAGGTTGCCAAAAAAGCGCATCGCTTGGTGTTGCCAGATCAGCGTCTCAATGACGTCGATGTAAGTGACAATCGCCTCTTGACGGAGCAGTACTTAAACTACTTTATTCGCGCGATCCCCCGTGACTCCGTTGGCGCCTATGACGCGCCTTACCTATTTCAGGATCCCGAAGGAGCTCTGCAAGTATTGTTGGCTCAATATAGAGCGAAACTTGATCTGGCGGAAATGGTTCAAGAGCTTGTCACGGATAGCAGCTCGGTTATCGGAGTCGGATTTACTCCTGCTGATGTAGCAGCACTGGGGCAAATGAACCTCCGATCAGTTCGCAACCACTTTGGCCCGAAGGGGAACAAGGCTATCAAATCGTATGTCATTGGAAGCAGTGCAGAGCGATCGGATCTTGTCATGGGCGATCCGCTGGACTCCCTTGAGTGGCTTGCTGCTCGAAGAGGTTTTCAGCCAGGTGGGATATCTCAAAATTGGGCCAACAAGCACCTCGAGAGGTTGAGTAGCTTAGAAAAGGCGGCTGCGTTTGCCGGAGTGTTCGCTTGGTGCAATAGCACTACTACCGAAGCCGCAGCACAGCGGCTTGGCTGGGAGCCTGAGAGATTTAGCCGATGGGTGCGTTCAGATGTTGAAAAACCGGGTGAAGCGGAGAAAGTCGCCTCTGTCATTGGCCTAGACCCAACCGCCTACGTCAGCACCATTGAAAGACTACTTTCAGACTGAACACGGACTGAGAATCTAAGAATGCGGCTGCCCCAAACGCAACTGTCGTGAGCGCGTTTGGCGACCGGTCTTTAACAAATTGATCCGGACTGAAGCCCAAGGGCTTCCAGCTCGGTGGCTTTTCATTGCCGCCGTCGATGGTGACGTGCGTCTTAATACTAGGAGAAAGGTTAAATGATAACACATATTGCAACCGCCATTGACCGAACCAAAGGGCGAGAGCCGCGCAAAATCCGCGTGAGGCTGGAAGCTAACAGTGATCCCGGTTGCCTTCTTTCAGCCATGATCAAATTCTCGGATCTTGAGCCTATAGAACTCATTGACGTGATGGCAGATGAAATCAGGCCATTCGCGGAGTTTATAGGGGAAGCGTCTGCGCGATTTGAATGCAAAGAGGTGTCTTTCCATCTTTGCGTAGGGGGCAAGATATCCTTGCAGACCATCGGCACTCCCACTCGTGACTATAGATCTGTCCAATACCGTTGTGTGCTTAGAACCGATCGGAGACTTGAAGAAGAAAGTTTCGAGCAGGTGTTCGAGTTTGATCCAATCGATCTCCAATATCTGGCCGAAGTGCTCCTGGAGTTGGCGGCGACCACATAAAAGCAGGATCGGGTCAATCGGCCGCTCAGCCTCAAGGCTGGGTCCGTAACTTCCGAACAGAAACCTATGGCGCACCAAACTGATTGCTCCTGATGAGCGGCAAGCAAGCTTGGTTTGCTTAACCTAATGAGTGAATGGAACAATAATGACTGAAGAGACAGGCACCCCACATCTTACGACATCTTTTGGAGAAAACTATCGGTTCTCGGACAAGCAGCTGCCAAATAGCACGGTTGATAAAGCCGATCCGAAAGAGCTCGTTCGATTGCTTGAAGCACTGGTCGCACAACAGATGGCGGCCAACAGCTTGAATAGCTATGATGATATCCGCGGCAAGTACATCGCTTTAAATCGCGCGTTGAACAGGCGCGGCCACATTGCCCCGCGTTTCAGGCCATCCTTGAGCGGCGGCAAACACAAGGTCAACAGGTCACATGATCAAAATCTGATTAGCAACGACCACCAAGTCCTGGATCTCGAATGGTTGAATTGTCAGTGCGGTTTCAAAGATGATTTTGCTCACCATTTGCCACCTCGTTGGGTCGGTATTTTTGGTCCAAACCTTGATTTCGAATTGGCTTCTCTTTTCGCAGGCACGGCCGGAAGCGCAGACAACAAAGCGGCGGACATATTGGAGCTGCCCTTGATTGCTCAGATGCAACTTAGGGCTATTCAGAGCCAGAAAGTCCGATATTGGTGGCGGGATCGCCGTCAGCAGATGGACATCCTTAGGCAAGGCATCCGCGCCAAGCAGCCGACTACATCAGCTTGGAGGGGCAATGAGGTCGTTTGGCCGAAGCGTTGGCTTGCTGCGAAGTGTGCTGGTTATGCCGGAGGCTCTGCTTCTGAATGGTCAGAGTTGATCGAAGGGGGAGCTGTCGCTCCAACCACCATATCTGGCGTCAAGAAACGTTGTGATACGATCTTGCGAGATTTCATGGCCACTAAAAAGAAGCCTAGGAAAGGTTTCGAAAAAACAGCGGCTTAGTATGATGCTACGATGCTTTTACTGCGGCAGTACGAACCCAGTGCGATGCTTGAAAGCAAGATTTCTACTTTTGCAACAATGTGTTACGCCTTCGCCGTCCGGAGCTTTACAACATAACTAAGTAACATTAAGTAGCTCAGTAGCTTGATAGCGGGTAACTAGTAATAAGGCGAGCACGCACATACTGTGGCTTCGCCACAGCCGCGCTGCTCGCGTATTGACCGGAGCCCTCCAATCTTCAATCAGCCTTTGAGTTTGTTGAAGCCACCTCCAGTAAGGTTTCCAGATACCTCCAAAGCGGACCAATTGCGTCAACTATGCCGCTTGCCTCGGTCGTTCGGAGAAGGCCAAGCAACCTCATCTCAGTGTCGCTGAGTGGCAATCCGAGAACATCCACCAGAACCTCGTGGGTTCCGGGGTGGTATTCCTCGATGGCGGTCATTAGGAATGTCTGTGCGTTAATCTCCAGTGTTTCGGAAAGTGCGGGAATCCGGTTCAATGGGACTCTCGTGATTCCTTGCTTCATCATGCTGATGACATTGGGGTTCCTCATGCCGATCCGGTCGGCAATTTCCCTTTGTGTCAACTCTGATGCATCAATCGCGTTGGCAAGTATCTTTGCTGTCGGGCTGGCGGTCATTCTCTTTCACCTCGTGAAGTCGTTTCGATGAGATGTGATAGAGCGCAGAAACAAGTCCTGGTTCGGCGTTTGCCTTTGGTCTGAGGCTCGTCCGATTACGCGCCATAGGGGCGCTGAGGTGCGCTTAGAAGCGAATTGGGAGTGTGTGCTTAGATAGGAGCAGAATTACGTTTACCGCGCTTCCTGCGCGCTCTCAGCGGCGGTATGGGCGCGCCTTGACGCCATGCGGCGGTCATTGTGTTCACATCTTCGGAAACCCACAGTCGCGCTTGTCTGCGGCTCAGTTTTTATCGCTTCAAAAGAGTTTCATAGGGCGTCAGATTGTGGCGGATGTGGTTCGTGACAACGATGCCCGCAGCCTTGGGCAGTGGCGCGTTTTCCCACTCACGAGCGGTCAGCTTCTGAACGAGGATCGGAATTTGGTCTTCAGGGCAAGACGGATATTCTAACGCGAGATAAGCGAGGGCAGTTTCTGCGTCGAAGCTGTGTTTTGTCATTGATGCTCTCTGCTGGCATGTTGATTACGGTTGGCCCAAAAGTGCGCCGACGACTTCGTGTGCAAAGTCGATGCCGAGACGTATCGAAGAGTGAGTAGTCCTAGATAGGCACGCCTGTATAAGGATAGGCAACCGGCCAGCGGAATTGGTTAGGCAATGCCCTATATGCTTGATCCAGACTGGCTAGGACTTCCTGTCAGGTGGTTGGCTGAGTAGCTCGGGAGTTGCGCGAAAGAGCCTTTCCCACACGGTTGACTGCGTCGATCCATTGCGGTCGCCTAAGCCTCGTGAAGCGAAGGTCTGGACTGAGCCCTTTTAAGGCGTCATACCGCAACCCAGTTGCTGCAACCGCATCAGGCGGCGCGCAGCCCAAAGCGGTCAAGACATGCCAGCACTTCGGGCGGAGAGTGGAAATTCGCCGCGGCTGCGAAAATTCCGCGTCAGACAGTCAAAGCGGCCATTCAAGCCTTGCCAGAAAAACTCCTAATGCTGAGCCGCTCACCAAGTTCTACGGTCCCAGAAAGAAGAAATTCAAGGACTTGGCTGACTTAGGACGCTACCCTATAATTCAAAGAATAGCTGTATTCTTGAACCCTTCGCCCGGGCGACTACTTTCTACGCAAATTTATTGGGGATTCTTCTATGAGTAAGTGCTCAATTCTGATGGCGCTAACCGCCATGTGTTTTGTTTCAGTCGAGGTAAATGCGCAGTTCATCCCTTCAGAAGGCTCGCTTGAAAGCCTTTACCCCGGCAAAGCCTATTCGCCCAATGCGCAGCGCAGCTTTCCGTCGCAGGTTTTTTGGGGTGATACGCACATTCACACTGGCCTGTCGATGGATGCCGGCCTCTTTGGCAATACGACTGGGCTTGACGTTATGCTGCGCTTTGCGCGCGGCGAAGAGGTTGTGTCAGCAACTGGTCATCCGGTCAAACTGGCGCGCCCGCTTGATTGGATCGTGACCACGGAACACTCGGACGGCATGGGCATGATCACGGACGTCGCAAAAGGCGCGCCAAACGTCATGAAGTCGGAACAGGGCGCGCGCTGGTCAAAGGGGCTTCAGGAAGGTGGCCAAGCCTCCATCGATGCCGCGTTAGATCTGATTACAACCTTCTCACAAGGCAAAATGGATCCGGATTTATTGGCAGACTATTCACCCGGCGCACCGATCTACGCATCTGTGTGGGACAGCATGGTGGATACGGTTGAATCCTTTAATGATCCTGGTGACTTCACAGCCTTTCACGGCTTTGAATGGACGTCTCTGATCCGGGGCAACAACATGCACCGCAATGTCATTTTTCGTGACAACAGCGACCGGGTTAAGCAAGTGCAGCCCATGGTCACGCAACCGCCTTTTGGCTCACCCGATCCGCGCGAATTGTACAAATGGTTGGAGGGCTACGAGGCCCAAACTGGCGGGCAGGTTTTCGCGCTGTCTCACAACGGCAACCTGTCCAACGGCATCATGTTCCCGTCTGACACAAGGTACAATGGTGAGCCTGTGGATGAGGCCTATGCAATGGAGCGCGCCAGATGGGAGCCGCTTTACGAAATTACCCAAATCAAAGGCGATGGAGAGGCGCATCCTGCGCTCAGTCCTGATGACGAGTTTGCCGAATATGAAACATGGGATGCCGGTAACCTGGATCTGTCGGAAGCCAAAACCCTCGAAATGCTTGCCGGCGAATATGCACGGGAGGCGTTAAAGCAGGGCTTTGCGATTGAGGCCCGCACTGGAGTGAACCCTTACAAATTCGGGTTCTCCGGGGCGACGGACAGTCACACATCTCTGTCGACAGCCGACAGTGACAATTATTTTGGCAAGGCCAGCAATGCCGAGCCGTCAAAGACGCGGATGTCCCATCCATTCACGGAAACTGAAAACGGTGTCTTCCCGGGGTGGTCGCTGGTCGCTTCGGGCTATACTGGCGTTTGGGCCGAAGAAAACACCCGGGCCAGCCTGTGGGATGCGATGGTCCGCCGGGAAGTCTACGCAACGACCGGCCCGCGAATGACTGTGCGGTTCTTTGGTGGTTGGGAGTTCAACGAAAATGACCTCCGGTCGCGCGCACCCGCCTTTGTCGGGTACGAAAAGGGCGTGCCAATGGGGGCGGATTTGCGTCCGGCGACTACAGATGCACCAACGTTTATGGTTTACGCATTGCGCGATCCAATTGGAGCAAATCTCGACCGCATTCAAGTTGTCAAAGGCTGGATGGATAGCAGTGGCACCCTGTCAGAGAAAGTCTATGACGTCGCTTGGTCAGATGACCGAGACCCCGAGGCTGACGGCAGGCTTCCAGCGGTTGGGAACACGGTCGATTTAGAGGCTGCCAACTATGAAAACTCTATCGGCGCTTCGGAACTGGCCACAATCTGGACAGACCCGGATTTCGACGCAGCAGAGCACGCTTTCTACTACGCACGCGTTATCGAAATTCCGACGCCGCGCTGGGTTGTTTATGACAAGGTTCGCCTTGGTGCTGAAATCCCCGAGGATGCGACTTTGATTGGTCAAGAGCGGGCGTATACGTCACCAATTTGGTATTCACCAAATGGCTGATTGGGTTTGTAGTTTTAGATTCCGGTTAAGACGCTTTTTAAAAAAGGTGCCGTCTCCGGAAGTCGCAGAGAAAGAAAACCCACCGCGATCTCACAACCAAGTCACCCAATCCCAAGGCTGTGTTAGGGCCAAATAACGTTGAAGAGCCGAGAACGGTCTTTGCTTTGCCTTGCGACAAAGAACGCTTTCTCCGCACTATGGAATGTCGATCATGGCACCTACATGCGTAGGCCGCGAAAGTCCGGATTGGCGCACTGCAAAGCAGCGAAGCAGTAGCTCGGTCAACGGCAGCTTAGGGCCGTTCACGAACCTTTTCAAAGTCCGGTCGCTGCGCGTTTTTGAAATTTGGACCTGCCCAGGTTGCGGGTTCAGTATACGGCGGTTTCGTCCCGCATTTGAGAAATTCGTTGAGGACACAGCTAGGGGGAGATTGCTTCTTGGTTCCCAATTCGAACTATCTTAATTTGAAAAGGGCTCTCACAGTCAGAGCCCTTTGTTCTTCATGCGGGTGTGCATTATCGTGGTGTTCCGGCCAACATGGGCTCACATGCAGCGGCGACCGCCGTGTTACCGAGGGAAGCCCCGCTGTCCGCTGCTATGCCCAGTATGAAGTGAGAATTCTTTCACATCAAGTACTCATCAACGGCTTAGGGATCTCAAACCGACTATTCGCGCCGGGGGTGATCAGGGGAAATGACGGGGTTAACAAGGGATGTCGGCTCTCGCTACTAAAATGTAACGAGGTATCGTCTGTTCGGTCGGCGCAGTCTCAACTCGCAAATGTAAGGTTGCAACGGCTAAACGGTCGTTCTTTGGATAAACATCGAAACCGACAAGCTGACCCTTATACTGATCCACCCTCGGCCCTTATCTTTGTGATCACCTTTGCCAGCTGAACACACGCGTCGTGGCTCTGTTTCCTATCCTCCCAAACGCTTGAGCATTCGGTTGACACCAGCTGGTTTCCAAAGCTTGCCGCGGGTGGTTCGCAGTCCTTCCGCGTTTGCAGCATCAGCAAGTTGCCGGTTGGAAACCTCATTGGACGTCGCTGCCAAACGATCTCGCAGCTCAGCAAGTTCTCTGGCTTTAGCATCGGCTGCTGAGCTCCGGACTTTCCTGGATGCGTCAACGGCCTTTTGAGTTTGCAACTGACGCTCGTCTTTTGCTCTGGGCGCACGCGGAGCCGGTGTTCGGGCAAACTTGACCGGGCTTTCTGCGGCGCAAATCAATGTTACTTGCGTCTGCGAAAGCTCACCCAAGAGTTTGGACGTCTTCAGGTCACGGATGTTCTCTTTGAAGTCCAGCAACTCATCCAATAGTGCGGCTCTGTCGTCGCCAGAGTGGTTCGCAAACAAGCGTCGGAAGTCGTCGATAAGGACTGTCCCGTTGTGCTTCTTGAAGGCCTTTAGGAGCTTCAGAAAGTTGGGGAGATCGGCCAGCTTTGAGAAGCTTCGTGCATAGTCGTAGGCGATGCGAAGATCGGCCAAACTCTCAAACTCTAAGGCTGCGCCGCGAAGGTTGGAGATTTGCTGTCGGGCGGCAGGATGGTTCTCAATCGAACCTTTGGGCTTTGGGCCGTGCGTCAGGAGGACGTATGCGTAAATCGAGGCAGTCTCTTTATGTTGCTGCAACATAGATGGGAGCCTGGATGTTTGACCGCTACGAAGGTCTAGCACAACCAAAGAAAAGTGATGCTTTCCCGCAACAAACGTAGTCAATCGAGGGAAAACGCCCGAAGGACACGAAACCGCTGACTAGCACAGATTGGTCGAAATCAATCCTAGGATGCCATCCTCATGTCTAAACAAACCAAAACCGTGTCCGATGCCTGCAACAGCTGGCTCAGAACTTGCGAGCGCAATGAGCTTGAGCGCTCAACTATGAAAGCTTATCGCAGTCATACCAAAATCCATATTGAACCAAAGATAGGGGATCTTCTGCTCGCAGATCTCTCGCGAGGTGATATCCGTGATTTCATGGATGATCTGCTTGATGGAGATGTCTCCCGCGCTCAGGTTAAGAAGATCATGGTGAGCCTTCGAGCTATCCTCACAGAGGCGGTTGAGCGCGAATGGGCGAGTCACAACGTGGCGGCCGAGGTTAAGCTTAAGCGTAACTCTCGATCCCACAGTAAGCGTGTGGAAGTTCCCACGAAGCAAGAGATCAAGAAGATAATTGCGAAGGCGCCCGACACGCACCGCGCGATGTTCATCACGGCTATTTTTACTGGAATGCGTATTTCTGAACTTAGGGGGCTGACGTGGGACGCGGTCGACTTTGATCGACGGGTTATTCAAGTGCGGCAGCGGGCAGACGAGTATTGTGAAATCGGTTTGCCAAAGAGTCGGGCTGGGACGCGCGAAATTCCGATGGCGCCGACGGTGTTTGATGAACTGTCAGTTTGGAAGGAAAACGCTCCGGAAAGCTCTTTAAATCTGGTTTTCCCAAACACTGTCGGAAAGGTTCAGAATTACTCCAACATCTACAATCGCGTGTTCAAGCCCATGCTCGTCAATGAAGGCATCGTTGATGAGAACGGCGAAGCAAAGTTTGGCATTCACGCTCTGCGTCACGCGGCGGCGTCGCTGTTTATCGAACAAGGCTGGAACCCGAAGAAGATTCAAACACTACTCGGTCACGCATCGATCACGATGACTATGGATGTGTACGGGCACCTGTTTGAGAATGCTGAGGAAGGCGTATCGATGTTCGAGAAGTTGGATGCTGATTTGATGGCCGCGTGAAAATAATCCGTGGCGGCTCCCCGGCCTGGTTGGTGCCGCTACCCATTTGCTACTCCAGACTTTGGATCATGTTCCTGCTTTGCTATTTGGGACCTAGAACGAGAGTTGGAAGGAGGTCAAGGGCAGATAGCGGACTTTAGCTTTGGTTTGCACCGAGGACAGCTATGCGGACAAAATGAGCTTTCGCCGCGACTGCACCAATCTCCTCTTACTTGTGGCGAAGGACAATCCATGCTGTGATTAGAGCGGCCCAATGGCACGCATTTGATGAAGGAAGATGATGTTGAAGCTAAGTTTGTTGATGGCAGTAATTTCATTAGCGGTGCCTCTGTCAGTTTTTGCCGAGGAACACGGGCACAATCAAGTGAGCACACCGTATGCCGGGTTCGAGGCGCGTGAGATCAAAAGCCTATCCGCACAGGATGTAGCCGAACTTCGCCGAGGCGGCGGCTGGGGGCTTGCTCTTCCCGCAGAGTTGAGCGGCCTTCCTGGCCCGGCTCATCTGTTGGAACTTCAAGAAGAACTCGCGCTTTCGCGCGACCAAGTTGCTGCAATCACCTTGATGTTTGAAGAAATGCAAGCGGAGGCCATCGCGGCCGGTGAGCGATTTATTGCGGCTGAAGCCGCCGTGAGCGCTGCTTTCGAAGATGCTGCAGTTCCGCAGGAAGAGCTTTCGAGCCTCTTGACCATAGCCGCTGAAGCCCGAGCTTCTTTGCGCTTAGTGCATTTGTCGAGACATCTCGCAACACCCGCTCTTCTGACCGATGAGCAAGTCCAATGATATAACGTATTACGCGGCTACTCAAACGACCCATGTGCTTCAGTACCAGAGGGACATGACCCAACTATGTGGCGGCGTCACAACGGATATGATGGCTGAGCCGACGTTAACTCGTTGTGCAAATAGACGAGCCGAGAATTCTCTCCTTCCGTACCTACGACGGGAGCGCGCCATGCAGCGCTTTCGATGGCTACGAAACTTGCAGAAATCTGCTTCCGTCCACGTTCCCGGCGTTAACCCGTTCAATTGGAAGCGTAGCCTCCAAATCAGACCAACTGTCATGCTGAGCGGCGCTGCCGTCCTCGCTGAGTGGCGCCAATGTTGCGCAGCTTCAAAGGCAGCGTCACTGTCTAAGCGGAGACTGGTTCGAATGAATCTGACAGCGCGGACCGGGCTGCTTGGCAATGCTATTTTCGAATTTATTCCGCGAGGTGCAAACCCGTGATCAGTTGGCGCAGGCCAAATGCGGCACCGATCATAATTGAGATGAACGCCACTGGCGCGCTGTAGGACAACACAGAAAAAGCAGCCAGGCCCTGGCCAACACTGCAACCCATCGCAAGGATGGCACCGCCGCCCATGAAAGCCGCACCGAGCATTTGGCGTTTCAGTTCGCGTGGATCGTCACAAGCTTCCCAACGGAAGTGGCCTTTGCGGATGGAGCCAATGAACGCGCCGAATACCACGCCCACAACCGAGCCGACGCTAAAGGACAGCTCGTTTCCGGAGGCGGTCATGGTGTAATAGATTGTGTCGCCAATTGGCGCTGCGAAGGAATGGGATTCCACCGGCTCGTTGCCAAAGCCAACCTGTGCGACCCAATAGGTGCCTATCCAGCCGGATACAATCACGCCGCCGACCACAACACCCCAGAAAATCATGTCAGGAGAGGTTATCATGCGCGGGGAGGCGATAGAGAATGCCAGTATGGCCGTGCCGATGATCAGGCCGGTGGCCAGTTCCGGAATGTTCAGTCCGGTGCGCAGGAGCGCAGCAAACCCTTGTGGCTGGGCTGCGCCTTCTTGGATGGGGAAGAGAAAAATGCGGACTGGGGCCAATGGGCCGGACATCACAAAATAGGCGGATAGACCGAGCACGCCAACAATGACAAAGGCGCGAATGTCGCCGCCCCCCAAGCGCGCAAGCGCACCGTAGCCGCAGTTGCCAGCGAGGGCCATGCCATAGCCAAAGAGCAGGCCGCCGATGATCGTGGCAAACGGGTTCCAGGCGCGGTCCAGATAGGCCGCTTCTATTGGGTCCATTGCACCGGATGACATTGCCCAATGGGTGCCAAGTATGGCCACGCCAATGGCCACGCCCCACATGCGCATGCGGCGGTCATCCGAGGAATATAGGAGGTCTTCTATGGCGCCGAGCGTGCAGAAACGCCCAATACGCGCAGCGAGGCCCAAAAGTAGTCCACCAATAAAACCGATGAGCGTGACGGCATTGGCCTCACCCAAAATGTCGAGCATGCGGGCTCCTCCCCAGGACCGGATGCGGATGTTGTGGCGACCTTAGTCGTCCGCGCAAAAGAGCTCGTAGACCACTTCCATGATTTTGGTGGAGCGGTCATCGACCAAGCTGTAGTAAATTGTCTTACCATCGCGGCGCGGTTTCACCAAACCTTCCAGACGGAGGCGGGACAATTGTTGTGACACGGCAGCCTGTCGCGCGGAGAGCAGGTCCTCCAGCTCGGTGACGGATTTTTCCCCAGACGCCAGCTGGCATAGGATCATCAGTCGGCCTTCGTGGCTGATGGCTTTCAAGAAGTTGGATGCCGCTTGTGCATTGGCCATCATTTTGGCCATGTCTTCAGCGCAGGTGTTTTCGTCAAACACTGGCAGACGCGATGGTCTCGGCTCTTCTGGTGGTGTGGGCTGTGGTTCGGTCATCAGTTAGGTCCCGGAGTTTCGGGGTGGAGGCGTTGCGGTAATGTCGGCCTGTTGCAGCAATTTGGCAAGCAATCCCCAAAAGAAATCTTCGCCAGGGTAGCCTTCGATGCGGCCTACTTCTTGGTCATCGACGATTAATAGGAAAGTTGGCGTGTAAAGAACGCGGCCTTTCAACTCGGCGCTTGGAGTGTCCGCATGAAGATCATAGCGGCGCAGCGGGGCGGCCTTGCCCTCGGCGGTTTTGGGGTAGATCGGCGCGATATCTGCGTTCCATCGCGCACAGTACATGCAGCCCTTCTCCTCGGCCATGAGGAGATATGTGTCAGCGAGGGCTGACAGCGGAAACAAGAATAGGGCGCTTGTCAAAAGCGCCTTTAAGCCGAGCATGGTGGAACTCTTATGTTGACGGAGTCACTAGCCATCAACATAATCTGATATTTGAATTTATCAAGTTTTGAGTCCAAAATGTTGGAAGTAACTCTGGTCGGGGCCTTGGTCGCGGGGCTGCTGTCATTTGCCTCTCCTTGTATTCTGCCAATTGTCCCGTTCTACCTCAGTTATTTGGCGGGCGTGAGCATGTCAGATGTGTCTGTGGAGCCACGGATATCGCCAGACGTTCGGAGGCGGGCGGTGATAAGCGCTTGTTGGTTTGCGCTTGGCGTGATCACGGTCTTCATGGGGTTGGGGGCCACAGCGACGGCCTTTGGGCAGATGGTGCGCGAGTATTTTGACATCCTGCGTTGGGCGGCGGCTGCTTTGATCATCGCCATGGGGCTCCATTTTCTTGGTGTCATACGAATTGGGTTTCTGTATCGCCAGTTTCGCATCGACGCAGGGGACACGGCCAATGTGAGCTACGTCGGCGCGTTTGTCATCGGGTCGGCGTTTGCCTTCGGATGGACGCCTTGTGTCGGGCCAGTGTTAGCGGCGATCTTGTTTACCGCTGCAGGTCAGGAAACGGCCGGGCAAGGCGCGCTGTTGTTGTTCGTTTACGGGGCAGGCATGACGTTGCCTTTTGTGTTGGCAGCCTTTTTTGTCGGACCGTTTATGCGCTGGATGGCGCGGTTTCGACGCCACCTTGGCACCGTTGAGAAACTCATGGGCGGGTTGTTGATTGTGTTCGGTGTGCTGATCGCAACCAACTCTGTCAACGTGATTGCCCAGTGGATGTTGGAAACGGTGCCTTGGTTCCAAGGCGTTGGTTGAGGAGAAAGAGTAATGCGGATTTTGGCGATCTTGGTTTCTATGGTTTTTGCGCTGCCGCTCTTTGCGGCGGAGATGGGGGACGATGGTCTCCACAAAGCGGATTGGATGCGTGACACGTTCAAGGATCTGCGGGAGGACCTCGAAGAAGCCAATTCGGAAGGCAAGCGGCTTTTGCTGCTGATCGAGCAGCGAGGCTGCATCTACTGCAAAAAGATGCACGAGGAGGTGTTTGTGGTGCCGGAGATCGCGGATGTTCTCAGCGAGCGTTACTTCGTTGTACAGATTAACATGTTCGGCGGTGTTGAAGTCACCGATTTTGATGGCACGACCTTGTCGGAAAAGGACATGGTGAAACGCTGGGGCGCATTATTTACACCCAATATGATTTTCCTCCCGGAAGAGGTTTCGGAGGACCTTACCGCTGTTCAGGCTGCCGTGGCCAATATGCCTGGCGCCTTCGGGAAGTACACAACGCTAAATCTCTTAACCTGGGTGCTTGAGCACGGTTACAGCGGGCAAGAGAGCTTCCAAAAGTATCACGCTCGGAAATTTTCGGAGCAGGGCAAATAGGCCCTTAACTCGCTTCCTCTTTGGGTTTAGCGCAACATTATTTCTTGGAATGCTGCAGGTGCAAACAAATGCATAAATTCACGTAAATGAATTTGTTGTTGCGTTCTCGCGATTGTGTGCCGTAGTCTACATCTCACCAAGGCAAAGAATCGACCAAGGGAGGGCACATGAAACGTGCATTGGGAGTGGCCGCAGTTTTGGTGGTCAGCGCGGTTTCGGCGCAAGGCTCTGAGATCACGCCAAGCGACGTTGTGTATGAGGATGGTGCTGTTGCGCAGTCCCTGACAGGTGTCGCGGGCAACGCCGAAGAAGGCGCCAAAATCATGAATAAAGGAGCTGGCAACTGCATTGCCTGTCACGAAGTCACGGCACTGAGCCATTTGCCATTCCATGGTGAAGTCGGACCGATGTTGGACGGCGCGGCGGACCGCTGGAGTGAGGCGGAACTGCGTGGGATCGTGGCCAACGCGAAGATGATGTTCGACGGCACAGTGATGCCGTCCTTCTATAAAACCGACGGCTTTGTGCGTCTGGGCAATGCTTACACTGGCAAGGCTCATGAAGGCGACGTTGACCCGCTTTTGTCTGCGCAGCAGATCGAAGACGTGGTGGCCTATTTGATGACACTCACAGACGAGTGATCCAGAGGACTTGAGGAGAAAAAGATGCAACTGACACGGCGAGATCTGTTGATCATGGGATCGGTTGGCATGGCCACCGCGGCGCTGGGTGTAACCCCTGCGTTGGCATCCCTGACCGATGACGAGATTGCAAAGATCACAGGCGGTGCAGAGGTTGGCGCAGGCGATCTGAGCGTTACAGCGCCTGAGATTGCGGAGAACGGGAATACTGTGCCCATTGAAATCAGCGCCCCCGGTGCGGTGATGGTTGCGGTGTTTGCCGACGGCAACCCAACCCCGAATGTTGTGACATTCAAGTTCGGCTCATTGAACCCAACGCATGCGGCATCGACACGCATTCGTCTGGCCAAAACCCAAAACGTGGTGGCCATTGCGCAGATGGAGGACGGCTCTTTCCAGAAAGCGTCGGCCAACGTGAAAGTGACTATCGGCGGCTGCGGCGGCTGATCCAGAGACAAGGAGAGATATCATGGCATCTGGAGTTAAACCCCGCGTCAAAGTTCCAAAGACAGCTGCGGCTGGAGACAACATCACCATCAAAACCCTGATCAGCCACAAGATGGAAAGTGGCCAGCGTAAAGATGGCGATGGCAATTTAATCCCCCGTTCGATCATCAACCGTTTCACGGCGGATTTTAACGGCGAGAACGTGATTGATGTGACGTTGGAGCCTGCCATTTCGACCAACCCCTATTTCCAGTTTGACGCCACCGTCCCGGAAAGTGGGGAGTTCAAGTTCACCTGGTATGACGATGATGGTGACGTCTACGAGACGACCAAAAAAATCAGCGTCAGCTGATCGTGTGACAGAGGGAGGAGATCACGTGAAGCGAGCAAAAACTTACGCCAGCATGCTGACCATGGCAGTGGCCATGGGCGCGACATCCGTTTGGGCCGATGCTGATGAAGATCAGTTGGTCGTTAACGGTGAGATTGAGATGATCACCGAGGCGGCCGCTGCGGGCCATTTGGAGTACGTGGATACCGTTTACTCCGGGTGGCGGTTCCGGTCGGATGAAACCCAAGCGTTTCAGATGGATGACTTTGACAACCCAGCCATGATCTTTGTGGAAAAAGCGCAAGAGGTCTGGGATACTGTGGATGGCAGTGAGGGCAAAGCCTGCGCAAGCTGCCATGAGGACGTGGAGAGCCTGAGAGGCGTGCGTGCGGTTTATCCTAAGTGGAATGAAACCGCGGGAGAAGTGCGCACGTTGGAAATGCAGGTGAACGACTGTCGCGAAAACCAGATGGGCGCGAAACCGTGGAAGTACACCGGCGGCGACATGGCCAATATGGTTGCGTTGATCTCGTCAGTGTCTCGAGGTCTGCGGATCAGCGTGGCGATTGACGGCCCTGCCCAAGAGGTGTGGGAGAAGGGGAAAGAGATCTACTACACCCGCTATGGTCAGTTGGAACTGTCCTGTGCCAATTGTCATGAGGACAACTACGGCAATATGATCCGCGCTGACCACTTGAGCCAAGGGCAGATCAACGGGTTCCCGACGTACCGTTTGAAAAACACCAAGCTGAACTCTGTGCACGCCCGTTTCAAAGGCTGTGTGCGCGATACCCGTGCGCAAACTTTTTCGCCCGGGTCTGATGAGTTCATCGCGCTGGAACTCTATGTCGCGTCGCGCGGCAACGGGTTGAGCGTGGAAGGACCTTCTGTCCGCAACTGATCCAAAAATTGGGCCCCGTCATGAGGACGGGGCCTTTCTCACGATATATGAATTCACATATGCGAATATAAAGGAAATGGCGTCAGATGATCTCGCGTCGCGACTTTTTGCAAGTTGGAATGGCCGCCTCGGCCCTTGTTGGAGCCTCCGGTTTTGGTAACTGGGCAAGATTGGCGGCGCAGCAAGCGCTGACACAGGATCAATTGCTGGAGTTTCAGACCTACGGCAATGTCTCTCTGATCCACATCACGGACATTCACGCGCAGCTTAAGCCGATTTATTTTCGCGAGCCGTCTGTGAACATTGGGGTGGGCGGAAACAAAGGCGCGGTCCCCCATATCACTGGCGCTGACTTCCGCAAAGCTTACGGCATTGCGGATGGCTCCCCGTCACATTACGCGCTCAGCGCCGGTGATTTCTCCTCACTTGCAAAGGGCTATGGGCGTGTTGGGGGATTGGACCGCGTTGCGACGGTGATCAATGCGATCCGCGCAGATCGTCCCGATGCGATTTTGCTGGACGGTGGCGACACATGGCATGGCTCCTACACCTGTTATCACACGCAGGGTCAGGACATGGTCAACGTCATGAATGCGCTGAAGCCCGATGCGATGACCTTCCATTGGGAGTTCACTTTGGGCAGCGATCGCGTAAATGAGATTGTGTCGAACCTGCCGTTTGCGGCCCTTGGGCAAAATATCTTTGATGCTGAGTGGGACGAGCCAGCGGAGCTGTTCCCGCCTTACACGTTCTTTGAACGTGGTGGCTCGAAGATTGCAGTTATTGGTCAGGCCTTCCCGTATATGCCGATCGCCAACCCTGGCTGGATGTTCCCAGAATACAGCTTTGGCATTCGTGATGAGCACATGCAGAAGATGGTGGATGAGGTGAAAGCCCAAGGCGCGGACTGCGTTGTGGTGCTGTCGCACAATGGTTTCGACGTAGACAAGAAGATGGCTACGGTGGTCAAGGGCATCGATGTGATCCTGTCCGGTCATACCCATGATGCGCTGCCGGAACCTGTGGTATCGGGATCGACCATCATTGTGCCCTCTGGCTCCAACGGCAAATTTGTCAGCCGTGTCGACCTAGATGTGCGTGACGGTAAGATGATGGGGTATCGGCACAAGCTGATCCCGATTTTCTCTGACGTCATTACGCCCGACCCAGAGGTGGCCAAGCTGATCACTGAGCAGCGGGCGCCCTATGAGACCGCCATGAATGAAGTGATCGGACAGACGGACTCGCTGCTGTATCGCCGTGGCAACTTCAATGGCTCTTGGGATGACCTGATCTGTGACGCGCTGATCTCGGAGCGGGATGCGGAGATTGCCATGAGCCCTGGCGTGCGCTGGGGGCCAAGCTTGATCCCAGGTCAGGACATCACGCGCGAAGACATCTGGAATGTGACGTCCATGACCTACGGCGAAGCGTACCGGTCTGAAATGACAGGCGAATTCCTGAAAGTCATTCTGGAGGATGTGGCCGACAACATCTTCAATCCCGACCCATATTACCAGCAAGGTGGCGACATGGTGCGCACAGGTGGGCTTGGATACCGTATCGATATTTCCAAGCCGCAAGGGGAACGCATCTCCAACATGACCCTGCTGAAAACCGGTGAAGCGATTGATCCGGCCAAATCTTACGTCGTCGCGGGCTGGGCCAGCGTGAACGAAGGTACGGAAGGCCCGAAAATTTGGGACGTGGTCGAAAATCACGTTCGGA
Organism: Shimia sp. MIT1388; assembly: GCF_047124445.1. Classification (GTDB taxonomy): domain Bacteria; phylum Pseudomonadota; class Alphaproteobacteria; order Rhodobacterales; family Rhodobacteraceae; genus Shimia. Next base: position 2,563,481 of record NZ_CP138921.1, on the reverse strand, counting down.
AACAGGGCACTGTGACGGTGCAAGACAACAACAGCGTCGACGTGGTCGGCGTGTGATGAACTTGGAGACCTTGAGACATGGGTGATACCTCAAAAACATCCCGCCGGGCTTTCCTGAAAGGCAGCGCGGCATTGGCCGCCGGGTCAGTGGCGGGCGCGGCATCGGCGCAAGAGCCTGATCCGCTGATCACAGAGCTACAGGACTGGGCGTCCTACACCGGCGCCGGTGTGGACGAGACGCCTTATGGCATGCCAATCAGCTTTGAGAGCCATGTGGTGCGGCGTAATGTGGAGTGGCTTACGGCCTCGCCAATTTCGTCGATCAATTTCACACCTATCCATGCGTTGGACGGTACGATTACGCCACAGGGCTGCGCCTTTGAGCGGCATCACTCCGGCGCGATTGAGCTGCGCAAAGAAGACTATCGGTTGATGATCAACGGTTTGGTCGACCGGCCGTTGGTCTTTACCTATGAGGACATCGAGCGCTTCCCTCGGGAAAACCACGTCTATTTCTGTGAATGCGCGGCCAACACCGGCATGGAGTGGGCCGGGTCACAGCTCAACGGGGTGCAGTTCACGCATGGCATGATCCACAATATGGAATACACCGGCGTGCCGCTGCGCACGCTTCTTAAAGAGGCTGGTGCCGACATCTCCTTGGATAAATGGGTCTATGTTGAAGGGGCAGATGCGTCTTCAAATGGGCGTTCCATCCCAATGGAGAAAGCACTGGACGATGTGCTGGTGGCGTTCAAGGCGAATGGCGAGGCGCTGCGCATGGAGCATGGCTATCCGGTGCGTTTGGTTGTGCCCGGTTGGGAAGGCAACATGTGGGTCAAATGGCTGCGCCGGATTGAGGTGACAGACATGGCGGTGGAGAGCCGCGAAGAGACCTCGAAATACACTGATGTTTACGAAGATGGCACCGCGCGAAAGTGGACATGGGTGATGGATGCAAAATCCGTCATCACCTCGCCAAGCCCGCAAATGCCGATCAACCACGGCCCTGGGCCGTTGGTGATTTCTGGTCTGGCATGGTCCGGTCATGGGCAAATTACGCGGGTCGACGTGTCCAAAGATGGCGGGATCACGTGGGAAACGGCGCGGCTTGGTAAGCAGGGCGACGCAAAGGCCCTCACGCGGTTTTATCTGGACACCCAATGGGACGGAAAACCGATGTTGCTGCAGGCCCGTGCCATGGATGAAACGGGTTACGTGCAACCGACCAAGGATCAACTGCGCGACGAGCGTGGAGAGAACTCCGTCTATCACAACAATTGTATCCAGACCTGGTATGTCAGCGCTGAAGGGATCGCCGAGAATGTCGAAGTCTCTTAATCAAATTTATCTGCCCGCATTTGGTGGCATCGCACTGACAGCGGCGATTGCCGTGACCGTTGCTAACCGCGACTTTGCGAGGAGCGAGATCGAAACGCTTGAGGATCGCGTGGCGCAGGTGACGGCACATGAGGCAACCGCGCGTGAAACTGCAGAAGTGGCGTCAGCACGAGCTATGGAGCTGGAGGCTAAGATTGCCGAGGTTCAAGCGGCGGCAGCGGAACAAGCAGCCATGCCCGCCAATATGACTGCGCCAGCGCCTCAAAATGATGCGCCCTTCGGGATTGGTCGCGTTGCTTTGACGGAGGAACTCGCCGCCTGGGACGTGGATGTTCTGCCGGATGGGCGCGGCTTGCCGGAAGGCAAAGGTGACGTTTGGACCGGGGAAGAGGTCTTTGTGGACCGTTGTGGCTCTTGTCATGGAGATTTTGCTGAAGGCGTGGACAACTGGCCGGTATTGGCGGGCGGGTTTGACACATTGTCGGACGAAGATCCGGTCAAGACCGTTGGGTCGTACTGGCCACATCTTTCGACAGCTTGGGACTATATTTCGCGTTCTATGCCATTTGGCGAAGCTGGGACCCTTACAGCGGATGAGACCTACGCGATTGTGGCTTACATCCTCTATTCCAACGATCTGGTAGATGACGACTTTGAGCTGAACCACGAGAACTTTGCCGACTTCAACATGTACAACATGGAAGGCTTTGTGATCGATGATCGCCCGGCGCTGGAATATGCGAAGTGGCGCGTGGAGCCTTGCATGCAGAACTGTAAGGAGTCTGTTGATGTCACCATGCGGTCGGTGTTTCTTGTCGAAACGCCACCGGAAGGCGGGTCGAATTCAGTGATGAATCAGGCAACCGTCGATGGTTTGCCGAGCTTTACGTCAAAGGGGGCGGATTTTGTACCTGCCGCCACGCCACAGCTTGAAGAAGAGGCCAACGCGGCCACGGCACCTCAGTCCTCGGAAAAGCAAGATGCGAACATCGATTTAGCAGTCGCAGGCAAAAAGGTGTTTAAGAAGTGCGCGGCCTGTCACCAAGTTGGGGACGGGGCCAAGAATAAGACTGGTCCGGTTCTGACCGGGATTATGGGGCGGCAATTCGGAAGTGTGGAAGGCTTCAAATACTCCAAGGTGTTTCAGGCGGCTGCTGAAGAGGGGCGGATCTGGGATGACGCGGAGATGGCTGCTTTCTTGGCGAAACCCAAGACCCACATGAAAGGCACCAAAATGAGCTTCTCGGGCCTAAAAAAGGAAAGTGATCAGGCGGCGATCATTGCCTATCTCGAGAGCTTTGACGGGTGATTGGACGGTATCGACATAGGTTTGGCGCTGTTTCGCTGGCCGTCTTTGTGAGCGTGGGCAACATAGCTTTCGCGCAGAGTGGCGATGTGATTGCCGGTGAGAAGGTGTTCAAACAATGCAAAGGATGCCACCAAGTTGGGCAAGAGGCCAAACACCGGATCGGTCCCCATCTAAACGGACTCTTTGGTCGCAAAGCGGCAGGCTATGAGGATTTCAAGTACTCCAAGAGTTTCCGGCGCGCAGGCGCCGGCGGTTTGGAGTGGCACGCAGATACGCTTGATGCGTTTCTCGAAAACCCAAAGGCCATCGTCAGCGGCACGCGTATGAGTTTTAGAGGGCTGAAAGACGCACAAGATCGCACGGATCTCTTGGCATATTTGCGGCTTTACTCCGACAATCCCTCCGACATTCCAGAAGCCGATCCAACCGCGGTAGGCGTGGATCATGATCTTGATCCGGCCATTCTTGCTCTGCAGGGGGATCCTGAGTACGGCGCCTATTTGAGTGGGGAATGCACAACATGCCACCAAGCAGCTGGGGGAGATGATGGCATTCCCTCGATCGTGTTCTGGCCGGAAGACGACTTTGTCGTCGCCATGCATGCTTACAAAAGCAAAAAGCGCGCCCACCCGGTTATGCAGATGATTGCGGGCCGGTTGGGCGACGAGGAGATCGCGGCGCTGGCGGCGTATTTTGCCAACATAGAAGAGTGAATTTTATTGGGAGGTAACGGAATGACTTTGAACAGACGGACGTTTCTGGGAACCGCGGCTGCTGCGGCGTCTTTGCCCGCGCCAATGGTGCGCGCGATGGGAAAACCGCGCGTGGTTGTGGTTGGCGGCGGCGCCGGCGGGGCCACGGCGGCGCGTTACATTGCCAAAGACAGTAAAGGCGCGATTGACGTCACGCTGATTGAGCCAACACGAACCTATTACACCTGCTTCTTCTCCAACCTCTATCTTGGCGGCTTCAAAGAGATCGGTGACATTGGGCACACCTATGGCGGTTTGGCGGCCGGGGGCGTTAATGTGGTACATGATTGGGCCATTGACGTAGACCGTGATGCCAAAACGGTTTCCCTCGCAGGGGGTGCAACCCTGCCATATGACAAGCTGATCCTGAGCCCTGGCATCGATTTTATTGACGGTGCAGTAGAAGGCTGGGATGTGTCGGCGCAGAACAGAATGCCACACGCCTACAAGGCGGGCTCTCAATCAGAGCTGCTGAAAGCGCAGCTTGCGGCGATGCCTGAGGGGGGGGTGTTTGCCATGGTGGCCCCGCCAAACCCTTACCGCTGCCCACCGGGACCGTATGAGCGGGTGTCGATGGTGGCGCATTTCCTGAAGCAGAATAACCCTACCGCCAAAATCATCGTGGCGGATCCAAAGCCAAAGTTCTCCAAAATGGCCTTGTTCCAGGAAGGCTGGGCGAACCACTACGAGGGTATGGTCGATTGGATTGGAGATGACTTTGGGGGCGGCAATGTGTCGGTTGATCCAGATGCGATGACTGTCACGATTGATGGCGAGGAAACCAAAGTTGACGTGTGCAATGTCATTCCAGCAATGAAGGCAGGTCGGATCGCGGAACTCGCTGGGGTGACCGATGGTAACTGGGCTCCTGTGAATGCTGCAGACATGTCCACAAAGGCCGACGCGGATATTTATGTGCTTGGCGATGCCAGCCAACAGGGTGATATGCCCAAGTCGGGCTTTTCGGCCAATTCCCAGGCCAAGGTGTGCGCTAACGCGGTGCGGGGAGCTTTGACCGGCTCCAAGGTGTTCCCGGCCAAGTTCTCCAACACCTGCTGGTCGCTGATCGCACCCAATGACGGTGTGAAGGTTGGAGCGACCTATGAGGCGACCTCCGAAAAAATTGCCAAGGTCGATGGCTTTATCAGCCAGACCGGGGAAAGTGCTGATGTGCGCAAGGCCACCTACATGGAAAGCGAAGGCTGGTACACCGGCATCACCAACGACATGCTGAGCTAACACTACGACCGCTCTGCCCGGTATTGGCTGGGCAGAGCCCAAGCGCGCGAACACTGGACAACACTGAAGGAGAGGAAAGAATGAAATCCTTGATGTATGCACTGCCTTTTGTTTGCGGCTCTATTGCTGCAGCAGATGAGGCCATTACGGTGCCCTTTGACGGCAACTTTGACGATGCCACTTTTGCTGTGGAAAGCGCGATTGTTGGGCAGGGGCTCGTGATCGATTACGTCAGTCATGTGGGGGAGATGCTGAATCGGACCGGCGCGGACGTCGGCAGCGATGTGCAAATCTTCAAAGCCGCCGACATTTTCCTGTTCTGTTCAGCGGTTGTCTCCCGCGAGGTGATGGAAGCCGATCCGATGAACATCGCCCATTGCCCCTATGGGATCTTTGTTGCCGAGAACGAAGAAGGTGTGATGGTCGGGCACCGGGATTACCCGGATGGCGCAATGCAGAAAGTCGAAGATCTGCTTCAGAGTATTGTTGCTGACGCGACATCCAATTGATGGAGATAAACTTGGAGTACCAAGACTTTTTTCGCCGCGCTGTGCAGGATCTGCGCGAAGAGGGGAACTACCGGGTCTTTGCCGAGCTGGAGCGCAAATGCGGGAACTTTCCCGAGGCGCGTCTGCTTGGTCAGGACAATGACGTTTCGATTTGGTGCTCCAATGACTACCTAGGGATGGGGCAGCACCCGAAAGTGCTGTCCGCCATGCATGCGGCGTTGGATCGCTGCGGTGCCGGCGCTGGTGGTACACGCAATATTTCTGGAACGTCTCTTGAACACATAGAGCTGGAACGAGAACTGGGCGACCTGCACGGTAAGGAAGCAGCGCTGTTGTTCACCAGTGGATATGTCTCAAACTGGTCTGCGCTGGGCACTTTGGGAGCCAAAATCCCGGACCTCGTGATCTTGTCGGACGCGCTCAATCATGCGTCGATGATTGAGGGCATTCGTCATTCCGGCGCGCAGAAACGCATCTGGAAACATAACGACCTGTCCGATCTGGAGCGGCATTTGGCGTTGTTGCCGCTAGAGCAACCCAAACTGATCGCCTTTGAAAGTGTGTATTCAATGGATGGGGACATCGCGCCAATCGCGGAGATATGTGATCTCGCGGACCGCTATGGCGCGATGACCTATTTGGATGAGGTGCATGCGGTCGGCCTGTATGGCGCGCGCGGTGGTGGCATTTCCGAGCAAGAAGGTTTGGCAGACCGGTTGACCATAATTGAAGGCACCTTGGGAAAAGCGTTTGGCGTTGCCGGTGGTTACATTTCGGGGTCAGTAGAAGTTGTTGACTTCATAAGGTCCTTTTCCAGCGGTTTTATTTTTACAACATCGCTTCCACCCGCTGTTGCCGCGGGTGCCAGAGCCGCAATCCAGCACTTGAAGGAAAGCGATTGGGAGCGGCAAATGCAGCGGCGTAATGTCAAATCCGTGCGCGCAAAGTTGGATGCCATTGGCGTGCCCCATATTGACAACCCAAGCCACATCATCCCGGTGATGGTGGGGGATCCGGTCAAGTGCAAGTACATCTCTGATCGGCTGCTCGCGGAACATGGGATTTACATTCAGCCGATCAATTATCCGACAGTGCCGAAAGGCACCGAACGGCTGCGGATCACGCCCTCTCCCGTGCATAGCGCGGAAGACATCGCGCATTTGATTGACGCTTTGGAGGCGCTCTGGGCAGAGTGCGCTTTGGCTCGTCAACCGCTTGCCGCGCAATAGTGTGTCAGGCGCGGGACCCTAACGCGACTTTTGTCACTGTGGCCCCAACCCACATGGAAAAGACGGCAAGCCAGGCTGTGACGGAGAGAATGGCGCCGCCGGTGACGCCTGCACCGACCGCGCAGCCACCTGCCAACATAGCTCCAAAGCCCATGAATACACCGCCTAAGAGGTAGCGCTCCATCGGTGTGTTTGGCTCAAATCTCTGAATGCGCGCTTCACCTTTGAGGACGGCGACGGCCAAGGCGCCCAAAAACACGCCGGGAACCAGTCCAGTTCCGAAATTCTGAACCGGCGAGACAGTATTAATCAGCGACATCAGAGTGTCGGTGGATGGACCGGTGAAGGTAACAGATTGCATGGTGACGACCTCGAAGGACGATTGCGCCAGCAGATAGGTAAAAAACCACCCCATCCAAATTGCGCTGCCAACCAAAAATGCACTGATAATTTCGCGGTTTCTGAGGTTTTGGCGTTTCGCGAAAATCAGCGCCGCAAACAGTCCGGCAATCGCGACAATGACCACCACGCCTCTTGGCATCGACAGCACAGTTGATAGCTCCCTTTGTGAGCCGCCAGGCATCGTCCAAAGGCCAAACAGTGTTTCTCTTGCGGGAGACAGAACGCCACGAAGCGCTGCCTGCGCGGTCAGAGTTAACACCAACCCCGTGACGATGGCTCGTAAGTTGCCAGAGGCTGAGAGCACCAGAAGACGACTGGCACATCCGCGTGCAAGGATCATACCGACGCCAAACAAAAGCCCGCCAATCAATGCGCCGGACAGGCTGCCGACGCTGGCAAGTTGGCGCGCTTCCGTCACATCCAGAAGACCAACCCAGATTGAGGTCTGCACGGCAAAAAGGGCAGAGAGAAACACGATCAGCCAGATCGCAAACCGTGGCCCCGCGACTCCAGAGGCCACTTCTGCGGTTGCTGCGCGGAGACAGAACCGAGAGTTGTAAGCGTTTGCGCCAAATACAAGGCCTGTGACCAATCCAATGACCAAAAGGAGTGTGGGCTCCCCAAACTGGTCAATCAGAGTTTCCATTATGTCCGTCCAGATCTCGCGCGTTTCCGGGGGAGAGAGGGTTACTCAAATTCCATTTGTTCGTAGACACGCCCGGCGTTCTTGGTCGCCAGCTCTTCGAAAGTATCGAGGTTGGCATAGGGCGATTGGTCGACGTAATAGGCGTCGGCAAGATCGCCACCAGCGTCCAAGTGCGCCCCCACTTTTTCGCGCAGATAAACCAGATAGTCGCGCGTGTAACGACGGACCTGATCCATATTTGTCGGATGGCCGTGACCGGGTATTACATAGGTGGCTTTCAGCGGCTCAAAGGCGGTGTCCCACGTTTCCAGCCAATCTGCGGTCATGGTATCCTCAAAAATCGGCAGCATACGCTCGTGAAATGCCATGTCTCCTGCAATGACCAAGCTCTGTTCTGGCAACCAAACGGAGATGTCGCCGGGGCTGTGTGCGGGACCAAGGTGCAGCACTTCTATCCGAAAATCGCCCATCTCCACGATATGGGTCTCAGAGAAGGTTTCAGTTGGGCTCACCACAGTGGTGCCTTCCGCCTTGTCGCGGTTGTAGCGCTTCATGCCTTCCAAAATCTGCGGCCCATATTCTGCAATCTCGTGGGCTGCGTCTTCATGTGCCAGAATTGGAACGCCTTGCTCTGCCCAGTAAGCATTGCCCAACATGGCGTGCCCTTGACCGTTTTCGTTGATCACGAGCTTTACAGGCTGGTCGGTTACGGCCTTGATTTCCGTGTGCAGGGCTGCCGCCAAGATGTAAGCGGCGCCACCGTTCACCACCACGACGCCGTCGCCGGTGACGATGAAGCTGAGGTTGTTGTTGTGGCCTGTGTTTTCATAGGTCGGCGGCGCAGTTGCCCCAATCGCCGACCAAACATGAGGGATCACTTCGACCGGTTTGGAATACAGTGGAGAGCCAGGGTATTGATCTGCAATGTCCTCATTAGCCAGGGCAATGGACGCAAGGCTGGCTATACATGCCGTCGCGAACAAATAGGATTTGCTCGTCATGTTGTTTCCTCAATGAATTTGTACCCAGACGATGTTTTATCCAATCGGCCCAAACCCTTACCTGGAAAGTGAAAGCCAACAACGGACAAGTTGTCTGCCGTTATTCGATCAAAAAGTGCCAACCGTGTTCGGATGCCAAGGTCTGCATCCTGATCGGAGCCGCTGGGCCATTCCGGTTTTTGAAAGGCCAAGTGGTGGTTGGCTATAGCATCGCCAATAATGAGGCTAGCTTCATTGCCGGAGCGCACTTCAAAGCTCATGTGACCAGGGGTGTGTCCATACGTGGCAACGGCCGAAATGCCGCTAACCACTTCTTCTCCGTCCTCAAACCGTTCGAAGACATCTTCCATCATTTCGAATCGCCGCCGGGCGCCCGCGGCAAACGTCATGCGGGATTGCCCTATGGAATGGACGGTATCTGGGTCCCACCAATAGTCCCATTCTTTGCGGCCAATAAGGTGGGCGGCGTTGGCAAAAACCGGTTCGTCAAAATCGTCCAGCAAGCCCCAGATATGGTCAGGATGCGCATGGGTGATCAGAACGTGTGTGACGTCTTCTGGGGCCACTCCAATGGCCGATAAGCTGTCCAATAAAGTACCTGCCGAGGGCATAAAATCAGGTCCGGCCCCCACATCAAAAAGCACCGTGTTTGTGCCGTCTTGATAGATGGAAACATTGCAGCTTGGGCGCACTTGATCTCCGGAGATTCCGTGATCACGTAGAATTTCGGTGGCTTTTGCCGACGGGTTGGAGCCGATGGCAAAGCTGAGTGGTAGGACGAGGTGACCGTCGCTGATGGTTGTCAGGCTCGCTCTGCCGAGGGAGATTTTTGAGAAAACCGGTGGCGCCAGCACTGAAAGCCCACCTGTTACGGACGCACGTTGCAAGAACTGTCGTCTTGAAAATGTTCGCATTGTGCCACCACCCTTCAGCTCTCACGCATCATACACATTGTGATATATGATTTTATGATTTCATGAAAGAGATCTTTCTTCGTGAGGCAGCCTTAGCTTCACTCTCCCGCTGAGCTCTCAGCCAGGGGAGGGCGAACAAGGGCACCGGCTCAAACCTTTTCCTAAATATAGGGGCGGACCACCTTTTAAGGGAAGGAACAGGTGGGCGGTTATCTCGACGAAATCGTCGTAACAAGCTTCGCGCTTTTGTAGGCTTCAGGCGATGCGGAAGACCTGAATACGGGACACAACGCAGCAGGCAAGGCAGAGACCCTCCGCCCGCACCAGCAGCACGAACAGCTGATTGCCGAACTGTTCAAACCCCATTCAACCGAAATCGCAGCCTAGGGGCTAACGATCGACAGGGGGCACATTTCATCGTATCCGTGATCGAGGGCTGAACCGACCAAGCGGAGGTTCGCGACTGGTGCAGCATCCGGCAAAGAGGGCTCTTCACCGCCGTTTGCTGCGGGATGCACCGATGGCGGCTCGGGGGCGGAAACGTCACGGTATGGCCACGGGGTCTTGTTGGCAGAAGGGGCGCTTTTTTTATGTAGCTACAACGTAAATGGAATTCGGATTGTCAAACTAAAGGATGGATTGAAAATCCTCGTGTCGGTGGTTCGATTCCGCCCCCGGGCACCACTTTTCAAGCAATGAAACTTGGTTCGGCAATCGTATTTGCCCTTCTGTCGAAGAGCGTATGCCAGTTGACGTGACATCCTCATGCGTGACGATGTTTTGGTTTGGGGTCTTTTGTCTCGCCAGTCACTCGACGAAGGTGATCGGCGCATGGGGCGTTGGCGTTGCAGTGCCAAACGAAAACCATGCGCCAGGGCCGTTTAGCTTATCTCCGACATCTCGACAGACCGCTTCTCTTGGATGGATGTTTGCGCTGCGATGCCCATCAGGACAGCCATTTTCCCGTCGGTCAGGCTCACCTCGGGCGTGGACCGCTCGCCGCGCACCAACTCCAGAAAATACTTGTGTTGGTAAAAGGTTGAGCCATTGTGGTCGCCCGCATCGAGGATGTCCGGATCCACAGGGATTTCCTTTTCAATCGGCCCCTTGGGCGCACGCGGAGACAGGATGAGCTTGGGGGTAGGCGCTGCGCCAAGGTGCGCAGGCCAGAAGCGGCCCGGCCCTGGAACCAGCGCTTCGATTTTGCCTGTTGGACCGACGGCCGCGATTTCTTCCTGATACTCGGCACCTTCGGCAAACATGCACAGTTCGAGCATCGCGCGGGCGCCGTTTTCGAAATCGACGATGACATATCCATTGTCGAGAATGTCTGGCACTTGCCCGTCATAGCTTTCGTTGAGATGGTTGGCGTCCTGTCCGCCGGAGGCCATCACGCGCACCGGCTCTGATCCAAGCGTCAGGCGCATGAGGTCAAAGAAGTGGCAGCATTTTTCCACAAAGGTGCCGCCGGATTTGGCGTTGAAGCGGTTCCAGTCGTCGACCTTTTCCAGAAAGGGAAAGCGGTGTTCACGGATGGTCAGCATTTTGATGCCGCCGGTAACATCTGCTGCGTTTTCCAGGAATGCCGCGACCGGCGGCATATAGCGATATTCCATCGCAACCCAGGCCGAGGCGGGATAGCTGGCGATGAATTCGTCGATTTGGGCCAGGTCCTGCGGATCCGTGTACAACGGTTTTTCGACGAGGATGGGCAAAGGACGGATTCGGGCGATCTCTTGCAGTTGGGCGACATGGCAGAAATTCGGACTGGCGATCAGTAGGCAGTCTAGGGTGTCCACGGCTAGCAGCTCTTCCAGGCTGTCGACAAACTGCGCATCGGGCGCAAAACGCGCGCTCTCTGTGCGCATTTGGTCGTTGGGTTCGAAGATGGCCCCAACTTCCGTGTTCGGGAGGAGTGCAATGTTGCGCAGATGCTCTTGTCCCATCATGCCGCAGCCGATGATCCCGTAGGTGGTGGGTTTCGTCATAATGCCTCCTAAGTCAGGCGTTGGATGTAGATAGAGTGTTCCGGGTCAAACCAGGTGCGGGAAAACTCGACAGGAGCGCTGGCTTGCGACCAGCTCAGGCGTTCGATGTAGCCAGAAATTTCCCCGGGCGTTTGGCCAAAGGCCTCTGGCGCCCAGTCCGGCACGTGCCCGATGGAGACGCGGTCTTCGGCGCGTCGAATCCAGAAGCCGAGCTGTTTCTGATAATAGTGGTACAGCGACTCCGACAGTTTTGCCGGGTCCACTTTGCCCGCGTCGCCGTCCAACCAGATTTCTTCGACGGCAATCACAACCTCGTCCAGATAGCGCAGCCTGCGAATCCGTGTGCCGTGATTCGACGTGCCGAAGGCTGGCAGATCGGAAGGCTTCTCCATGTCATGCACCGAGAGGATGTCCGCGGTGGGCAATCCGCCCCCTTCAGGCAACTCCAATCGGAACATGGAGTAGACGCTGCGCCCGCTTTGGGTGGCGCGCACGTAGTTACCGGACCCTTGAACGCGCTCCAGCATGCCTTGCTTCTCCAGCTCGGCAAGGGATTTGCGCAGTGTACGCACGGTGGTTCCGTATTGCTTGGCCAGCTCGCGTTCAGGCGGCAAGCGCTCTCCGTCCACCAGACGGCCAGCCGCGATCTCTCGGATCAGGGTTTCACTGATCTGCAAATAGAGCGGCAGGGCCGAACTGGAGAGGTCTGGATTTGACATAGATCATCCCGAAAATTGATACACCATTGATCTACATCAAATCGCAGTTTATTCAAGGGGTAAGGAAAACGAGATTTTGGGAGGAACTCGATGACCGTCGTGCCGGTGACATCTGCGGATTTGGATGCAGTAGAAGTGTCGTGGTTTGCCGCGCTGTGTTCAGACGATTACCAGTTCCTTGGCGTGCCAGATGGCGATCTGCGGTCGTCCTGGGCGCATTGCTCGAGCATCGTGAAAGAGGCGGAAGCACAAGGCTTTCGCAACATTCTATGCCCGTCTTCTTATCAGGTGGGGCAGGATACGCTGAGCTTTGTGGCGGGGTGCGCGCCGATCACCAGCAAGATCAACATGCTGGCTGCCGTGCGCTGTGGAGAGATGCAGCCGATCATGCTGGCGCGTACGCTGGCGACGTTGGACCACATGTTGGAAGGTCGGCTGACCGTGAACATCATCTCGTCCGACTTTCCCGGTGAAAAGGCCGAGAGCAGCTATCGCTACCAGCGCTCGCGGGAAGTTGTCGAGATTCTCAAACAAGCTTGGACCCAGGGTGAAATCAACCACGCGGGTGAGGTCTACAACTTCCAGGGCCTGACAACCGATCCTGTGGTTCCGTATCAGACTGGTGGGCCATTGCTGTATTTTGGTGGCTATTCGCCAGATGCATTGGAGCTCTGCGGGCAGCATTGCGATGTGTATCTGATGTGGCCGGAGAAGATGGACGAGTTGGCCGGGCGTATGAAGGCGGTGAACGCGGTGGCGGAGCGCTATGGCCGGACACTCGACTATGGCTTGCGCGTGCATGTGATTGTCCGCGACACCGAGGCTGAAGCACGCGAATATGCGGACTACATTGTGTCTAAGCTCGATGACGAGCAGGGACGCGCCATCCGCGAACGTGCGCTGGACGCCAAGTCTCTGGGTGTGTCGCATCAGGCAAAGAACCGCGATGTGGCCGACGACGATGGCTTTATCGAGCCACATCTCTGGACCGGCGTGGGCCGGGCGCGATCTGGCTGCGGTGCGGCATTGGTCGGGTCGACCGATCAGGTTTTGTCCAAGCTTGAGGCCTATAAGAAGATGGGGATGCGGGCGTTCGTTTTGTCAGGCTACCCGCATGTGGATGAGGCCAAGCATTTTGGCGCCCGCGTGATGCCGCATCTCAACACTGTATCGCTGCCCCATGCCTATGGGCGCGTGCCGGCATCCACACCGCAAACCCCCCTTGGTATCGGAGAACGTCGCTGATGAACCGTGTGGAGATCGCAAACGGGATGACTTTCAGCCGTCTGGTATATGGCACGTGGCGTGTGGGCGATGATGCGGACACGTCACCCGAATACGTAGAGGCAAAAATCCAAGCCTGTCTGGATCAAGGGATCACGACCATTGATCAGGCGGACATCTATGGCGACTACGGTGCCGAGGCCGTGCTGGGCGGGGCGCTAAAAGCCAACCCGGCGTTGCGCAATCAGATCGAGATTGTGACAAAGTGCGATATCGTCGCACCTATCGGGATTTATGCCGACAAGCCGGTCAAATACTACGACACGTCGCGCGCCCACATCGAAGCCTCGGTGAACCGGTCATTGAGTGAGATGGGTGTTGATCATGTGGATCTTCTGTTGATCCACCGCCCCGATCCGTTGATGGACCACAACGAAACCGGGGCGGTGCTGGATGAGCTGGTGGCGTCAGGCAAGGTGCGCGCTGTCGGCGTCTCCAACTTCCGCCCCTGGGATTGGCAGCTCTTGCAGTCGGCGATGAAGACGCCGCTGGCCACTAACCAAATTGAGATCTCACTGGCGGAACTGTCTCCGTTCACAAATGGGGATTTGGCCTTTCATCAGCAACATGATCAGCCTGTTATGGCATGGTCGCCGCTCGGTGGCGGCAGCTTGATGACCGGAACAGGGGATGTGGCGGACCGTTTGGACCGAATTGCGGCAGAGCAGGGCGTGGATCGCGCGGCTGTGGCCGTGGCGTTCCTGTTGCGCCATCCGGCCCGTATCCTGCCGGTTCTGGGCACCAACAACCTTGATCGTATCAAGATGATTTCGGACGCCGAGAAGGTCATGCTGGACCGCGAAACCTGGTTCTCTCTCTACGAAGCCGCGCTCGGCAAGGAGGTCCCATGATGTCTGCTCACACTGTCGGGGGAAAGCTCAGCTTTGTGCCCGACCCGAACAACACACGATTGCTGCGGGACGCGTTTGGACGGTTTGCCACCGGGGTGACCATTGTCACGGCCGCATCGGAAAACGGTCCAGTGGCCATCACCGCCAACAGTTTTTCTTCGGTGTCGTTGACCCCGCCTCTGGTGCTGTGGTCCCCTGACAAGAACTCGCGCCGGTTTCCGCATTTTGAGCGCGCAACCCACTATGCGATCCACGTGCTGTCGGCCGAACAGGATGACCTCTGCTGGACGGTTGCCAAAGATGCCTTTGGCTTGGCGGATGTGGCGCACCAGGTGAATGACTGGGGCGTGCCTGTTCTGGACAATTGCCTCGCACGGTTCGAATGCACCCGGTCCGCGATCTACGAAGGCGGTGATCACGCGATTGTTCTTGGACATGTTGACCGCGCGACCATGCGCGAAGACGGAGATGCACTGACTTTCTACAAGGGCCAAATGGGCCAGATTGCCGCCGTAAAACAATAAGATCGGCGGCCTGCATTCTGAAGAGGACAGAATGCAAAACGGGAGGAGAAGAACACGATGAAGGCAGTCTTTGCTGTCTTGAATCTGTTGCGTCCACTGAACTCCGGACTGTTGGCAGTCGGGCGTTGGCTGGGCGTTTTCGCCATTGGCGTGATGGTCGCGGCGATCCTGATCCAAGTCTTCTTTCGCTACGTGTTGGGCAGTGCATTGCCCTGGCCTGACGAGGCCGCACGCTTCTTCATGTTGTGGATGACAGGCCTGATGGCGCCCACAGCGTTCCGCAATGGCGGCTTTGTTGCGATCGACTTCATTGATGCGGTGATCAAGGGCAAAGCGATGCATCTTTTGCAGTTTGTCTTGCTGTTGATCAGCCTGACCGTGCTGATCGTCGGGGTGCAGATCGGCTACAAGGAGGTCACCGGGCTTGGGGGGCGTTTCGCCACCGCGTCTCTGTATCTGCCGACCTCTCTGACGTTTGATGAGTGGTACCGGATCCCGCGCAGTTGGATGATGCTGTCCCTTCTGGTGGGCATCGTGTTGTTGATCCTGGTGAACATCGAGCTGTTGCTGGAGCGCTTTGTCCGGCTTCTGGGCATGGGGGACCGCCTGCCAGCGCGGTCAGGCCTGACCATCGGAGGGTCTGAATAATGCTGATCTGGTTCCTTCCGCTGTTTCTGTTCCTTCTTTTGGTGGGGCTGCCGGTGTTTTTCTGCCTTCTGGCTGCGCCCGGCGCGTTGCTTTGGCTCAACGGGCAAGAGCGCGACATCACGTTGCTGTACCGGAACCTCTATAACGGCATGGACAGCTTCCCCCTGATGGCTATCCCGTTCTTTATGCTGGCGGGCGAGTTGATGAACCGGGGCGGGATCACCGTGCGTCTGGTTGAGTTCTCACAAGCTTTGATGGGCCATTTGCGGGGCGGGCTTGCACAGGTAAATATCCTGTCATCGATCCTGTTTGCCGGGCTGTCGGGTTCGGCGGTCGCAGACACTTCTGCGCTTGGCTCCATGCTGATCCCGGCGATGGAGCGTGAAGGCTACACCCGGAAATTTGCCGCCGCCGTGACCGCCGCGAGTTCTGTTATTGGGCCGATCATTCCGCCTTCAGGCATCATGATCATCTACGCCTACGTCATGGGCGAAAGCGTCGCCGCGTTGTTCCTGGCAGGCATTGTCCCGGGCATTCTGGTGGGCGTTGGCCTGATGGTGATGGTCCGTGTCATGGCCGACAAATACGATCTGCCTGCGGCGCGCCGTGTCACGTTTGAGAACGTCGAGATCGGCGGTCTGGAAAGTTGGGTATCCTTTGTCTTGGTGCGGCTGAACCTCGGGCTTTTGCTGGCGCAATTTGCTCCGGCGGCTGACACAACCCTGTCCAAGTGGCTGACCTTCCTGGGCGCGGTGCTTCTGGCGCATGGGTTGATGCTGGGGCTGCGCCGCATGGTCAGCCCGGAGTTTCGCACGGTCTGCAAACGCGCGGTGGTGCCACTGCAGACGCCAATCCTGATCCTTGGTGGCATTTTGGCGGGTGTGTTCACACCAACAGAGGCCGCAGCGGTTGCGGTTGCCTATGCGCTGTTGGTCGGATTCTTGGTGCTACGGACCATGAAGTTGAAAGACTTGCCAGAGGTTTTCACCCGTGCCGGGATCACCTCCGCTGTGGTGCTGTTGTTGGTGGGTGCGGCCATGTCGTTCAAAACAGTGGTCAGCCTCAGCCACGCGCCGGAAATTCTGGCCGAGTTCATTCTGACCTTGTCGGAGAACCCTCTGATCCTGCTGTTCTTGATCAACCTGCTGCTCTTCGTGGTGGGCATGTTTCTGGACGCGGGCCCCGCGATCATCATTCTTGGCCCCATTTTGGCGCCGGTCTTTGAAGGGCTTGGGGTCGAGTCCGTACACTTTGCCATCATCATGTGCGTGAACCTGACCGTGGGCTTGGCCACGCCCCCCATGGGGCTTGTGCTTTTTGTCGCCGCCTCTGTCTCGCACGAACGGGTGACGACCATTGCCAAAGCCATCCTACCATTCTTGGCAGTCGAGGTCGCAGTGATCTTCTTGATCACCTTTGTGCCCGAAATCTCTCTGACCATTCCGAAGCTAACGGGGTTCTTGAACTGACACCAAAATAACGACGTGCAACAGGAGGAAACACGCATGTTTATGAAACTGGCAAAGACGGTGGCACTGTCGGCCTTGATGGCTGGCACTGCGCTGACAGCGAGTGCGGCCGATTACACGATCCGCGCAACAGCAAACTCGAATGAAAATGATGAAGACTATGACGGCCTTGTTGTCTTCAAAAACTATGTCGAAGCGGCCTCTAACGGCGCCATCGAAGTGGAGCTATTTATCGGCACACAGCTGTGCTCCAACGGCGCCGAATGCCTTCAGGGCGTGGCGGATGGGTCCATTGACGTTTACATCTCGACCTCTGGTGGCGCGTCCGGTCTGTTCCCCTATGTGCAAGTTCTCGATCTGCCATATCTGATGGCGGACGACCGCATTGCGGAACATGTGCTGTCTGGCGAATTCACCCGCAAAATGCGCGCGATGGCGTTGGAGGACAGCGGCGACGCAATCCGCCTGATGACCATCGGCAACACCGGTGGCTGGCGCAATTTTGCCAACACCAAACGTCGTGTGGCGGCACCTGCCGATATGGAAGGTCTGAAGATCCGGACTGTTGTGGCTGACCTGCCGCAGGAGCTTGTGAAAGCGCTGGGCGCGTCCCCCACGCCAATCCCATGGCCTGAACTGTTCACCAGCTTCCAGACTGGTGTTGTTGAAGGCTCCAAAAACGGCATCACCGACATCATGGGCATGAAGTTCCCAGATGCGGGTCTGCAGTATGTGACCTTGGATGGCCACGCCTACATGGGCGCGCTGTGGTGGATGTCGAACCAGACGTTCATGGACATGCCAGAAGACATGCGCCGCGTGGTGGTGGACGGGTTCTACGCCCTGCAGCAGGCCACCTTTGCATCGCCAAAGCGCAAGTCGATCCAGGCCTATGAAGACTTCGTTGCCGGTGGCGGGGACCTGTATGTTCCAACCCCAGCAGAGAAAGATGCGTTCAAACAGGCGGCTTCCCCAGTTTATGACTGGTTCAAATCCAACGTGACCCGTGGCGATGAGGTGTTCTCTGCACTGACTGATGCTGTTGCCGCAGCAGAAGCGGACGTGAACGGCGCGCGTGACGCAGACCTGAACTAAGCACAATCGGCGCGGGGGCAGACCCTCGCGCCGTCTTTTGTCCGGCAGTTACCGGAACGGATACATCCACACGCGGTAGTCCTCGACCAGAATATGCGCTTTATCAATCTCTTCCTTGGTCATTTTCTTCACAACCTCTTCAAGGCTGATCGCCGCGTCGGGATCACCGCCGATCGCCGACAGCGTGTACCACATGTATGCCCGGACCAAATCCGGCGCGGGCATGCCGCGCCCGACCTCATAGTACCAGCCAATTCCGGATTGCGCGCCGGGGTGACCTTTCATTGCGCTGCGCAGATACCATTCAAACGCGCGCTGATCATCCCGCTCAACGCCAAGTCCCATCGCATACATCACGCCGATCAGTTCCTCAGCATCGGCATTGCCGGAACGGGCCGCCGGCCACATCGCTTCACGCGCGGCTTCAAAATCCCCGGCCTCCATAAGATCGCGCGCGGCTTCAATTTCGGCGAGGCCAAATTGGGTCGTTCCCACGACCAACGCGGCCGCCATAAGAAGCTTTTTTGTAGGGTGTCGCATGCGCTCTCCGTGATCCTGTTTGCCGCCCCGACTTTTGCCGAATTGCCTGCGTTGCCAACACCACTGAGTGCCAGTGACTTCATGGTGGTGGATGCAGAAAAGGCGGAACTGGGACGCCTGTTATTTTACGACAAGATCCTGTCCGGGAACAGAAATATCAGCTGCGGAACCTGCCATCACCCGAGATTTGGAACCTCTGATGGATTGTCGCTCGGATTGGGGGAAGGCGGGCATGGACTTGGGCCGGATCGGGTCTCCGATATGGGGGCAAACAAGGTCCAGAAACGCATTCCGCGCAATGCGCCCGCGCTATGGAATTTGGGTGCCATCACCATCGACACGTTGATGCATGATGGCCGGGTCAGCGTGGACCCCATATTTGGAAATGGCTTCAACACGCCCGCCGAAGAGTGGCTTCCCGATGGGCTAAAGTCAGTTCTGGCGGCGCAGGCACTTTTCCCTATGACATCCGGGTTTGAGATGGCCGGGAATGTTGGCGAAAACGAGGTTGTTGGTGCCACGCGGGATCGGATCGACGCGGCTTGGCCGATCATCGCGAAACGCGTCAGGACGCTGCCGGACTATGGTGCCAAATTTGTCTCGGCATTTGACGAGATTGAGGCGAGCGAAGAGGTGACGATTGTCCAAATCACCGATGCTTTAGCGCATTTCATGGTGCAAGACTTTACGTCCTTTGACAGCCCGTTTGATGCTTATTTGGCGGGGGATGATCAGGCTCTATCCGCCGTGCAAGTTCAAGGCATGGAATTGTTTTTCGGCAAGGCGGGATGTAGCCATTGTCACGCTGGAAATTTGTTTTCTAATCAACAGTTTCATGCTCTGGGGCTGCCGGCCTTCGGGCCAGGCCGCACCCGAAGGTTTGACCCTTATGCGCGGGATGTTGGGCGTATGGGGGAAACAGACGACCTTGCGGATGCGTATCGCTTCCGGACGCCGATGCTGAGAAACGTCGCCCTCACAGGGCCTTACGGGCACAACGGCGCGTATCCGACGCTGGAGCGCATGATCCGGCATCACCTCGATCCTCCGGGCGCGCGTGCCACGTGGAAAGCCGAAGATCTGACGTTGCCCGATGTGCCTTGGCTCAGTCCCATCGATTTTGTCATCCAGCAGGACCGTATCGAAATGGCGCGGCATGCCAAGCACCGCGACATTCATATTCCGCCCCGTAGCGATGCTGAGATTGCAGCCTTGGTGGCCTTTCTCGAAAGCCTGACAGGGGCGGAAGCCAAAGCCCAATCTAGCCGCATTCCGGAAGAGGTGCCCAGCGGATTGAAGGTGGACCGGTAACGGGCCGTTCTATTTGCGTCCGGCAGGCCCGCAGCTCTCTCTGACGACAAGATCGCCATGCAGTCGTTCGCTCGTCTTCTCGGTGCTTTGCCCTTCCAACCCATCCAAAAGGATCGCCATGGCGCGCTCGCCAATCTTGTTGCGCGGTTGGCGGATCGTGGTCAGAGCCGGGGTGATGTTGCTGGCAAAGGGAATGTCGTCAAAGCCAATCACGGAAAAATCGCGCGGCACATCAAACCCACGCAGGCGCAGGGCGGCGATCACGCCAATGGCGGTGTTGTCATTGAAACAGAAAAAGGCCGTCGGCAGCGTATCCTTGATGAATAGGCGCTCCACAGCCGCACGGCCACCTTCGCTGCTGCCATCGCCCTCGATGCGCCAATCGGCCAGCTCTTCGGCGCATTCTGCCAGGCCTTTGCGATAGCCTTCGTGACGCAGATCGGACAGCACATCGCCGGTGCCGCCGCCGACAAACACGATGCGGCGATGGCCAAGAGACACCAGATACTCCGTGGCCATTTTGGAGGCGGCCACGTCGTCCACCCCGACAAAATCTGTTTCGGTGGTTTCCAACGGGCGGCCGACCGCCACAAGTGGGGGCAATTGCGTGACCGGATCTTGCGGCGCGCCAGCCACGGGCAAGTGGCCGGTCAGAAGAACAAGCCCATCTGCGACACCCGTGGCCAGGAAACGCATGTGGTTCTCTTCCAGAGAAATCGCGCCCTCAGTGTTGCCAATCAACACGCCGTAGCCGCGTGCATGTGCCTCTTTCTCCAGGCCAATCAGCACGCCCGGAAAGTTGGGGTCGGCGATGGAGGGTGTCAAAACCATCACCATCTTGGAGCGTTTCATGCGCAGGTTCTGCGCCATTACATTGGCGGTATAGCCGGTGCGTGCGATGGCATTGGTCACCTTCTTACGCGTGCTCTCCGCCACCTTTTCCGGGTTCCGAATCGCGCGACTGACCGTGGCAATGGAGACGCCGGCCAGCTTTGCGACGTCCTCAATTGTGGCAGATTTCTTGGGTGGCAATGACACGTTTGGCGCGCCTGTTGGTTTGGTGTTTTTGTTTATACGCACAAGGCGGTTAGGAGCCTTATAGCCGCAATGCGGCATTGTGAAAAGGTTTACAGCGCCTGATGTAAAGGTTTACATGGCTGATGAAAACGTTTACATAAATCAATCAGCGCCTCCGCAGTGAGGTGAAAATTCAGGGAGGAGACGACGTGCCGGATGGCCAGTCTATAGGTGTGCCGATTTTGTCGGCGGACGGGATCAGTAAGTCATTTGGCTCGGTCCCGGTTCTGTTCAGCGTCAGCATGGACATCCGCGCCGGAGAGGTGCACGCGCTCATCGGAGAGAATGGCGCGGGTAAGTCGACATTCATGAAAATTCTTTCCGGGTTCTTGCAGCCCACGTCTGGCCATATTCGGTTGGACGGCGTGGACACAGAGTTGCCCGGGAACGGTCAATCCGAAGCACTGGGGATTGTTCTGATCCACCAAGAGCTCAATCTCGCCGAGCAGATGACGGTTGAGGAAAACATTTTCCTTGGGCGCGAAATCATGAGCCGCGGGGTGCTGGATCGGACCACGATGCGCGCCATGGTACGCGGCTATCTGGACGACATTGGCCTCGACATTTCACCCGAAGACCGCATTTCCGATCTTTCGATTGCGCAAAAGCAGATGGTTGAGATTGTCAAAGCTATCAGCCGCGACGCGCGTGTTCTGATCATGGACGAGCCGACGGCGGTTTTAACCGAAGCAGAAACCGAGCTGTTCTTCGCGCAGGTGCGCCGCTTGAAAGCGCGCGGCACGGCGATTGTCTTTGTGTCCCACAAGCTGGCCGAAGTCAGCGCGATTTCCGATCAAGTCACTGTGCTGCGGGACGGGCAGTGGATCGGCACCCACGCGGCGAAAGACGTAACGCCGGACACAATGGCGCAGATGATGGTGGGGCGCGAATTGAGCGATCTGTACCCGCCGATGAACGAAGTGGATGTGGATGCAGATTGCGTGCTGGACGTGCGCGATCTGGTGGCGCCCGGCGTACACAATGTCAGCTTTGACCTGAGGAAAGGGGAAATCCTTGGATTTTCAGGGCTGATTGGCGCCGGGCGTACAGCGGTTTTTGAGGCGATATGCGGCCTGACACCGCGCGAGAGCGGAACTGTCGCCTTTGACGGCGCGCCAGCAAACTTCACCTCTGTGGCAGCCGCGCGGGATGCGGGCATTGTGTATCTGACCAAGGACCGCAAAGAGAAAGGCCTTCTGTTGGGGCAGAAGATGCGCCCAAACCTATCGCTCTTTGCATTGCCAAAGTTTGTCAAAGGCTTGAGTGTCGATCGTAAGGCCGAGGACGCCGCGCTGGAGCGGGCCATTCGGCGCTTCGATATCCGGGCGCGGGACCCAAATGTGAACGTGGGCGACCTGTCTGGCGGCAACCAGCAAAAGCTGCTGCTCGCCAAAGTCATGGAATGTGATCCGCGCATCCTGATCATAGACGAGCCGACGCGCGGCATCGACGTGGGCACCAAACAACAGATCTATCACTTTATCGCCGCCATCGCCGCCGAAGGTGTGTCCGTGATCGTGGTATCCTCGGAAATGCCAGAGATCATTGGCCTGTGTCACCGCGTCGTGGTGATGCGCGAAGGCGAAATCACTGGGGTCGTGACCGGCGACCACATCAACGAAACAGAAATCGTGCGCTACGCCGCAGGACTGAAGCGGGAGCACCAGAAATGACCGAGACAACCATGAGTACAGCCAAACCTTCGATGCTGCGCGGCTTTGACCTCAAGACGGCAGGACCCGCGATTGCGCTCCTGATCCTCTGTGTGATCGGCTTTCTGCTCAACCCCGCGTTTCTGAGCGAAGGCAATATCACAAATCTTCTCACGCGCTCGGCCTTCATTGGCATCATTGCTGTGGGCGCGACTTTTGTGATCACCGCTGGCGGCATTGACCTGTCGGTTGGGTCCATGGCCGCTGTGATCGCTGGTGTGATGATCATTGTGATGAACAGCGCTGTGGACACTTTTGGCACCGGGGTCACAACCGTTTTGATCGGCTGTGGATGTTCGGTGATCCTTGGGCTTGGGGCGGGTCTTGTGAACGGGCTTTTGACCACCAAGGGCAAGATCGAGGCCTTCATCGTGACGCTTGGCACCATGGGCATCTACCGCTCGCTGGTGACCTATTTTGCCGACGGCGGCACGCTGTCGCTGAACTATGACATTCGCGGAGTGTATCGCCCGGTCTACTACGACAGCTTCTTTGGCCTGCCGATCCCGGTTTGGGTGTTCATCGTGGTGTCCATTGCCGGTTGGTTTCTGATGAACCGCACCGCTTTCGGCCGCTACTGCACCGCCATCGGCTCCAACGAAAGCGTTGCAAAATACTCTGCCATCAAGGTCGACCGTGTGAAGACGCTGACCTATGTGATCCAGGGCCTATGCGTCTCGCTCGCGACCATCATCTATGTGCCGCGCCTTGGCTCCGCCTCGTCCTCAACCGGCGTTTTGTGGGAGCTGGAAGCCATCGCTGCGGTGATCATTGGCGGCACCGTGCTCAAGGGCGGCTATGGCCGGATTGGCGGGACTATTCTGGGTGCGCTGATCCTGACCACCATCGGCAATATTCTGAACTTCACTGACATGATCTCCAACTATCTGAACGGGACCATGCAGGGCCTCATCATCATCGTGGCCGTTTGGCTGCAACGCGGAGATTGGGGCCGCAACAAGACGGCAGACTAAGCGCCGACACATCACTCGAAGAATTTCTCGCAGAGTTTTGCGCGAAAGAACCGGGCGTCACCGGAGAGGAGAGGTGCGTCCAAATCACAGGGAAGTCAAAGGACTTTTAGGGAGGAAAACATGAAGACCTTTACCAAAATCGGGGCACTGGCCACGGCGGCCACCATCGCCCTCAGCGGCTGGGCCGCAGCCGAAACTATCAAGATCGGTGTGAGCTACCCAACCCCAACCCACGCATGGGCAGCAGGGATGAACTGGCACGCGGAGAAGGCCGAAGAACGGCTGGAAGCGCTTTATCCGGATGTGGACCTGATCCTGGTGAACTCGCCAGATCCATCCGCGCAGGCCAGCGCGCTGGAAGATCTCGTGTCTGTGCACCAGATCGACGCGCTTGTGGTGCTGCCGTTTGAATCCGAGCCGCTTACCGATCCGGTACTAAACGTCAAGAAATCCGGCGCTTTGATCACCGTTGTGGACCGTGGCCTGAGCCAGCCGGGTATCGAAGACATCTATGTTGCGGGCAACAACCCGGAACTGGGTCGTGTGTCGGCGGAGTACATGAAAACCCGCCTGAAGGACGGCGACAATATCGTTGTTCTGCGCGGTATTCCAACGTTGATCGACAACGAACGCTTTGACGCCTTCATGGCCGAAATCGAAGGTTCGGGTATCAACGTTCTGGACCACAAACACGCCAACTGGAACCGTGATGATGGCTTTGAAGTGATGCAGGACTTCCTGTCCCGCTTCCCAGACATCGACGCGGTTTGGGCGCAGGACGATGACATCGCAATTGGTGTTGTTGCCGCTCTGAAACAGGCGGGCCGCGATGGCGATGGCATGTTTGTTGTCGGCGGCGCCGGCATGAAAGAGACCATCAAAGGCATCATGGATGGCAACGAGCTGGTGCCGGTGGATGTGCTTTACCCGCCAGCGATGATTGCCACCGCAATGGATGTGACCGTGTCTGCGTTCAAATCCAATGGCCCTGTGGCTGGGCGCTACATTCTGGGTGCGACGCTGATCACACCTGAGAACGCGGCGAGCTTCTACTTCCCGGATTCGCCGTTCTAAAGCGCCATTCGGGTACCCGAGAAGAGGCCCTTTCTCCCAAGGGGCCTCTTCTTCAAACAGGAGAAAATCATGCAGACAATCAAAGGTCCCGCATTGTTTCTGGCGCAGTTCGCTGGCGACGAGGCCCCCTTCAATTCTTGGGACAGCATCACCAAATGGGCCGCTGATTGTGGCTACAAGGGCGTGCAAGTGCCCAGCTGGGACGGACGCCTATTTGATCTCGCCCGCGCGGCCAGCTCGCAGAGTTACTGCGAAGAGCTCGTCGGTGTGGCGCGCGAGAACGGCGTTGAAATTACAGAACTTTCCACACATTTGCAGGGCCAGTTGGTGGCGGTGCATCCTGCCTATGATGAGGCCTTTGATGGCTTTGCCGCCCCCGAAGTGCGCGGCAATCCCAAGGCGCGGCAAGCCTGGGCTGTGGAGCAAGTGAAGCTCGCAATCACTGCAAGTTACAATCTGGGGATTCGCTCACATGCAACGTTTTCTGGCGCTTTGGCTTGGCCTTACATTTACCCTTGGCCACAGCGGCCGCCGGGGCTGATTGACGCCGCCTTTGACGAGTTGGCAAAACGCTGGCGGCCCATTCTGGATCATGCGGATCAGATGGGCGTGGATATCTGTTATGAAATTCATCCGGGTGAAGACCTGCACGATGGCGTGACATTTGAGATGTTCCTAGAGCGGGTCGACAATCACGCGCGCTGCAACATGCTTTATGATCCCAGTCACTTTGTGCTGCAGTGTCTGGATTACGTCGGTCACATCGATGACTACGCCGACCGGATTAAGATGTTTCACGTCAAGGATGCGGAGTTCAATCCAACCACCAAACAGGGCGTTTATGGCGGCTATCAAAGCTGGGTTGATCGCGCAGGGCGGTTCCGTAGCCTTGGTGATGGTCAAGTCGATTTTGGCAAGGTCTTCAGCAAGATGGCGGCCAATAATTTTGATGGCTGGGCCGTGGTGGAATGGGAATGCTGCCTGAAGCATCCGGAAGACGGCGCCCGCGAAGGGGCTGCGTTCGTGCGCGATCACATCATCCGCGTGACGGAGACGGCCTTCGACGATTTTGCGGATGGCGGTACCGATGAAGAGGCTAACAAACGTATGCTAGGGATTTTGTGATGGGTGAGTTTGAGAGACCAATCCGGTTGGGCATGGTTGGTGGCGGCAATGATGCCTTTATTGGCGCGGTACATCGCATTGCGGCGCGCATTGATGGGCAATTTGAGCTGGTGGCCGGGGCGTTGTCGTCCACTCCGGAAAAGGCACAAGCCTCTGGGCAGGCGCTGGGCCTGGCGCCGGACCGGACCTATGATGATTTCAAAGCCATGGCGATCCGCGAGGCGCGACTAAAAGATGGTATTGAGGCTGTGGCGATTGTCACGCCAAACCATGTCCATATGGCCGCAGCGCGGGAATTTCTGAAGCGTGGCATCCATGTGATCTGCGACAAACCGCTGACCTCGACTTTGGCGGATGCGCGCAAGATGGCGCAGGCGGTTGAGAAGTCGGACGCGCTGTTTGTTTTGACCCACAACTATACGGGTTATCCGCTGATCCGGCAGGCGCGGGACATGGTCGCCAATGGAGACTTGGGCGACATTCGTGTGGTGCAGGTGGAGTATCCGCAGGACTGGCTCACAGAGCCACAGCCGGACGACAATAAGCAGGCCAGCTGGCGCACCGATCCGGCCCGGTCTGGGGCAGGCGGATCCACAGGGGACATTGGCACCCATGCCTTCAATCTTGCCTGTTTTGTAACCGGCCTGACGCCGGAAAGTCTTTGCGCCGACCTTCAGAGCTTTGTGGATGGGCGGCAAGTGGATGACAACGCCCATGTGATGTTGCGCTTTGCGGAAGGCGCGCGGGGGATGTTGTGGTGTTCGCAAGTTGCCCCGGGCAACGAAAATGCACTGCGATTGCGGGTCTATGGCTCCAAAGGCGGCATAGAGTGGGAGCAGGAAAACCCCAATCTGATGCGCTACACGCCTTTTGGCGAACCGACCCGGCTACTGACACGTGCGGGGGCAGGCGCAGCTGGACAGCCGGATCACCTGACCCGCACGCCGGGGGGGCACCCAGAAGGGTATTTGGAAGGCTTTGCGAATATTTACCTTGAGGCTGCAGCCTGCATTCGAGCCCAGCAAACAGGCAAGGACGCGCGCGCGCTTTCCGTGCTTCCCGGCATAGAGGACGGCCTGCTTGGGATGGCGTTTATTGATGCCTGTGTGCGCAGCTCCGCAAGGAACTCGGCGTGGGTGTCGTTGGGGTAGGATGGCATCCTCGCTATCGAGAGTAGGTTGCCCGGCGTTGGTTCCAAATCTTTACAAACAAGCATTCGAAAGAGGCGCATGTTGAGCCTGATTTGGGCGCGGTTTGACTAATGCGAGGGCCGTTTAGTGACATCCTAGCCTCGGACCCCACGAAAAAGCTGTGATGTTATCCAACTGCGCGGGCTTTGGTTGGATTGAAAATCGTCGTGACTGTGGTTCGTTTCCGCTCTTAGGTACCATCTTTATCGAAAAACCTTGTCCTTATTTGCTTTCTTAGTGGGGCAGGTCAGTCATGGCTTTGGGTCGTGCTTAATCTACAAAAATGTTCATTGGCGTGAGGACTTGTGCCGTTGATATTGACGCTGTGGTTGGTTCAGGAAGCAGCTTATGGAAGGCAAGAAAGTGATCGAATGCGGCGCGAATGTCACGTTGTAGATCATGGTGGAGAACGAAACTGATCTTCTCATTGACCAGCAAGTCTCTGTTCTCGCGGTCCAAGTCGTGGGCCACATACACGAGCGGTTTCAATCTACAGTGCTCAAGGGTTTCTAGGATCGCCTTATTGCCGCCTCCCATTGAGTAAACCGCCTGCAGATCCACAACGTTCTCCAGTTTCTGCGTGAGTTGGCGTGCCGTTTCTGAATGGACACCGCCGCCGCCTTGTAGAGAAATAACACGCAGGTTTGGACAGTGCTGCAATAAGGCCTCCTGAAAGGCGATTGCGCGATCCTCCTCTCCCAGGAAGCGTTCGTGGCTGCGGGTTGCTAAAACAGTTCCCGACCGGTCGCCAAGAGTTTTGGAGATGAGATAGGCTGCAGTGCGTCCGGCGCCTGCATTGTCCAAGCCCACGTAAGATAACCTGTCGCCGCCGCCGAGATCAGTGACCAAGGTTACTACGGGAATCCTGGACGCGTGTAGTTTGCGCACCGCGGCTCGTACTGCAGGAGTGTCCTTGGCCTTCAGGCACACGCCATGACTGCCCCGTTTGTGAATGCGCTCAAGCGCGGCGACAACTTCGGCCTCCGGCATGATTTCCTGCAACAGAAAGCGTGGTCGACAGACTGCCAAGCTGATTTGAGGCAACACGGCTTCAGTTGCGGATTTGACCTCGCGGCTGAAGCGCGCAGGGGCTTCAATCACAAAGTCAAAAAACATGCGTCGCCCACGCGCGGCCAGCTGCGCTTCTTGTGCAGTCAGCTCTTCGATTGCCGTCGCGACACGTTGTTTGGTCTGAGCGCTGACGTTGGCGCGATTGTTGAGGACCCTGTCAATGGTTGCTGTGCCAAGCCCGGCTTGCCGTGCAATTTCTTTGATGGGAAAACGATGTGTCATTGATGTGTTTTTGATGCGTTTGCGGTCGAAAATCAATCTTCACTCCCAGTAAGTTGAGCGCAAATAGGGAGGAAACAGCATGGCGAACACGGCTGAGTTAATCGGTTATTACGATCCACAAACATGCGACGTGAGAGACTTTGAAGCATGTCTGGACCAGGTGACACATCCGGAAAACGTGCCGCTGGCGATGGCAATCGAAAAGAACATTCCCGTCTATGACAGCGGTAAGCTTCAGTCCGCTCTAGAAGGCGAGGGCCGCCGAACCGTGATGGCGGAATGGGCGCGGGTATTGCGCATTGGGGCTGGCATTGTCGTGCTGAAGGGGGCGTACCGTGACACCGGCGTATTGGACGAGGCCACGGAGATTTACGAGCGTATCATCGCGCAGGAAAAGCAAAACGCTGGCGGAGGCGCGGATCACTTTGCGGTGTCCGGCGCAAATGATCGTATCTGGAATTCGCTTCAAAAGCTTTGTGAGGCTGCGCCTGATGTGTTTCTGCGCTACTTTGCCAACACGTCGATTTCGGCAGTATGTGAGGCTTGGCTGGGACCGAATTATCAAATGACGGCTCAGGTCAATTTGGTGCATCCCGGTGGTGCGGCGCAGCAGGCGCATCGCGACTATCATCTCGGGTTTCAAACAGCCGATGTGAGCGCGGCTTATCCAGCGCATGTGCATGAGGTGTCACCGATTTTGACCCTTCAGGGCGCGGTCGCGCATTGTGACATGCCGCTGGACAGCGGCCCAACCAAGCTGCTGCCGTTTTCCCAAACCTACAAGCCTGGCTATGCCGCCTGGCGGCGGGAGGATTTCCGAGAGGTGTTTGAGGCGCGTTGCGTGCAATTGCCGCTCTCCAAAGGGGACGCCGTTTTTTTTAATCCAGCATTGTTTCATGCCGCTGGCGCGAACAGCAGCGCCGATATCCATCGGTTTGTGAACTTGCTGCAAGTGTCTTCTGCCTTTGGGCGGGCTATGGAGACTGTTGATCGTGACAGGATGTGTCGATTGGTGTTTCCCCATGCCGTGCGGGCTTTCGCGGAGGGGGCTTTTACGCAGGCTGAGCTCTCAGCAGCCATTGCAGCTACCGCAGAGGGCTACTCGTTCCCGACAAATCTGGACCGTGATCCTCCGTCAAATGGGTTGGCGCCAGAAACACAGGCCGCTTTCTTACATCGCGCCATTGAAGAGGGACTGAGCGAAGATCAGTTCTGTACAAGGCTTACGGAAATGAAGACTGTCAAACTGGCGTCCTGAGAGACACAGAGTGTATAGATTAAAACAGAGCGGGGCATCGTGAGTTTTACACGATGCCCCGTTTGATTTCTTCGAAGCTAACTGAATGTCAGGTGAGATCAACCGGCGCGCCAGTTTTCAGGGATTGATCTGCAGCATCCGCCAGGAGTTGCGCTTGCAACCCGTCTTCAATGCTTGGTGCCGGTGGCGTGTTATTCTCCACAGCGGCAACAAAATGCGCCATTTCGGCACGATAGGCCGCTTCATACCGCTCCAAGAAAAAGTGTTGCACCGGCGCCCGTGCGAAGCCAGCCTCGGTTGCCATTTCGACCGTCGTTTCGTGCACATTTTCAGCACGCAACATGCCGCGTGATCCGTGCACTTCGATCCGTTGGTCGTACCCATAGCTGGCGCGCCGCGAGTTGGTAATCTGACAGATTTTGCCGCTGGCTGTTGAAAGCGTGACTGCAGCGGTATCCACATCACCTGCGTTGCCAATTTCGGGATCCACGAGCGCGGACCCGATGGCATAAACGCGAACGGGGTTCTCTCCCAACAGGAAGCGGGCCATGTCCAAGTCGTGGATCATCATGTCGCGGAAAATACCGCCGGAGCTTTTGATGTAGCTGACCGGGGGCGGGGAGGGGTCGCGGGATTGAATTGTGATGATTTCAGTGTCGCCAATCTGACCTTGCTGCAGCCGTGCCTGCAAGTCGGCGAAGTTTGGGTCAAAACGTCTGTTGAAGGCCGTCAGGAAGGGCACACCAGCGGTTTCGACAACAGCTTTGCAGTCGCGAATTCTGTCAGAAGACAAGTCCACAGGTTTCTCGCAAAAGATCGCTTTGCCCGCTTTGGCGGCGGCGTGAATGAGGTCGTAGTGGGTGTCAGTTGGAGTGCCAATGACAACCGCGTCGACATCCGCGCTGTTGATCAGCTCCATGGCATCCATGACCTTGGCGTTTGTCCGGTTGGCCAAGTCCTGAGCAGGAGCCGGGAAGGCGTCGGCCACGGCGGTTACGGTGGCGCCTTCGATCTGTGCGATGGATCGGGCGTGCACCTGGCCGATCCGGCCGCACCCCAATAGTCCGATACGTGTCATCTATGCCCCCTTGAAGCTGCGCAAGACTTGGCGGGTTTTGGCCACCAATGGATCGTGGGTCTCTTTCAGGATCTGCACGCGATCAAAGCGCGCTGGATCGGCGTTCACTGCCGCGCGCATCGCGTCGCCAAAGGCCATACGCAGTTCTGTTCCGATGTTGAATTTGCAGATCTTGGAGCCGCGCGCCAAGGCTTGCCGTTGAGCCACCGGCACACCGGAGCCGCCATGGATCACCAAAGGGACGTCGGTCAGCGTTTCAATGGCGTTGATGCGCGCAACGTCCAACCCGCCTTCCTTGTCTTGTTGCAGATGCACATTCCCGACGGAGATCGCCATAGCGTCAACGCCAGTGTCTCGCGCAAATTGTGCAGCTTCTTCGGGATCGGTACCGGCTGAGCCTTCGCCGCCTGAGTAGCCGACAAAACCGATTTCCCCTTCGCAAGACACACCCGCCGCATGCGCCATTTCGGCGATCGCGGCAGTGTCGTCGATGTTTTGCGCCAAAGGCGTGCGCGACCCGTCAAACATCACTGACGTGAAGCCGCTGTCGATCGCAACGCGGCATTCCTCTGCGGTGTAGCCATGGTCGAGATGCGCGACGACGGGCACGGAGGCGTTTTCCGCGAGATGCGTGAACATTTTCCCCAGAACTGGAAGGGGGGTGTGCTCCCGACAAGAGGGGCCGGCCTGCAAGATCACCGGCACGTTTTCCGCTTCTGCCGCAGCCACGTAAGCGCGCATGTCTTCCCAGCCAAGAGACACCAATCCGGCCACGGCATAACCGTCCTTCAGCGCGGGCTGAAGGACATCTTTCAAAGTCACTAGGGTCATTTGAACTTCGCAACCATATCCATAATACCAGGGATCGTGTGCAGCTGTGCCTCATGGGTTGGCTGGAAGTATTGCTTCAGGCTGCGCTGGCTCAACCCGCCGAGGATGGTGAAGTAATACATCTGATAGCCGGGCAGCACGGCGCAAGGGTGATACCCTTTATCGAGCATGATCGTGGAGCCGTCCATGATGTGATATGCATCGCCGGGCTTGTTATCTTCGCGCTGCAGCATTTGAACGCCAGAGCCGTAGTTTGGCTTGAAGCGGAAATTATAGGTTTCGTCGTGGCGGGTTTCGATCATCTCGCCATCTGCGCCCTGACGGTCTGTGTCATGTTTGTGAGACGGGAAGCCGGACCAGCCGCCTTCGCCGACCGTGAAGAGTTCGCTGACCAGAAGACGGCCCACTTTGTCATGGTGGTTGGCGCCGAGGATGTGTTTGATCTTGCGATGGGTTTTGGTGTCGTCCGAGCCGTATTGCACGAGATCGAGTTCCGGCACACGCACGTCGAATGGCTCCAGGACCTTGTCGTATTTGGCGCCTGCAATGAAGGTTTCGGTGGCGTCGGTTTTACATGTGATACGCACTTTCGCACCAACCGGCACATACACCCCTTCAGGGTCGCCATCCCAGACGTCCTCTGTTCGGTTGCCCAAGTCAGGATAGATCGCACCCTCCACATCTACGTCCACAGTACCCGTGGCGGGTACCACACAGGTCTCGTAGCCTGGCACAGCGTATTCAAACACTTCACCGCGTTTGAGTTTCACGATGTTGAAGTAGTTCAGCGGCACCAGGTCATGGTTCGCATCAACGATGGGTTTGTTTTGGTTGTCATGGGGCGCAATGTGCATTGGGCTCTCCTTTCAAAGAGTTGGTCCGGAGTGCGAGGACAAAAAGGCCTCAAGCTCGGTTGTTGTGGGCATGGCGTTGGCGCAGCCGGGCTGGGACACCACAATGGAGGCGCAGGCGGAGCCGCGCAGGACGGCGTCGCGGAGGCTGTGGCCTGTAGCGATTGAGGCAAGGAGGCCAGCCATGAAGCTGTCTCCTGCACCGTTGGGCTTGACGGCGGTGACGGGGTAGATGCCGGTGCGGATTTCTTCACCAGCACTCAGCGTGATGGCGCCTTCATGGCCCATTTTGTAGATCACCAGCTTGCCGCTGGCGGCCAATTCCTGCGCCTTATCGAGGCCTTTTTCGATGCCGCCCGCCATGAAGCCGAATTCTTCATCGTTGCCAACAATCAGGTCACTGGCGTCGCCCGCGCGCGACAGCACCTCAGCGGCCACTTCTGCAGATGGCCAGCTGTAGGGGCGGTAGTCGATGTCAAATATCACCGGCAGACCGGCGGCCTTCGCATTGTCAAAAGCGCGAAAGGTTGCGGACCGGGATGGTTCAGCGGCAAAAACCGTTCCCGCGGTTATGAGCGCGGTGAACGCGCTGTAGTCAACCGCGTCCATATCCGCGTCTGTGACTTGAAAATCCGCCGCACCGTTGCGGTAGATCACGTTCTGGAAATCTTCTATGCAGCTTTCATAGACGGCTAGTGACGTCCGGGCTTCCCCACCGACAGAACGGACATAGCGCGTGCCGACGCCGTAGTCTTGTAGGCGGTTGATACAAAACCGCCCTACTGCGTCGTCCGAAACGGATGTGACGAGGGACGCTTCCGAGCCAAGCTTCACCAGACCGGCGCAGATGTTGGCAGAGGACCCGCCCAGGTCCGCACGGAAGGTGGTGGCATCCTCGCTTTTTACTCCAATGGGGTCGGCAAACATGTCCATGCCTGCGCGCCCAAAGACCGCAAAGCGATTGCCTTTGATGGCGTCAATCAAGGTCATCACACACCCCGACGCTGTTTGACGCGGCTGGCTTCCCACTCAATATGCGCTTTGCGTACGGAGTCATCTTCGGTGATGTGAGGGGTGCCTACCTCCCACCAAGCATGACCTTCTGTGGTCCAGCCTTCGTAGGGGTCTACGTCCATGACAATGACATAGGTCTTGTCGCTGGCCTTGGCGCGCTTGAAGGCTTCGGCCAACTCCGCCGGGCTCGCCACTTTTTCGGCTGTTGCTCCCATCGAGGCCGCGTGCGCGGTGAAATCGACGCCAAAAGCCTCCGGAATTGTCGGGCAGTCCTCCAGCAGGTTGTTGAAGCTTTCGTTTCCGGTGTTGTTTTGCAGCTTGTTGATCACGGCAAAGCCACCGTTATCCAACACGAGCACGATCATCTTTTTCTGGCTCAGCACAGAAGAGTAGATGTCTGAGTTGAGCATCAGATAAGAGCCGTCGCCACAGAAGGTGATGGTGTCTTGCTCCGGTTCCCGTTCTGCCTGGGCGATGCGCGCGCCCCAGGCTCCCGCGATTTCATACCCCATGCAGGAGAAGCCAAACTCGACGTCCACCGTGCCAATATCCAACGTGCGCCAGTTGGCTGTGACTTCGGCTGGCAAGCCGCCCGCGGCCGCCACAACACGATCTCGCGCATCGCAAAGCTCGTTCACAACACCAATCGCTTGTGCATAGGAATTGGGGCGGTTGCCGTGGGACACGTTGTCAGCCACGTAGGCGTCCCACTTATTGCGCTCTTCTTGGGCGAAAGTGACCCATTGTGTGGGCGTGTTCATCTCGAGTTCGCTGTCCAATGCGGTCAGAGACAGTTTGGCGTCCCCTACCACCGGCAGAGACATGTGCTTGCCTGCGTCATGGCGGGCAGCGTTGATCGAAATGAACTGAGCGTCTTGATCAAAGGCAGTCCAGCTGCCGGTGGTGAAGTCTTGCAACCGGGTGCCAACCGCCAGGATCACGTCTGCTTTTTCGGCAATGGCATTGGCGCTGTCGGAGCCAGTTACGCCAATCGGGCCGATGTTCAGCGGGTGGGTTGCGAGCATATTGGCGCGACCGGCGATGGTCTCGACAACCGGAATGTTGTGCTTTTCTGCAAAGGCGGTGAGTTCAGTGGTCGCCTGCGAGTATTGAACACCGCCGCCTGCAATGATCATTGGGCGCTCTGCCGTGGCCAGCATCTCCGCTGCATCGGTAATTTCCGCTGCATCTGGAGATTGACGGCGAATGCGGTGGACCTTCTTGGCAAAGAATTTTTCGGGGTAGTCGTAGGTCCATCCTTGCACATCCTGCGGCAATCCAAGGAAGGCAGGGCCGCAATCGGCGGGGTCCAACATGGTTGCGAGTGCGTTTGGCAGGGATTGGATCACCTGTGCTGGGTGCGAGATACGATCCCAGTAGCGCACGACGGGTTTGAACGCGTCATTCACCCCGAAAGTTGGGTCGTTGTAGTTCTCCATCTGCTGCAGCACCGGGTCCGGTAGGCGTGTGAGGAAGGTATCCCCGCAAAGCAGCAACATCGGCAGGCGATTTGCGTGCGCCAACCCGGCTGCCGTCAAGAGATTTGCTGTGCCGGGACCCGCCGAGGCCGTGCAGAACATGAAGCGTTGGCGCAGCCATTGCTTGGCGTATCCCGCGGCCGCGAATCCCATGCTTTGTTCGTTCTGCCCCCGGTACAGAGGCAGCTCTTCGCGCACGCCGTTCAGGGCCTCGCCCAAGCAGGTCACATTGCCATGGCCAAAGATGCCGAAGCCGCCGCCGCAGACGCGTATTTCCTGCCCGTCAATTTCTATGAACTGATTGGAAAGCCAGCGAATAATTGCCTGCGCCGTGGTGAGGCGGATGGTGGTGTTTTCTGTCGTCATCTTTGCGCGACCCTTCTGGAGCATTTGGCGGAATCTGAGGGTTCCGAACGAATGCGGCTTGCGAGTTTTCGAATCTCAAGATACAAGTTTTGCAACCGGTTGCAAATTGAATTTCAAAAAGGAGGCTGCGCGGTGACTGAGATCGGCATCGGCATTTGTGGCGGCGGCTATATGGGCAAGGCCCATGCGGTTGCGATGGCCTCTGTGGGGGCGGTGTTCAATACGGCGTTGCGCCCGCGTCTGGAGGTGGTCTGCGCGTCGTCTCCCGAGAGCGCGCAGCGATATCAAAAAGCTTACGGGTTTGCGCGGTCTACTGGTGACTGGCGCGCACTGGTGGCTGACCCGAAGGTCGAAGCGGTGGTCATTGCCTCACCACAGGAGACGCATCGTGAGATTGCCGAGGCTGCATTTGCATTGGGCAAGCCTGTGCTTTGCGAGAAACCATTGGGCGCGTCGATGGAAGATGGCGCGGCTATGGTGGCTGCTGCAGAGGCTGCACGTGTCGCCAACATGGTGGGCTTTAACTACGTGCGCACGCCTGCAACGCAGTTTGCGCGTGACTTGATCGCCAATGGTGAGATCGGGGATGTCACCTGGTTTCGCGGCGAACACACCGAAGACTTCTATGCTGACCCGGACTCACCGGCCAGTTGGCGCACGCAGGGTATGGCCAATGGCACGATGGGCGACTTAGCGCCGCATATGGTCAACTGCGCGTTGGCCTTGATGGGGTCGATTTCTAAGGTTCTGGGTGAGGTTGAAACCGTCCATGCGGAGCGTCCAGGTGGCGCAGTGACCAATGATGACCACGCGCAAATGATGTGCCGGTTTGAGAATGGCGCCATGGGGCATATGTATTTCTCGCGCATCGCGACGGGCCGGAAAATGGGCTATGCCTATGAAATCACGGGTACAAAGGGCGCAATTCGCTTTGATCAGGAGGATCAAAATGCGCTTTGGCTCTATCGTATGGAAGGGCCGGAGGCGACACGGGGATTTGTGAAAATTCTGACCGGTCCTGCGCATCCCGATTACGAGCCGTTCTGCCAGGGGCCAGGGCACGGCACCGGCTATCAGGACCAGATTATTATCGAAGCGCGGGATTTTCTGCGAGCGATCGAAACAGGGGAGGCGGTGTTCCCGACCTTCCGTGACGGACATGAGGTGAATCGTGTCATAGCGGCTGCTTTGGCCAGTCATGACGCGAAAGCCTGGAAACATATCAACAGCTTCTGACTTTGGAGTGAGCGAAATGAGCATTCGGATTGGCAATGCCCCCTGTTCCTGGGGTGTGGAGTTTGCGGAGGATGACCGCAATCCAACCTGGCAAACCGTTTTGAAACAGTGTGCCGAGGCGGGCTACAAGGGTATTGAGCTTGGGCCTGTGGGCTTCATGCCGGAGGATCCGGCGGTGTTGGGAGAGGCTTTGGCCGAGCATGATCTGGAACTGATCGGCGGGGTAGTGTTCCGCGCCTATCACGATCCGGACGGATGGGACGATGTGCTGGATGCCACCCATCGCACGGCCAAGGCGCTTCAGGCGCATGGGGCGCAACACCTTGTTTTGATTGATTCAATCTCTCCGCGACGGGCGCCAACCGCTGGGCGTGCCGGGGAGGCTGAACAGATGGATAAGGCCGAGTGGACCGCCTATCGGGATCGGATTGCCGAGACCGCGCGGATCGGGAGCGAGGAGTATGGGTTGACCGTTGGTATCCATGCGCACGCTGCTGGGTTCATGGACTTTGAGCCGGAGCTGGAGCGTTTGCTGAATGAGGTTGACGAAAGCATCTTGAAGATCTGCTTTGACACCGGACACCACAGCTACGCGGGCTTTGATCCTGTGGCCTTCATGAAGAAGCACATTGGCCGCATTTCCTATATGCACTTCAAGGACATAGATCCGAAGGTGAAGGCCGAAGTGATCGCCAATCGCACCGGATTCTATGATGCCTGTGGTCAGGGAATCTTCTGTAATCTCGGCGACGGAGACGTCGATTTCCCAGCCGTGCGTCAGGTGCTTTTGGATGCCGAATTTGAAGGCTGGTGCACGGTTGAGCAGGACTGCGACCCACTTCTGGACCCGGATCCTGTGGGCGATGCGCGCAAGAACCGTGAGTATCTGGAATCCATAGGATTCAGCTAAATCTGGACGTCGGTATTACGTCTGTATCACGACTGTATTGCGGAGGTGCCAAATTGGGCACCTCAGGTGACATCATGAGGAGGAGACAAGCTCATGACAAAGCTGAAATGGGGCATGATTGGCGGCGGCGAAGGCAGCCAGATTGGGCCAGCTCACAGATTGGGAGCGCTCGCGGATGGGCGGTTTGAATTTGCTGCCGGGGCGTTGGATCATCGCCCGGATGTGGGCAAAGAGTATGCGCAGCGTCTCGGTGTGGCCGAAGATCGGGCGTACGGTGATTGGCAGGAGATGCTTGCTGGCGAGCGGGGCCGTGATGACCGGATCGATCTGGTCACGGTGGCCACGCCCAACTCGACGCACTTTGAGATCACCAAGGCGTTTCTTGAGAGCGGTTTCAATGTGCTTTGCGAAAAGCCAATGACCATGACCGTCGAGGAGGGCGAAGAAATCGTGAAGGTCGCTGAGAAGAGCGGCAAGATTTGCGCGGTGAATTACTGTTACTCAGCATATCCAATGGTGCGTCAGGCGCGGGCGATGGTCCGGGCCGGTGAAATTGGCAAAGTGCGTTTGGTGGTCACAAACTTCAGCCATGGGCATCACGGCGATGCAACCGATGCGGATAATCCGCGTGTGCGTTGGCGGTATGATCCGGCGATGGCCGGGGTGTCTGGGCAGTTTGCGGACTGTGGCATCCATGCGATGCACATGGCCGGGTTCATTGCCGATGATGAGGTCGAAAGCCTGTCAGCCGACTTTGCCTCCACCATTGCCAGCCGTGAGTTGGAAGATGATGCGATGGTCAACTTCCGTATGAGCGGCGGCACGGTTGGGCGGCTCTGGACGTCGTCGGTGGCGATTGGTCGGCAGCACGGCTTTGATATTCAGGTGTTTGGCGAGACCGGCGGCTTGCGCTGGGCCTCAGAGCAGCCAAACCAGTTGATCTACACGCCCGCTGGCGGACGCA
Source organism: Shimia sp. MIT1388 (assembly GCF_047124445.1). Taxonomy (GTDB): domain Bacteria; phylum Pseudomonadota; class Alphaproteobacteria; order Rhodobacterales; family Rhodobacteraceae; genus Shimia. The sequence goes on along the minus strand of NZ_CP138921.1, from coordinate 2,525,280 downwards.
CGCAGATCATTGAAAAAGGTGAGGGCGGTCTGCATGAGGATGCGCAGCGTTTGAGCCGTGTGGCGATTGCGCACCCCGAAGGGTTCCCTCTGGCGGTGGCCAATATCTACTGTGATTTGGCGGATGCGATTTCCGGCGAAGTGCGTGATGGTTTGCCAAATGCCGCGGACGGCGTGCGGTCCATGGCAGCGGTATACACAGCGGTTGCCTCTGCGAATGACGGCGGAACCTGGATGGATGCCCGTCCGCCTATGTTCCGCTGACGGAAAGCTGAGGTCGCGCCAATGGGTGTGGCCTCAGGCCTCTGCCTTCAAGGTGCCACGTTCCACTATAGAGCACGGAAAAATCCGGGTTTCCGGATAGCGCTCCGGGTCGTCCAGCATCGCCACCATCAACTCAATGGAGCTCGTCACGATCTGGCGGATTGGTTGGTGAATGGTGGTCAGGTCAATGTTTTCCCACCGCGCCATTTCCATGTCGTTGAGGCCTATGAGGCCAATGTCATCCGGGCAGGACAGGCCGCTGTCATCAATGGCAGACAGCGCACCTATGGACAGAACGTCGTCGCCGCAGAAGTAGGCTTGTGCAGGGCTGTTTTTGAGCAGCCTGAGCATTTCGCGACGTCCGGCATCAAAAGAGTAGGCGTCTGCAAAAGAATAGCTGACTTTGATGTCCGGGTTGGCCGCCATTTCTGACATGAAGCCTGTGTGGCGGTCCTGGGTCGAGGTGGCACCTTCTGGTCCGCCCATGAAGCCGACATGCGTGTAGCCGCGACTGGTAAGCTCGCGCGCGGCCATGCGGCCACATTCGACGTTGTCGATCCCAACGACGTGGACCTGCGGCGCCGATGAGGCCCGTCCAAAAGAGTGGACCACAGGAACGCCCGCATCGCGAAAGGCTTTGGCAAATCCCGGGGGGAGTGTGGAGGATGCGACCACCACGCCGTCCACAGAGTATTGGCGCAACATACGGACCGAGTTCTCGGGGTCGGTCTCGTCGGTGAGGTTCACCAGCAAGGGGCGTAGTCCTCGGTCCTGTAACCCGCGCGTAAACAGGTCAAAGACTTCCAGAAAGATCGGGTTGTGAAAGTTGTTGGACACAAGGCCGATCAGTTTGGTGCGCCCGGTTGTAAGGGAGGAGGCCAGGGCGTTGGGGCTGTAGCCGAGTTCCTTGGCGGCCTTTTCGACTTTGCGCCGCATCTTGTCGGAAACAGAAGCGCCGTCGGTAAAGGTGCGCGATACGGCTGACCTGGAAACGCCAGCGCGTTCTGCAACCTCTTTCAAAGTGACGGCCATATTTTGTCGGTCCTTAGTTCGTTGTGACGGCTTGTTTACAAGGTTTTTTCAATAAGTGCAGCATGAAACAGCGCCTGCAATTTTGCAACCGGTTGCAAAATGGGTTGGAGTGTGGTTTAAATTGAGTCGGAGAGGCGGGATCAGCCGCCCACGTGCCATGAAGACGTGATTTTGGGAGGAAAACATGACGTCAATTACAAAGAAGCTGGCTCTGGCCGCTGCCGTGGTGGCAGCACCATTCGCCGTGGCAACTTCGGCAGTGGCCGAAGGTGAGAAATATGTTCTTGTCAGCCACGCACCGGACAGCGACAGCTGGTGGAACACAATCAAAAACGGCATCGCGCTTGCGGGCGATCAGATGGGTGTTGAGGTTGAATACCGCAACCCGCCAACCGGTGACCTCGCCGACATGGCGCGTATCATCGAGCAGGCCGCGGCCTCCGGTCCAAACGGCATCATCACCACCCTGTCTGATTACGACGTTCTGTCCGGCCCGATCAAAGCGGCAGTGGACAGCGGCGTTGACGTGATCATCATGAACTCCGGCACCCCGGATCAGGCACGCGAAGTTGGCGCGCTGATGTATGTGGGTCAGCCAGAGTATGACGCAGGTTACGCGGCGGGTGTACGCGCCAAAGGCGACGGCGTGGGCAGCTTCCTCTGCGTAAACCACTACATCTCTTCGCCATCTTCGACCGAGCGCTGCCAGGGCTTTGCCGATGGTCTGGGCGTGGATCTGGGAGATCAGATGATCGACAGTGGCCAAGACCCGGCAGAGATCAAGAACCGCGTTCTGGCGTATCTGAATGCCAACCCGGAAACCGACGCGATCCTGACGCTTGGCCCAACATCCGCAGATCCAACGCTGTTGGCGCTGGATGAAAACGGCATGGCCGGTGACATCTACTTCGGCACCTTTGACCTCGGCGAAGAAATCGTGAAAGGCATTAAGGCCGGCGTGATCAACTGGGGCATCGACCAGCAGCCATTCCTGCAGGCCTACCTGCCAGTTGTGGTGCTCACCAACTACCACCGCTACGGCGTTCTGCCAGGTAACAACATCAACTCCGGCCCTGGTTTTGTGACCGCAGACGGCCTGGAGAAAGTTGAAGAGTTCGCAGGCGAATACCGCTAAGCGTCACTCACTTCGCGCGGGGCGCTTGCATTGGCGCCCCTCGCACACTGTACTTCAAATCCTACAATTCAGACCAAACGGGAGATGTCGCATGACAAGCGCGACGCAGCCCACGGCCAATACCGACGAACGCGTCAAGGAAATTTCCAGTTTCCGCAATGCGTTGATCCGCCCAGAGCTGGGCGGGATTGTCGGCACCGTCGCCGTGTTCACCTTTTTCCTTCTCTTCGCTTTTGACAGCGGGATGTTCAACAGCCAGGGCATCATGAACTGGAGCCAGATCTCGGCGCAATTCATGATCATCGCCGTTGGGGCCTGTCTGTTGATGATCGCAGGGGAGTTTGATCTCTCGGTTGGCTCGATGATCGGTTTCGCGGGGATGCTGATTGCGATCTTCAGCGTGACGCTCGGCTGGCCTGTGTGGATGGCAATCATCGTTACCTTCGTGATTGCGGTGTCCATCGGCGCGTTAAACGGGTTCATCGTGGTGCGTACCGGGCTGCCAAGCTTTATCGTGACCTTGGCGTTCCTGTTTATTCTGCGCGGCTTTGCGATCTACCTGCCGCAGACCATCGAGCGCAAAACCATCATTGGCGGCGTGAGTGATGTTGCTGAGGGCGATTGGTTAGCTCCAATCTTTGGCGGCAAAATCTTCACCGGCTTTTTCCAGTGGATGGGCGACAACGGCATCATTGCGGTGTTTGAGCGCGGTACCCGCAAAGGGCAGCCAGTGGTTGAAGGCCTGCCAATGCTGATCGTTTGGGCCATTGGCTTGGTGATTGTCGGGCACATCATTTTGACCAAAACCAAGTTCGGTAACTGGATCTATGCAGCTGGTGGCGATGCGGAGGCGGCTCGGAACTCTGGTGTGCCTGTGAACAAGGTGAAAATCCTGATGTTCATGTTCACCGCCTTCTGCGCGACTGTGTTTGCTGTGTGTCAGGTCATGGAGTTCGGCTCCGCCGGTGCAGACCGCGGCTTGCTCAAGGAGTTTGAGGCCATCATCGCCGTGGTTATTGGGGGGGCGTTGCTGACCGGGGGCTACGGATCGGTGATTGGGGCCGCGTTGGGTGCCTTGATCTTCGGTGTGGTGCAGCAAGGTCTGTTCTTCGCCGGGGTGGAAAGCTCTCTATTCCGCGTGTTCCTCGGTGTGATCCTGCTGGGGGCGGTGATCCTGAACACCTACATCCGTCGCATCATCACGGGGGAACGTTGATATGAACCCTGAACATGCTCCCATCATTCAAATGAAAAACATCGAGAAACACTTTGGCCGCGTGATCGCATTGGCGGGTGTTTCGGTCGATATCTTTCCTGGCGAGTGCCACTGTCTGCTTGGCGACAACGGCGCAGGGAAGTCGACTTTCATCAAAACCATGTCCGGCGTGCATAAGCCGACCAAGGGCGAGATCCTGTTTGAAGGTCAGCAGATGCATTTTGCGGACCCGCGTGATGCGATTTCTGCAGGTATTGCGACGGTGCACCAGCACCTGGCTATGATCCCATTGATGTCGGTGAGCCGAAACTTCTTCATGGGCAATGAGCCGGTGAAAAAGATTGGCCCGATGAACTTCTTCGATCACGACTACGCCAATAAAGTCACGATGGATGAGATGCGCAAAATGGGCATCAACCTTCGCGGCCCGGATCAGGCTGTGGGCACCTTGTCAGGCGGTGAGCGGCAAACTGTGGCCATCGCGCGTGCCGTCCACTTCGGGGCCAAAGTGCTCATTCTGGACGAGCCGACGTCCGCTCTTGGTGTGCGTCAGACCGCGAATGTTTTGGCGACCATCGATAAGGTACGTAAACAGGGCGTGGCTGTGGTGTTTATCACCCACAACGTCCGCCACGCGCTGGCGGTTGGCGACAGGTTTACGGTTCTTAATCGCGGTCAGACATTGGGCACGTCGCAACGTGGCCAGATCACCCCGGATGAGCTGCAGGACATGATGGCTGGCGGCCAAGAATTGGTGGCGCTGGAGGATAGTCTGGGGGGTACCGTCTAACGGCTTTGTGCCGATTGAACCTGTGTTGCGTTTCGCAAAACGTGGCCCTGTCCCACATATTTGGGATGGGGCCTCTGCATTTTAGTCGCTTAACCGTATTAACGGTGGAAGGCGGGCGACAGTGCTGGGGGGCATGTGCCCTGCAGCCGATACCTCATCCAAAGTATGGGACACTATCCAAATGCGCGGGCTAATTTTGGGCCGTTTCTGAAAACCCTAGCCTTTGGGTTAGTTGATTTCTCTTTAGATTGCCGTTCCATACAGCCGCGCGGGCTTCATTTTGCGCGCTTGAGTTTAGTTTGACCTCGAACATCTCACGAGGTCGCTGTGAAAATTCGCCATCAACCTGCCGGCTCTGACATGAGCTGGACCGTGCAAGCGCCGCTGACGTTTGAAACGCCAGCAGGAGAGGCTGTGCGGATTGAGGCATGGTCGCTGGCTGGTCTGCACTGGCCAGAAGAGGCTGGGGAGTGCCCCCAGACTGGCGTGCTCAGTGTTCCATTTCAAGGCGTGGACGTGCGGTTTCCGGTGCGGCTCACTCCCCCAAACAATGACGGTCTGGTGGAATTTGAAGGCCTCAGCGGGCGGCAGCGCGAGACACTGGCGCTGTTTTACCGTGCGCTGCTGTCTGGCCAAATGGCCAGCAGTGGGGATGTCATCACCAGTTTGGACACGCCGGTCGACCTTGTTCCGATGAGTGAGACCGAAGAAGAGAAAGAGGCCAGCATCAAAGGGCGTTGGCCCACACCGATCCGCGTGGCTCTGCATGTCTTTATCTACAGTGTGATCGCTCTGACCGTCGCCACCATTCTCGGTGCGTCCGTGTTCAACAGCGTCACCCGCATCAACGTGCAACACGGACGGGTGGTCGCGCCAATCGCGGAACAGCTGCCCGCCAGCGAAGGTTACGTGAAGTCGATTTCCGTGGAACCGGGTGAGGCCGTTGTTGCGGGGCAAGTTCTTGTGCGCCTGAAAGATCCTCAAGCGGAAGGCAAACTGGATTTGGCGCGGGCCAAACTGGCGCAGGAACAAGCCGAGCTGCTCCAGATCACTGAGACACTCGAGGCGCTCACGGCCTATCATACGGTCGCAGCGGCGGATGTGCGGGCTGCGGCAATGGGGCAGGCTTATGCGCGGTTTGTTGGCGATCGTGGCTTTGACACTTTGTGGGACCGCTGGCAGGCGATGTTGGCAACAAACCCGCAGGCCGCCATTGCCCTGGACCCGTTTCAGTTTGCCGTGACTCGTTTGAGAGAAGTGGAGGCCGCGCAACTGGCCAAAGTGCGCGGTCTACGGGCAACGCGGGATGCGCACAAAGCCGCAATCTCGCTGAGCCACGTACGCGCGCCCTCCGACGGCGTGGTGCATGAAGTTCTGGTGCGCAAGGGCCAGCCCTATGACCATGATGACATGGCTGCCGTGTTTGAGGGCGATACGCCGCGCGTGGCACAAGGCTGGGTCAGCGAGCGTTTTGCCGAAACGATCTTTGTCGGCATGCCCGCCAGCATTGGCATCAACACCATGGGGCAGAAACAGACGCTGCCGGGCGTGGTGACCGATGTGCATGCCGGGGCGGACCCGCGTCGTCCCGGGGAATTTGGCATCATCGTCACCGTCACGCCGCGCGATCTGAGTGCGGCGGATACCAAAGTGGCTTTGCGCCGCGATGCTCCAGTTAACCTTGAGGTGCGTCGCCCCTGGGCCCAGCGGGTGATTGACCGCGTAAAAACACTGTGGCCGTCCGATGTATGAGCCAGAGTCCGAATATGCTTTTGACAAGGACCTAACAACGCGGTTGCGGGACCTGCAGACACCGATCAAACCTTATTGGGCGCGCTGGACCTTTCCGCACTTGCTGGCTTTGATGGCGGTGATCACGGCTCTTTATTGGCTGCTGGCCAATGTGCCCAACCGGTTCCTTGATCCCAACGCAGGCCATATCACTGTGGTGCTTGGCACTCTGGGGCTGTGGCGGTTTGGTTGGTGGTTCACCCACTCCATTCGCGCAATGATCTACGCCCGTTGCAAATGGCCGGCTATGCGCCAGCAGGCGGATGCGCTTTGGGACGCGGGCTGGCGCCCAAAACGCCTGCATATCCAGATGACCACCTATTATGAGGAGCCTTCGATCACCAAACGGGTGATCGGGTCCATTCTCGGCCAAATCCGGCGCGAGCGTATCCCAACGACGCTCTATATCGGCACCGGCAGCGCCTATGATGAAATGATCATTCGGGAGTTTGTGGAGACTTACGCCCAAGACATCCCCGATGATCTCGCCGAACTGGTGTTCATCCGTCAGAACCAACCGGGCAAGCGCATGGCCATCGGCCTGATCCTGCGCGCAATCAGCCGTACGGCAGCCGATCCCGAAGACATGGTGATCTTCATGGATGGGGACGCCTTGTTTGGCGATGATGTGCTCAAGAAAACACTGTCGATGTTTGCCTATGATCCCGAGTTGCAGGCGCTGACCACCGACGAAGAGGTGATCTGTTATGGCCCGCAGTGGATCGCCAAATGGCTCGACATGCGTTTTGCCCAACGCCGTCTGGCAATGCAGAGTCACGCCTTGTCCAACCGTGTGCTCACATTGACCGGCCGCATGAGCGTCTTTCGCGCACGCCATATCGTGGACCCAAAATTCATTCGCACCATTGAGGCCGATCACCTGAACCACTGGCTCTGGGGCCGGTTCCGCTTCTTGTCTGGGGACGACAAATCGACCTGGTACCGCTTGCTGAGCGTGGGCGCGAAGATGACCTATGTGCCGGATGCCACGGTCTACACCATTGAGGTGATTAAAGAGAACGGGCTGATGCGGATGATCCAGAACTTTCGCCGCTGGTCCGGAAACATGCTGCGCAATGGCAGCCGCGCCATTGCGCTGGGCCCACGCCGGATGCCGTTTTTCATTTGGTGGTGTGTGGTGGATCAGCGCCTCGCCATGTGGACGATGATGGTCAGCCCGATCATGGCCGTGCTGGGTAGCATGATCGCACCCGGGTATTTTTGGAACTGCCTGATCTGGGTGTTGTTTTCCCGCGTGGTGCTGTGCCTCTTCTTGATCGGCTACAGCCGCCGGGCGGATATGACCTGGCCGTTTATTCTTTATCTGAATCAGGTGATTAACGCGTCGGTGAAGATCTACATGATCTTTCACCTGTCCAAACAGAAGTGGTCCAATCGCGGCAATCAAAGCGCAGGAGAGGGCTCAAGTTTTGTCGACCGGTTGCGCAATGGGTTTGCCAAGTTCCAGCTGCTCACCGCAACCTCCGCCTTTCTCACCCTTTTGATGCTGTATGTCGGGCTGATCGATCTGCCCTTTTGAGGCGCAACTATCCTTTTGCGCATCCGCATACCCCTCCGACATCCCAAACGGCGTCCTTCGCACAGCTAGGCTGATCTCAACACACAACGAAAGGATGTTTTCATGATCACGCCTGTCATTCTCGCCGGAGGGTCTGGTACCCGTCTGTGGCCTGTGTCGCGCAAGAGCTTCCCAAAGCAGTTTGCCAACCTGCTCGACGGCCCAAGCCTGTTTCAGCGCACCGTAGACCGTGTGCTGGCCCCCGGTTTTGCAGAGCCCACGGTGATCACCGGCGAAGACTACCGCTTCATCGCGCAGAAACAGATGACAGAGATGCAGGCCACCTGCGGTGCATTGATTGTGGAGCCTGAGGGCCGCAACACCGCACCGGCAGTTTTGACAGCTGCCTTGGTGCACAAGGACACACCAGACAAAGTGCTGCTTGTGGTGCCGAGCGACCATCAGATCACCGACGACCGCACGTTTCGTCAGGTGATCGCCAAAGCAGCACGGGTCGCAGAGAAAGGTTTGATCGTGACCTTGGGCATCAAACCGGATCACGCCGCGACCGGCTTTGGGTATTTGCGTGTCGAAGGCGGCAATGATGACGCTTTGATGATTTCTCAGTTTGCGGAAAAACCAGACGCTGACACCGCCGCTGCAATGTTGGCGGAAGGCAACTGGCTGTGGAATTCGGGCATGTTCCTGTTCCGCGTGGATACGGTTCTGAAGGCTTTCGAAACCTACGCACCGGAGCTGATTGGACCGGCAGAGGCGGCAATGGCACTGGGCAGCGAAGATCTCGGGTTCACCCGTCTGAACGCTGAGGCTTACAAGCGCTGTGCAACCATCTCCTTTGATCATGCGATCATGGAAAACCTTCAGGAATGCGCGGCTTTGCCACTCACCTGTGACTGGTCTGATTTGGGCAGCTGGCAAGCGCTCAAGGATATTGGCACGCCAAACAGCCAGGACACGGTGACCGCTGGCAATGCCACCGCAATTGACTGCGAAGGCAGTCTGCTGAAGTCCGAAAATCCGGATGTGAAGCTCGTGGGGCTGGGGCTGAAAAACGTCATGGCCGTGGCCACCGACGATGGCATTTTGATTGCCGACCGCAGCGAAAGCGCCAATGTCGGCCAAGTGGTGGAGACGCTGCGGGCGGAAGGGGCCCCGCAAGCCGATGGGTTCAAACGCTGCTACCGCCCTTGGGGCTACTATGAAACGCTGTCTCTCGGCCCACGGTTTCAAGTGAAACGCATCATGGTGGAGCCAGGCGCCAAGCTGTCCCTGCAAAGTCATGTGCATCGCGCCGAACACTGGGTGGTGGTCAGCGGCTCCGCCAAAGTGACGGTGAATGACGACGTCAAACTGCTGACGGAAAACGAGAGTACGTACATTCCACTGGGCGCCGTACACCGGCTCGAAAACCCCGGCAAGCTGCCGCTGCATCTGATCGAGGTGCAGTCTGGGTGCTACCTCGGTGAAGACGACATCATTCGCTACGAGGACATCTATCACCGCGCCGAAGTGGCCTGATCCTTTCCCCCCGGATCGTTCGCCGTTTCATAGCCCACCCAGCTAGGCGAACGCGACAAACCTGCATGGAGCTCCATGCAGGTTTTGTTGTTTTGAGGGTCTCAGAAGGGGGGACTCTCGAAAGGATAGCGGGCTGACCCTCGGGGCGTTCAGGATGACCTATTTCCAGAAAATTTGATGAAAACAATCCTCTAACTTGAACTCAATCAGGAGGACACTGTTATGGAATACCGCAAGTTTTCACCACAGGACGCAGAGATTGTCGTCCCGTCTCCCCGTCAAAAATCCAGCATCAGCGTTGTGGGCCTTGGCTATGTCGGCGCGGTTTCAACCGCCTGCCTGGCGTCTTTGGGCCACCGCGTGATCGGCGTGGATTTGGACCAGGCCAAAGTGGATCAAATTGGCCGCGGTCAAAGCCCGATCCACGAAGATCAGCTCACCGAAACCCTGACTGCGGGTGTTGAAGAGGGCTTGATCAGCGCCACAGATGATCTGCGCCAGGCGGTCATCGACACGGATGTGACCTTTGTGTCCGTGGGCACCCCCACCGCTGCGGACGGCGGCTGTGATTACAACTTCATCAAGTTGGCGTCTGATGCGATGGCGCAGGGTCTGCGCGACAAGGAGGGCTTTCACGTCTTTGCCATGCGCTGCTCCATCCCGCCGGGCACCACGATGAAGGTTATGGCGCCCATTCTGGAGGCCGTGTCGGGCAAAGTGGTAGGTCGTGATTTTGGCATCTGCTTCAACCCGGAGTTCCTGCGCGAAGGTGTGGCGATCGATGATTTCCATAACCCGCCCAAAACCGTGATCGGGACCACCGATTTTGCCACAGCAGAGATCATGCGCCGCATCTATGCGCCGGTGGACGACAAGCCCATTCTGACCACCATCGAGGTGGCCGAGACCATCAAATACGTGGACAACGTTTGGCACGCCACCAAAGTGTGTTTTGCCAATGAAGTTGGGCGTTTGTGCAAGCCCTTGGGCGTGGACAGCCACGCGGTGATGGACATCTTCACACAGGATCAGAAACTCAACCTGTCCGCATACTACCTGAAGCCGGGCTTTGCCTATGGCGGCTCTTGCCTGCCCAAAGAGGTGCGCGCGGTGCAGCATGTGGCCAGCACCCTTGGTGTTGATCTTCCCATGATCGGTGCGCTGGAACAATCCAACGCCGAGCAAATCCAACAGGCTGTGGAGATGGTGCAGAAAACCGGCGCCAAGCGAGTGGGTATTCTCGGGCTGGCTTTCAAACCGGGCACCGATGATCTGCGCGAGAGCCCCATTCTGGAGGCGATGGCAACGCTGCAACAGCAAGGCATTGAGCTGCTCGCCCATGATGAGGCCGTGACCAAAGACACCCCTCTGGACGGGCTGGCGAGCTACACGAAATACGGCAGTCAGGGTCTGACCAAATTGGCAGAAGGCCTCTCTGACATGCTGCGTGACGATGTCGATAGCGTCATGGCAGGGGCAGACGTGGTGATCGTGTGCCACGCCAGCGACACCTACCGGGACGCCGTGCAGCGCCACAAGGATGTGTCGGTGGTGGATGTGGTCCGGCTGTTTGATGCCGCACCGCAAGATCTGGCGATCAACGGCATTGGCTGGTGATCGGCCAAAGTCTCAACCTTTTCAGATACATGTGAGGACATGACATGCCCCCAAGCAACCTAAATCTCATCACTGGAACGGGCCTTTCCGATGTGCTCGACGGGACTGGCACAGGTGACCTGATCGTCGGGCTGTCAGGGGATGACAGCATCACCGGCGGTGCGGGCAACGATGCCCTGCATGGCGACTATGAACAGGCCAATCTGTTGGGAGGCACCGACAACGCAACAGGATTCACCGACTACGCCAACAGCGGAAATTGGACAGTGTCCGCGCTGGATGGCGGTCATCAACAGATGAGCCAAACCATCACTACCGAGGCAGGAGGCGTCTACAATCTGTCGTTCGACCTCGCGGCCAACTTTGCTGCGGGACAGCCCGGCGCCACAGTTGAAGTGCTCATCAACGGCGCGGTGGTTGGGACCTACTCAACGGAAAGCGGTGCCTACAACGCCTTTGACACAAGCTTCACCGCCATTGGCGGAGAAACCGAGATCACTTTGCGGTCGCTAGATGGCCCCAACTCAGGGCCGCCGATTGATACATCCGGGCCGATATTTCACTATGCGCGCGAGATGCAGATTGGCGGGCAAACAGTGGAAGTGGCCGCCTTCGCAGACGGTCAGGCCAACCTCTATCAGGTCCTGAACGGTACGCTGCATGTGTTTGATGTGGAAACACAGACCTATGAGGTCGCCGGTGCAGCGGGCACCGTGAACGTGAATTCCATGGGCTACAATGCGCAAGACGATCTGCTGTATGCCATCGCTGTTGGGACCGGTGTCGATAGTCTCGGCAACGCGGTGCAGCGTTCTGATCTGATCATGCTGGATGCCGAGGGCAACAGCTACCGGATTGGCGAAACGCCCTATCGGTCCTGGACCGGCGACTTTGATGATCAGGGCAACCTTTGGTCGTTCCAATCCAGCATGGACCGGATTGCAGTGATCGACGTCGATCAGCTGGATGCCAATGGAAACCCACAGGTCACTGTGCACAAACTCCCCAGCGACCTTGTCAGCCATCGTGTTTATGACGTGGCTTTCGATGCCAACACCCAAAGCTTCTACGGCGTGGCCCGCCCGCCATCCGAAGGGGCAGACACCATCCTGTTGGTTGTCGATATCTCCAGCGGCACACCGGAATTCACGTTGGTACCTGTAACCTCGACGGTTGTGGACGGCGTCACGCTCGACGGCGCACCAGCAGTGACCTTTGGTGCGGCGATCATGGACGCGGACGGCAACCTGTTTGTCGGCGGCAACTCCGGTGACCACGACATGAACAACGCCACAGGCAACAGCGGCGGCATCTATCAGGTGGTGATCGACCCGGCGACCGGTGAAGCGAGCCTAGTGCTTTTGACTGAGGCCCCCAGTTCCTACTCCAACGATGGCGCGGCCGACCCCACTGCGGAAAGCCCCTTTGTTGAGGTGGATCTGTCCTCCTCTGTTCTGATCCGTGATCTAAGCTTGGTTGCAACGACCGAGGGTGAACTGACCTATGACGACCTGCTCGAGGGCAACGGCGGCAATGACACGCTGGATGGCGGTATTGGCGAAGATGATCTGATTGGCGGTGGCCTTGGCGACACGCTCCAAGGTGGCGACGGTGATGATTATTTACACGGCGGCGATGGACCGGGCGGCGATAGCACCATTGTGTCCCAGTATGACAGCGACGGTCTGCGCTATGACCAATTTGGTAACCTCTTGCCAGAGAATGACGACTATTTGCTTGGCGGTGAGGGCAGCGACACGCTGGAAGGCTCTGCAGGTCATGACACGTTGGATGGCGGCGAGGCCTCGGACGTTCTCAGAGGGGGATCGGGGTCTGACATGCTCTTTGGCAGCGCCGGTGACGATACGCTGTCGGGCGGTGGGCAAGACGATGTGCTGTCTGGAGGTAGCGGAGCAGATATCTTGCGCGGTGGCTCTGGAGACGACGACCTCTCTGGCGGTTCCGGTGATGACGTTCTCAACGGCGGTTCCGGCAATGACAACCTGGCTGGCGATGAAGGCGCTGATGAGCTGACCGGAGGCAGCGGCAACGACACGCTCGACGGCGGAAACGGTGCCGACCAGTTGGTTGGTGGCTCCGGGCAAGATGCGCTCACCGGTGGTGGAGGCGATGACGAGTTGCGCGGCGGCTCTGGCAATGATGCCCTTGATGGCGGCTTGGGAAGCGACAACCTTCGTGGCGGTGCGAATGACGATGTGCTCACCGGCGGCGAGGGGCGCGACAGTCTCCGAGGCGACCGAGGCAATGACGAGCTGTCAGGTGGCGCAGATCGAGATTACCTCAGCGGCGCTTCTGGCAACGACACGCTGGACGGAGGCGCTGACTCCGATCGTCTGTATTTGGGCGCTGGCGACGACGTGGCCTCCGGCGGCAGCGGGGCAGATACCTTCATTTTCCGCAACGACGATCTGGACGGGTCGCAAGATCTCATTCTGGACTACTCGGTTGCTGAAGGAGACCGGCTGCATCTGCGCGGCTTGGATCTCGGGGACAGTCAAAGTGACTATGCCGCTTGGTTTGCCAGCCATGTCAGTGCCAGCGGTGATGACGTTTCGATCCAACTCGGCAACAACACAACGCTTCTATTGCAGGATACAGCGGATGACCTAGCACTGCTCTCAGACAGCTTCGTGTTTTAAAGAAACCAAACAGAGGCGGGCTTATTCAAAGCCTGCCTCTTTTGCGATCAAAGCCGCCTGCGTGCGGTTTTTCGCGTTGAGTTTTTTGCACAGCGTGCGCACGTGCAGCTTGATGGTCACTTCCTGCAAATCGAGGTCACGTGCGATTTCTTTGTTGGACTGACCTTTGCACAGGCCGGTCAGCACCTGTTTTTCGCGCTGGCTCAGCTGCTTCTCAAAATCGCTTTCTTCCGCTTCGCCGCCGGCAGCAAGCACACTGGCCGGCACAAAAGTTTCCCCAGCAATCATAAATCGCACCGCATTGACCAACGATTTGGCCCCCATGGTCTTGGGCAAAAAGCCAATGGCCCCGGCTTCCAATGCATCTTGGGCCACTTTGTTGGGGGCAGTGCCGCTGACAATGGCAAACGCTTGATCTGGATAGGCAGCGACAGCGTCGATCAGGCCTTGAAGTCCGTTCATGCCAGGCATGCTGAAGTCCAGCAGCACCAGGTCAAATGGACCTTTTTGTTCCAGAAGCTTCATGGCTTCGAAGTAATCTGATCCGGCCACAACTGCGGCGCCGCCTTCAGAGGTGAGGTAGGCAGAGATGGTTTCGCGAACCATCCCGTGGTCATCAGCTAACAAAATACGCATAGAAACGGGGCGTCCTACTCTTGGGTTCTGGGAGGACCCTACGAGGCCCTGCGCGTGTAAACCAGTCGTGACACCCTGACTTTGCTGTAAATCTTGCGACATACCAAGCTCCTTTTAAAACCATGTGCCCTGGTGAGCCGATGCTGGCACCAACAGGATAACTGAAGGTAAATTCGCATAGTTTAGGCAAAACCCATTGGTGCATCCGATGGCCGTCGACCGGCGAAGGGTCAGGCAAACTATACCAAAGGTTAGTGGCCTAGCCTGATGCCCAAACACGCGCCTCGCCTCCGCATGTCACAAAGAGACACCCCAAACCAATCTTCGGAGTGTCCCATGCAACGTTTCAAGAAACTGCTCGCCGCCCCCACCACACCAAGCTTTCTGACAGGCGTTATCTTGCTCGCCATGGTCGCGTCTCAGGCCATGGCTGACACTTTGTTGACGGTCAGTGGAGATGTTTCGGAGACAGATGCAGGCGCAAAATGGCAATTTGAAGAAAGCGACCTGCGCGCGCTGCCAAAGGTGCAGTTTGAGACAGACACCATCTGGACTGAAGGGACCCAGGTTTTTGAAGGCGTGTCCCTGTCCGCACTGCTCACACATGTGGGCGCCAGCGATGGCGATTTGTTGGCCACCGCGGCCAATGATTACACCGTGTCGATCCCGACCACTGATGCGGTGGAGAATGGCCCGATGATTGCCTATCTGCGCAATGGCGAAAAAATGTCCTTGCGTGACAAGGGGCCATTGTGGATCGTTTACCCATTCGCAGGCAACGACGCCTATAAAACAGAAGAGTATTATTCCCGCAGTATCTGGCAACTCGATCGCATTGAAGTGGTTGCCAATGAGTGATTTGAGGCCACCATCGCGCGCATCAGGCACCTTCTTATGAATGGCAGATGGCCGTTTGTCCTCTTCGCAGGCTTGCTTTTGGCAAGCTTGCTTTTGGTTGGCGGCTTGGGGCGCACGGTTTTTCCGGACCTGCGGGTTCTGTCAACGGCACAAAACGATGATGTGAGCTGGCGAATGTCCCAGCTGGAAGTGGAGTTGTTGCGGCTGCAAATGGCGGCCCAATCTGCCGCAACTGAGGCCTCCCTACCGTTGAACGACGTCCGAAAGAGGTTCGATATTTTTTACAGTCGAGTCTCAAACGTCCGCCAAAGCGCGTTTTTCAGGCCCATTTCTCAAGCAGAAACCGTCGCTAGAAATACCGCAGATGCCACGGCCTTTCTTGAGCGCACGGTGCCGTTGGTAGACGGGTCGGATGAGGTGTTGAGGGCTTACCTGCCAGCCCTGTTGTCCGACATTGACGCCTTGCGCCCTAAAATGCGGGCTCTGGCGCTTGCAGGTGTTGACCATTTCACCACGCAGGAAACCGCCGGGCGCAATCGCCTGTCAGTCACATTGCAGCGGTTGGCCTATGGATTAACCGCCTTGATTGCGGTGCTGTTTCTTGCGCTGGCCAGCCTGATCCAGCTTTTCCGTCTGGGGCAGCGGGCTTCACAAAAAAGCGAACAAGCCCGCGCCCGTTTTGAGGCGGCCGTGTCGTCGTCGTTGGATGCGGTGCTTGTTGTCGATCGGCGCGGGCACATTGTGGAGTTCAATGGCGCGGCTGAAACCGTGTTTGGCTACGCGCGCAAGGATGTCCTTGGGCTCGATATGGCAGATGTGATTGTGCCAGAAGACCTGCGCGCGGCTCACCGAGCAGGACTAAAGCGGTTTCTAAAAACCGGCACAAAAAAGGTGATTGGTGCGGGCCGGCTCCGGCTACAGGGGCTGCGCGCCAACGGAGAAGTGTTTCCCGTAGAGCTTTCCATATCGCTGTCAGAAGCCAGCGGAGAAACGGTGTTTGTGTCTTTTTTGCGTGACATCACCAGTGAGTTGAAAGCCGAAGAGGATTTGAAGGACGCGCTTGAAAAGGCGCAGGTGGGCGAAAAGGCGAAGTCCAACTTGCTGACCGTCATGAGCCATGAAATGCGCACACCGCTGAACGGGATTTTGGGATCATTGGAGTTGATGGATCAATCAGACCTCAGTGACGCGCAAAAGCGGCACTTGGCGTCGATTGGGATTTCCGGCGAATTGCTGCTGTCCCATGTGAACGACGTGTTGGATTTGTCCTCTTTGACCTCCAAGGCTGAGGCTCCCAAGCCTGCGCCTTTTAACCTTACGGATTTGGTTCAAGATGTGATGGACAGCCTGCAAAGCAACGCTTCCCAGCACGCAAACGCGCTTTCGGTAGACTTCTTAACGGAGGATCTGCAAACCGTGAATGGAGATCGCGGCTCCTTGCAGCGCTGCCTGGTGAACTTGGTTGGCAACGCTCTGAAATTCACACGTGAGGGTAGCGTGGCGATTGAAGTTGAACGATTGTCTTCAGGTGATCTGGTCGAGTTCCGGGTGGCTGACACGGGGGTAGGCATCGCACCGGAAAACCTCAGTCGGATTTTTGAAGAGTTTGTCACGATCGACACCGCCTTTGACCGGGAGAACTCCGGCACAGGGCTTGGGCTGGCCATCACCAAGCGCTTGATCGAGCGCAGTGGAGGGGAATTGGAGGCTGACAGCCTTTTGGGAGAGGGCAGCCTGTTTGCGTTCCGCTTGCCTTTGCCAACCACGACGGATGTGGCGGACCGTAAAACGCATTCAACAGCGCATTCCTTGCAGGACTTGCCGGCTGGGTTTCGGGCTTTGGTGGTGGATGACAACGACATCAACCGCGAAATCCTCACAGACATTGTCCGCGATCTGGGGGGCGTGACGCAGGAGGCCAGCAACGGCTTTGAGGCCATCGAAGTCTGCGAGACTGCGGGCTTCGACGTTTTGCTTTTGGACATCAGCATGCCGGGCATCGACGGGTTGGAAACGCTGAAGCGTATACGAGCAGGCACGTCACCGAATGTTGCGACACCAGCCGTGGCGGTCACCGCACATGCGGCGCCAAAAGATCATGAAGCCATTCTGGCGCAAGATTTTCAGACGTTGATCCTAAAGCCGGTGCGACGGGCCGCGATCCATGGTGCTTTGGCCGATGTGTTCGGTGTGGGAGATGGCGTCGAAGCGTTTACAGATGCGACGCAAGACGCCCCAGAGTTTCTGAAGCAGTTTGGCCTCGAACGCTACACAGAAGCCGTACAGGAAACCCAGGGTGAAATTTCACAGTTCCTGACCCGGAAGCAGGCCACCGACCCGTTGACGGACGCGGAACGAGAAGAAGCGCACCGTTTGTCAGGGTCTGCCGCCGTATTGGGGTGGATGGACCTCTGGAGCGCGTTACAAGCGGTGCAAAACGCGCCCGAAGATCATTGGGGGGCACATTTGAACCACTTACAGTCTGAATTCGATCGTGTGTTCCCGGATCAAATACATCAGCGCTAAAACCAAAAATGGGCGCTTGGTGCGCCCATTTTGTCTGTCTGTGTTTGGATTACAATTCAGTGCGAACCTGCGCCAGTTCTCCTGCGACAGCTTTGATGCTTTTGGACTTCAAAGGTCCATATAGGCACGCGCTTTGCTGGTTCGTATCGCGGCAAAAAGCGTTGATGGACCGGATCAAAGGGCGGTTCATAAAGGGGCTGGCGCGTCCAACGGCATAGCCAAGATCGCGTAGCTCCATCTGCACAATCCGCACATAAGCGTTTTTGTTGATCTTGGCCGCCACCGAGAGCCCGCGTGCAAACACATCATTTGGCGCCGCGCGCACAATTTCCTCAGAAGCACGCCAGAACTGAGCCGGGTTTTGATCTCTTGCCAGATATAACCCTTCTTCGACTTGGATTTTTGCACGCAATCCTTCGGTTTGTAGAAGCCTATCACGGGTGGCGAGCGTGCCACGCGCATGTCCAACAACCCGATAGTATTTCAGCAAGGCTTCTGCCGCTTTGGCGTCGCCTTCCGCGTGACGCTTGTGGAGCTGGTCTAGTGTATCGGTCACATCAACCCGTTGCGAGAGATCCCGCGTTAAGGCGTCGAGCAACAGCATCTGACCATCGCGGCTGTCTGCCTTTGCCAACGCGACCAGTGTTGGAACCCCCAAATGGGGATCGGACAAGGGCCCCAGTCGGCCCGTCGCATGGGCCCAGGCTAGAACCGCCTCGCCCTGTTGCAGACCATGCGCAGAGGCGGCCAACAGGCTTTGCTGCGCAGCCTCGTAGTCCTTTGAAGCGAGGTGCACTTTGCCCAGGGACACCAGGGACTTGCTTTGTCCCAGCTCAATAGCCTGGTTGTAGTAAGCGATGGCCTGCGCGGTGTCTTGGTTTCCGCCGATGCCTTTGAAACTGAAGTAGCCCAACCGGTCACAGGCCCGCGCATAGCCGTGGGTACAAATTGACTGCAGGGTGTTGATGGCCTCGTTCGGAGCATCCGCGAGGGATGCCATGGCCTCGTTGTAGAGCGCTTTAGGGGGTGCTTCTGCGTGGGCTTGCGGCAGGCCGATCACCCCGCCAGCGACACAGCCTAGCGCGAGACATTTAAGCATGTGGAACATTTCAACCTCCTACTGATGAGAGATCAGTATGGCGGTGATGCTGAAGGCTTAGGCGAGCGCGAAAGTATAGTGGGACGCGCATTGGGCGATGTTGCGGTTCTGATGTGGTGTCACTCAGTTGGGTGGCTTTTGAACGTATTGGGCATCAGGCAAAGATGAACCCTGCCTGCCTTGGTGCTCAGGCCGATGTGATCCAATGACGATGATCTCCAACGTGTCACGACAGGCCAGTCGATCAGTTGCAATTTGCCGGGGATTGGGTAGGCTTGGGTTTGTCTTATTCCAACACACTAGGATTGCCTGGATGCAAAAATTGTACATCGCGGACGATAATGTCGAGTTTGCGGAGTATTTGGCGCATGTTGCAACCCAAGATGGGTGGGATGTTCAAATCTGCAGCAACGGCCTCGAACTTTTGGAAAGCCTGAAAGAAGGCACTGAAGTAGCCCTGTTGCTTGTGGACATCAACATGCCTCAGATGGATGGCATTGAAGTGATCTCCGGCCTGGCCGCGCTCAAACGCCCAATGCGATTGCGCTTCATGACAGGCAGCGGCGTGCCCTCCATGGAAGCGGCAAAATTGATTGCGCAGGCCCGTGACATTGATGTTGGCAACAACATTCACAAGCCGCTGTATCGGGATGATCTGAAAGACATTCTGCACACAGAAGCAGACACATTGGCGCAGATGCAATCACAATCGATGTGAGGCCTCACACTCTCTCGGTGCGGTGCCCCCAACGCGCTAAAGCCTGGCGGACTTGCTGTGGTGCGCGCGAGCCTTTGACCGCGGTTCTAAAGGGTTTGGAGCTCCAAAATATGGTGCACCTTGTCCAGCAAGGCCGCGCGTTGAAACGGCTTGTTGATCAGCAGCCCTCTGCTGACCAAACTGCGGACCTCGTCCGATGCGTTTTCCGCAAAACCGGTGGTATAAAGCACCTTGATGTCAGGCTGGCATTTTTGCGCCTGCGCAGCAATTTCAAGGCCATTTAGGCCGCCGGGCAACACCATGTCCGTGAACAGCAGGTCAAAGCGCGGGCCGTCTCGCAGGTGTTGGGCTGCCTCTAAGCCATTCGCGGCCTCCGTGACGGTGAAGCCTTGCGCCTGCAATATGGCCACGGAGATGTTGCGCACGGCATCGTCATCTTCGACCACCAGAATATGCCCGGTGCCACGCGCATGTTCCTGCACAGTCTCAACTGCCGCCTCCGTGGCCACATTCTCCGAAGAGCGGGGCATGTAGAGTCTCACAGATGTCCCGTGGCCTTCTTCGCTGTAAATCGAAACATGGCCGTTGGATTGTTTGGCGAACCCAAAGACCATGCTGAGGCCCAGGCCACTGCCCTTGCCGACATCTTTTGTGGTGAAGAAGGGCTCAAACACCTTGAGGCGCACTTCCTCCGACATGCCTTCGCCAGTGTCGCTGACACTTACCTGCACATAATCTCCCGGTGCAACCTCTGCAGATTGCGCCGCAAAAGACCCATCCACAGTGATGTTTTGGGTTTCTATGGTCAGTTGTCCCCCACGTGGCATGGCGTCCCGTGCATTCAACACAAGGTTCACCAGCGCGTTTTCAAATTCATGGGTGTCGATCAGTGCGGGCCAGAGGTCATCGGGGCAGACAACAGAAAGCTTGATGGTGGCCCCCAAGGTTCTTTGCAGCATGTCGTCAATGCCGCCAATCACATCACACACGTTTGCCGGAACAGGCGCCAAAGCCGATTGCCTGGAGAAGGCCAACAATCGTCCCGTCAGCGAGGTTGCCCGTTCCACAGCAGATTTGATTGTTTTAATGAATTTCTGGGTCGCAGGGGCCTTGTCTGCCTGATCCTCCAGCAGTTCGGTATTGCCAAGCATGACAGCCAACAGGTTGTTGAAGTCGTGGGCCACGCCACCGGTCAATTGACCGACCGCTTCCATGCGCTGCGCCTGCCGGAGTTGTTCCTCAAGCAATTTGTGTTCCGAGATGTCGGATTGGACCGCAATGGCCAAAGCTCCATGGACAGAGTGTTCAAACCCGGTCACCGAAACCTCGCTCCAGAACAGAGAACCGTCCTTGCGAATGTTGAGCACTTCATCTTCCCAACGACCACCCTTCAGAAGGGTGTCGGTGATGGACAAGGACACCTCTTCGGGTGCTACCTCCGTTGGGGCATTGAGCACGCTGACAACCTGGCCTGTCAGCTCTCCGCGATCATAGCCAAACGTGGCATCAAGGGACGCGTTTGTGTAAATAATCACCCCATCAGACACCCGTGAGACAAGCACACCTTCGCCAACCACTTCTATGATTTCGCCCCGGAAGGTGAGCTCGGTTTCCGCATTTTTGAACTCGGTCACATCCAGAATGCTAACCGGAATGCTGGTGAATCCGGTGTCCGTGTCGGGGATCGGGAGCGAGATCACACCAATGATCTCCTCTCCAGCCAATGTATAAAAAACAGTCTCTGCGCGGAACATGCTTTGCTTGTCCCAAATGGCGCAAAGCTGATCCTTAAACATCTCAAGTGTCTTTGGACCGAACGTTTTCTCGGCCTGCCGCATCAGGTTGTCTTCTGATGTAGCTCCGAACAGCTTCAGAGTAGCGTCATTGGCGCTCAATATGTCTATTGATGTGAACAGCTGCCATGTCGCGCCTTCATTCATATCAAGATGGCGCCGAAGGTCTTCCACCCCGTCGGTCCGAAGCTGATTGAGCGACTTAATCACGTCCGAATAGTCAGCATTGGACAGCGACACCTGGCTGTTTTCGAACAATCTCCGGAACCTCTGCTCCTCTTCTTGGAGGCGCGTGACCGCCTGCGCGCGGGCGCGCGAGAGTGTGTTATACGCGCGCGCAATATCACCCAGTTCGTCGGTGTTATGCGCTTCGGTAACGGGCAATTCCGCTGCCCCTTCGTGGATGAGGTCAGCAATCTCGCGAAGCGGTTTGGTCAGCATTTTGTGGTAAAGGAAGGCGAGCACAGTCGCCAGAAGCAGGTTTCTGAGCACGCCAAAGCCTAGAACAAGCCCGGAGCGTTTGAAAAAATCCCTGGCAATAACGTTTGTATCAACGCGGATGATCAACTCCCCCGCATAGAAGCCGGTGCCCTTCTCCAGCAGTTGCGTCGAGTACGACTTAACCTCTCCAAAAATCCCTTCGGCCAGCCAGGATAGCGAGGTCTTCAACGGTGGACGCGTCCGAGAGTACATCGTGTCGCCGTAGCTATCGATGATGGTCGCTTCCGAAATCGCCAATTGGTGAAATACGCCATCCACAACGGTCTGTGCCAACACTTTGTCGAGGCCATAGGCGGCTTGATACGCGGAGTCCTCCAGTATCTTGAGAGACTGTTCAAATGTCGTGTCGACTTGGTGGATTTCGCGTCGCAAATCCGCAAAAATTTGGATCGCGCTGAAGCCAATGCCCAAAACAAACCCAGCAAGCACGGCAACACGTGCCTGTCGAAACGAAAGGCTGTTCTTGAACTTTTTTGAGGAAGTGCTGTCCTGATCCGGCACTATTTAAACTCTGGCGGAATGTAGCGCTGCAGAAAAGCGTCGATCGCACCTTCCTCCCTCAGGGCACTGGTTGCTTGATCCAGCTTTGCCAATTGGTCGTCGGGCACCTGACCTTTGACACATTGCAACCATAGGGAATTGCTCTCGACTGGAAGGACAACCCCAACTTCAGGCCGCTTTACGTTCTCGGTTGTAAAGCTGTGGTAAAGGCTAAGTGCAGTTCCGGCAATGGCATCAACCCGTCCAGCTCTCAACAAGTCGATGCTTTGCTCGTACCCATTGGTCAAGACGTGTTCAATATCTGGCTCGGCCATAACGGGGGACCCACGAAACGTTCCGCGCGGAATTGCCAGGCGTTGGCCGCGCAGGTCACTGAGTTGAGTGATTTCAAACCCCGGACGTGTCGCGATAATGATTTCCAGCTGATCGTGGATTTCGGACACCTGGATCAAATGCTCCAATGTCCACGGGGTTTCCAGCGCAACCACACAATCCGTCAGGCCGCGTTCCAGGTTTTTGATCACCCGCGCAATGGGCAGGACGCTGTTGTCTACAGGCACATCTGCGCGATCGGCAATCGCGGTTGTTATCTCCATAAAGAGGCCGGGTCGGCCTTGAGGATCATCGTGGAGAACGTACGGCGCCAGGTCGAAAGTCCCGAACTCTACCGTGTCCGCAATACTTGAGTTTGCTGCAAACAAGGCGATCACCAAAGGCAGCATATGGTTCAACGAATGTTTCATGGCACAAATGTCCTGACTCTATGTCCGTTTCGCGAGCGGCCCCTCGCAGAGCCGTGATGCGTAAACCCATGTTGTTACTTTTGGGGGGGCTTGATCAAGCCTTTGTATTTGCCCCCTTGGGGCTTTGGAGGACCAGCCGTTACGGGCGTTTGCCGGCGTGCCATTGACTTGATAGCTGCGGGGCTGCGCCGTGTGCACGACACAGGTGTGATTTCGTCCGGGTGCATAATGCGAAGGGCGGTCTGTCCGGGGTGTTTTTGCCTCGCATGGTGGGCAGATCGTCCTGAAGATGCTTGTGGTGGGAGTGGCGTCCTGAGATTTCCGCCAATCGGCAGTCCTGCCTCTTGTCAGTTGATACATAATAACATAACGATCAATCGTTACTTTTGCGTATTGACCGGAGACACCCCATGACCCTCAAAAAAGCTTTGCTGTGTTCCACCCTGATGGCCGCTGCCCCGGCCATCGCCGAAGAAAAGCGCGAGCTTGACGCCCATATGCACGGTCACGGTG
The DNA here is from genome assembly GCF_047124445.1 of Shimia sp. MIT1388. Taxonomy (GTDB): domain Bacteria; phylum Pseudomonadota; class Alphaproteobacteria; order Rhodobacterales; family Rhodobacteraceae; genus Shimia. Next base: position 2,501,830 of record NZ_CP138921.1, on the reverse strand, counting down.
CGCTGAACATTGCGGTGGACGGTGACACGCTGGCGCTGGAACTCATCGCCCCTGGCTTTGACATCGTGGGGTTTGAGCACGCTGCCGAGTCCGATGCGGATAAGGCCGCCGTAGACGCCGGTCTTGCCAAGCTGTCTGATCCTGTGAGCCTCTTTGGTGTGCCTGCTGCGGCCAATTGTACTGTGACCTCAGCAGAGGCAGAGCTGCACAGTGAAGACGAACATCATGAGGGTGATCACGACGATCACGCGCACGATGACCATGACGATCATGGCGAAAAGCACGACGATCACGATCATGACAAAGAGCATGCCGAGCATGACGATCATGATCACGAGGAACATGAAAAAGAACACGCAGATCACGACGATCATGACCACGATAAAGAAGAGCATGCGGAGCACGATGACCACGATCATGACGCGCATGATCACGGCGATGAAGCCACTCACAGTGAGTTCCACGCTGAATATGCGTTGACCTGCGCCAACCCAGCTGAACTGACCAGCCTGTCTCTGACCTACTTCACGCAGTTCCCAAATGCCGAAGAGCTGGAAGTTCAGCTTGTGACCAACGCAGGCGCCACTAAGGTAGAGGCCACAGCCGACGCACCGGTTGTCACGCTCAACTAAGCCTTAGGGTCCAAGACAGTGATGAAGGCCGCAATAGATCTCAACGATGTGGCCTTCACCTGGCAAGGTCGGACGCAGTTCACCCTGACCGTGCCAAACCTCAATGTTCCTGAGGGTGAGAAACTGTTCCTGCTGGGGCAAAGCGGCTCCGGCAAGTCCACCTTGCTCAGCTTGATCTGCGGCATCACCCACCCTCAAAGCGGAACCATCACAGTAGATGGCGTGGACTTGTCCACCCTGCGCCCCACCGCGCGGGACAGGTTTCGGGCCGAACGCATTGGCGTGATCTTTCAGATGTTCAATCTGTTGCCCTATGCCTCGCCGCTGGAAAACATCCTGCTGCAACTCTCCTTTGCGCCCGCGCGTCGCAAACGTCTGGACTCTGCGCAAGAGGAGGCGCTGCGGCTGACCGCGGCGCTGGGGCTGGATCGAGACTTGGTGCTGAACGCGCAAACCACCGAACTTAGCATTGGCCAGCAACAACGCGTGGCCGCCGCCCGCGCCTTGATTGGCCGTCCTAAGCTGATTGTGGCGGATGAACCCACGTCTTCGCTGGATGCCAACAGCCAGGCCGCCTTTCTCGATCTGCTGATGCAGCAATGCGACGAGGCGGGTGCGACCCTTCTGATGGTCAGCCACGACGCCCGACTGGCCCAAAGCTTTGATCGCACGCTGGATCTCGCCGACATCGCCCATACCGAAAGGCGTGTGGCATGATCCTGTTGCGTCTTGCCCTCAAATCCCTGCTCAGCCGCGCGGTCACCGTCAGCCTGACCATCTTCGCTATCGCGCTCTCTGTGGCGCTGTTTCTGGGCGTGGAAAAACTCCGCACCGGGGCCAAGGCCAGCTTTGCCGACACCATTTCCGGCACCGACCTGATTGTCGGCGCACGTTCAGGCGGCGTGCAGCTCCTGCTCTATTCGGTCTTTCGCGTCGGCAACGCCACCAACAATGTCACTTGGCAAAGTTATCAGGACATCGCGGACCGCCCCGAAGTCAATTGGATTGTGCCCCTGTCACTGGGCGACAGCCACAAGGGCTTCCGCGTGCTGGGGACCACGCCTGAGTTTTTTGAACGCTACAAATACCGGGGGGGACGGTCTGTCACCTTCACCCAAGGCGCCGCATTTGACGATCTGTTTGATGCTGTGGTGGGGGCGGATGTGGCCGCCGCGCTTGGCTATGACCTGCAAGACAGCATTGTGGTCAGCCATGGCGTGGCCTCGTTCACCGATCACGACGACAAACCTTTCCGGATTTCCGGCGTTCTGGAAAAGACCGGCACGCCGGTGGACCGCACCGTCTTTGTCAGCCTGGAGGCCATCGAGGCCATTCACATTGACTGGAAAGGCGGCGGTCGCTCGCAAAACACCATCAGCGCCGGTGAGGTCCGCCAGATGCAGCTCACCCCCCAAGCGGTGACGGCGGCGATGGTCGGCACAACCTCACGCCTGAAAATCTTTGGCCTGCAGCGTTGGATCAACGAATACCCTGAGGAGCCACTGCTGGCGATCCTGCCCGGTGTGGCGCTCAGCGAACTCTGGAGCCTGATTGGCGTGGCCGAAACCGCCCTGATTGCCGTCTCGGTGATGGTGGTGATCACTGCTTTGCTGGGCATGGCGGCAATGATCTTTTCTGGCCTCAACGAACGCCGCCGCGAAATGGCGCTCTTGCGTGCGATTGGTGCACGGCCTTGGACCATCCTGCTGCTGCTCACCACAGAGGCCGCGCTTATGAGCCTGACCGCAGTGACCCTTGGCATCGGCCTCCTGTACACGGGATTGTGGCTTGCGCGTGCGCGCATCGATGCCGCATTTGGTCTCTATATAGAGGTCACCGCGCCCAGCCCCCGCGAATGGCTGGTCTTGGGATGTGTGATCTTCGCCGGTATTGCGGTCAGCCTTCTGCCCGCGATCCGCGCCTACTTCCTGTCGCTGGCCGACGGGATGCAAGTGAAACACTAACGCCGCCATTGAGGGAGGTTCCCATGCCCACACGTCGCCACATCTTGGCCAGCCTTGCGGCCCTATCCTTTGTCGGCGCGCGGCCTGCGTTCGCCGGCGTGGTTGATCTGGACTGGAAAGACCTCGTACCCGAAGGCGACACGGGCAAACTGCTCGAGCAATTGCGCGGCATCGGTGTGGTGGAGCACGGCCAACTCACAACCGGCTTTGAGCAGGAAGAAGCCAAAGCCGTCACCGAAGCCTTCAACGGCCAAACTGTGCGCTTGCCGGGATTTGTGGTGCCGCTGGATTTTGGCGCGGATGGCGTGAAAGATTTTATCCTCGCGCCTTTTGTTGGCGCCTGTATTCATGTCCCGCCCCCGCCCGCCAATCAATTGGTATTGGTCTCAGCCAAGAAGCCCTATGCGCTCACCGATCTTTATGAACCGGTGGAGGTCATCGGCGAGTTTGGCACAGCCGCCACCGCAACCGGCCTGGCCGAAGTGGGCTATACGCTGACGGGCGCCAAGGTACGGAAGTACAAAGGGTAGGGGAGACCGTTGCGGTAATTCTTGACGCCCCGCCCTCAGTCTTCACTCTTCAGAAACGTCACCTTTTCTGCCGTTCTTTCTGCACCTCTGCGAAACAGTCGCGATACCGACATGATAACGACGTTGTTTTTGGCGCGGCGAGTCTTGGGGGTCATTGGTGTGAGTCTTTGGTTGAGTCTGTGGATAACTGCTGCGGATGGCCTTTTGTTAACCTTGGCTTCGGCCCTTGCTCTGTTCTTGGCGGAAATCTGTTCTGTTAAGATATTGATATTGTTTCGTTTTCCAGAAAGTTGTTGGAATTCTGTAAAAAGATGCAAAAAGCGCTTGCGGCTGTTTGGTGTTATGCTTAGAACCCCCTTCACCGGCGGCGCTGAGGCGCACAACGGCGGGACGGACTGGCAGGGAGCGACGCTCTAAGCTGGAAGGTTCTGAAAATATCGAGCAGTATCAGCGGGTTGCGCTAGTAAGTTAGTAGCGCGGTCGGTTGGTTTTGTCTCTGGGGTTTATGCTCCGACGTTGTTTGACATTGAGAATACACTGAAGAGATATGAGGGCGGTTTGGTTCATTTCGATGAACAAACACCTGCATATCGGTCCTTAGGCCTTATGGTCGATGATAGGATTACAACAGCTTCACTGTTTGTACGGCTTTTGTTTCTTTTGGAAACTGAAGCACACAAACAGTTTGAGTTCATCCGGGATTAGCCTCCTGGATGAGATGTGCAGAGGTTCGAACGTCAAGGATTAGCTGGTAACAGCTATTCAACTTGAGAGTTTGATCCTGGCTCAGAACGAACGCTGGCGGCAGGCCTAACACATGCAAGTCGAGCGCACTCTTCGGAGTGAGCGGCGGACGGGTTAGTAACGCGTGGGAACGTACCCAGATCTAAGGAATAGCCACTGGAAACGGTGAGTAATACCTTATACGCCCTTCGGGGGAAAGATTTATCGGATTTGGATCGGCCCGCGTTAGATTAGATAGTTGGTGGGGTAACGGCCTACCAAGTCTACGATCTATAGCTGGTTTTAGAGGATGATCAGCAACACTGGGACTGAGACACGGCCCAGACTCCTACGGGAGGCAGCAGTGGGGAATCTTGGACAATGGGCGCAAGCCTGATCCAGCCATGCCGCGTGAGTGATGAAGGCCTTAGGGTCGTAAAGCTCTTTCGCCAGGGATGATAATGACAGTACCTGGTAAAGAAACCCCGGCTAACTCCGTGCCAGCAGCCGCGGTAATACGGAGGGGGTTAGCGTTGTTCGGAATTACTGGGCGTAAAGCGCGCGTAGGCGGGTTGTTAAGTTAGAGGTGAAATCCCGGGGCTCAACCCCGGAACTGCCTTTAATACTGGCAACCTAGAGTTCGAGAGAGGTGAGTGGAATTCCGAGTGTAGAGGTGAAATTCGTAGATATTCGGAGGAACACCAGTGGCGAAGGCGGCTCACTGGCTCGATACTGACGCTGAGGTGCGAAAGTGTGGGGAGCAAACAGGATTAGATACCCTGGTAGTCCACACCGTAAACGATGAATGCCAGTCGTCGGGTAGCATGCTATTCGGTGACACACCTAACGGATTAAGCATTCCGCCTGGGGAGTACGGTCGCAAGATTAAAACTCAAAGGAATTGACGGGGGCCCGCACAAGCGGTGGAGCATGTGGTTTAATTCGAAGCAACGCGCAGAACCTTACCAACCCTTGACATCCTAGGACAACTCCAGAGATGGAGCCTTCCTTCGGGACCTAGTGACAGGTGCTGCATGGCTGTCGTCAGCTCGTGTCGTGAGATGTTCGGTTAAGTCCGGCAACGAGCGCAACCCACATCCTTAGTTGCCAGCAGTTCGGCTGGGCACTCTAGGGAAACTGCCCGTGATAAGCGGGAGGAAGGTGTGGATGACGTCAAGTCCTCATGGCCCTTACGGGTTGGGCTACACACGTGCTACAATGGCAGTGACAATGGGTTAATCCCCAAAAACTGTCTCAGTTCGGATTGGGGTCTGCAACTCGACCCCATGAAGTCGGAATCGCTAGTAATCGCGTAACAGCATGACGCGGTGAATACGTTCCCGGGCCTTGTACACACCGCCCGTCACACCATGGGAGTTGGTTCTACCCGACGGCCGTGCGCTAACCTCTCTGAGGAGGCAGCGGACCACGGTAGGATCAGCGACTGGGGTGAAGTCGTAACAAGGTAGCCGTAGGGGAACCTGCGGCTGGATCACCTCCTTTCTAAGGATGTCCTTGCAGGACTGGCTGAATTGGGAAGCAATTCCTAATCACCGGATCTCGTGGACACTTAGCAACAGATCGGTACCTTTGCCGATCTATATCAAACGGACCAGGCCGTCCCCATATCTCTTCAGGAATACACGTGAGCCGACCGGCTGGCGTGAGAGTTGCCCTTGAGGTTCGACCCTCTCGGCAGATTTGCGTTGCAAATCGCCTGTCGGGCGACGCCGATCCCAACCGGGATCAGCTTGGGTCGGTAGCTCAGGTGGTTAGAGCGCACGCCTGATAAGCGTGAGGTCGGAGGTTCAAGTCCTCCTCGACCCACCACCATCCTTCGGGGTGATAATGGGGCCTTAGCTCAGCTGGGAGAGCGCCTGATTTGCATTCAGGAGGTCAGCGGTTCGATCCCGCTAGGCTCCACCATTACCCTTTCGATTTGATCGTTAAGCACCTCAGTGGTTCTTAACCATCCAATCGGATGACCTTAACTTCTTCGGAAGTTTGACATCGTTTAGAGAGATACAAGTTGTTCCAGAACAGCTCTGCAAAGAGCGGTTTTGAGAATAACAATCAACACTGTTTGATCGCCCTAAGTACGGGGATGATCTCAGCTAGGTCTCCTTCGGGAGAGGCGATATTGACGACTGTTTCCTCGGTTGTCTCCTTCGTATCCCTGCTGAAACGAACAGAGTTGTCCAAGTCAAGTACACTAACCCGCAAGATCGAGAGATCTTGCATTGTTCCTTATCCTCTTCGTGGGGCCGACCGACATCGGCAGCGAAGGTTCCAGGGTAAGGAGCGGGAAAAAGTATGACTTTTGGTTCAGAAACAGGATTGTGCGGCATGCCAGCCAAGCGATCACGAAGGACGTCAGTCTTTCTCTTTCTGGATCAAATCAAGCGCGAGAAGGGCGTTTGGTGGATGCCTTGGCAGTAAGAGGCGATGAAAGACGTGATACTCTGCGATAAGCTTGGGGGAGCCGAGAATAGGCTTTGATCCCAGGATCTCTGAATGGGGGAACCCACCTGACAGTTTGTTATAATAGCCTTCGGGCTGCCTATAACTTACTGAACCAGGTACTTTTGACCTGAATACATAGGGTCTTAAGAGCAAACCCGGGGAACTGAAACATCTAAGTACCCGGAGGAAAGGAAATCAATTGATACTCCGCTAGTAGTGGCGAGCGAACGCGGACCAGCCAAGCCTGATAAGTGAGAAGAACCGTTTGGGAAGACGGGCCATAGTGGGTGACAGCCCCGTATTCGAAGCTTTGAAGGATGTATTAAGTAGGGCGGAACACGTGAAATTCTGTCTGAAGATCGGAGGACCACCTTCGAAGGCTAAGTACTCCTTACTGACCGATAGCGAACCAGTACCGTGAGGGAAAGGTGAAAAGCACCCCGACGAGGGGAGTGAAACAGTACCTGAAACCGAACGCCTACAATCAGTTGGAGGCCCCTTGAGGGCTGACAGCGTACCTTTTGTATAATGGGTCATCGACTTGGTCTATCTAGCAAGCTTAAGCCGTTAGGTGTAGGCGCAGCGAAAGCGAGTCTTAATAGGGCGCATGAGTTAGATGGATCAGACCCGAAACCGAGTGATCTAGGCATGGCCAGGTTGAAGGTGCAGTAACATGCACTGGAGGACCGAACCCACATCTGTTGAAAAAGATCGGGATGAGCTGTGCCTAGGGGTGAAAGGCCAATCAAACTCGGAGATAGCTGGTTCTCTGCGAAATCTATTTAGGTAGAGCGTCACACGAATACCCCGGGGGGTAGAGCACTGGATGGGTAATGGGGCCCCACAGGCTTACTGATCCTAACCAAACTCCGAATACCCGGGAGTACTATGTGGCAGACACACTGCGGATGCTAACGTCCGTAGTGGAGAGGGAAACAACCCTGACCTACGACTAAGGCCCCTAATTCATGGCTAAGTGGGAAAGCAGGTGGGACGACCAAAACAACCAGGAGGTTGGCTTAGAAGCAGCCATCCTTTAAAGATAGCGTAACAGCTCACTGGTCTAAATAAGTTGTCCTGCGGCGAAGATGTAACGGGGCTCAAGCCATGAGCCGAAGTCTAGGGATGCGTAAGCATCGGTAGCAGAGCGTAGTGTGACATAGTTCCTATCCTCTTCTACATCCCTCGGGATGTAGCGCAGGATAAGGAGCTTTCGATGAAGCCGGGGCGTGAGCCATCCGGTGGAGAGATCACTAGTGAGAATGATGACATGAGTAGCGACAAAGAGTGTGAGAGACACTCTCGCCGAAAGTCCAAGGGTTCCTGCTTAAAGCTAATCTGAGCAGGGTAAGCCGGCCCCTAAGCCGAGGGCGAAAGCCGTAGGCGATGGGAACTAGGTTAATATTCCTAGGCCAGGAGGATGTGACGGATCATGAAGGTTGTTCACCCTTATCGGATTGGGTGGGCCGCTGATTGGTTCCTGGAAATAGCCCTCCATGAGACCGTACCCTAAACCAACACAGGTGGACTGGTAGAGCATACCAAGGCGCTTGAGAGAACGATGTTGAAGGAACTCGGCAAAATACCTCCGTAAGTTCGCGAGAAGGAGGCCCAGTTTCTACGCAAGTATTGGCTGGGGGCACAAACCAGGGGGTGGCGACTGTTTACTAAAAACACAGGGCTCTGCGAAGTCGCAAGACGACGTATAGGGTCTGACGCCTGCCCGGTGCCTGAAGGTTAAAAGGAGGGGTGAGAGCTCCGAATTGAAGCCCAGGTAAACGGCGGCCGTAACTATAACGGTCCTAAGGTAGCGAAATTCCTTGTCGGGTAAGTTCCGACCTGCACGAATGGCGTAACGACTTCCCCGCTGTCTCCAACATCGACTCAGCGAAATTGAATTGCCTGTCAAGATGCAGGCTTCCCGCGGTTAGACGGAAAGACCCCGTGCACCTTTACTACAGCTTCACACTGGCATCAGGCCATGCATGTGCAGGATAGGTGGTGGGCTTTGAAACCGACACGCCAGTGTCGGTGGAGCCTCCCTTGAGATACCACCCTTGCATTGCTTGATGTCTAACCGCGGTCCGTTATCCGGATCCGGGACCCTGTGTGGCGGGTAGTTTGACTGGGGCGGTCGCCTCCTAAAGCGTAACGGAGGCGCGCGAAGGTTGGCTCAGAGCGGTCGGAAATCGCTCGTTGAGTGCAATGGCAGAAGCCAGCCTGACTGCGAGACTGACAAGTCGAGCAGAGTCGAAAGACGGCCATAGTGATCCGGTGGTCCCGAGTGGAAGGGCCATCGCTCAACGGATAAAAGGTACGCCGGGGATAACAGGCTGATACTGCCCAAGAGTCCATATCGACGGCAGTGTTTGGCACCTCGATGTCGGCTCATCTCATCCTGGGGCTGGAGCAGGTCCCAAGGGTACGGCTGTTCGCCGTTTAAAGAGGTACGTGAGCTGGGTTTAGAACGTCGTGAGACAGTTCGGTCCCTATCTGCCGTGGGTGTAGGATACTTGAGAGGAGTTGCCCCTAGTACGAGAGGACCGGGGTGAACGATCCACTGGTGGACCTGTTGTTGCGCCAGCAGCAGTGCAGGGTAGCTATGATCGGACAGGATAACCGCTGAAGGCATCTAAGCGGGAAGCCCCCCTCAAAACAAGGTATCCCTGAGGACCGAGGTAGACCACCTCGTCGATAGGCCAGAGATGTAAGTGCGGTAACGCATTCAGTTGACTGGTACTAATGGTCCGATAGGCTTGATTTGATCCAGTAAAAGTAAGACTGGAAATCAAAAGCATACACACTACACAATCAGTGAAATGACTTGGACAACCTAACCGGGGTTTTTCCTCGGTTTGGTGATCATAGCGCGAGTGAAACACCCGGTCCCATCCCGAACCCGGCCGTTAAGCACCGTAGCGCCGATGGTACTGCATCTTAAGGTGTGGGAGAGTAGGTCATCGCCAAACCTAGTAAAAACCCCAAATATCTCTCAATCGATAAAAACAGAATACCTTCAGAACAATCAAAACGTCCTGAAGGGCGACAGATCTCAAATCCAACCGGAAAGAGATCAAACGGGCTCAAGTAGCGCTCCGCGCCATAGCCCAAAAAAAGTGTCGCGGGATGGAGCAGCCCGGTAGCTCGTCAGGCTCATAACCTGAAGGTCGTAGGTTCAAATCCTACTCCCGCAACCAACGATACAAAACGGCCTGAAGCTGCAAGCTTCGAGGCCGTTTTTGTTTGGCCTAACGCCAGCAAACCCGCCAGTTCCCCAACAAGCTCGATCTCCATGGGGCCATCTTCGTTCGGGATCAGCCGGATCTCCTCCAGCAGAGACCGGATCAGCGTGGTCGCTTCGGCTTTGGTCGCCGGGTCGTGCTGAGCCTCGGTCAGGTCGACCACCTTGTCGCGATACACATCCGAGAGGTTGGGGGACAGCAACACAGGGCTAAAAGGCTCGGTATTGACCAAGTCAGCTTTGAGTTCCCCCTTGCGCGTTTCAAAGGCCATTCGGGACCACCCAAAACCGATCAAAAAAGCTCCCTGAAGTGTGACGCTTGTTTCTCAGGCAACGCACTGCAAAATCAAACCATTCCGCTGACACAAACACTCTCCTAGGGAGCGCCGCCACGGCTTTCAAAAACCTGACGAGTAGCAACATTTCTGGACTTAAAGTGATGCTTGTGCTTGTTTTTGTCGGTTCGAGCTGTGCTGTCCATGCATGGACTACGCGCATGCGGGGCCACATAGGCTCACAAAGTTTTGTATGGCGACAGGGGCGGCTTCACGCCAGAAACAAAAACAAGAATTTGGGAGACAATTATGACAAAAAGTGTTTGGGGATCAGTGTGCTTGGCTGTTTCACTCGCAGGCTGTTCCGAACTGGGCGGCACAAATCCCGAAGGCCACCTGACCAATCTCTCTGACAATCTGGTTGCCATTGCAGCGCCGTATCAGGATCTCACCACTGTGCGGATCAACCCTGAAGACGGGTGTTATGAGTACCGGCATGTGGGGCCGGTTGAAACGACGTATCTGCCGTTGCGGGCAAAGGCCGGGAACCCGCTGTGTTCCCGACCACCGGAATAGACGCGCCGCTTAAGTCGTGGCCGTCACCGCGTCCTCAGGTGGATGCAGGACCGCTGTAGAACCGGTGGCAACGTGCTCATACAGGTCGTTGATGTGCGGCATGACCATGCGCACGCATCCCGAACTTGCCCGCCCGCCGATGGAGCTGGGCGCGGGGGAGCCGTGGATGCGCAGGTAGGTGTCTCGGTTGCCGACATAGAGGTAGAAAGCTCTGGACCCCAACGGGTTGGACGGGCCGCCGTTCATGCCGTTTTCGTGCTGCTTGTAGACAGCCGGCTCGCGTTTGATCATCTGCGCAGTCGGGGTCCAAGTGGGCCATTTGGTTTTGCGGCGGATTGTGTAGGTGCCGGGCTCGTAGAGGTTGCCTTTGGCAATGGCGACGCCATAGCGCATGGCCGTGCCGTCGTTTTGAATGTGGTACAGATACCGCGCCACCGCGTCGACATGGATGTCACCCGGCGTCAGGCCGTCGTTGGCCTTCACCCGTTGAGGCAGAAATCTGGCATGCAGGCCCCAGGGGTTTGAGGTGGCGGGATCATAATTGGCAGGGGTGACCTGTCTGTCCCAGCTGTTCCACTTGGAGCGATCCGAAATGGGGGCTGCGCTGACGGGCGTGGCAAGAGGTGCCGAGAAAAGTGCAGCGGAGGTGATTAGAAAATGGCGTCGGGTCAGCATGTCACATGCCCTTTGATGAAGAACTTTTGTGCCCAAACTTAGAAGGAATTGGGGGCGCTCAGAAGTCACATTGTTGTGTGAAAAAACCATGAAGGGGCCCAGCCGGGCGCGCATATGTCGTGCCGGTCATTTGGCTGGGCTCAGCGTGGCCCGGTTTGATTGACTAAACCTTCCCGTGTTAACCAATGAAGAACCTTTCATTTGTAAGAAAATTGGGAAATTCAAGTATTTTAGATTTTGCGCTTGAGGTCGAGAATTGGGAACTTTTGGTCGAGTAACTGCGCCATTTCGGACGTCGATTGGATTGGTGGTTCTGGCGTGTTTTCTGCTTCTCGTGACCGCGTTTGGCTCAGTTTTTGTGCGACTTTGGGAGGCAGAAACAGAAGCGTTGAAGCGAGAAGCTGTTACGGTTCGCAACACGTTTAATGCGCACAAGCAGCAACGTCTTTCCGAAATTGAGCGCTACGCGGCCTCCAATGCCGCATATCGGAACATTGACCAGTCTTTTTCACAGGCTTGGGTGGAAAACCGGTTTGGCGAAGAGTTGGCGCGGGATTCCAATTACTCTGGTGCTTTCTTGGTGGCACCCAATGGGGACCTTGTTTTTGAGAGAATCCCACAGGACGAAGGTTGGTCCGCTGCGGATGTCCAAAAGCTAATGAGTCAAAAGCAAACCTTTGCCGACATCCGAGACAATTTTTTCGCGGCCGCCCGGAGTCTGCCGGACACCGGGAGCTTTTCCGGCCATTTCCCTGCGCTCTCCAACATCGAGGTGGTGACGCTTGGCGAGGAGGTCGCGTTGGCCGCGTCCTTTGCGATTGTGCCAGATCCCGGAGGAATCCCCCTGACAGGCCAGGCGCCGCATATTTTGGTCGCGGTGTATTGCATAGACTCGGAATATCTTGGCCGCGTGCTACGGGATTTGCCGGTCTCCGATTTGCAGCTCATTCGCACTGAGCCTACCGATCAGAACAGCGTTCCCCTCTTCAGTGCGGGGGATATGGTTGCGGGTTATCTTGTCTGGCAACCTATGAGCCGGTCGATGGAAATCCTGGTGGCATCGACGCCTTTCCTGATTGTGTGTTTGGGGGTGATTTTTGCCATTGCGGTCTACTCTTTGCACCACAGCGAACGTAGTCGGTTGGTGCTTAAAAAGAGGGAGCAACTTCTGGCGAGCAAAAATCGGGAGCTGGAACGGGGAAAGTACGATTTAGAACAGGCACATGAGGATCTAAAAGCCAATCAGGCGGAGCTTTATCGGCTGTCATTGGTGGCCAAGCACGCCTCGGACAGCATCATTTTGGGTAATGCACAGGGCGAAATTCTTTGGGTGAACGACGGGTTTTCAAAGATGACCGGGTACAGCGCTGACGAGGCGATTGGTGAGAAACCCGGTAACCTTTTGAACGGGCCTGACACAGATTTTGCCACGGTTGAGAAGATCAGGGATCATATCAAACGTGGCGAAGAGTATTACACGGAGGTTCTGAGCTACACCAAATCCGGCACGCCGTATTGGGTGGAGGTCAATGTCGTGCCGGTTCTGGATGATACAGGCGCTGTTGAGTTTATTGTCGGCGTGGAGCGCGACATCACCCATGCCAAAGCACATGCGCGTGAGTTGGCCGACGCGAAGGTCGCAGCAGAGCAGGCGGATCGTGCGAAGTCTGAGTTTCTTGCCAATATGAGCCATGAAATCCGGACCCCGATGAACGGGATTATGGGCATGGCAAACCTCCTGGCAGACAGCGCGTTGGGAGCCGAACAGCAGGCCTACGTGGACATCGTCCGCAGCTCTTCCAGTGCCTTGTTGAAAATCATCAATGACATCCTGGATCTGTCACGGCTTGAAACGGGTGAGGTCGAGATCGCAAACGTTGATTTTGATCCGCGCGGTTGTGTCGAGGCCTCGGTGCAGTTGCTGCGTCCCAAAGCGGAAGAAAAGGGGATTTCGCTGACGGTGACCTATTCCGAGGACCTGCCGCGCCGGGTGCATGGGGACGATGGGCGGTTGCGCCAGATTCTTGTGAACCTAGTTGGCAATGCCGTGAAGTTCACCTCTGAGGGGACTGTGACGGTGCGTGTCACGGCGACTGATTGGGAGCCTCACCAACTGAGTGTTGCGGTGGAGGACACCGGGATTGGCATTTCCGAGGAAAATGCGGGCCGCATTTTTGATCGGTTTTCTCAAGCCGATTCAGCCACCACGCGCGCCTATGGCGGGACCGGACTGGGGTTGACCATATCCAAAGTTCTGGCAGAGCGCATGGGGGGCGACATCACTTTGCGGTCTGAGTTGGGCAAAGGCTGTTGTTTCACCCTGCGCCTGCCGTTGGCACCTGCGCAAGAGCCACGTATGTCCCTTGTGACCAAAGGGCTTCCTAGCGCGACAAGGCAACTCTCGCCTGGTTTGGTTCTGTTGGCGGAGGACAATCGGGTGAATCGCCTATTGATCCGCAAATACCTGAGAGACCAACCCCTGGACCTCGTCGAAGCAGAGGACGGCCGTGAGGCCGTCACCTTGTGTCAAGAATTGCAGCCCGACATTGTGTTGATGGATATGTCCATGCCAGAGCTGGATGGGCTTTCCGCAACACGCGAAATCCGGGTTTTGGACATCCCCCAGCCCACTATTGTGGCCTTAACAGCCAATGCTTTTGAACGTGACCGTCAAGCGTGCCTGTCCGCTGGTATGGACTATTTTCTATCCAAGCCGATCGACAAAAACAGGTTGCTGCGGACCTTGGCTGGGCTTCAAGTCGACAGGCCGGAACGGGTCATGAACAGCCCTCTTGAGGGGCGGTGAAAGTGTGCTCGATCTAAGTTTTCTGCGACGCCCTGGGGGCTACTTCTGACTGTCGCCTCTTCTGCCAGCGTGCATTTTGCCAGTTTTTGCGTCAGCCCCCTTCGATACGATCCTCCCTTAGACACGCGCTGAAACAGACGACCATAGCGTTTCAACGCCAGCCGACATCTCGTAAACGGCCCCCTGAGGACGATCCAGGGCTTCAATTTCGGTCCGGCTCAGGTCGCGAAGCAGGCCACGTATCATGCAAAGCGTCACGGAGTGCGACACGACAATGGTTGGCTGCTCCAGGTCGGACAGAAATTCCACACACCGCGCACGCAAAGCGTCGAAACCCTCGCCCTTCGGCGCGGTTAAAAACAGGCGCATCAGGTCTTTGTCGTGAAATTTGGGGGGTGCCCCACAGATTTCTTTAAAGGTCTGGCCTTCCCAGTCGCCGGCGTTGATTTCGGCGACACGTGGTTCCAAGCGGGGAAGTTTGCCAACGGCAGAAAGTGCGATCCGGGCGGTTTCCTGCGCCCGCCCCAACGGACTGCAAACGGCATCGAAACCCTCGATGCCGTTGATCTGCTTCAGGATCTCCCCCTGTTGGCGGGCTTGCGCCCGCCCCAGGTCCGTGAGCGGAGAGTTTTTGCGGCCCTGAAGCCGGCCCTGCCGGTTCCATTCCGTTTCGCCATGGCGCAACAGGAGCAGGCGCGGGCCGGTGTAACGAAAGCTCATGAGGCCACAATCACCGCTTCATTGGTGTTGACCTTCAGGTGCACGTCGCTTCCGGTGTCGCGCCAGTCATGGCCCACATGGTGGAACTGATCGACAATCATTTCCGTGCCGGAGGTGCGCACGATGTAGCGCACCTGGCTGCCCATAAATTCGCGGTGCAGGATGGTGCCGGGCAGGGTGTCAGCCGCCGCCTGATCGACAATCTGCATGTTTTGCGGTCGCAGAACAATGGAGCCTGCCCCGGCGTGCCCGTCGCTGAGCGGCAGCACATCGCCCGCACTGGTACGGAAGCGTTTGGCGCTGCCGTCGGTTTCGACCTGACCGCCAAGAATATTGGCCGTGCCAAGAAACTCCGCCACAAATAGGTTTTGCGGGGTGTCATAGAGCTCTTGTGGCGTGCCGATTTGTTGGATCACGCCCTTGTCGAGCACTGCCATGCGATCCGCGGTGGTATTGGCCTCTTCTTGATCGTGGGTCACAAAGATGGTTGTCAGGCCAAGTTTGCGCTGCAATGCCAGAAGTTCCCGGCGCATCTGCACCCGAAGGCTGGCGTCCAGGTTGGACAAGGGTTCATCCAGCAACAACACTTCCGGTTCCACCACGACGGTACGGGCAAGGGCGATCCGCTGTTGTTGCCCACCGGAGAGCTGGTTGGGCATCCGGTCTGCCAAATGGCTTAGACCGACAAGCTCAAGCGCGGCATCCACACGCGGGGCAATCTCGGTGCTGGGCACTTTGCGTTCCTTGAGGCCAAAGCCGACGTTGTCGCGCACCGACATATGTGGCCACAGCGCATAGGACTGGAACACCATACCGACATTGCGTTTCCACGGTGGCAGGCTGACCACATCACGACCGCCAATGCGGATGCTGCCACGTGGGGTCGGGCCGAAGCCCGCAATCGAGCGCAGTAGGGTGGACTTGCCGGACCCGGAGGGACCTAGGAAGGCGAAGAATTCGCCCGGTTGGATGTCGAGGTTCACCCCGGTCAACACCTCGGTTTCGCCAAAGGAGAGGTGCAGATCGCTGATTTCAATTCCGACCATTTGATTTGTCATAGTTCTTTACTCCCGCACCCTTAGTGCGACTGATCCGTGGATTTGAATTTTTTGTCGCGCTCAATCATCAGCTGCGACAGGAAGGTGCCGAGGCCAACGATGATGACAGCAACCACACCAAGGGCTGCGCCAGCGCCACGTCCGGACGGCGTTTGCATGAAGAGGTAGATGCCATATGCTAGCGGCGCGTCACTTTCCGAGCTCACCAGCATGATGGTGGCGGAGAGTTCTACCGCCGCGGTGGCAAATGAGGTCACAAAGCCTGCCAGGATGCCGCCCGACATCAGCGGGATCACAATCCGGCGGATGGTGGAGCTTTTGGTGGCGCCAAGGCTTTCTGCAGCTTCTTCCAGTGCCAGGGACACCTGTTGCAGCGCGGCTGTGCAGGCCCGCAGAGCATAGGGCAGACGCCGGATCATCAGAGCAAGCGCAATGATCACCCACCAGCTGGCCATCGGTTTGTCGGTGAACGGGATGTCGATGGAGTGGAACACGCGCAGGTAGCCAATGCCCAGCACCACACCCGGCACAGCCAGCGCGGCGGTGGCGAGGTAGTCCAGTGATTTGCGGCCCCAGATGCCGGTGCGGATCACGATATAGGCAATTGCAGTGCCAATGATCACGTCCAGCACAGCTGCGATACCCGCATAGATCACCGTGTTGGCTATGAACTGCTTCGAGTTCTCCCACATCACAATGTAGTTCTGAATGGTGAAGCCGTCCGGCAGAGGCGCAAAGCTCCAGATGGTGGCAAAGCTGAGCAGGGTCAGGCCGATGTGCGGGCTGAGCACAAGCAACAGGATCAGGCCAACCACTGCATAAGCGGCGACTTTTTCACCGGTGCGCAGGTCACGTTTCGACAGGCCACCGCCGCCTTTTTGCACGGTGGAATAGTCTTTGCCACGCATCACCAGGAAGGACGCCCAGAGCGAAAAGATCGAGAAGGCCACCAGGATGAAGCTGATCACATAACCCATCGGATCGCTGATCCCGATCGAGCTGATCCGCAGGAAGGCCTGTGGCGCGAGCATATTGTTCACGTTGAGCAGCAAGGGCGTGCCGAGATCATCAAACACCTTGATGAACACCAGCGCGGCGCCTGCGATGTAGCCTGGCATGGCCAGCGGGAACACAATCCGGCGGAACAGGCGCATGCCTTGAGAGCCGAGGTTTTGTGCGGCCTCTTCCATTGAGCGGTCGATGTTGCGCAGGCTGGTGGAGAGGTTGATCAGGATAAACGGGAAGTAGTGGATCGACTGCACCAGAATGACGCCGTTCAGCCCCTCCATGAAGGGGATGTTGACGCCGAATTTCTCTTCCATCAGCAGGTTGAGCGTGCCGTTACGGCCAAAGATCAGCTGCATCGCCACCGCGCCGACAAAGGGCGGCATGATCAGCGGGATGAAACCGAGACTTTGGATCACCACTGACCCGGCAAAATTGAAGCGGGTGGTGATATAGGCCAGCGGCAGGGCGATGACGGTGGCGACCACCACGGACATGGCGGAGACGTAGAACGAGTTCCAGAAGCTTTCGCGGAACAGTGAGGTGCGGAAGAAGTCCACAAAGTTCTGCAGCGTCAGTGCGCCGGTGTTGGGGTCCAGAAAGGCAACGTAGATCACCTGAAGGACGGGAATGATCAGCAAGCCGATCAGCAGGATGGCAATGATCAGCGCGGCGGCATGAAGCCCGGACACGCGCGGAAAGATCGACGCCGGAAGACGGTCAAGCAGAGACGGACCGCCGTTGGAGTGCGGCGAGGCATTCGACATGGGAAATTACCCGAGAATTTAGAGGAGAGTGGCTTTGGTGCGGGGAGTGACCTACACCAAAGCGCGGGAAACAGGGCGGCGACACGCCGCCCCGGGAGGTGCCGTTACATCGCGGCGGCTTTGTCCGCCAGCTCTTTGGCTTTGCGGTAGTTTTCCACCACCATGGCGTCCCACTGCTGTTCAACTTCCGCTTGGCGTTCGCCAACAGTGTCAGAGGCTTTCTTACGCTTCTTGGTGAAGATGCCCGCGAAATCCGCGTCCAGAGACTTGGCTTCGTCAATCGGGTTGGCATCAATCAAGGCGCGTGCTTCTGCAATCAGCGCCTTGGCCTCGGCATTGTCGCCACCGGCGTGTTTGGCTTCGGCCTGTTGCACCGCGCCAACGGCGGCTCGCAGGTCGTCCAGACGGTAGGTGATCATCACGTCAAACATGGAGTTCACCAGATTGTAGCGCGCGCCGGATTTGGCAACGTCAAACTTCACCGCCGCCCCGATCGAGCCGTCCTCAAACGGGTTTGGGAAGCCCTCGGGTGCGTTTGCGTAGGTCGCCGGGTTGATGGGCAGACGCATGATCGCCGGGTCCAGCAATACTTCTTGGCCTTCCGGTGTCAGCAGGTACTCAACAAAGGTCTTTGCCGCTGCCTCGTTTGGCGCGTTGCTCACCACACCGATGTTGGCGGGTACCAGCGCGGTCACTTCCGGGTAGGAGAAGTCCACCGGGAAACCGGAGGCTTTGGAGCTGAAGCCAAAGAAATCGATCACGATGCCAAGGCCGAAGTTGCCGGTGTTTACCCCATCCGGCACCCCAAAGGAGCGCTCGGTCACGGTGGAGAAGTTGCCAGCGATCCATTTCCATTCAGACCAGCCTTTGTCCCAGCCTTCACCCTGCAGCACGGTCTCTACGGTCAGGTGGGTGGTGCCGGAACGGGATGGCGCGGACATGCCCACGTGGCCGTGATAAGCCGCGTCTTTCAGGTCCGCCCAGTTTTTGGCGGGCTCCAGCTTCTTGGCCTTCAGGTAACGTTCGTTCCACATGATGCCGTAACCGGCGGCGGCAAAACCGTAGTACTTGCCATCAGGATCGTTCATCGGATAGGCGCCGATTTTCTCCGGGATGCCGTCAGAGTTGATCTCAACAGAGGCCAGCAGCCCGTCGCCTTTGAGCACCTCAAATGCGTCCGGCGCGGAGGCCCAGAAGATGTCCGCCGTGTTGGCGTCCGAAATCTCTTGAATGTACTTCACACCTGCGGAGGTCTTCTTGTTCAGGATCTCCAGATCAATGCCCGGGTTGGCCGCTTCAAAAGCCGCCTCAATTGGACCGGTCATCGAGTTGGGGAACGAGGTGACCACAACCACCTTGTCCGCCGCAAAGGCTGCGGATGCGGAGCTCAGGGCCAGAGCGGCCACAGATGCGCGAAAAGTTCGTTTCATATTTTCCTCCCATGGATGGGCCACACAAGTATAGCCCAACAATGGCCAAACCCTAGCGAGCCAATCTCGAAAGGCTCAACGGATGATTTCGAAACCGTTTTGATTGTGGGTTTGGGTCAAATTTGACACGTGTAATTGTGTCAAATTTGACCGATTTTTAATCGATGCCGCAGTGCTTCAGGCGCAGGTAAAGCCGTTTGCGCGGGATGCCTAGCAACTCTGCCGCCGCCGCCTTGCGTCCACCGCTTTGAATCAGCGCGTTGCTAAGCAACTCGCGCTCGTGCCGTAGCATGGCCTCGTCATAGGTTTCCGTAACGGCCGCAGAGGCTCGTTCGTCCAGACGCACCGTCAGGCCCACCACCAGCTTTTCGGCCACATTGCGCAACTCACGTACGTTGCCGGGCCAGGAGTACTTGCCAAGCGCATCCAGATCCGGCACCGGCAGCGCCTTTTGGGATTTGCCATGGCGCGCGGCGGCGCGCTGAATGAAGTGGTCCAGCAGGACAAACACATCCCGCCCACGCTCCTTGAGCGGCGGCATTTCGATCTGGGCCACATTGATCCGGTACAGCAAATCACTTCGCAGTTTGCCGTCAGCCAGAAGCTCCTCTGGCTTCTGACTGACAGAGGCCACCACGCGCGGCGCATCGGCGCTGTCAAAAATCCGCAGCAACTGCGCCTGCAATTGATCGGACAGGGCTTCCACGTCCTGCAAATGCAACGTGCCGCCCGATGCCCGCGCCACCGCGCCGCCGTCCTCAAACAACGTGCGCTCAATGGTGTCTTGCGATACGGCGGAGCAATTCACCACGACAAAGGCGCCACCGGCATTGGGGGACAGATCGTGGATCGCTCGAGCCGCCGCGGTCTTGCCCGTGCCGTCCTGCCCCCACAACAACACATCCACCTGTAGTGGCGCCACCGCTTGCAGGTCACGCCGCACAAACCGCATGACTTTGGAACGCCCCACAAGCCGTTCTTCCAACGGCAACGTATCGCGTGTCTTGTGTTGCAGGTTGGTTAGCTCGACCTGCAGGCTGCGCATTTTCAAGGCCCGCAAAACCACCTGATGCAGGTGATCCGGATGCACCGGTTTTTCCAAGAACTCGAACGCGCCGTTGCGCATCGCCTGTACCGCAACCGGCACATCTCCGTGGCCGGTGAACAGGATCACCGGCACATCCGGCGCAAGCCGTTTGACCTCTTCCTGAAAGGCCAACCCGTCCATGCCGGGCATGCGAATATCGCTGAGCACCACGCCGGGCCACTCCGGGTCAAGCGCCTCCAACGCATCCGCTGCGCGGGCAAACCCTTTGGCCGCCAGTTTGTGTTTTTCAAAGGTGTCCAGAACCGCGTCGCGCAGATCGTCGTCGTCATCCACCAAAATTATCTGCGGCTGCATCTGCTCCCCCTGTGCGTAGAACAAGCGTTGCCGTTGCGCCCGGCCCGTCCGTGTTGGGGCTCAGTTGCAAGTCGCCGTTCAGGTCTTTCATGATGTTGTAGGAAATCGACAAGCCCAGTCCCAGCCCCTTTCCAACCTCCTTGGTGGTAACAAAAGGGTCCAGCGCTTCGGCAGCGGGGATCAGATCAAACCCAGCCCCATTGTCGCGCACCGCGAGATGCACGGCGTTGTCGATCAATTGGGCGCTGATGGTGATTTGGCCTGGCCGCTCTGCTTGCTGGGTGGCATCGAGCGCGTTGGATAGGATGTTGACCAGCACCTGTTCGATCAGAATTTTGTCCCCGATCACAGTCAATTGAGGTAGGTCATCTGCCACCGTGATCTCGGTGGCTTCCTGCGCAATCCGTGCTTTCAAGAGCGCCAGAGAGTCGCTCACCAGTTCATCCAATGGGAGCCTGTCCTCGCTGAACTCCGAGCGCCGCGCAAAGTTGCGCAGATAGGCAATCGTGCGGGTCATGCGCTCAATCAGGCCGTCCAGACGGGACAGCTGCCGCGCGGTCATCTCGGCATCGCCTTCGGTCACATAGTCGTCCAGCAATTGCAAACGGTGCTGCATCGCGGCCAGCGGCTGGTTCAACTCATGGGCAATGCCAGCCGACATCTGTCCCAGCGCGGCCATCTTCCCTGCCTGGATCAATTCCATCTGGGTTTGTTTGAGGGTTTCCACCGCGCGGCGGCGTTCCTGCACTTCGGTTTCCAGTGACATCAGCGCCGCATCGCGCGTTTGAATGGAGCGTTCAAACTCGGAAATCGCCACGGACAGTTGCACAATTTCGTCGTCTTCCTTGTTGGGCGGCAGCATCAGGTTCTGGCCCTGAGCAATGTCACTCAACCGTTTGGTCATCCGCCGCAGCGGACGCACAATGCCGGTGCGAATATAGCCAAACAACACGCCAAACCCGATCATCGCCGCCAGCGCGGTCAGGCCAATCAACCACCGGATGGCCAAGGTGGTGTCCTGCCGCGACCGCTCGGTTTGCGCCAAAATCCGCGCTCGCTGGTCCTGGCCCGCAGCCGACAGGACAAGTTGCAAATTGCCCAGGTCGGTTTGCAGTGCTGCGAGGCTCGCAAGCATATCGGTTTGCGCGTCCAGCCACGCCAACCGCAGGCGAAACACGCCTGTCTCATTGGTTGCAACCGGCACCAAGGCCTCAACCGATTGCCGGAGTGTGGTCAGTTCTGGCTTGTCCTCAAGCTGGGTCCGCAGACCAGCAATGCGCACCAAGGCATCGTCCGTCAGCCCTTGCAACTGCGCCAGCCGCTGTCTGTTTTCCGCCACCGCCGCCTGAAAAATCAACGTCACCGTGTTGGCCGTGCTGTCCCCCAACCGCCGCACGGTGTCGCGCTGTTGGCCTTCGTTTTCGATCAACCGCGCCTGCCGCGCACGAAAATCCGGATCGGCGCTGGTCACCAGACTGCTCATCGCTATCGAGATGTTGAAGGCAAAGTCACTCAGCAGCGGGTCGACCTCATCCTGGACATCCGCATTCAACCACCGCAGCGCATTAAGCTGTGTGCCCATATCGCGCTCCGCCTGCCCAATCGCCCCCTGAAGCCTCTGGATCTGCGCCAACCCCTCACTCACCCGCGCAACAATCTCCGGCGCCTCCCCGGTGCCTTCCGTTTGTGAAATCGGGGCCAGACTGGCCGTCAGACCGGAAACGATCTCACCCAATTCCAATTGCGCCGCCGTGTCCGGCGTGCCGCTTTGCCCCACAATCTGCGTCGCCACAGTGGACAGCTGCGCCGAATACTCCGCCAGGGCACTCACCGCAGCCAGCGCCGGGATCTGTTCGGACGCAATCGCCGCATAATCGCGCTGCGCCTTCAGGAAAAACAAGATCGACACCGCCAACACCAGCCAGACCGTCAGGATGATGCCAGAGATCGTGAGCAACAGCCGGTTCCACACCGACGCGCGGGTCAAAACACGTGGCAGTCTCATTCGTTGCGCACCAAAGCGTTGGCCCGTTCGACTTCCAATACCCGCAACAAATCGTCCGCCTCGCTCAGCAAAGCCTGCGAGGCCGCGCGCCACTCTTGCAAACTGGCTTCTTGCCGCTCGGACAATATGGCAAAGGCATTGGCATTGGTCGCCCGCCCCTCGTTGCCCACCGCATCTTCGGCAATCGGCATGGTGGTCAGCAGACGGCGAATGTCATGCATTGCCACGCTTGGCGCGGCCTGCTCCGCCTCCAGAACCCGCAGCCTGCGCCATGCCTCCCGACGCGCGTCAAACACCTCAAACACAAAGGCATCAAACAGCGCATTCACCGCCCAATACCGCTCACTCGCCAGCGCTGCATCATACTCCAGCCAGTTCAGCGTCAGCGCATCTTCCAGAACCTGATGATAGGGCGCGTTGGCCTCGGCCCGGATATGCGCGGCATGAGGCGTGCGGGCAATCTCGGGCGTCATCAACAGCCGCTGCCCCGCGTCAGAAATCACAAAGTCCACAAAAGCCCGGGCCTGTTCCGGCGCCTTGCCGTCCGCCAAAACCGCAATCCGCGCGGTGGTCACCATAACTGGCGTGCCGTAGACAAAGCTCAGGTCTTCCTCGGCGCGGGAGTGGGCGAGAAAGTCGATGGTCAGCCCTATGTCAAACCGCCCGTTTGCCACGCCATCCAGTACCGTGAAACTGCGTGCGGTAATGGTGCTCAAATTGCCTGCCAGCTCCAGCAGATAGGCCCAGCCCTCTTGCCAGCCCCGTACCTGCAAAGAACGTTCCAGCATCATATGCGTCGACCCCGACCGTGAAGGACGGGCAATGGCAATGGCGCCGGCCTTCTCCGGAGCCAATAACGCATCCCAATCTGCAGAGGCGGCAGCCGTGGCGCTTTGTTTTTGGGTCCACCCCAAAGCGGAGTAGGCAAAGGAATGCACATCCGCTTCACCGGTGGCCGCTACAGTCGCCAGATGCCCGTTCTGTTTTAATAACTCAAAAGCTTCCGGTGAGGAGGACCAAAACACATCAAATTGCCGCTCGTTGCCGCGTAGGATTTCATCCACTGAAGCGTTGGTGTTTTTGTTGAGCGTGATGACGTCGACGTCCGGGTGATGCTTGGAAAACGCCGTCACAAACGGCTGGTAAAAACCGGGTGGCATGGAGGTCAAAACCCGGAGCTGGTCGGCGCAGAGTTGCGTGCCCAGAAGGCTCACCACTAGCGCGGCCAAAGCGGTCTTGCCGCTTTGCATACCTCGCCGCCGTGTCCCTAAGAGTGTCACCTCATCTCCCCCATACACGCCTGGAATGGCTCCTTGTACCGGCCTCGGACGCGTGTCGAGGCAGCATAACGTGCGATCGCGGGCTGGCAACCGGCCATGTGAGGCGCATCTATCGTTGGGAAAAATTCAAAGAAACTGCCCATTTGCATGTCGGGTAAAAGGTCGTGTACGCTGAAAACACGCTGGCAATTTACCGATATGATGAGGTCATACCATGGAAAAACGACGCATTGTCTCTTCGCGCCACCTTGCCGAAGGCGACGGCTGGGAAGCCTCGGAAGTCGAATACGGCATGATCATTGCCTACAACGCGTTTTCGCGTTGGATGACCCGCTGCATGGCAGCGGCGGGCAACGCGGATATGACACCGCTGGAAATTCTGGTGCTGCACAATCTCAACCACCGGGATCGGGACAAGCGTCTAACGGATATTGGTTTTCTGCTGAACATCGAGGACAGCCATACCGTCAACTACGCGCTCAAAAAGCTGTTGAAGATGGGGCTGATTGAATCCGAGAAACGCGGCAAAGAAGTATTCTATCGCCCGTCTGAGGCCGGAATTGCACTATGCGAAGACTATCGCACCGTGCGCGATCGCTGCTTTGTCGAGGGGCTGTCGCGTCTGGATATGACCGGAGACGACATGCGTGACATCGCCTCCAGTCTACGTTTGTTGTCCGGCCAGTATGATCAGGCCAGCCGGGCCGCCGCCTCGCTTTAGCGGCTCATCAATTCTGGCAGGTAGGTCACGATCTGCGGGAACACCGCGATCAGACCCACACCCACCAGCAGCAACAGGAAGAAGGGGAAGGCCGCCTTGGCCACCTCCAGGATGTTGATGCCAGTCATGCCTTGGATGACAAACAGGTTGAAGCCCACCGGCGGGGTGATCTGGCTCATCTCCACCACGATCACGAGGTAGATGCCAAACCACAGTGGGTCGATGCCCACGGCGGCGATCATCGGCATGATAATGGAGGTTGTCAGAACCACCACTGAAATGCCGTCCAGAAAGCAGCCGAGGATGATGAAGAAGATGGTCAGCGCAAACAGCAACATGGGGGCAGAGAGGTTCATCTCGGCGATCCATGCAGCGAGGTTGCGTGGCAGGCCAGTGAAGCCCATAGCCACGGACAGGTAGGCTGCGCCCAGCAGGATAAAGGCAATCATGCAGGAGGTGCGCGTGGCCGACAGCAACGCATCCATGAAAAGCTTCCAGCTAAATCCGCCGGAGAGCCATGCCAGCAATGTCGCCAGTACCACACCCAAGGCCGCAGCGTCTGTGGGGGAGGCCAGTCCGGTGTAGATCGAGCCGATCACGCCAATGATCAGCAAGGCCACAGGGATCAGATTGCGGGAGGCTTTGATGCGCTCTGCAAAGCTAAACTGTTTGGCCTCTTGAGGGATCAACTCGGGGTTCATCCAGGCGCGCACGGCCACATAGCCTGCAAAGAGGGTGATCAGCATGAAGCCCGGCAACACGCCTGCAATGAACAGGCGCGCAATCGATTGTTCGGTGGCGACGCCATAGACGATCAGGATGATTGACGGCGGGATTAGCAGGCCAAGCGTGGCCGAGCCCGCAAGCGTGCCGAGGATCAGGCTCTGGGGATAGCCACGCTCGGTCAACTCCGGCACGGACATCCGGCCAATCGTGGCGGCTGTGGCAGCGGAAGAGCCGGAGACGGCAGCAAAGATGGCGCAGCCAAAAACGTTCACATGCAAAAGCCGCCCCGGCGCGCGGCCCAGCCAAGGGGCCAGACCGGAGAACATGTCGTTGCTCAGGCGCGAGCGTAACAGGATTTCTCCCATCAGAATGAACAAGGGCAGGGCGGTCAGTGCCCAGCTGTGGGAATGTCCCCAGAAGGTGGTCGCCAGCACCAGTCCGGCGGGGGCGTTCGAAAAGGCCAATAGCGCCACAAGCGCAACAACACCCAGCGAAATCGCCACCCATAGGCCCGCGGCGAGACAAACCAACAAAAGACCCAGCAGGATCAGAGCAATCAACGGATCAGCCATGGCTTAGACCTCATCTGGGGTGTTGAGCACCGAGGTGCCGGTGGTGATCAGGTCGACCAATGTGTGTAGCAGGGCAACCAACAAGAGCCCCATGCCAAAGGTCATGGCGGATTGCGGCAGCCAAAGCGGCACTGGAATGATGCCGTTGGACACATCGCCATAGTGCAGGCTTTCCAGCACCAGCGCGCCGCTGAAATAGAGCGCGTATCCAACAAAGACGCTGGCGACGGTGAGGGCGAGGAATTCAGCGATAAGCACAACACGGGGAGACAGGCGCTGCACCACGAGGTTCACGCGAATGTGCCCGCCAGAGCGCAGAGTGTAGGCCATCGCAAGGAAGGTGGCCCCCGCGAGCATAAAGCCTGCGAAATCTGCGTAAGACGGGATGGTTGAGGGCAACACGCCGGGCATCAAACGGCCCATACCGTTGAGCACAATCTGCGCACTGATCAACAGGCATATCGCCAGGATCAGAAAGGCGCTGAGCATCCCTGCGGCCTTGTAGGTTGCGTTTAGAATTCGGCGCATGACAAACCTCTCCCCATCGGTTTGGTGGCACAAAAAGACCGGCGGCACGCGGTGTCGCCGGTCTCTCGTGAGTGGTGGTTATTGCTGGTATGTGGTCAGGATCGACAGTGCGGCGTCAGACGCGTTGGCTTTCCAGTTGTCCAGCATTTTGGTGCCGATGCCCTGCAGGCCTTCGACCAGTTCTGCGCTGGGCTCGTAAACGGTAATGCCGTTTGCTGCGAGCTCGGCAGTTTTCGCCTCAGCTTCCGCTGCAGACATTTCCCAGCCGCGGGTTTCTGCGGTGGCGGCTGCCGCCAGAACGGCCGCTTTGGTGTCATCGCTCAGCTTGTCAAACACACGCTGGTTCACAACCACGATGTTCTTAGGCACCCAGGCGTTGATCGGGCTGTAGTGGGTCACAAAGTCCCACGCGGTGGAGTTCACGCCAGTGGACGGCGAGGTGATCATCGCCTGCACCTGACCGGTGGAGAACGCCTGTGGAATGTTGGAGGCCTCAACCTGTACCGGCGCGGCACCGGCCAGCGTGGCAAACTCTTCCAGCGCCGCGTTATACGCACGGAAACGCAGACCGTTCAGGTCGTCCACAGTGGCAATCTCGCCGTTGGTGTAGAGACCCTGCGCCGGCCATGGCACGGAGAACAGCGGCACCAGGCCTTGCTCGGCCAGCAGCTCAGTCACAACTGGCTTTTGCGCGTCCCAGAGCTTCTTGGCTTCGTCATAAGAGGTCGCCACCAGCGGCTGGCTGTCGATGCCATAGGCCAGATCTTCGTTGGACAGGCGGGACAGGAAGAACTCACCAGCAGGCACCTGTCGCGAGCGCACGGCGTTTTTAATCTCCGCGTGTGGGATCAGCGAGCCCGCGCTGTGCAGGGTGATGTCCAGATCGCCATTGGTGGCTTCACGCACATCATCGGCAAATTGCGCGATGTTCTGTGTGTGGAAGGTGCTGTCGCCATAAGGCGTCGGCATGTCCCAAGCATCAGCAAATGCAGGCGCGGCGCAGGCCAGCGCCGCCGAAAAGGCGATTACATGTTTCATAGGTTGCTCCCTGTTCGTTTTCTTGATTCTTACAATCACATAACGTTGACAAATTGTCAGCGTTATAAACATAAAGCAACAATAAAGTTGATTCGAGGAGAACGGCATGTCCACGCAACCAGCAGAGAAGTGGCAGTTTTGGGTCGACCGTGGCGGCACGTTCACGGACATCGTGGCCAAGGCCCCGGACGGTGCGCTGCACAGCCATAAGCTCTTGTCCGAAAACCCAGAAATCTATCGGGACGCGGCAGTACACGGCATCCGTACCCTGTTGAAACTGGACGCCGACACAGCGATTCCCGAAGGCAAAATTGCTGCTGTAAAAATGGGCACAACGGTAGCGACCAACGCACTTTTGGAACGCAAAGGTGAGCCGGTGGTGCTGCTGATCACCAAAGGTTTGCGGGATTTGCTGCGGATCGGCTATCAGAATCGCCCGAAACTTTTTGACCTCGACATCCAACTGCCGGAACTCCTCTATGATGAGGTCATCGAAATTGACGAACGTCTGGATGCGGACGGCAACATCATCACCGAACTGGATGTAAACGCCGCCCGCGCAGCGCTGGCCGAGGCGCATGCGAAAGGCTTCCGCTCCGTTGCCATCGCGCTGATGCACGCCTACCGCTTCCCGGATCACGAACAACGCCTTGGCAAACTCGCCGAGGACATTGGCTTCTCCCAAATCTCACTCAGCCATGAGGCCAGCCCGCTGATCAAACTGGTCGGTCGCGGCGACACCGCTGTGGTGGACGCTTACCTCTCTCCAATCCTGCGCCGTTATGTGGACCAAGTCGCCGATGCGCTGGGCACCGACCAAGGCGGCTGCGACCGTCTGATGTTTATGCAATCCAACGGTGGCCTGACCGACGCGAGCCTGTTTCAGGGCCGCGACGCCATTTTGTCCGGTCCCGCTGGTGGCGTTGTGGGCATGGTGCGCTCTGCCGCTGAACTCGGTTTTGACAAGCTCATCGGCTTTGACATGGGCGGCACCTCCACCGACGTCTGTCACTACGCAGGCGAATACGAACGTTCCTTTGAAACCGAGGTCGCTGGAGTGCGCATGCGTGCGCCTATGATGTCGATCCACACTGTGGCGGCGGGCGGCGGCTCAATCCTGTCGTATCGCGATGGCCGCATGCAGGTTGGTCCTGAAAGTGCAGGAGCAAATCCCGGCCCCTGTGCCTACCGTCGCGGTGGTCCGCTCACGGTTACGGACTGCAACGTGCTGTTGGGCAAACTGCACCCTGACCACTTCCCGCATGTCTTTGGCCCCAACGGCGACCTGCCACTGGACGCGGACGCCGTGCGAGCCAAATTCGAAGCCCTGAAGGCTGAAATAGGCACCGACAAATCGGTGGAAGATCTGGCTGAAGGCTTCCTGCGTATCGCCGTGGAAAACATGGCAAACGCGATCAAGAAAATCTCTGTGCAACGTGGCTATGACGTGACCCGCTACACCATGAATTGCTTTGGCGGCGCCGGCGGTCAACACGCCTGTCTGGTGGCCGATGCGCTGGGCATGGAAAGCATATTTATCCACCCGTTTGCCGGCGTGCTCTCTGCCTTTGGTATGGGGCTGGCTGACATTCGCGCCATGCGCGAGGCGCAACTGGGCTGCGCATTGGAAGACAGCAACGCCGCCGCGCAGCTGGCCGAGATCGCCGCCGCCGCCCGTGCTGAGGTCGCCAGCCAAGGCGTGGCCGAGACCGACATTATCGTGGAGCAACGTGCCCACATTCGCCCACAAGGCGCACAGCAGAGTTTGCCGGTGGAGTTTGGCAATGCAGACAAAATGCGGGCCGACTTTGTCACCGCCCACAAACAACGCTTTGGCTTTGCGCCCGACACCGATGATCTGATCATCGACGTGTTGGAGGCAGAGGCCGTGGGTCAAACCGGTGAGCCGGTGACCATGCCAAACCCTACAGGCGCCGCGCGCACGGATGCGACTGTGCCGTTCCACCTCAATGGCGCATGGCAGGACATCCCGCTGGTCGATCGCACCACATTGTCGGTGGGCGACAGCGTGACCGGCCCGGCGATCCTGACCGAACCCACCGGCACCAACATGATCGAAGACGGCTGGCAGGCGACCTGTGCGGCGGGTGGCAACCTCGTGCTAAAACGCATTGTGCCGCTGGCCCGCAAGGAAGCGATTGGCACCTCGGTGGATCCGGTCATGCTGGAGGTGTTCAACAATCTCTTCATGTCAATTGCCGAACAGATGGGGGCTACGCTGGCCAACACCGCGTATTCGGTGAACATCAAAGAGCGTTACGATTTCTCCTGCGCGATTTTTGACCAAAACGGCGATCTGGTGGCCAACGCGCCCCACGTGCCGGTGCACCTTGGCTCCATGTCCGAAAGCGTGCGCACCGTTTTGCGCGCCAACGCGGGCAAAATCCGTCCCGGCGACGTGTTCATGATGAACAACCCGTTCAACGGCGGCACGCACCTGCCGGACGTGACGGTCATCACGCCTGTGTTTGACGCGGCCGGGGAAAACATCCTCTACACCGTGGCCTCACGTGGTCACCACGCCGACATTGGCGGCAAGACACCCGGCTCCGCGCCGCCCGACAGCCGCACGATTGATGAAGAAGGCATCGTGATCGACAACTTCTTGCTGGTGGATCGCGGCACCCTGCGCGAAGAGGCCGCGCGTGAGTTGTTGGCCTCCGGCCCATACCCGTGTCGCAACGTCGATCAGAACATGGCCGACCTCGCCGCGCAGATTGCCGCCAATGAGACCGGCGCAACCGAGCTGCGCAAGATCACAACGCAGTTTGGCCACGGCACGGTGCAGGCCTACATGGGCCACGTGCAAGACAACGCCGAAGAAAGCGTGCGCCGTGTGCTCGACGTGCTGCATGATTGCAGCTTCTCCTATCCGCTGGACGATGGCGCAAAAATCGAGGTCGCCATTTCCGTCGATAAGGCCGCGCGCAGCGCCACCATCGATTTCACCGGCACCTCCGATCAAAGCCCGCTGAACTACAACGCGCCCATGGCGATCTGTCGGGCGGTGGTGCTCTACGTCTTCCGCACTATGGTGGGCAGCGACATTCCGATGAACGAAGGCTGTCTGAAGCCGCTGAGCCTGATTGTGCCCGAAGGCAGCATGATCAACCCGCGCTATCCAGCGGCCGTGATCTCCGGCAACACCGAGGTCAGTCAGGCGATTTGTGACACGCTTTACGGCGCGCTGGGCGTGATCGCTGGCAGCCAGGGCACCATGAACAACTTTGTCTATGGCAACGACACGCATCAGAACTACGAAACCATCTGTGGCGGTACAGGGGCAGGGGACGGTTTTGACGGCACCAGCGCGGTGCACAGCCACATGACCAACACCCGCATGACCGATCCCGAGGTGCTGGAAACCCGCTTCCCTGTACGTGTGGACGAGTTCTCGATCCGCCATGGGTCGGGCGGGCAGGGGCAAACATCCGGCGGTAACGGCATTGTGCGGCGACTGCGGTTTAACGAACCGATGACTGTCACCGTACTGTCCTCACATCGCGTGGTGCCACCCCACGGCGCACAGGGTGGTGGTGCCGGCGCGGTTGGGGAAAACAGCGTCGAGCGCGCAGATGGCGAAGTGCTGGAGTTGCAGGGCAATGACCAAGCGGCCCTTGAAGTGGGCGATGTGTTTGTGATGAAAACGCCCGGTGGCGGTGGTTTTGGCGCGCTCTAAGCGCCAAAATACCCACCTCCGTGATACAGTCGCGATACAGACGTAATACCGACGTCCCAAATTGGTACATTTGGGGCGTCTTTTGAGGGGCAGAATGACACAAAAACCAACCATATTGGTGTCTGGTTACGGCTCCTGGGCCAAAGCCAAAAACAACCCGGCAGCCTTGGTCGCGGAGCGTCTGGGGCAAGAAGAGTTTGAGTGCTGCAACCTTGTGGCGGTCGAGCTGGATGTCGACACTAACGCCCTGCAAGATAACGTAAATCGCCTCTTGGACACACATCAACCTGACGGTTGGATTGGTCTAGGCGTGTCCGGCGCAGCGGTTGTGCAGCCGGAAATGGTCGGCATCAACTGGCGCCATTTCAGTGTGCCCGACGTCACCGGCGCCTACCTCCGCGCCACCCCGATCGTCGAAAACGGCCCCGCCGCCTACAACGCCACCCTCCCATGCGTCGAGATGGTCGAAAAACTCCGCGCCAACCACATCCCCGCCGCCCTGTCTTTTTCGGCTGGGACACACTTGTGCAATCAGCTGATCTACACGCTGGCGCACACGGCAGAACAGCGCGGAATTACCCTGCGGAGCGGCTTTGTGCACATCCCGCAATCACCTGAAAATATTGCGGAAAAGAGTGGTTTGGAGGAGTATGGCGCATCCATGGATCCTGCGACATCCGCGCGTGCGATCCGGCTTTGCGTGGAGCTTTTGGCAGCCAAATTGGCCGCCTGAAACGGCTCACTCAGTCGGCAAAAAGGTACTCGGTCCGAGCAATGTCGCGCGCTTTTTCTTCTGAGATGTGCAGAAAATTCATCACGGCCGTCACATGTTCTTCCTCGCTTCCGGATTGCACCATACGGTTCACATTTTCGAACTCCGCATCCCGAATACGATCACTCTCACTCAGGATGTCGCGCCGGATGGTGGGCAACAGCCGTTCGAGCGTTTCTGGCGAGGTTTGCTCTCCCGCCAAACCGATGCGGATGGCATGGCCGGTAAGGTACTCATCTGAGAAATCACACTGAATTTCCAACATTCTAGTGGTTGAACGGTCGCCAAAGAAATCCTGCATCAGGTCCATGGCGCTGGGATCGAGACAGACCACAAGGCGGTTGGTGTCGTAGTAATCAAACAACATCCGCATCAGTGCACGACGGTGCCGGGTCCGTTTGTTCAATGTCGATTGGATGCCGCCGAGGTCAGGCAGGGGCGTGCTTTCCTCGTTGAAGAGATATGCAATCGTCGGAATATCTGTGACTTTGTCGATCTTTTCCAGCAACCGTTTGGCAACATGCCATTTTTTGCAAACGATCAGCATCAGTTCACGGTCACGCCCCAGCGTACTTTCAGTTTCCCAGAACCGGCTGGCGAAGCGTTTGCCCTGCCGGCCGCGCCCGGTCAAAAATTTGAACAGGCTTGGGCCTTCTGCGGAGATTTGGAAGTTCACACCTTCTTCGGCATAAAGTTGGCCTAACCGCTCCTTGAGGTCCAAAGCGTCGGGGCTGATTTTTCGTGCAAAAAGATAGTCTTGGCTGATCAGAAGGTCGTAGTGATCGTTGTAAAAAGTCAGCGGCATCCCGTAGTCCGTGAACATCAGGAAGGTCAGGGTGCGCGTGCGGATTTCATTGGTGGGCACCAAGTGCCGAACGATGGTCTGAAAGAAGGTCTCGTCCGGAATCCAGGTCGTTCGGAAAAAGCGCATCACGTCGCGGCGGGATTCCGTGAAGTGTAGAACCGCTTCAATGGTTTGACGACGCAGGCACCACCATTGGCTGCCGATCATCACTTGAATGTCCGCGGGGATGTCGCGCGTCAGGCCAAGCTTTTTCTGGAAGTTGTAGGTCGCATAGAAGCGTCGTTTTTGGGTGCGCTCGTTGAACCAATGGCGGTAGATCAACCGCTCAGACTTCATCCCGGTTTTGATCCAGTCGCTTTCAAAGAAGTCAAAACTTTCAATGAAGTCGACATCATTGTCATCGAGGAACTCGTGGATGTATTCCGAGGATTTGATCACCATGCAGTCGCCAGACAACATGTAGAAATGAGAGGCGCGCGGGAACTTTTTGACGGCAGTTTGCACCGCGTAGAGCGTGGCCTCTACCAGGCTCCATTCCCCCCAGCCGCATTTGATACGCTTGTCAGAAAACGCCACGTTCGGGTTGGGACCCAGCACCTCTTGCAGCATGGCAAAGTGCTCAGGTTTGGCACGGGCATCAAAATGGATGGAGATATAATCCCCGGTTGCGGTAAGCCGTTCTGCCTGCTTGATGATCGCCTCGGGATCCTTGTGGCACAGAAGAATGTAAGCAATTCTCGCCATCTAGCTTCTTCGATCCCCACTTTGACGTCCTGTGTTTATCCATTTAAAGATGAAAGCGCGTTGAATAAACAGGCTTTGTTCGGAATTTTTTGACACGCGCTCAGACCGTGACCAAAGCAATAACCACGGCGGCTATGGAGGCAGAAACATGGGATTTCCCGGCACTTGGATGACGGAAAGCGAAAGTGTGGTGTATCGAGTTGTGCCCAAATGCGCATGCTCCACCATCGGACAGATCATGTTCTACTCGGATCATGGCGAGTTTTTTGACGGCGATATCCACGATGCCAAAGGTGGCATGCACAAGTGGGCCATTGAGGAAAGCCATCAGCCGATCACCGACAATGTGCGTGAGCACCGGTCCTATGCGTTTACCTGTGTACGGAACCCATACACACGTATCCTGTCATCATTCTTTGACAAGATTTGCGGCATCCAGCGGAACGGCAAACGCTACCGTGGCAACCTCGTGCCGATGCTGATCCAGAAGTACGGGATCGAGGTTGGGGGCGATGACGGCAAGCAGGAGTTTGACCAGATTCAAAGTTTCCGCCGGTTCTTGTTGTTTGCGCGCGACACCATTCGTTGGCGCCGACCAATGGATCCCGACATTCATTGGTCCGCCATGTCCGGCCACGTGTCGACCTTCATAGTAAACGGCGGCACCTACGACAAAATCTTCTGGACGGAACAGTTCAACGACGGGATGCAAGGCGTTTTGGACCATATCGAAACGCCACATGCTGTTGATCTGACACAGATTCCCCGGTTCAACGAGTCCGAGGGCCATGGGCCCAAGCGGGAGCATCCGGTGGAAGACTACTTTGACGATCTTTCGATGCATTTGGTCTACGAGATCTACAAGCGCGACTTCCAGCTGTTCAAATATGACTTCGAGAACCCGGGTAACAAAATGCCAATTGGTGAAATTGACCTGGATGAGGTGCACGCCAAGCTGGGCGATTAAGTCAGCCAGTTTCGGGTTTTGAACATTTTGCGGCCGCGCTTTTGATCGAGCGCGGCATTTTTTATGTTTGTGTGACGTTGTGGTTGACAAGAGGAGCCTCTCCTTGCCCATTGGCACCCCATTCGCTAAAGGCACTGACGTAATTATTTCACAAGGACCATAGCGATGGCCAAGCAGAAGAAAGCCCCGCGCCCTAAGGCAGTCACGCCAAAGGGCTTCCGCGACTATTTTGGTGTTGAGGTGACCGAGCGCACCGAGATGCTGCATCAGATCGCCGGGGTGTATCATCGCTATGGGTTTGAAGCTTTGGAAAGCAGCGCGGTGGAAACCGTTGAGGCTCTTGGAAAGTTTCTGCCGGATGTGGATCGCCCCAACGAAGGTGTGTTTGCCTGGCAGGAGTTTGACGAGAAAGACAACGGCGATTGGATGGCGCTGCGCTATGATCTGACGGCGCCATTAGCGCGCGTCTATGCCCAGCACCGCAATGACTTGCCCAACCCTTATCGCCGTTATGCAATGGGGCCGGTGTGGCGCAACGAAAAGCCAGGGCCAGGGCGCTATCGTCAGTTCTATCAGTGTGACGCAGATACAGTGGGCACCGCCTCCATGGCGGCGGACGCTGAGATTTGCGCAATGTTGTCTGATACGTTGGAGACTGTTGGCATCCCGCGCGGCGACTACCTGGTGCGGGTGAACAACCGCAAGGTGATGAACGGCGTGCTTGAAGTCATGGGGCTTGGTGAAGACCAAGCGGCCAAGGACAACGTGCTGCGCACCATCGACAAGTTCGACAAGGTGGGCGAGAGCGGTGTGCGGGAGCTTTTGGGCAAAGGGCGTTTGGATGCGTCCGGCGCTTATATCGACGGGGTGGGACTGTCTGACGATCAAATCGAGCCAGTGATTGCGTTTTTGACATCCAAGGCGGACGATGTGGCCAAGACCTTTGAAAACCTGCGCGGCGCCGTTGGCGCCTCCGCAGTGGGTGCCGAAGGGATTGCCGAGCTGGAACAGATTGGCGACCTGCTGGCCGCGGGTGGCTATAGCAGTGACCGGATCGAGATTGATCCGAGCATTGTACGCGGTCTGGGCTATTACACCGGGCCGGTGTTTGAGGCAGAACTGACCTATGAAATCTTTGATGAAAAAGGTCGCAAGCGTCAATTTGGGTCTGTGTCCGGAGGCGGCCGCTACGATGACTTGGTGAAGCGCTTCACTGGTCAGGCCGTGCCTGCGACAGGCCTGTCGATTGGTGTGGATCGCTTGTTGGCGGCTCTGCGTGAGAAGGGCCGGATGGGCGGTGCGTCTGTTGGGCCGGTTGTTGTGACCGTTATGGATCGCGACCGCATGGCGGACTATCAGGCGATGGTTGCAGAGCTGCGCAACGCGGGTATTCGCGCCGAAGTCTACCTCGGCAATCCGAAGAATTTTGGCAATCAGCTCAAATATGCGGACAAACGCAACTCGCCGGTCGCTGTGATCGAAGGCGGTGACGAAAAAGAGCGCGGCGTAGTTCAGATCAAGGATCTGATCCTCGGGGCGAAAATTGCGGAAACGGCAACGCACGAAGAGTGGAAAGAGCGCCCAAGCCAGTTCGAAGTGCCACGCGGCGAGTTGGTTGCGAAGGTGCGCGAAATTCTGGCCAGCCAGAGCGAAGGATAATCGGACCCATGTCTGAGAAAGCAAAAATCCGAGCACGGGCGGCGGCGCTGGCCTCTGAATTCGAGGCGGCGGGCGCTGTGGCGGTAGAGACACCCGTGTTGTTGCCAGCGGAAGCCTTGCTCGACCTCTATGGCGAGGACATCCGTGGGCGGGCCTATGTGACGTCTGACGCCTTGCGTGGAGAGCAGATGCTGCGCCCCGACTTCACGGTGCCGGTTGTGCAAATGCACATGGCGCATGGTGCCGAGCCCGCGCGCTATACTTATGCGGGGGAAGTTTTCCGTCGACAGGAAGAAGACCAAACCCGCGCAAATGAGTATATGCAGGTCGGTTACGAGGTTTTTGACCGCGAGAACCCTCCCGCAAGTGATGCCGAAGTCTTTGCCGTGATGCAGGAAGCGCTGAAAGGTGTCGAACTGCGGGCCGCGACAGGGGATATTGGTATTCTGGCAGCGGCGGTTGCCGGTTTGGAAACCACCGAGCGCCGCAAGCGGGCGCTGGCGCGTCATATCTGGCGGCCGCGCAAGTTTAAGGCCCTCTTGGATCGTTACTCCGGTAAAGCTGAAATGCCTGCAAGCCGCGCTGCGTTGTTGGCGGCAGACGATCCAATGGCACACGACTATCCGGACATTGGCTTGCGGTCGCAGTCCGAGGTGGCAGAGCGTATCGACGGGTTGCGGGCAGATGTTGTCGCTGATCCGATTTCCCCATTGCAGGTTGAGTTGATCGAAGCGCTTCTGAATGTTCGTGAAACTCTGCCCAACGCATTGGAACACATCCGCGATTTGGCGGTGGATATGCCGGCCATCACCGAGGCCGCCTTTCGCCTAAGGGATCGCATGCATGCGCTGGAGGCGCGTGGGGTCGATGTGGAAACGCTGGAGTTTGAGGCCAGCTACGGCCGCACATCGATGGAGTATTACGACGGGTTTGTCTTTGGCTTCTATGTTCCAGGCCGCGCGGATTTGCCTCCGGTGGCCACTGGCGGGCGGTACGATGCGCTGACGCAAGTGCTTGGTCAAGGACGTGAAATTCCGGCGGTTGGTGGTGTCATTCGCCCCGGCATTTTGGTGCAATTGGAGGATGCGGCATGACCATCAAACTGGGTGTGCCCTCCAAAGGGCGTCTGATGGAAAAGACCTTTGATTGGTTTGGCGCACGTGGAGTGACCTTGAGCCGGACTGGTTCGGACCGAGAGTACGCGGGCGCGGTTGAGGGTGTTGAAGGTGTGGAACTGGTCTTGCTGTCAGCAGGCGAAATCCCGCGTGAGTTGGCCGCAGGTCGCATTCATCTGGGCGTGACCGGCACTGATTTGGTCCGCGAAAAGCTGGGCCAGTGGGAGCAGCAGGTACAAGAGAAAGCTGAGCTTGGTTTCGGGCATGCGGATCTGATCATCGCGGTACCTGGCTGTTGGGTTGATGTGGACACGTTGGAAGACCTGGATGCTGCTGCGGCTGCGTTCCGGCGCACGCATGGGTTCCGTCTGCGAATTGCGACCAAATATCACCGCTTGGTTCGGGAGTTTCTGCAGGACAACGGTGTTGCAGACTATCAATTGGTCGACAGCCAAGGCGCCACAGAAGGCACCATCAAAAACCTGACGGCTGAGGGCGTGGCGGATATCACCTCGACTGGTGATACACTGCGTGCCAACCACCTCAAGATTTTGAGTGACGCGTTGGTGCTGAAGTCGCAAGCCACCCTGTTCAAGAGCCGGAAAGCTGACATGAATGATGACGAGCGCGCCGTGATGGGTGCGCTGTTGGCACAGCTTGGGCTTGATGGGTAACACGTGAAACGTGGCCCCGGCGCTTAGCCGGGGCGACGCGTTTAAAGCGGCGGGCCGACAAAGGTCTGGCCATGGGCGGATGCAATTTCTGACATTTGGGTTTCAGTGATTTCACCGCCTTGCGCCGCTTTGTGAAAGGCGCGGAACATGGCTTCCATTTTCAGCGCTGGCGAGAAAATGTAGCGCAACCGCCCTTCGGTGGTGCCGACGTTTTTGAAAGCGTGCACACTGCCGCGCGGGATGAAGGCGACGTCGCCTGGCGACATCTCGTGCTCCACGCCGTCAATTTCGACGATGAAGTCGCCTTCTAAGAAAAAGAAAGTTTCATCCTGGTCGTGGTGAATATGACGCCCGGGGCCGATGCCCGGTTGCACGATGTCTTCAAACACTTCCTGTGCCCCGTCTGTGTCTTCACCCGTGAGCAAGATGCGCAGGGTAATGGCGCCTGGGAAATCAAAGGTTTCTGAGGATTTGTAGTCTGTATGGGTGATTGGCATCGTCCGTCTCCTTGGTCTGTTTGCAGTATAGCGATTGTGGGAGTTTGTTAAATTCGGTGCGCATATACACAACTGTGTTCAAATTCGCGCAGATGGATTTAGGCTCCGGCAAGTTTTTACACACGGTCACATTCGGCGCTTGGCGCGGCGGGGCATGGTGGTAAGAAGGGTATCCTAACGCAGATCAGGAGAGAGTTTCCGTGGACACCAGCACCCGCATTTTCCGCACCATTGCAGGCGAGATCACCGCCAAACCCGATCAGGTTGGTGCCGCTGTGAAACTGTTGGATGAGGGGGCAACGGTGCCATTTGTCGCCCGTTATCGGAAAGAAGTCACCGGGGGGCTGGACGACACGCAACTTCGGACCTTGGCGGATCGCCTGGCCTATCTGCGTGAGCTTGAAGCTCGACGCGAGACTGTGGCAGCCTCGATCACTGAGCAAGGCAAAATGACCGATGAGTTGGCTAAGGCGATTGTCGGGGCGGAGACCAAGGCGGCGTTGGAAGACATTTACCTGCCTTACAAACCGAAACGGCGTACGAAAGCGATGATTGCTCGTGAGAACGGGTTGGAGCCTTTGGCGGAAGCTATTTTGGCAGACCGTTCCAAAGACCCGGAAGCGCTGGCAGCGGATTACGTGACCGAGACGGTTGCGGATGTGAAGGCGGCGCTTGATGGCGCGCGGGACATTGTTGCCGAAGGGCTGACCGAAAACGCGGCGCTTTTGGGGGAGTTGCGCAAGTTCTTGCAGGATGAGGCCATTGTGGCGGCGAAGGTGATTGCGGGGCAGGAGCAGCCGGGCGCGAAGTTTTCCGACTATTTCGAACATTCTGAGCCTTGGTCCAAAGTGCCAAGCCACCGAGCGTTGGCGATGATGCGCGCGTCCAAAGAAGGCGTGATCACACTGGATATTGGTCCTGATCCTGAAGGCGGTAAGGAGCGTGCCGAAGCGATGGTCGCGAGCTATCTGGATACCCGCACCGACGGGGACGGCGACGTATGGCTGCGCAAGATTGCCGGCTGGACCTGGCGGGTGAAGCTGAGCCTGACCATGACTGTGGACCTGATGGGAGAGTTGCGCGCGCGGGCACAGGAAGAGGCCATTCAGGTTTTTGCGCGCAATCTCAAAGACTTGTTGCTGGCGGCGCCGGCGGGCGCGAAAGCGACGCTTGGCCTCGATCCAGGCATTCGTACTGGCTGCAAAGTGGCAGTGGTGGATGCCACCGGCAAGTTGCTTGACACCGCAACGATCTATCCATTCCAGCCTAAGAATGATGTGCGAGGTGCCGAGGCGACCCTTTTGGCGCTGATTGCCAAGCATGGCGTTGAGTTGGTCGCGATCGGTAATGGTACAGCGAGCCGCGAGAGCGAAAAGCTTGTGGGTGAAACGCTGAAGCTGTTGCCCAAAGGCGTGAAAGTGCCGACCAAGGTTGTGGTGAGCGAAGCCGGGGCATCCGTATATTCGGCTAGTGAATTGGCGGCGCGGGAGTTCCCGGAGTTGGACGTGAGCCTGCGCGGCGCGGTGTCGATTGCACGTCGCTTGCAGGATCCGCTGGCGGAGTTGGTGAAGATTGAACCCAAGTCAATTGGCGTGGGTCAGTATCAGCACGACGTGGATCAGCATCGTCTGGGCAAGTCGCTGGAAGCCGTAGTTGAAGACGCGGTGAACGCGGTTGGAGTGGATCTCAACATGGCTTCCGCACCGCTCTTGGCACATGTGTCGGGTCTTGGGCCAGCTTTGGCGGAGGCGATTGTGGCGCACCGTGATGCCAACGGCGCCTTTGGCTCACGCAAAGCGTTGTTGGATGTGGCACGGCTGGGGCCCGCGGCGTTTGAGCAGTGCGCGGGGTTCTTGCGCATCACGGAAGGGGAAGAGCCGTTGGACGCCAGTGCAGTGCACCCGGAAGCCTATGAAGTTGCGCGCAAAATCGTGTCAACTTGTGGGCGGGATGTGCGTACCTTGATGGGCGATGGCACGGCCTTGAAGCGTCTGCGCGCAGAGGATTTTGTCTCCGAACAGTTTGGTCTGCCTACTGTGCGTGACATCCTCTCCGAATTGGAAAAACCGGGACGCGATCCGCGGCCATCCTTCAAAACCGCGACCTTTGCTGATGGGGTTGAGGAGATCTCCGACCTGAAGCCGGGCATGACTTTGGAAGGGACCGTAACAAACGTGGCCGCTTTTGGCGCATTTGTGGATGTTGGTGTGCATCAGGATGGCTTGGTGCATGTGAGCCAGTTAGCGGATCGGTTTGTGAAAGATCCACACGAAGTGGTGAAAGCCGGGGATGTGGTGAAAGTCACGGTCACAGAAGTAGATGTGCCGCGCAAGCGTATTGGTTTGTCGATGCGTAAGGATGGCGGGGCCTCTGCCAAAGAAGATCGCAATGCGCGTTCCGGCTTCGGCAGTAAGGGGCGTGGAGGTCCAAGCGGTGGCCCACGCAGCAAAGGGCCACGCGG
This sequence comes from Shimia sp. MIT1388, assembly GCF_047124445.1. Lineage (GTDB taxonomy): Bacteria > Pseudomonadota > Alphaproteobacteria > Rhodobacterales > Rhodobacteraceae > Shimia. Next base: position 2,461,299 of record NZ_CP138921.1, on the reverse strand, counting down.
CGGAGGGGGCAACTACAGTGCCAAGCCAAAGCAGCAGGACGGTGGCAATGGCGCCCTGGGCGCGGCGTTGCTGGATGCGATGCGGAAGAAATGAGAGAAGGGCTCGGGCAGGTGTGTCCGAGCCTTTTTCGTGGGTTTTGAGGGGTTGGCTTAGCTGAGCAACGTGCCCATATGGCGCATCGCAAGCGCATAACCGTTCACGCCACATCCGGCGATCACGCCTTCCGCGCGCGCAGAGACAAAGCTGTGATGGCGAAATTCTTCGCGTTTGTGGATGTTGGAGATGTGCACTTCCAGCACTGGGCCTTCAAAGGTGTTAAGCGCATCCAGAATGGCCACAGAGGTGTGGCTGTAGGCGGCCGGGTTGATAATGATGCCCGCGGCGTTGTCGCGTGCCGCGTGGATCATCTCGACAATTTCGCCTTCGTGGTTTGACTGCATCAACGTCACCGACAGTCCATTTTCCTGCCCAACCTTCGCGCAGTTGGCCTCTACGTCGGCGAGCGTGTCATGGCCATAAATCTCCGGCTGCCGTTTCCCCAGAAGGTTCAGGTTCGGGCCGTTCAGGATGTAGATTGTCTTGCTCATGGCAGAGGCTCACTTTTGTTGTCGGTTTTGAGCTAGCCGGAAATCTGGTGCAGTAGCAAGATTTAGGACTTCAGATCGCGCAGGATAACATTGGTTTGTGCCGAACTTACCGCAGGCAGGGTGAAGAGGAAGTCCTCGAGGAAGCGGTTGTAGGCCTCGATATCGGTGCAGCGCACCCGCATGTGGTAATCTGCCGTGCCTGTGGTCGCAAAACACATGCGGATTTCCTCGCGTGAGGTCACCGCTTCGATGAAGCGTTTGAGGTTCGCTGGATCGTGGCGGGTGAGTTGTACATGGACAATGGCGTGGAAGGTGAAGCCGAGCTTTTCCTGACTGAGACGCGCACCATATCCTGCGATCAGCCCGGCCTCTTCAAAGGCACGAATGCGGCGCCAGCATGCGGAGGTCGACATGCCCACTTCGACTGCCAAATCCGCGTTGGATAGGCGGCAATCCTTTTCCAACAGGGCGAGCAGTTTGCGATCTTTCGAATCGAGATTCATGGCATTCGGTTCCGTTTTTCCGCCTCAATATGAAACAGTAATTCGGTGCGTGGGCGAAATCCAGGGGAACTGAAACGGAAAACCGCCTGTCTTGTGAGAAAATACCACAATTCAGGAGGAGCGCGCGATGACCCAAGCCAGCCACGATTTTCAAAGCTATGCCCTATCAGATCGGTATGACCAAACAGAGGGGCGAGTGTTTCTGACCGGCACGCAAGCCCTTGTGCGGATCATGTTCGATCAGGCGCGGCGGGACCGCGAGGCCGGGCTCAACACCGGCGGCTTCGTGTCCGGGTATCGTGGCTCTCCTCTGGGCGGGTTGGATTTGGAGTTCTGGCGGGAGCGCAATCGCACCAAAGAACAAAACATCACCTTCATGCCCGCCGTGAACGAAGACCTTGGCGCCACAGCTGTTTTGGGAGCCCAGCAAGCCACGCTGGACCCGAATTGCGACGTCGAGGGGCTGTTCTCTATGTGGTACGGCAAAGGCCCGGGCGTTGATCGCTCTGGCGACGCGCTCAAACACGGCAATGCCTATGGTTCCTCCCCCAAAGGCGGTGTGCTGGTTGTGGCGGGTGACGACCACGGATGTGTCAGCTCCTCGATGCCGCATCAATCGGATGTGGCCTTTATGTCTTGGTTCATGCCGACACTGAACCCGGCGAGCGTGGACGAATACCTCGCTTTTGGCGAATACGGTATCGCGCTTAGCCGGTTTAGTGGCACTTGGGTGGGCTTCAAGGCGATCTCGGAAACGGTGGAGTCTGGCCGCTCTGTGGAGTTGCAAGCCGATCGCAAGTTCGTAACGCCAGATTTCGACATGCCGGCGGGGGGCGTACACGTGCGTCCGAGCGATCTGCCCAGCCCTGAGATTGAAACTCGCATCGGTCATAAACTGCGTGCCGTCGAAGCTTTTGTTGAAGCGAACCCAATTGACCAGAGTATCTATGACATTCCGGAAGCGACGTTCGGGTTTGTAACCACCGGCAAGGGCCATCTGGACTTGATGGAAGCTTTGCGCCTGTTGGGATTGGGTGAAGCAGCTTGTCGCCGCCTTGGCATCGACATCTACAAGGTTGGCATGGTCTGGCCTCTTGCCCGCCGCGACGCGCTGGCATTTGTGCGCGGCAAGACCGAAGTACTGGTTGTCGAGGAAAAACGCGGCATTATCGAGAGCCAATTCAAAGAGTACTTTTATGATTGGCCGGGCGATAAGCCGGAGAAGATGGTTGGCAAACACCGCGCCGTTGGCGACCCGCTTTTGCCTTGGACTGGCGAACTCTCTCCAAAGATGCTGGTGCCTGTGGTGGCGGAACGTCTGGCGCGGCTCTTCCCAGATGAGGATCTGCTTGAGAAGGCCGCATCGCTAACCGAGGAAAAGCCGCCTGTGTTGAATGTTTCGGGAGCAAATCGCACACCGTATTTCTGCTCCGGCTGCCCCCACAATACGTCCACCAAATTGCCGGATGGCTCTAAAGCCATGAGCGGCATTGGTTGCCACGTGATGGCCAGTTGGATGAACCGTGACACCGGCGGCTATGCCCAGATGGGCGGTGAAGGCGTGCCTGTGGCTGTGGCCCAAAAGTACAATGGCAATAAGCATATCTTCCAGAACCTCGGAGAAGGTACCTGGTATCACTCGGGGTCGCTGGCGATCCGACAGGCAGTCGCCGCCAAAGCCAACATCACCTACAAGGTGTTGTTCAATGACGCGGTTGCCATGACCGGTGGCCAGCCGGTGGATGGCCCGGTGTCGGTACATGGTATCGCCTGGAACGCGCGCGCCGAAGGTGTGGCCCGCATTGCCTTGGTCAGTGACGACATTTCCAAGTTTTCCAAAGCAGATTTTCCGCCAGACACGTCCTTCCACGATCGTAAAGACATGGATCCGGTGCAGCGCGAACTGCGCGACATCGAAGGCGTGACTTTGCTGATCTACGAACAAACCTGCGCCACGGAAAAACGCCGCCGCCGTAAACGCGGGAAGATGGAAGACCCCGATACGTTTGCCTTTATCAACGAGTTGGTCTGTGAGGGCTGTGGCGATTGCTCCAAGGCGTCCAACTGTCTGAGCGTGGAGCCGGTTGAGACCGAGTTTGGGCGTAAGCGGAAGATCAACCTGAGCACATGCAACAAGGACTATTCCTGCGTGGATGGGTTCTGCCCGAGCTTTGTGACCGTGTCCGGCGCAAAGCGGCGCAAAAAGGACGGCGCGAATGTCGATGTGGCTGGCTTGTTGGAAAAGGTGCCCGCGCCCAGCCTGCCCGCGCTAGACAAGCCATTTGACCTTCTGGTGACCGGTGTAGGCGGCACAGGGGTTGTGACCGTCGGCGCTTTGATCACCATGGCAGCGCATCTGGAAGGGCTGGGCAGTTCGGTGCTCGACTTCACAGGTTTCGCGCAGAAATTTGGCACAGTGTTGAGCTATATCCGTCTCGGAACCAGCCCTGCAGCGGTCAATCAGGTGCGTATCGAGAGTGGCGCGGCAGATGCGGTTATTGGCTGCGATGTGGTGGTGAGCTCTGCGCCCAAAGCCAGTGCCCACTATCGCAAAGGCGCGCAAGTGGTGCTCAATACGGCGGAGATGCCAACCGGTGATCTGGTCCTGAATCGGGACGCAGACCTGAAAGTGGGCGTGCGGGAAGAGGTCATTCGTAAGGCTGTGGGCACCAACAATGTGCGCGCGCTGGATGCGAACAAGATGGCTGAGAAGGTCATGGGCGACAGCGTGTTTGCCAACGTGATGATGCTTGGGTTTGCGTATCAGCGGGGATTGGTGCCAGTGAGTGAAGTGGCTTTGAAGCAGGCAATCCTGCTTAACGGCGTCGCCGTGGAGAAAAACGCCAAAGCCTTCGATATTGGCCGTGTTTTGGCACATGATCCGGAGGCCATCCCGCTGGAAAAGCCCCGCGTTGCGGAAACGGCGGACGACGTGATTGCCAAGCGGGTTGCGTTTTTGGCCGACTACCAAAATGCCAAATATGCCGCGCGGTTTGAGGCCCGCATGAAGAAACTGGCACAAGTGCTGCCTGGGGATCTGCTGATCGAAGCGGCAAAGTCACTGTTCAAGCTCATGGCCTACAAAGACGAATACGAAGTCGCACGCCTGCATATGGGTGCAGCGTTTGCCGAGCGCTTGAATGAGGAATTCGAAGGCGACTTCAAAGTGAATTACCATATGGCGCCTCCGATGTTGCCTTTGGGCCGTGATGCACAGGGGCGTTCCAAAAAGGTCAAGCTGGGGCCATGGATGCAGCCCCTGTTGGGGGCGCTTTCCAAGGCGCGTGGGTTGCGTGGGTCGTTTCTGGATCCGTTCCGTTTCAGCGCAGACCGAAAGCTGGATCGCGAGCTGCTTGAGTGGTTTGAGTGCGTATTGGATCTCGTCGAGCGCGGATACAGCGAAAAGGACCGCGACACGTGCTGGGCGCTTTTGACGGCGCCGAAGGAAATTCGCGGCTATGGCATTGTGCGTGAGGAAGCCGCGGAGGGCGTACGCAAGAGTGCTATGATGCTGGAAACCATGCTGTCGGCGAAAGTCTGAGAGCGGTTCGTGAGAAATAGGCAGGCGGTGAGGCAGAAATGTCCGCCGCCTTTTTTCGTGCGCTCATGTCCAAAAAGTAAAGCCCGGATGGCGGTCCATCCGGGCTTTGGAATTCTTGGTGGCGGTACAGGGACTTGAACCCCGGACACGCGGATTATGATTCCGCTGCTCTAACCAACTGAGCTATACCGCCGTAAGTGGAGTGCGATTTAGGCCCTTCCTGAGGTGGGGTCAAGAGAGAAATCGCACCGAATGTGCAGCTTTTTTTGAATCTCTAACTTCGATGCCGAAATGGATTTGAATGCAGTGCGGTTCTCCAGATTTGACTGCGCTGGCGAAACCTCTGGATTGAAGGCCCTGTAACGAAATGAGTGGCAGAAAGCAGGGCCGTTACGAATTCTTCATCAAAACGACAATTCAGCTTTGAATTCATCCTTTAGCGCTCCGCACAGAAACGACGCGGGGATGAGTTGTGCTGCGAATTGAAAAACTAACGAAGGCCTTTGGTCCAAACGTGGCCGTTGATGCGGCCAATATCGCGGTGGATCGCCCCGCCATGATTGGCATCATTGGGCGATCAGGCGCGGGTAAGTCCACGTTGTTACGCATGTTGAATTGTCTGACAGAGGCGTCCTCTGGTCAGATCATGTTTGATGGTCGTGACATCACCGCGCTTAAAGGCAGTGACAAGCGTCGCTGGCAAAGCGAATGCGCAATGATTTTTCAGCAGTTCAATCTTGTGCCGCGGATGGATGTGGTTAGCAACGTGCTGCATGGCACGCTGAATCGCCGCAGCACAGTGGCGACGATGTTCAACCTGTTCCCCAATGAGGACATCCACCGCGCGATTGATATTCTCGATCGTCTGGGCATTGCTGAACATGCCGCCAAACGCGCCGAAGCGCTTTCCGGCGGCCAACAACAACGCGTCGCCATTGCGCGGGCTTTGATGCAGGATCCAAAGATTATCTTGGCAGATGAACCTATTGCCTCTCTTGATCCGATGAACGCGCAGGTGGTGATGCAATCGCTGCGCCAAATTCACGAAGAAGACGGCCGCATGGTCATTGCCAATCTGCACACGCTGGACACCGCGCGCCGCTATTGCGACCGCGTGATCGGCATGCGCGATGGGCGGATCGTCTTTGACGGAACCCCAGCGCAGCTGACCACTGGTGTGGCACGCGACATTTACGGCGCAGATGCCTCCTTTAGCGAAGCGGCCACCTCGACTGAGATCGAGACGCTGGACCGCACCGCCAAAGAGCGCGCCCAACTCGAACTTGCCTGACTTTCATCATGCTCCACGCCGCGAACTGCGTGGGGTTTTACCAACTGGAGAGACACGATGAAAAAACTGCTCGCTGCCGTACTGGCAACCACTGCTCTGACAACACCTGTTGTGGCAGAAGAAATCAGCGAATTCCGCATTGGCCTGTTGGGCGGCGAAAACGCTCAGGACCGTCTGAACAACAACGAGTGCCTGCGTGCAAAGACTGAGGAAGTGTTGGGTGTTCCAACCAAACTCTTCGCCCCGGCGGACTACAACGGCGTGATCCAGGGCTTGCTGGGCGGTACCATCGACATGGCTTGGCTTGGCGCATCCGGCTACGCCAAAACCTATCTGTCCGACCCGGAAGCGGTTGAGCCGATCCTGGTGAAAGTAAATGTGGACGGCGGCTACGGCTACTACTCCATCGGTTTTGCCCGCAAAGACAGCGGCATCGCCTCGCTGGAAGACATGAAAGGCAAGACCTTTGGCTTTGGTGATCCGAACTCCACTTCCGGCTTCCTGATCCCGTCCATCGAAATTCCTGAAGCCACCGGCGCGACCATGACCTCTGGCGATTACTTCGGCGAAGTAAAGTTCTCTGGCGGCCACGAGCAGACAATTGTTGGCGTGAACAACGGCGACTTTGACGGCGGTGTGACCTGGGCTGACGGTCTGGGCGAGTGGGAAGACGGCTACAACTCCGGCGCGCTGCGTCGTGCGGTTGATGCGGGTCTTGTGGACATGAACGAGCTGGTTAAAATCTGGCAGTCCAAGCCAATCCCTGAAGGCCCAATCGTGCTGCGCAAAGCGCTGCCAGAGGACGTGAAAGTCAAGTTCACTGCGTTGATGGCGTCCTTGCCGTCGATTGATCCAGATTGCGCCTATGGCGTGCTGTCTGGCGAGGCCAAAGGTGTGATGCCAATCGGCCATGACGCCTATGAGGTGATCATCGAGGCACGCAAGCTGAAGTCCAACTAAGTCAAGAATACTTGGTTTTGGCAGGCCCCGTTCGTTTCTACGGGGCCTGTTTTTTGAATGAAAGGGTGATCATGACAGATCAGGCTTCAAGCGTTTTGGACATCCGCGCCGACTACTTGGCGCAGATGCGGCGCAAACGGATGATGGACGGCATCATCCTGGTGGTGTTTATCGCGTTAATGGTCACCGGTTTCATGATTGCAGATGACCGGAACGCAGGCGGTTTCTGGGACGGGCTGCACCGGTTTTTTGATTTCCCCAAAGAGGTGCTGAGCGAAGCGATTGAGAAGATTGCGGAATTGCCGGGCAATCTTTGGACGTATTTCCCATCGTTGATCGAGACAATAAATATTGCCGCTGCTTCCACGCTTTTGGGGGCGATGCTGGGCATGTTGCTGTCGTTGCTGTCTACGCGCGGCATGGCGAAGTGGCCGCGGCTGATCCCGCTGTTTCGCCGGGTGATGGACATCATGCGCGCGATGCCGGAGATCGTGATTGCGCTGGTGCTGATTTTTGTGATGGGCGGCGGGCCTGTGCCTGCGGTGATTGCCATTGCGTTCCATACAGCGGGCGCGCTGGGCAAGCTGTTCTCGGAGGTCAATGAGAATGCCTCCCTTAAGCCGGTCGAGGGGCTACAATCGGTCGGGGCTTCCTGGGCTCAACGGATGTGGCTTGGCGTGATCCCGCAGGTGGCCCCGAACTATTTCAGCTACGCGCTGCTGCGTTTTGAAATCAACATCCGCGCCTCTGCGATCCTTGGCTTCGTTGGTGCAGGCGGTATCGGCTACGAACTGCGCAACGCCATGAGCTGGGGCAAAGGTCAGTATGACGACGCGATGGCAATTTTCTTGCTGTTGTTCCTGACCATCGTTGCAGTCGATCAACTCTCTTCCGTGGTGCGCGAGCGCCTGACACACGGCAAAACTCAGAAAGTGGCGTCATGACCATCATTGCCAATGAAACCGATCTGCTGAAGGTCGAGACGGACCGTCTGTTCAATCGTAAGAAGCTGATGAGCTTTGGCGTGCCTGCCGTTGTGATCGCCTATCTGACCTACATTTTCTTTGCCTTTGACATTCCGGGACTGGCACAGCGGTTTGAGGTGGAAAATGCCCGCGCGTTGGTGGCGGACAGTTACAGCTACAAGACACACGTCACACGTGACAATCGCACAGGAGAGATCAGCGCCGCCATAGAAGGTGAGCGCAAGGGTACCTATCCCGAGGGCGCGTCACCAGAGTGGGTGACCCGTGGCGAAAACGAAACGGTCATTGATCTGGGAGACGGTCACGTTGTGACCTTTGGGGCGGACAACTTTGTCAGCTATGCAATTCCGGAATATGGGATTGTAACGGCGCAGCCGAGCCGGTCCAAAGGGGTGCAGGCGGTTTTGCCGACTGACGAAACGCCATCGTGGATCAACGCATCTAAAAATCGGATGACCATCACTACAGACGCAGGTCGCTTGACCATCACGCGCAACCGGACAGAAGTGTTCCGCTACTTTTCCGGCTGGGAGCTGTTCTTCTTCACACTGGACAGCTCGTATTCCGGCCTGAGCGTTGGCGAAGTGATGTCGCGCGCGCTGGGCGGCGAGCATGCCGAAATCTGGCAGGATTTCTGGACCAACAAGATGTGGCGGCATCAGGATGTGGCCTGGGCGATCTTTGAAACCATCTTGATGGCCTTCCTTGGCACAATGGGCGCCGCGATGGTGGCATTGCCACTGGCTTTTATGGCGGCGAAGAACTTCTCGCCGTTTATGGTGGTGCGCCAAGTCACACGTCGGTTCTTTGACTTTTTTCGCGGTGTGGATGCGTTGATCTGGACCATTGTACTGGCACGCGCCTTTGGCCCTGGCCCCCTGACCGGCGCTCTGGCGATCCTGATCACGGACACTGGCAGCTTTGGAAAAATGTTCTCTGAAGCGCTTGAAAACGTGGACAAGAAGCAAATCGAAGGCATTCAATCGACCGGGGCCAAGCCGGTGCAACGCTATCGCTTTGGCGTCATCCCGCAAATTACGCCGATCCTGTTGAGCCAAATCCTTTACTATCTGGAATCCAATACCCGCAGTGCGACCATCATCGGCGCCATCACGGGGGGCGGCATTGGTTTGATGCTGACACAGGCCATGATCACCCAGAAAGACTGGGAAGAGGTGACCTACTACATCGTGCTGATCATCTTGATGGTGATGGTGATGGATTGGTTCTCCGGCTGGCTGCGCCGCAAGCTTATTGCGGCAGATGACAGCGGTCATTGACCGAGTTCGCCTTCGGCGAGGATATGTGTGGCCCGACAAGTTATCGCGGCCGAGTTATCCCCGCCGGAGGCATCCTTAAATCAAGCGCGAGGGGAGCGATCTATGCCCAAACTCTCAGCAGACACACCGCTGATCCATGACAATTGCATTCTGCATGACGCCACCTTTGGGCGCTATGTGGAGATCGGGCAGGGCAGCCGGGTTATCTCTGCGCATTTTGATGATTACTCCTACTGTGACCGGATGGCTGAGGTGGCCAATGCCAAGATTGGCAAGTTTGCCAACATTGCTGCCTTTAGTCGGATTGGGGCGACGGACCATCCGATGGAAAACGCCTCTTTGCACCATTTTCTCTATCGGTCTGACGACTATTTTGACGATGCCGAGCCGGATGCCGCGTTCTTTGCGCATCGTCAAAGCCGCGTGGCCACCATTGGGCATGACACCTGGATCGGGCATGGTGCCATGATTAAACCTGAAGTGACTTTGGGCCATGGCAGCATCGTTGCCAGTGGCGCCTTGGTGACCAAGGATGTGCCGCCTTACATGATTGTTGCAGGCATGCCGGCGACACCTCTGCGACGTCGGTTCAGCGAAGCCGTTTCGGATCGCTTGATGGCTTTGGCGTGGTGGGATTGGGAGCATGCGCGACTGCGCGCGGCGCTTTCCGATTTCCGCGCGCTGAAGGCAGAAGCCTTTCTCGAAAAATATGAGCCCTGATGGTCTGTCAGGACTCTGACAAGGTGAGTGTGACCCGGTCTCCGGCGAACCATGTGGTGCCGAACTCGATTGGAGACTGATTGGCATCCACGTTTACGCCGATAGAGCGTAAGATCGGATCCCCCTCGTTCAGGCGCAAATGGAGTGCTTGTGTCGCGGTTGCGCGTTTGGCCGTGAGCCGTGTCCAAACGCGGGTGTAATCCGGGACCTTGTTGGCTTTGAGAGCCGCGGTGACCGACCGTAGGTCAGCCAGTTGGTCCGTGAGCATCGGAAAGCGCGAGGCGGGGAAGACGCTGCGGAACACGGCGATGGGTTGGTCGTCCGCAAGTGAAAGCCCGTCATAGACATGCACACGCGCGTTTTCGGAGAGCTTCAACGCTTCTTTTTCCGCAGCGTCGGCCGTGCGGGTTTCCAGATGCAGGACTTCCTTGCCGGGCAGTCGGCCCGCTTGCTCCAGATTGCGGTGGAAGCGAACACGCTTGCCGATGGCGTAGTCTGTGGGCACTTGCGCCACAAAGACACCTGCGCCACGCCGCGCATGCACTAAGCCATTTCCGGACATGGATTTTATCGCGTGCCGCACAGTGTGGCGGTTGACGCCGAACCGCGCGGAAAGCTCTGCTTCGGTGGGTAATTTTTCTCCGGGGGCGTAGCGGCCTTCGGTGATGTCTTCCGTCAGAGAAGCGGCAATCGATTGCCAGATTGGGGTGCGTTTGGCGGTCATGGGATGGTCAAGGTCTGCTTTGTGTCATGAAAATTTCATGGGCCTCAGGATTGCGCGACTCGCATCGCACAGCTAGGATTTGTCTAGTTGTATAGGAAAGTAGACAAATTCACAAGGTGTCTAGATGACCGCAGAAAATAACAGACGCGCCTGGATGTCGCTGCTCGCCAAGGCGCCCGTAGATCGATTGAATGCGCTTTGGCAGGCATACGGTGCCGCCCCTAAATTCCACTGGCTGCGCGCGCCGGAAATTGGCGCGAGCATGGTGAGGGGCCGCCTGGGAGGCACTGGCGCGCCCTTCAATCTTGGCGAAATGACGCTGACGCGCTGCACCTTGCAGCTAGAGAGTGGCGAGGTCGGGCACGGCTATGTGCAGGGACGTGACAAGCAGAAGGCAGAGATTGCCGCGCTGGTGGATGCGTTGATGCAGGGGCCGGAAGCGGCGGCGGCGGAAGCCGCGATCCTGAAGCCGCTGGGCGATGAGCTTGCAGAGGCCAAGACCGCGCGTGCGGAGAAGGCTGCGGCCACAAAGGTGGACTTCTTCACCATGGTGCGGGGAGAGGACTGATGAACGCAGATGTTTTAAAAGGCGGATTTGCCGATGCGCCGGTGGATGCCGCACATGCGTTTCGCGCGGCGATGAATGTGATGGCACGGCCAGGCACGATCGAAACCCTGGAAGGCGCTGAGCCGCCTTCACCGATGTCGGCGGCCGCTGGGACGTTGATCCTGACGCTTTGTGATCCAGACACGCCGCTGCATTTGGCTGGCGACTGGGATTGCCAGGAAGTGCGGGACTGGGTCGCTTTCCACATTGGAGCGCCCATCGTAGGGGCCACACATGCGATGTTTGCGGTGGGCGATTGGGACACGCTTGCGCCGCTCAACCGTTTTGCAATTGGTACGCCGGAGTATCCGGATCGTTCAGCGACATTGATTGTGGAGCGCGAGACACTTGGGGCCGCGGGAGCAACATTGCGCGGACCTGGCATCAAGGCAACCGCAGTGATGGCTTTGCCTGAGGCAGAAGCGTTTCAGATGAATGCGCAGCTCTTCCCACTGGGGCTCGATTTCTTCTTCACCAGCGGAGATCAGGTATCTGCGCTGCCGAGAACAACAAAAGTGGAGGCAGCCTAATGTATGTTGCAGTGAAAGGCGGCGAGCGCGCGATTGACAATGCGCATGCGTGGCTGGCCGAAGAACGCCGTGGAGATCTGAATGTGGCGGAACTGTCCGTTGCGCAGATCCGCGAACAGTTGAGCCTTGCGGTGAACCGGGTGATGGCGGAGGGATCGCTGTATGATCCGGATCTGGCGGCGCTGGCGATCAAGCAGGCGCGGGGCGATATGATCGAGGCGATTTTCTTGATCCGCGCCTATCGCACCACTTTACCCCGCTTTGGGGCCTCAGCGTCGGTAGAAACCGCGGATATGGCCTGTGATCGCCGGATTTCGGCAACCTTCAAAGACGCGCCGGGCGGGCAAGTTTTGGGGCCAACGTTTGACTACACCCACCGTTTGCTTGATTTTGCGCTGGCCGCTGAAGGCGAGGCTCCCGCGGTTGAGCGCGGTGAAGCACGCGCAGAGCCGACGCCGCATATCACGGAATTTCTCAACAAAGAGGGGCTGATCCAGACGGAAGTGGACTCGGAAGATGTCCCTGGCGATTTGACGCGGGAGCCGCTGGAATTGCCCGCCAATCGCCCGCTGCGGCTGCAAGCGCTGACGCGCGGCGATGAAGGCTTTGTGCTGTCCATGGCTTATTCCACGCAACGTGGATATGCGCGCAACCACGCTTTTGTGGGCGAGTTGCGTATCGGCAAGGTCCCTGTCGAGATGGAGATCCCTGAACTGGGGTTTGCCATTGAGGTTGGCGAGATCGAGTTAACCGAATGTGAGACGGTGAACCAGTTTCAGGGCTCCAAGACCGAGCCGCCACAATTTACCCGCGGATATGGGCTGGTGTTTGGGCAGTCCGAACGCAAAGCGATTTCGATGGCATTGGTGGATCGGGCGCTGCGCTGGGAAGAGTTGGGCGAAGACAATCTTGGCGCACCGGCGCAGGATGAAGAGTTTGTGCTCTATCATGCTGACAACATTCAGGCGACGGGCTTTTTGGAGCACATCAAGCTGCCACACTACGTGGACTTCCAATCCGAACTGGAACTGATCCGCAAGCTGCGGCGTGAAGCGATGGAAAACGTGGCACCGGTAAAGGCGGCGGCGGAATGATGCTGAGATTAAAAGGTATCCGGCGGCACGTTCCGGTCATTGTCACGCCGCGCATCCATGCGCTTTTGCACCGGGTGCTTGCGCTTTTTGCTGGGGCCACGCAGCGAGAGCCACAGCGCGCCAACCACCAGCACAGTGCCAAACACAATCGAGGCGAGGTTCACAAAAGTGTCTTCGCTCATATCCCATCTTTCGTCATGCAAATGCTTACGCCGGAAAGGGCGCGTCATGTCTGACTATAACTTTGCTTACTTGGATGAACAGACCAAGCGCATGATCCGGCGCGCAATCCTCAAAGGTCTCGCCATTCCAGGCTATCAGGTGCCGTTCGCCAGCCGCGAAATGCCGATGCCATATGGCTGGGGTACCGGCGGCGTGCAGGTTTCAGCGGCGACTCTGACGCCGGACGACACGCTGAAGGTGATCGACCAGGGCGCGGATGACACCACAAATGCCGTTTCGATCCGCAAGTTTTTTGAGAAAACCGCCGGTGTGGACACCACCGAAGAGACGGCGCACGCGAGCGTCATTCAGACCCGCCACCGCATCCCCGAGGAAGACCTCCGCGAGGATCAAATCCTTGTCTACCAGGTGCCCATTCCAGAGCCGCTGCGGTTTTTGGAGCCTTCGGAGATTGAAACCCGGAAGATGCACAGCCTCGAGGAATATGGCCTCATGCATGTGAAGCTCTATGAGGACATCGCCAAGCACGGCGCCATTGCCACGTCTTACGCCTATCCGGTGAAGGTCGAAGGCCGTTACGTGATGGACCCAAGCCCGATCCCGAAGTTTGATAACCCAAAGATGGAAATGGCCGCGATCCAGTTGTTCGGGGCTGGTCGGGAGCAGCGGATCTATGCGCTGCCGCCCTATTGCAAAGTGGTGAGCCTCGATTTTGAGGACTTCCCGTTTGAGGCCAGCAAGGCTGACCATCCTTGTGACATGTGCGGTGCCACGGACAGCTATTTGGATGAGGTCATCATGGATGACGCGGGCAACCGGATGTTTGTGTGCTCGGACACGGATTATTGCGCCAGCCGCCGCAAGGCCGGCCACGTCGGCGTGCAAGCCGCAGCTGCAAGTGCTGCGTTGAAGGAGACAGCCGCATGACGCCGCTTCTTAAAGTTGAGAACATCAGCAAGTTCTACGGCCACCGGATCGGCTGCAAGGACGTGAATTTTGACCTCTACCCAGGTGAGGTCATGGGAATTGTTGGGGAGAGTGGGTCAGGCAAGTCGACTCTGCTCAACTGCCTCGCCGGGCATCTTGATCCGGATACCGGCGAGGTTCTGTTTGAAATGCGCGATGGCGCCATGCGTGACACAGTCACGATGAGTGAACCGGAGCGCCGGATGTTGAGCCGCACGGACTGGGCCTTTGTGCATCAGCACGCCCGTGACGGGCTGCGCATGAACGTGAGCGCAGGCGGTAACGTGGGCGAGCGGCTGATGGCGGTGGGTGCGCGTCACTATGGCAACATCCGGGAAGAGGCTGTGGATTGGCTTGGCCGCGTGGAGATCAGCGAGACCCGTGTGGATGACCGGCCAACGCAGTTTTCCGGCGGTATGCAGCAGCGGTTGCAGATCGCGCGCAATCTGGTGATCGGTCCGCGGCTGGTGTTCATGGATGAACCAACAGGTGGCCTGGACGTCTCCGTGCAAGCGCGGCTTTTGGATCTGCTGCGCGGATTGGTGCGTGAGATGGGGTTGAGTGCGATCATTGTGACCCATGACCTCGCGGTGGTTCGGCTTCTGGCCGATCGCTTGATGGTGATGAAAGACGGCCATGTGGTGGAAACCGGCCTGACCGATCAGGTGCTGGACGATCCGCAACATGCGTATACGCAGCTGCTGGTCAGCTCGGTTTTGCAAGTATGACCTATAGGTTTTGAGAAAGAAAAACTGATGATTGAGATCAAAAATCTGAGCAAGACCTTCACTCTGCACAATCAGGGCGGGGTCGTTATTCCGGTGATGGACGCGGCTGAGCTTTCGGTGGCACGCGGCGAATGTGTGGCCCTGACAGGAGCATCAGGGGCAGGAAAATCCACCTTGATGCGGATGATTTACGGCAACTATCTGGCTGCCGCCGGTTCCATTGTGATGGACGGTGTGGATGTGGTTGCCGCAGAGCCGCGTGAGATTTTGGCGCTGCGGCGGGAGGTACTGGGCTATGTGAGTCAGTTCCTGCGTGTCGTGCCAAGGGTGCCAACCTTGGACGTGGTGGCCGAACCTTTGTTGGCAGTTGGCGTTGAGACTGAAGCGGCCCGAGACCAGGCGCGAGACCTGTTGGCGCGGCTCAAGATTCCGGAGCGGTTGTGGTCTTTGTCCCCGACGTCCTTCTCTGGTGGTGAACAGCAACGTGTGAATATCGCACGAGGATTTGCGCACGGCTATCCGGCGATGTTGTTGGACGAGCCGACAGCAAGTTTGGATGCCGCCAATCGCGAAACCGTGGTGAGCCTCATTGAGGAGGCCAAAGCGCGTGGCGCGGCGATTGTTGGAATTTTCCATGACGAAGCGGCACGAGAGCGCGTTTGTGATCGAGAGATTGACGTCGCCGTTTTCACACCCGGAGTGGCTGCGTAATGGCTCAGGTTGTGGGCGTTGTTGGCCCCTCAGGCGTGGGAAAAGACTCTGTGATGGAGGCCATGGCCGCGTTGCGCAAGGACATCAAACTCGTGCGCCGGGTGATCACGCGCCCGGCGGGCGCGGGCGGTGAAAGGTCGATTGGGGCCACAGACCACGAGTTTGATGGCCTGATCGCACAAGACGCGTTTCAGCTTTGGTGGGCGGCGCATGGTTTGCGCTATGGCGTGCCGCGTGCCGCAGTTCAAAATCCAGTGGCGTCTATTGTCCTGGTGAACCTGTCACGGGGTGTTTTGGGTCAGGCGCGAACGGCGTTTAGCGATTTCACCGTCCTTTCACTGACGGCTAAAACGGAGACGCTCGCTGCCCGCTTGGCGGCACGGGGGCGGGAAACCTCCGCCGAGATTGTCGCGCGTTTGGAGCGCGCAGGCAGCCTGCGCCCGCAAGGCCCTGATGTGATAGAAATTGCCAATGATGGGCCGCTGGGCGAGACGGTCGAGAAAGCTTTGACTGCACTTCAGCCGGTGAGGGCTTGACGATGAATTTCGTGGAACATCCCGTTGGTGTCTTCCCCAACAAGCGTCAGGCTGTCGACCTCAAAGGGGCGGGGCAGAAGCGGCTCGATGTGCGGCGCGAGGGTGTTCATGGTGGCCTCGACATCTCGCCCAAGACGGCCGGACAGGGTGATGTGAAAGCGGAACTCCTCCATCACATAGGGGTAGCCCCATTGCGCCAGCAGCGTCTCTTGGGCCGCCGTCAGGTTGGCTTTGCGACGCCGCGCCAGTTCGGCGTCAGATGGCGGCGCCCGAAATGCGTCCAACTCTCGGACCACTGCGCCCGCGAGATTGGCCAGCGGGGTTTGGTCTCCATCAATTTTCAGCGCGATAAAGCCGCCAAGGCGGGCCAAGACGAGGCCGTCCAACGTGACCGGCGCCAGAGTGGCGCAGATTGCATCAAAGCGCGCCGCGAGAGCATCAGCTTCCGTGCCATCCGCCAAAAAGAATGGCGGCTTAATAGTGCCGTGCAGCCCGTATTTGCGCGGCGTGGCCGTGATGTCGGCCAGCGGCCGAGGAAGCCCCTCTTTTGTTGGATGGGCTACGGCCTCTCCTTTGACAGGGTCCCACCCCAACCAAGACTTCCCGAAATCCGCCAGTGCGCCAGGGCGCGGAGTGTAGTATACGCCGTATCTTTGAAACTGCATGGTGCCTCTTTCAACCTTTTGACAGCGAATGCCAACAATGCGTGACACCCACATGACACAAGAGATGATACTTGCAAATGCCACCCTTGTTTTGCCTGAGGAAACCGTGACGGGGTCCATTGTGGTGAGGGACGGGCAAATTGCGGACATTGCGCAGGGCACTTCGGTGCCGAACGGTGCGGAGGACTGCGAAGGGGATTTTGTAGCGCCAGGGCTGGTGGAGCTGCATACTGACAATCTGGAACGCCATATGAAGCCGCGTCCCAAAGTGGACTGGCCCCATCAGGCCGCGATTGTGGCGCATGATGCGGAGCTCGCAAGTGTCGGTATCACCACGGTCTTTGACGCTTTGCGGGTTGGTTCGATCCTGTCTGATGAGCGGCGCAACTACGGCAAATACGCGCGATCTGTGGCCGATGAAATTCTGTCGATGCGCGACAGTGGGGGCTTGCGGATCAGCCATCACCTGCATCTGCGGGCGGAGACCTGTTCGGAGACCCTGGTCGAGGAACTGGCCGAATTTGGTCCGGATGATCGGGTTGGGATTGTCAGCCTGATGGACCATACGCCTGGTCAGCGGCAATTCACGGATATCTCGAAATTTGAAGCCTACGTGCGTGGCAAATACGCGATGGATGCGGAAGGCTTTGGGGAGTACGTGCAGTTTCTCTATGGACTGCACGACCGGTTTGGCAAGGCCCATGAAGAAGCGACGGTGGCAGCGGCCCAGCGTTTTGGTGCTGTGTTGGCGAGCCATGATGATACGACAGCAGGCCAAGTGGCCACCTCTGCGGGCTATGGTATCCATTTGGCAGAGTTCCCGACAACGGTTGAGGCGGCGCAAGCCAATCATGCCCATGGCATCGCCAATATCATGGGCGGGCCCAATCTGGTGCGAGGGGGCAGCCATTCCGGCAATGTCGCGGCGATGGAACTGGCGCAACGAGGACTGCTCGACATCATTTCGTCGGACTATGTGCCGTCTTCCCTGCTGCTTGGCGCGGTTATGCTGGGCAACGAATGGGGCAATATGGCCAAGGGGCTGCACACTGTGACAGCCGCCCCTGCCAAATACACCAACCTGGAGGATCGCGGGCGCTTGCAAGTTGGCCTTCAGGCGGACCTCATTCGCTTCCGTTTGACCGAAGGCGTGCCTGCCTTGCGGTCAGCGTGGCACAAGGGACAACGCAGCGCTTGAGTAAAAAGAAAAGCCCCGACGTTTGTCGGGGCTTTTTGCATTTGGGCGATGTCTGCTTTTAGCCGATGGCCGCTGCTTTCACATCGGCGTCAATGTAAGGCAGATACTGCTCGAAATTGTCAGCAAACATCCCGACAAGCTTTTCTGCTTGCGCATCATAGGCGTCTTTGTCCGCCCATGTGCCGCGTGGATCCAGCAGGGCGTCGTCTACGCCTGGCACGGAGATCGGAACTTCGAAGCCGAAGTTGGCATCCTTGCGGAACTCAACGTGGTTCAGCGAGCCATCCAGGGCCGCAGTGAGCAGCGCGCGGGTCGCTTTGATTGGCATGCGGGAGCCGGTGCCATAAGCGCCGCCGGTCCAGCCGGTGTTCACCAGCCAGCATGTGGTGCCAAACTCAGCGATCTTCTTACGCAGCAGTGCGCCATAAACTTCAGGGCGACGCGGCATAAACGGTGCGCCAAAGCAGGTGGAGAAGGCTGGAGTCGGCTCGGTCAAACCGCGCTCGGTGCCAGCCATTTTGGCAGTGAAGCCGGATAGGAAGTGGTACTCTGCTTGCGCCGGTGTCAGGCGGGCCACCGGAGGCAGCACACCGAAGGCGTCACAAGTCAGCATAATCACGTTTTTGGGGTGACCACCAAGGCCATTGTCTGACGCGTTCGGGATCGAATCCAGCGGGTACGCACAGCGCATGTTCTCGGTGAGGCTCTTGTCCTCAAAGTCGAGCTCTTTGGTTTCTTCGTCAAAAACCATATTCTCGATGACGGTGCCGAACATCTTGGTGGTGGCGTAGATTTCCGGCTCGGCTTCAGGGTTCAGGCCGATGGTCTTGGCGTAGCAACCGCCTTCGAAGTTGAAGGTGCCGCGATCGGACCAGCCGTGCTCATCATCGCCAATCAGTGTGCGGTTCGGATCAGCGGAGAGCGTGGTTTTGCCGGTGCCGGACAGGCCAAAGAACACAGCGCTGTCGACAGGGTTGTCTTTGGCGTGGTTGGCAGAGCAGTGCATCGGCATGATGCCTTTTTCTGGCAGCAGGTAGTTCAGCAGACCAAAGACGGATTTCTTGTTTTCGCCGGCGTACTCGGTGTTGCCGATCAGGATCATCTTCTTCTCGATGTTTACAGCGATCACAGTCTCGGTCCGGCACCCGTGTTTGGCAGGATCCGCTTTGAAGCTTGGGCAGTTGATAATGGTGTAATCCGCCACAAAGCTGTCCAGCGTGTCACGATCCGGACGGCGCAGCAGGTGGCGGATGAAGAGGTTGTGCCATGCCAGTTCGTTCACGACGCGCACGTTGATGGCGTGGGTCGGGTCTGCGCCTGCGGTCAGGTCCTGCACAAAGTAGTCGCGGCCTTTCATGTGCTCCAGCATATCGGCATGCAGGCGATCAAAGGCGTCGGATTCCATCGGGGCATTGTTTTCCCACCAGATGGTGTCCTCAGTCATCGGGGTGCGGACGGTGAATTTATCCTTAGGAGAGCGGCCAGTGAATTCGCCGGTGCTCACCAAAAAGGTGCCGCCGTTGCCCAGAGTACCCTCGCCGCGTTTCAGCGCGGACTCGATGAGGGCGGGCTCCATAAAGTTGTAATAGACATTTCCCAGACCTTCGATCCCTTGATCTTGTAGGCGGAATTGCGGGTTTACCCGTCCAAATGTCATTATCTTACTCCTGTAGCCGCGTGTCCTGTTGCGGCGGTCCTTGAAAGTCCTCGGGGCGAAATATTCTTGCGCATCAAAACACCCCGAAGTGCGACAAGGGCCTCATACCATGCCAATTATTGATAAGAACAGGACGCTTTGGCGCAGTTAGCGCAACCAAATGCAGGTTAGCGCAATCAAGCGTTCCGATAGGAAAGGGGGTGCTGCGATTGTCGCCAAAAGTGAGACAATTTAGCCATTGCTCAAGGAATTTCTGGCCAAATAAGTCCGGTTTGTTACCCGAATCGCACTTTTACGTTGATTGCCCCAGTCTGAATTGCGCATAATGCCGCAAAAAACAGACATAATAAGAGCAGTAATAAGGACCGATCCCATGTCGAAAATTGCCCTTGTGGATGACGACAGGAATATCCTGACGTCGGTTTCTATCACCCTTGAGGCAGAGGGGTTTGAAGTCGAGACATATAATGACGGCCAGCAAGCGCTGGATGCATTTAACAAGAAACTCCCGGATATGGCCGTCCTGGACATAAAGATGCCGCGCATGGACGGTATGGATCTGTTGCAGCGCTTGCGCCAGAAGACCAGCATGCCGGTGATCTTCCTGACCTCCAAGGACGATGAGATCGATGAGGTTCTGGGATTGCGCATGGGCGCAGACGATTACGTCAAGAAGCCGTTTAGCCAGCGTTTGCTGGTGGAGCGCATTCGCGCGCTGCTGCGCCGCCAGGAAGCCGTTGATGGCGATATTGTTGGCGAAACCGAAGATACCAAAATCATGGAACGCGGTGAGCTAACCATGGATCCACTGCGCCATTCGGTGAGCTGGAAGGGGCAGGACGTCACGCTGACCGTGACTGAATTCCTTTTGTTGCAGGCCCTTGCGCAGCGGCCCGGCTTTGTGAAAAGCCGCGATCAATTGATGGACGTCGCATATGACGATCAGGTCTATGTTGACGACCGCACGATCGACAGCCACATCAAGCGCCTTCGCAAGAAAATGCGGACCGTAGACCGCGACTTCTCCGCAATTGAGACGCTGTACGGCATCGGTTATAGGTACAACGAAGAGTAACGACACAAGGCCGGAAGGACCAACGTGCAAGACATGGCCCAAGGGCGGGACGGGGACGTTGTTTTGGGCGATGATTGGGTCGCCCCTGAAGCCAACGTCGAAGAAGAGTTGCAAGGCCGGCGCGAACGTCGCCGGCTTTTGCCTCTGGGGAAGTCCCCGCTGACACGCAAAATCATTACCTTTAATATGATCGCACTCCTGGTGTTGGTCGCAGGTATTCTATTTCTCAACAGCGCCCGTGACAGCTTTGCGGTGCAGCGCGCCACTGGGCTTGTGACCGAGGCCCGGCTGATTGCCGGCGCCTTTGAAGCGCAATTGCCGTCAGGCGCGCCAGTCAACCTCGCCACAAATGATGGTGTTGATGTTGGCGCAACGCTGGACAAGTTGCCGCTTCAAGTTGGCACAACCGTGCATGTCTATGACGCGGCGGGCAAAACGGCTGGCAGTAAAGAAGGCAAAGCCTCTGCGGAGGCGGCCGAAGTTTTGGCTGAGCGTCCAGAAGGCGCGCCACTCACATCCGCGCTCAACAAGATTTGGAGCTCGATTTCCGGCAAAGACGGTGCTGCAGAAGCTTCGGCAGGTCAACTGAACAGTCAACTGCAAGCGATGGCACAGGCGGCAGTGTCTGGTAAGGAAACCTTGGAGACGCTTGTTGCGGCTGATGGCGGACATGTGTTCGCAATGGCCGTTCCAATAGAGCAGAATAACAGTGTTGTAGGGGCGGTGGTGTTGACCAGTGCCTCCGGTGAACTTGATCGCATGGTGAGTTCCGAGCGGGAACGCGTCTTGCAGATGTTCCTGATCGCCACGGTGGTGTCGGTGGGCCTGTCCATGGTGCTGGCGTCTACAATTTCCAATCCGCTTTCTGATCTGGCCGCTGCGGCAGAGCTTGGCAGAGACAGCGACAGTCGGAAAGTGAACCCGGGCCGTGTGCGTATTCCGGATTTGACGGCGCGCCCTGATGAAATTGGACGTTTGTCCGGGGCTTTGCGCGGCATGGTTTCGGCCCTTTATGAACGGATCGACAGCAACGAACAGTTTGCGGCAGACGTTGCCCATGAAATCAAAAACCCATTGGCCTCTTTGCGGTCTGCGGTTGGTTCGCTCCGCATGGTCAAAAAGGAAGAACACCGGGAAAAGCTGCTCAATGTGATCGAGCATGATGTGCGCCGCTTGGATCGGTTGGTGAGCGATATTTCCAATGCATCGCGCCTAGACAGCGAGTTGGTCAAGGAAGAAGAAGAGACCTTCGACCTGCTTGGGATGGTTGGCAACTTGACGCAGTATTTGGGCGAGGATGCCAAAGGCAAAGGTATCGACTTCATCACGGACTTGCCTGATGCGCCGATTGACATCACAGGCCTTGAAGCCCGCCTGGCGCAGGTCTTTGTGAACCTGATCACCAATGCGATCAGTTTCTGTGAGGATGGCGACGCGATCCGTGTGTGGGCGCGCAAGCGCGAAAACCGGGTTTTGGTAGTTGTGGAGGATACCGGCCCCGGTATTCCGGAACAGGCACTGAACAAGATCTTCAACCGGTTCTATTCACATCGGCCTGAATCGCAGTTCGGAAATAACTCCGGTTTGGGGCTGGCCATCTCTAAGCAAATTGTGGAGGCGCACGGCGGTGTCATTTGGGCGGAAAACATCCGACCAACCGATGCGGATGTGACCTCGGAGCCGCTCGGGGCGCGTTTTGTTGTGGGGCTGCCGGTGTAGGCCATGACGCAGGCGGACGATCTATTCTCTGCACAGTTGGACAGCGCCGTTGAAGAAACCCTGTTGCATGCGTCCTGCGTGGCTGATGGCGGGCGCGCCGTTCTTATTAGGGGAGCTGCGGGCAGCGGCAAATCCAGCCTGGCGCTACAACTCATGGCGTATGGTGCGGAGTTAGTTTCGGATGACCAAACCGTTGTTCAGCTCTCCGAGGGGCGCCTCCTAGCATCAGCGCCTGACACCACTCGTGGATTGATCGAGGCCAGGTCAGTGGGAATTTTGCGCGCTAAGCCTGTGCAGAAAATTCCTCTGTCTCTGGTGATCGACTTGGACCAAACTGAAGATCAGAGGTTGCCGCACCCAAGGCAAGTTCAAGTTCTAGGGCAAGAGCTGCCTATGCTTTGGGGAGTAGACGCGCCTTATTTTGCGGCTGCCGTGTTGCAGCTATTGCGTCATGGAAGGAACGCGTAAATGCCCTCTGACATCGCGCAGGACAAAGTGCCTTTGGTGCTGCTCACCGGCCCATCCGGTGCCGGCCGCTCTACGGCCATCAAAGCGCTAGAGGATGCGGGGTTTGAAACCATCGACAATCTCCCCTTGGGCTTGTTGCCGAGACTTTTGTCCGGTCAGCCGCTCAAGCGGCCTATGGCGTTGAGCCTGGATGTCCGCAATCGAGACTTCTCGCCAGCGGCCATCCTGGACGCGTTGGAGCTGGTGGATGAGTTGCCCAATGTGGCGCCTGAGTTGTTGTACCTGGATTGCCGCGCGGAAGTCTTGCGCCGTCGTTATAACGAGACCCGGCGCAGCCACCCTCTGGATCGGCAGGAAGATCCCAACGCGGGAATCGAGACTGAGCTGTCGTTGCTACAAGAGGTGCGGGGCAGGGCCACAGTGTTGATTGAGACATCCGAGTTAACCCCTCATGAGTTGCGCCACGCGGTCCAAAGCAGGTTTGCGCCACAAGATGATCAAGCGATTGGCCTGACGCTTCAGTCTTTCAGCTACAAACGTGGTATTCCCCAAGGGGCGGATTTGGTCTTTGATTGCCGGTTCCTGCATAATCCGCATTGGCAGGCCGAACTCCGCGCGATGGACGGTGGCGATGGGCCTGTTGGTGCCTATATCGCGACCGATCCGGGCTATGCGCCATTTGTTTCCAACCTGAAAGAGATGCTAGAGCACGCGTTGCCAGGGTATGTCCGCGAGGGACGCAGCCATCTTCACGTCGCTTTTGGCTGCACTGGCGGCAAACACCGGTCCGTATTCCTGACCGAGACAATTGCCGAATCCCTTGCAAATAGGGGCTGGCGGGTGTCTATAAGACATCGCGAACTCAATCGGTAGGCAGTGCTAGGCGCGCGTCCGCAGATCGCAGAAGATGGGGAATAGATAGCTTGATCGGTATCGTGATCGTGGCACATGGTGGTTTGGCCAATGAATATTTGGCTGCCATGGAACATGTCGTTGGCGCCCAAAATGGTGTCAGCGCGATTACTATTGAGCCCGATCATGATCGCAGCCAGAAACAGCGTGAAATCTGTGCCGCAGCTGACGCAGTGGACCACGGAGACGGCGTTGTTGTTGTCACAGACATGTTTGGCGGTTCGCCATCCAATTTGAGTTTGCGCGCCTGTGCCCCGGCCAATCGGCGCATCCTTTATGGTGCAAATTTGCCGATGCTGATTAAATTGGCCAAAAGCCGCCACCTGGACGTAGCCGATGCGGTCAGAGCGGCGCTGGAAGCTGGCCGCAAATATATCGATAGCCAAAATATTCAAACAGGGTAAGCAGATGAGTGATGTCATCCAACGCACGATGCAAATCGTGAATGAAAAAGGTCTGCATGCACGCGCATCCGCAAAGCTTGTTGAGGTTGTCGAGGGATTTGACGCTTCGGCAGAAGTGTCAAAGGATGGCTTGAGTGCGGGTGGTGACAGTATTATGGGGTTGCTGATGTTGGCGGCCTCCAAGGGTACCAGCATTGCAGTGGAAACCAGCGGGCCGGATGCACAGGCCTTGGTCGATGCCATTGAGGCGCTTGTCGCAGACAAGTTCGGCGAAGGATTCTAACAAGGGCCGCGGCGTAGGAAGACGAATTTGGTAGATACGGTGCCAGAGGCGCAGGTCGCAAAGCCTGCATCAGAGACGGAAGGTCAGGTCTATGATCGCCGCACGTTGACCTATGCCAATTCTTTTGATGACCGCTGGACCTCGTTTGCAATTCGCGCGATCGAGTGGATGACCGGCAAATTAAAAATTTTGCGCATGGTCAACAAGTTTGAACGCGACAATGAGAAATACCGCGGCCAGAAGTTCTGGCGTGGCGCGCTCAACGTGATGGGTATTGAGCTGCAAACGCCGCTCGAGCAACTCCAGAACATTCCGTCAGAAGGTCCGGTCGTGGTTGTGGCCAATCACCCGCACGGGATGGTGGACGGCATGATTTTTGCGGATTTGATCGGCCGTGTACGCCAAGATTATCGCATTTTGACGCGCTCCGTGCTGACCGGCCTTGATGAAGCTGCGTCTAGTTTTATGATTCCGGTACCCTTTCCGCATGACCCCGACGCGCAGCGCAAAATGGTTGAGATGCGCGGCAAGGCGATGGCGCATCTGAAAGAAGGGGGCGTCGTTGCACTGTTCCCCTCGGGCGTCGTCATGAGTTCGGACACTTGGTTTGGTCCGGCCATTGAACAAGAGTGGAACGTCTTTACCGCGCAGATGATCCGCCGGTCCGGCGCACGCGTGGTCCCGATTTTCTACCCTGGTCAAAACAGCCGTGCGTATCAGATTGCCAACAAGCTATCGCCAATTCTGCGGCAAGGGTTGTTGCTACATGAGATTGTGCGGTCCTGCGACAAGCCACAGGCCCCCATTGTTGGGGCGCCGTTGACAGATGAGCAAATGGAGCAGCTTCAATCCGACCCGCGCGGATTTATGGCGTGGCTGCGCCAGCACACGTTGGACCTCGGAAAGAACGCTTAAATTCGCTTCCGTTGACTACAACAAGAAACGCGAGGTTTAGGCCTCGCGTTTTTAATTTTGTTTTTGGGTTAGCGCGTTGGTACCGGTGCGTCGCCTCTGTAGTCGTAAAAGCCGCGTTTGGTTTTGCGGCCAAGCCATCCCGCTTCAACATATTTGGTAAGCAGAGGACAGGGGCGGTACTTGGTGTCTGCCAGGCCGTCGTGCAGCACATTCATGATCGCCAGGCAGGTGTCCAAGCCAATAAAGTCGGCCAGCTCCAGCGGCCCCATGGGGTGGTTAGCGCCCAGTTTCATCGCGTTGTCGATAGAGGCCACATTACCAACGCCTTCATAGAGCGTGTAGCAGGCCTCGTTGATCATCGGGATTAGGATGCGGTTCACGATGAAGGCCGGGAAGTCTTCGGCGCTTGCAGCGGTTTTGCCGAGGCGCTCAACGATGCCCAGACAAGTTTGGTAAGTGTCTTCGTCAGTGGCGATGCCGCGGATCAGCTCGACCAGTTTCATCATCGGCACCGGGTTCATGAAGTGGAACCCCATGAAGCGCTCCGGGCGATCGGTCCGAGAAGCGAGTCGCGTGATGGAAATTGATGACGTGTTGGACGTGAGCAGG
Source organism: Shimia sp. MIT1388 (assembly GCF_047124445.1). Taxonomy (GTDB): domain Bacteria; phylum Pseudomonadota; class Alphaproteobacteria; order Rhodobacterales; family Rhodobacteraceae; genus Shimia. The sequence goes on along the minus strand of NZ_CP138921.1, from coordinate 2,435,446 downwards.
GTATCGGGGCCAAGGTGGGGCTTCAAAGTATCAAAAATTTGATGCTTGATCTCTTCACGCTCTGTGGCCGCCTCGATCACGAGGTCGGTTCCGCCAAGCGCTGGCAGCTCCAATGTGGTCTCGATCCGTCCCATTGCGGCGGCTTTTTCTTCCGCGGAAATCATCTCGCGGCTCACCTGCCGTTCGAGGTTTTTGTCGATGCGCCCAACGGCCGCTTCAAGCGCGTTCTGGTTGATATCATTCAGAAGAACATCATATCCAGCCAGCGCCATCACATGCGCGATACCGTTGCCCATCTGCCCTGCTCCAACGACGCCAATCGACTTGATGTCCATACGTGAAATCCTCTCAAAATCCCTGGCTGACCATAGGCCTGCGCGCGTAGGAGCTGCAAGTGGATAAGGCCCCTAAAACTTGCCACAAAATCGCGCATTAGCTTTTTCGCAAGGGCTTTCGGCGATTCTATCTACTGGGTGAGAAAACTAGTGGTGAGAAAATGTCTTACGAAAAGATGTCTGGCACCGAGCTCAATTATGAGCCGTGCCAATATGGGGAATCGCGATTATTGTTTCGTGGCCCTCAGAAGGCGCTCGACGAGCCCTTTGTTGCGTTTCTCGGGGGTACGGAAACCTACGGCAAGTTTGTGCCGCAGCCATTTGTCAGCCTGCTGGATGAGGCGCTGCCGATCAACTGTGTGAACTTTGGTTATGTGAATGCGGGTATCGACGCGTTTCTTGCGGAGCCGTCGGTGTTGCACATTGCGCAGCAATCCGAAGTGACCGTGGTGCAGGTCATGGGCGCGCAGAATATGTCCAACCGGTATTACAAGGTGCACCCGCGTCGGAACGACCGCTTTATTGGCGCTTCCAACATGATGCAGATGGTGTTCAACGAGATCGACTTTAGCGAGTTCCATTTTACCCGACATATGCTGGGTACACTGTGCGCGCGAGCGCCGGATCGTTATGCCATGGTGCGGGACGAACTGCGCATGGCGTGGAGTGCACGTATGAAATTGTTGCTGAATACGATCGGAGGCAAGATTGTCCTGCTCTGGGTGGCGGACCATGCGCCCGAGACAGCCATGGGGACAAGCGGTTTGGGGCCAGACCCCTTGTTTGTAGACCGGCTGATGATCGAAGAGCTGCGCCCTATGGTGGATGAAATTGTCGAAGTGGTGGTGAGCGAGGGCGCGCAAGCGCAGGGCATCACAGGTATGCAATGTACCGATATGGAACGTGTCGCCGCGCAACGGATGCTGGGTGTTGCTGCCCATCAGGAGGCGGCTGACGCGCTGCAAAAGCCGCTGACGAAGCTGACCTAAGACCACGCCACACGCCCAATGAAAAAGGCCCGCCTGAATAGGCGGGCCTTCATGTATTGTGAGTAGCCGGAGTTTAACCGAGTTTCTCGGTCAGCGCTGGCACTGCTTCAAACAGATCGGCAACCAGACCAAAGTCAGCAACCTGGAAGATAGGCGCTTCTTCGTCTTTGTTGATCGCAACGATGATCTTGGAGTCTTTCATGCCAGCCAGGTGCTGGATCGCACCGGAGATACCCGCTGCGATGTAAAGCTCTGGTGCAACAACCTTACCGGTCTGGCCAACCTGCCAGTCGTTTGGAGCGTAGCCGGAGTCAACCGCTGCACGGGATGCGCCAACTGCGGCCCCCAGTTTGTCAGCCAGGGCTTCGATGATTTTGAAGTCTTCTTCAGAACCAACGCCACGGCCGCCGGAGACAACCACACCTGCGGAGGTCAGCTCTGGACGATCGCTTTCGGCCACTTTGTCTTCAACCCATTCGGACAGGCCGGGATTGTCGGCTGCGCCAACGGTTTCCACAGAAGCGGAACCGCCTTCGCCAGCGGCGTCGAAGGTCGAGGTGCGGAAGGTGATGACTTTGGTGGAGTCGTTGGACTTTACGGTCTGGATCGCGTTACCGGCGTAGATCGGACGCTCGAAAGTGTCGCCATCCACAACTGCGGTCACGTCGGACAGAACCATGACGTCCAGAAGTGCGGCCACGCGTGGCATCACGTTCTTGGCGTCGGTGGTCGCTGGGGCAACGATGTGGCTGTAGTCACCCGCGAGGGAAACGATCAGCGCAGCGGTTGGTTCCGCCAAGCGGTGGCCCAGAGATGCGTCTTCAGCAACCAGAACTTTGGCAACACCGTCGATCTTGGCAGCGGCTTCACCTGCTGCGGCAGCAGAGGCACCAGCAGCCAGAACGGTCACGTCACCCAGTGCTTTCGCTGCGGTGACAGCTTTGGCGGTGGCGTCCAGCGCCAGTTCGCCGTTGTTGACTTCTGCGAGAAGAAGAACAGCCATTACACAGCCCCCGCTTCTTTAAGTTTCTCAACCAGCTCGTCGACGGAGCCTACGATGATGCCGGCGGCACGCTCAGATGGCTCAGAAGTTTTCACAACTTCCAGACGCGGGGTGACATCCACGCCGTAGTCGGCAGCGGTTTTCTCATCCAGCGGCTTTTTCTTCGCCTTCATGATGTTTGGCAGAGACGCGTAGCGCGGCTCGTTCAAACGCAGGTCCACGGTGATGATGGTTGGTGTGTTGACCTTGATGGTCTGCAGACCGCCATCCACTTCGCGGGTTACAACAGCCTTGTCGCCGTCGATGTCCACTTCGGAAGCAAAGGTTGCCTGGGACCAACCCAGCAGCGCAGACAGCATCTGGCCGGTGGCGTTCATGTCGTTGTCGATCGCCTGCTTGCCGCAGAGCACCAGACCCGGCTGCTCTTCTTCGACAACTTTGGCGAGGATCTTGGCAACGGCCAGCGGCTCGATGTCCTGGTCCACGCTGTCAGCAGCAACAACCAGAATGGCGCGGTCGGCACCCATGGCGAGTGCGGTGCGCAGGGTTTCCTGAGCTTGCTTCACACCGATGGAAACTGCGACGATTTCGTCCGCTTTGCCCGCTTCCTTCAGACGGATGGCCTCTTCAACAGCGATCTCATCAAACGGGTTCATGGACATTTTCACGTTGGCGAGATCGACACCTGTGCCGTCCGCTTTCACGCGGACCTTCACGTTGTAGTCAATCACGCGCTTGACAGGTACTAGTACCTTCATGGGCGTAGGACTCCTCAAAGTTTGTCAAAGCCACCTAGAGGCAGCTCATCGGAATGCTCTCACCGCGTTGATATAGTGTGCAACGCTGGCGAAACAGAGCAAAATCGTCACGTTTAGGCGCAACGACGTCGCGTATCAGCGTTTTCACGCCACGTTTTTTGCAAGAATGTTTCCGCGGCGCAGAAAAGTTACGTAAGGGGAATTTGCGTCAACTGACTTGTTGGCGCTAACGGTCGTACTCAACCATTTAGCGATTCGCGCCAGGAACCCACAGCACGTCGGCTCGGCCTTCATCATTTGCGATGCGCGCTGCCACAAAGAACCAGTCGCTGAGGCGATTGAGGTAGGTCACTGCATCGGCATTGATGTCCTCAGATTGCGCCAATTCAACGGACAAGCGTTCTGCACGCCGGGCAACTGTGCGGCAGACATGCAGCTGGGCGGCCAGTGCGGACCCGCCGGGAAGGATGAAGCTGCGTAGTGGCTCCAGTTGGGCATTCATAACGTCAATTTCGCTTTCGAGGCGGGAAACTTGACTGGCAACTACCCGCAGCGGCGGGTACTCGGCCTCGGCATCTTTGGCCATGTCGGGGCGGCACAGGTCTGCGCCCAAATCGAAAAGGTCGTTCTGAATACGGGCGAGCGCCGTGTCCATGTCGCTCTGGGCATGAAGGCGGGCGACACCGAGGAAGGCGTTGAGCTCGTCCGTGGTGCCATAAGCCGCCACGCGGGCATTATGCTTGGCGACTCTGTCTCCATTGCCCAAGGCTGTAGTGCCTTTGTCTCCGGTGCGCGTGTAGATTTTGTTGAGAACAACCATGTGCTCAGCCTCCGCTGCGTAGCCAGACAAAACCAACGATCAGAATGACCGCAACGAACTGCGCGAGTAGACGCAGGCGCATGATTTTGTTGGCGTATTTTTTGTTAAACTCGCCACCTTTGGCAAATCCTCCGATGCCAACCAGAAGGATGAACAGCACGGCCAGGCAGGTGACTGCGATAAGCCAGAAGAGGGGATCGTTTGCCATTGGGGTCTCCATGTTCAGCGGTGGCACAGGTGTAGCGGGTCATTGCCCAAAACTGAACCACCTCTGACACTACGTCGCATCAAGCCTTGGCGATCACCCAATCAAGGAGGGACGTTGGCAGGACGCGTCGAAACACATTCATAATGTAGGCAGGAGTGGTGACGCGGTAGCGTGCGCGCGGGCGATTGGCCTCCACCGCGTGGATCAGTTTCTTGCACACGGCCTCCGCTGGGAGCTCAAACGGGTCCAGGCCCTCCTGCTTTTCGGTGAACCGTTTGACCAGTCCTTGCCTGTAGTCCTCCGCAAAGGCAGAGTTTTCCCAATCGATCCATTCAAAGAACTGCGCTGCGTTGTTCTTGCGCATGTCGGAGGTGATCGGGCCGGGCTCAATCAGGCTTACGTGGATGGGCGTGCCGCGCAGCTCGATGCGCAGGCTGTCCGTGAGGCCTTCTATGGCGTGTTTGCTCGCAACGTAAGCGCCGCGATAACGCATCGAGACGTAGCCCAAGACCGAGGAGTTCTGCACAATCCGGCCATGGCCCTGCGCACGCATGATGGGGATTACTTGCCGCGTGAGGTCATGCCAACCGATCACGTTACTTTCCATGAGGTCGCGCAGGCCATCGGCCGGTAGGTCTTCGATGGCGCCGGGCATGCCGCGGGCGCCATTGTTGAAGAGGGCATCCAGCGTGCCTCCTGTGGCCTCTAAAACCTCTTGCAAGCCGGAGCGGATGCTTTCACAGTCGCGCAATTCAATACGGGGGCTGTCAAAGCCCTCGGCAACCAAGCGTTTGCAGTCGTCGGGGTTGCGGCACGAGGCAAACACGCGCCAGCCGCGGGCGCGCAGGCTATGTGCTGCTGCCAGGCCAATTCCGGACGAGCAGCCGGTGATTAAAATGGATTTCTGTGACATCGACGCCCCGTCGCGAAAAGAGTTTTTCGCAACTTAGGGGGCCGTTCAGTTTGATGCCACCAGCATTTTGCTGGCCATCCAGCCGATTCGACCAGTTTCGCTATCCTTGAGCTTGACCCAGCCGGAGCCATTCTCGCGCAAGACTTCCACTTCGCGATCACGGGGCAGGACCATGAGCACGTTATAGGAGGTGCCGGGACCACCACGCATGTTTACGCGAGAGCCGCGTACACGGCGCAAGTCCGTTGCGCTTTGCGTTTCCAGCGCCAAAGCAAGCGTGTCCTGTACGGTTGCGTCGCTTACGGTTGGATTCACAAGCACAGGTGCGCCCGGAGTGGCAAAGGACTCAAGTCCAGTGACCAGCGAGGCCACGACAACCGGTTGCGCCGGTTGCGCTGTTTCGGCTTCTTGCAAATTGGTCACTTCCGCGGACATCACCACAGGCGTGGCAGCGCTTTGCGTATTTGCAGGCGTGGCAGACGCCTTGATGATCGGCACAGACAGAGCCGCCCGCGCCACAACCGGCGCGTCTTCAACTTGCTTAGGTGCCTTCTTTTCGGCCGTTTGAGCCCGCGTTTTGGGTTGGAAATCTGACCCGCCGCTGAGCTCCCAAAATACAAAGCCTAGAAATGCAAAACTGATAATTACAAACTTGTTCACTTAATCAACCCCCGAGAGAATCACCCGTACTCACAACACTGTCGCATTACAGGATCAAACAAAGGTTTACACTGCGCACATCATAACACGTCGGGGAAAAATTCGCGAGAGTTCCCTCGCATCTGCTTTACCGAGGCATCGGCAAAAGCTATCAGCGGGGTATGACTGACCTGATCGATGACGACGAACTCCCTACACAGAATGTGACCGAACCGCTGCGGCGGGCGATTGGTGATCGCTATCTGACCTATGCGCTGAGTACGATTATGCACCGGGCGCTGCCGGACGCGCGAGACGGATTAAAACCTGTTCACCGACGCATCCTGTATGCGATGCGTGAGCTAAAGCTGAGCGCGACCGGCGGCTTCCGGAAATCGGCGAAGATTTCCGGCGACGTGATGGGCAACTATCACCCGCACGGCGATGCGGCGATTTATGACGCGATGGCGCGTTTGGCGCAGGACTTCAACGTGCGCTATCCGTTGGTCGACGGGCAGGGGAACTTCGGCAACATCGACGGCGATAACCCGGCGGCGAGCCGATACACAGAGGCGCGAATGACCTCAGTGGCGGAGGCCTTGTTGGAAGGCCTCAACGAGGATGCCGTTGATTTCAGGGAGAATTATGACGGCACGTTGAGTGAGCCGGTGGTTCTTCCTGCGACATTCCCAAACCTTCTGGCAAACGGCGCCTCCGGTATTGCCGTGGGTATGGCGACCAATATTCCGCCGCATAACATTAGCGAGCTGTGTGACGCGTGTCTGCACATGATCAAGACGCCGGATGTGCGCGATGACACGTTGCTGAATTACGTTCCGGGGCCGGACTTCCCGACCGGAGGTGTGATTGTCGAGCCGCCTGAAAGCATTGCGCAGGCCTATCGCACGGGGCGCGGATCGTTCCGGTTGCGCTGTAAGTGGGAGAAAGAAGACCTTGGGCGCGGGCAGTGGCAGATTGTGGTCACCGAGATCCCGTATCAGGTTCAGAAGTCCAAGCTCATCGAAAAGCTGGCGGAGCTGATCCAGACCAAGAAGGTGCCTATTCTTGCGGATGTGCGCGATGAATCGGCCGATGACATTCGCGTGATCCTGGAGCCGAAGAGCAAGAATGTTGAGCCGGATGTGCTCATGAACATGCTCTATCGCAGCAGTGATCTGGAGATTCGATTCTCTTTGAATATGAACGTCTTGATTGATGGGGTGACGCCAAAAGTTTGCTCCATGAAAGAGGTTCTGCGGGCGTTTTTGGACTTCCGTCGGGAGGTTCTGATCCGCCGATCCAAGCACCGGATGGAGAAGATTGACCACCGTCTGGAGGTCTTGGAAGGCTTCATCATCGCTTTCCTCAATCTGGATCGTGTGATCGACATCATCCGCTATGACGATGCGCCGAAGCAGGCGTTGATGGCGGAAGATTGGGATCAGGATCACCCACGCGCGCTGGATGAGAAAGACTACAAATCTCCGTTGCCGGGCTCTGGCGCGACACAGCTGACCGAGGTGCAATCCGAGGCGATCCTCAACATGCGCCTGCGCAGCTTGCGGCGTCTGGAAGAGCTGGAGTTGATCCGGGAGCGGGACGCGCTTCAGGAAGAACGCGCTGGAATCGTTGCGCTTTTGGGCAGCGACGACCTGCAGTGGGAGCGGATTTCCGAGCAGCTTAAAGAAGCGAAGAAGACCTTCGGCAAGGGCTATGAAGCTGGTGCGCGGCGTACTGTGTTTGCCGAGGCGGCGGAAGTTGAAGAGGTGCCGATTGAGGCGATGATCGACCGCGAGCCGGTGACGATCGTCTGCTCTCAGATGGGCTGGATCCGTGCCATGTCTGGCCACATTGATCTGAAGCGGGAGCTGAAGTTCAAGGATGGTGACGGGCCGCGATTCATCTTCCATGCGGAGACGACGGACCGGCTTTTGATGTTTGGCTCCAACGGGCGGTTCTACACGCTGAGCGCGGCGAATTTGCCGGGCGGGCGTGGCATGGGGGAACCTGTGCGGTTGATTGTGGATCTGCCGAATGAGGCTGAAATCATTGACATTTTTGTGCATAAGCCGGATCGCAAGCTGCTGGTAGCCAGCAGCGCGGGTGACGGGTTTGTGGTGCCGGAAAAAGACGTGATTGCGCAGACGCGGACGGGCAAACAGGTGCTGAACGTGAAAGACGACATTCGCGCCATGATCTGTAAGCCGGTAACGGGCGATCACGTGGCGGTGGTGTCCAAAAACGGCCGATTCCTGGTGTTCCCGATTTCCGAAATGCCGGAGCTTGGGCGCGGAAAAGGCGTGCGAATTCAGAAGTATAACATGGCGCGCGGGCGTCAGGGTACGCTGGAACTGGACGGCGGGCTGTCCGACATCACCACCTTTGCATGGGAAAATGGTTTGACCTGGTCAATGGGCGGCAGTGGCAAAACGCGGCACGAGCCAGACCTGTCAGATTGGCTTGGCAAACGGGCCGGTGTGGGCAAGAAAGCGCCCTATGGCTTCCCCAAAGACTACAAGTTCGACACATAAATTTCGGAGGCCGTTGCGCCCCCGTTTTTCATGGGAATGGCACGTCGGTATTGTGTCGGTATCACGACTGTTTTGCGGAGGTGCGCGTTTTTGATGAAAAGCGACATGCGCAACGGTCGGTGTAGCTACAAACTGGAGCGATTCTGCGCGTTTGGGTTGAGTTGCGACGCAATGAACTGGAAATACTAATTGGACATTCGATGGCTGGCGGTAATGTTTTCCATCAACTGGCGGAAACTCAAATTCGGCGAGCAAAACTTGAAGCCTTGATACTTGCTTCGATAGTCGTCTTGGACTTGAAATTTTGAAGATGCGTTTGCAGTTAAACCAATGAGATATTTCTAGCGCTCGTGAGGTTGTTTTGTCGCCAAGCCCAATTCTGATCGTTTTCGGCGTTGTTCTTTTGTTGTCGGTTACAGTCGTGGTGGCATTTTGCGGCATTGCTGCCGCAAGCGCGCTTATTCCTGGAGACACGAGCAAAGAGGGGCGGTTGGGGCTGATTGTGTTGCTTCCGATGCTTTGGCTTTGGAAGCGTTTTTTTGCTTGGTGCGGTGTCCTGAGCGGATAGTAAATGCTTTGGTCTTAGCGCGCATTTTCACTTGCGCCGCTTGCTCGGAGGCCTCACGGATACGCTGGATGGACGCGCGATAGATCTGCGGGCCTGACCGATCACAGGGGCATTGGGCTAATCAACCTCGGGCTCCACCGCCCGTTGATACAGGTGCCACGTGGTGTGACCCAGAATCGGCAATGTGAAGATCAGACCCAAGAAGGCAGGCACCAGCGACAGCAGCATGGTGGCCGAGATGATTGCGGCCCATGTCAGCATGACCACGGGGTTCTGTTTGACCACATGCACTGACGTCAGCATGGCGGTTACAAAGTCGGTTTCCCGATCCAACAGCATGGGCATGGCGATTACGGTCACGGAGAACAGTGCGGCGGAAAGCAGGGCGCCGGCGCAGGTGCCGATGGCGAGGAAGGTCCAGCCTTCAGGCGTGAGGAAGACCACGTTTAGAAAGCCGGCGAAGTCAGAGAATGACGCGTCTTGCAGAATGATCGCGAGCCAGAGGCGGATTTGGTAGACCCAGACCCAGAAAATGAACAGCGTCACAAAGGCCATCCAGCCCATCTCGCGTTTACGCTGGCGCGCCATGACGGTGAGGATGTCGGACCATGTGAAACTTTGCCCCGTTTGGCGGCGGCGGGACATTTCATAGAGGCCGGCGGCAGCAAAGGGCGCCACTAGCGGGAAGCCAACGGAGGCCGGGATGATCATCCAGATTTTGCCAAGCCAAGCCAGACACCAGATAAAGAGGATGCCAAAGGCGGCATAAAACAGGCCGAAGAAGCCGCTCATGACAGGGTGGGCGAGGAAGTCGTCAAACCCGGCTTTGAACGCGTTGGAGATGTCTTGCGGCGTTAGTTTTTTGGTGTCTGGGATGAGCTGCGGCCGTGGGGGCAGCTTTTCCTGCGCGCTGGGTTTGGTGGTCTCGGATGTCATGACATGGGCCTCCCTTACCAATGAGTGTGCGGTAAGGGATGGTGATCCGGCAAGGGGTGTGTTCAGGGAGTGCTGCCTTTGAGCCAAAGCCGTGCTTTGGCAGCGCCCGAACCGCCCCCACGGGGCGGGCGCTTCGCTTCCTAGCCCCTCGGTTCGTGCGCGGGGGGGCGGCCCTTGGCGGTTTTTAGTCGAGTGGGATCGCTTGCAGCCATACGCCACCTTCGGGGCGCAGGGTGAGGATCATCACGGGCTTTGGGGGCTTCCCTTCGACCAACTCAAAGCGGAAGCGTTTGAGCAGGGTCGCGAGCACAATCACCGCTTCCTGAATGGCAAAGCTGGCGCCGATGCAGATGCGGGGGCCGTCCCCGAAAGGCAAGTAAGCGTGCCGGTCGATGGCTTTGCGGTCGGCAAAACGCTCCGGCTTGAAGGCATCGGGATCGTCCCAGAGCAGGCGATTGCGTTGCAAGGTGTAGATCGGGATCATGACGGTGTCGCCGGGGCGGATTTCGCGGGCGCAAAGCATGTCATTGGCCTGCGCGGTGCGGGAGATAATGCCCGCCGGAGGGTAGAGGCGCAGGGTTTCGTCGATGATTTGGCGCACGTAGGTCATCTGCATGGCTTGGTCACCGGTGATCGGGCCATCATCGCAGATGTCGTCAATCTCGGCGCGGGCTTTTTCCTGTACGTCCTGGTCAAAGGCACAGAGGTAAAGCGCCCAGGCGAGGGTGAGCGCTGTGGTTTCGTGGCCTGCCACAATAAAGGTCAGCAGGTTGTCGCGCAGCTCCGCGGTGTTCATGGTTTTCTTGGTTTCCGGGTCTACACCGGCGAGCAGCAGATCAAGCAGATCGGGCGTGTCTTTGGCACCGCGGGCTTTGCGAGCTTCGATCGCGGTGTCTGCGACCTGTTTCATATCGCCCACGGCGTTGCCGGACATCATGCGGCCGGGACGTGGCACCCAGTCGGGTACGCCCAGCATATCCAGGAGCGAGATTTTGCCGGCTTCGGCGATGTAGTCATCGATGGCCTGATGTACCTTGGAGCTGTCAAAGCTGCCATCGCCGGAAAAGGTCACTTCGCTGATCACGTCAAAGGTGGTTTGCACCATCTCACTCATCATATCGACAGCGTGGGGGGCTTGGTCCGCGATACGGCTGGCGGCGCGCTCGGCAGCCTGTGCCATGACCGGGGCGAGATTGGCAATGTTGCGGTGGGTGAACACCGGGGCCGCAGCGCGGCGTTGCCAGCGCCAGTGAGCGCCCTCGGCGATGAACAGGCTGTCGCCAATCGCCGGGCGCAGGATGTTCTTGGTGGCTTTGGACTTTGGGTAGTCGTCCACCTTTTCCAGCAAAATGCGGCGGATCGCGCCCGGGTCCATGACCATATGCCAGCGCAATCCGGTGCGGCCAGAGACCATGGGTTGGCGCACGGCGAGTTCCGGCAAGATCGAGAGCAGATTGCTGCGGGCGGCTTTGAGTGAGCCGAACAGGCCCAGTGGCTCGGTGGCCAAGGCGGCATGTACGGGCAGTGGGCGCTTCGTGTCGTCGAGGGTGGGCGCGGGATGAGACATCATGGTTCTCCTTACGCACCAGAATAGGCGAGGGATCAGAGTGCACAAAGCCTTTGATTGCGCGGACACAGGCAATCCGATATGCCAACGGCTACTTATTGAGGAAGAGTGGCGGAGAATAATGCCCATGTTCAGACTGGTTGCATGCGTCGCGGCGTTGGCCGCGCTGGTGTCTTGTACGGCGCCCACCAAAGAGGTCACTGACGAGCCGCTGGATCTGGGCGACTTTGTGCTGGGGCATAACATTGTGGTGGCGCCGGACATTCAGAAAGGCCCGCTGTCACGCGAGGCGGACACCGACGCGTTTATTGCCAGCATGAAAAACGCGATTGACGCGCGCATGGGCGCAGCGCGCTACGACGGCACGCGGCTGGTGCATTTTGGCGTGAACATCAACGGCTATGCTTTGGCGCAAAAAGGCGTGCCGCTGATCCTGCAACCGAAGTCTGCGATCATCATCACCGTGACGGCCTGGGATGACCGGGCTGGGAGTAAGTTCAACGAAGAGGCTAAGGAAATCTTTGTGCTGGAGTCCTTCACTGGCTCCTCGCTGATTGCCTCCAGCGGCTTCTCGATGACGGCAGAGGAGCAGATGGCCAACCTGACCTACAATGCGGCGCGGCAGATCGAAAAGTGGATGCATGAAAACAGCGCCTGTCTGGTGGATGATGTGTCGGCAGCGGACCTCGCCAAGTGTTGGAAAGACAACAAGAACGAGGAAATGCGGCAACGCCTGCAGGAGCAACAAGCGAGCCAGGGATAATGCACGCTTGATTTTTTGCGCGTAACACCATATGTCGCGCGCGGTAGAGGAAAACGGGCCAATGTGGCCCCACCAAAATTAGAAGGCGCCCGAGATGGCTAAGGAAAAGTTTGAGCGCAGTAAACCGCACTGCAACATCGGCACCATTGGTCACGTTGACCACGGTAAAACCACGCTGACCGCTGCGATCACCAAGCAGTTTGGTGACTTCAAAGCGTACGACGAAATCGACGGCGCGCCTGAAGAAAAAGCACGCGGCATCACCATCTCCACCGCGCACGTGGAATATGAAACCGACGCACGTCACTACGCCCACGTTGACTGCCCAGGCCACGCCGACTACGTGAAAAACATGATCACCGGTGCGGCGCAGATGGACGGCGCGATCCTGGTTGTGAACGCGGCTGACGGCCCAATGCCACAGACCCGTGAGCACATCCTGCTGGGCCGCCAGGTTGGCATCCCTGCCATGGTTGTTTTCATGAACAAAGTGGACCAGGTTGACGACGAAGAGCTGCTGGAACTCGTTGAGATGGAAATCCGCGAGCTGCTGTCTGAGTATGAATTCCCAGGCGACGACATTCCTGTGATCGCCGGCTCCGCTCTGGCGGCTCTGGAAGACCGCGACGACAACATCGGCAAAGAGAAAATTGCTGAGCTGATGGCCGCTGTTGACGAGTACATCCCACAGCCACCACGTGCGACCGACCAGCCGTTCCTGATGCCAATCGAAGACGTGTTCTCGATCTCTGGCCGTGGTACTGTTGTGACCGGCCGTGTTGAGCGTGGCGTGATCAACGTTGGCGACGAAATCGAAATCGTTGGCATCAAAGACACTCAGAAAACCACCTGTACCGGTGTTGAAATGTTCCGCAAGCTGCTGGACTCCGGTGAAGCGGGCGACAACATCGGCGCACTGCTGCGTGGTGTTGACCGTGAAGCGGTTGAGCGTGGCCAGGTTCTCTGTGCGCCAGGTTCCGTGAACCCACACACCAAGTTCGAAGCAGAAGCCTACATCCTGACCAAGGATGAAGGTGGCCGTCACACGCCATTCTTCGCGAACTACCGTCCACAGTTCTACTTCCGTACAACTGACGTGACCGGCACTGTTGAGCTGCCAGCGGGCACCGAGATGGTGATGCCTGGTGACAACCTGAAATTCAACGTTGAGCTGATCGCACCAATCGCGATGGAGCAGGGCCTGCGCTTCGCGATCCGCGAAGGTGGCCGCACCGTTGGTTCCGGTGTTGTGTCCAAAATCGTTGAGTAATTGCGCCTAGCGTAATTCGGACGACAGACTACGGAAGGGCCGCCCATTGGGCGGCCTTTTTGCATGTGGTTTGGAAACGATTGTTCTGAAATCCGCCACATTCCCTTTTTCCGCCATGTTTTGCCCGCATTTGCCCGTCAGGTTGGCGCCATGCCGGGGGGCAAACATGCACAGACTGCGAAAGGGAGCATGGAAATGGGTTGGGTTTACGAGGTTTGGGCCGCGCTTAAGGGTATGTTTTGGGGCTGGGAATCGCGTCTGGCGGTATTCTACCTCTGCACCACAATTGTGATGGTGTTTGGCATTTGGCTCTATCGTGGGCGCCCAACCAGCTTTGCCAAGTTCCTGTTCCCGCGTGAGGTTTACACCCACAAGTCCAACATCATCGACATCCAGATCTTTGCCATCAACCTGCTGCTCGGCGTGGCCGGTATCTTTGGCGCGGTGTTGTTCACGCCTATTGTGGCCAAAGTGATGTTGTCCAATTTCATTGAATGGCAGGGCACGCCGTTTCAGCCTTTAGACGTGACCTGGGGGCGCAGCGCGCTGGCGACACTGATCATGATCCTGGCGATGGATTTCTGCAAATACTGGGCGCATTACATCCACCACGAAAGCAAGATTCTGTGGCCGTTCCACGCGCTGCATCATTCTGCCGAGGTGATGACGCCGCTGACGGCGAACCGCAACCACCCGATTTTCCTGCTCATTCGCAACTTGATCTACAGCGTGGTGCTGGGCACGGTGCAGGCGCTGGTGCTGTTCCTGTTGATTGGCCAGATTGACCTGCTGACCATTGGCGGTGCAAACGCGGGCTACTTCCTGTTCAACCTGCTGGGTTCCAACCTGCGCCACAGCCATGTGTGGCTGAGCTACGGGCCGGTTCTGGAGCATATCTTTATCTCCCCAGCGCAGCACCATGTGCACCACTCCAGCGACAAGAAGCACTTCAATAAGAACTACGGTGAAGTGTTTGCGATCTGGGATTGGATGTTTGGCACGCTCTATGTGCCGAAAGGCTACGAAAAGCTGCAGTTTGGTGTGGCCGACGGCAAAGGTGAGTTGATTGAACAGCCCCATGCCACCTTAAAAGACGCGCTGATCAAGCCTTTTGTGGAAAGTCTGGAAGAAGCCACCGGCATTGAGATGGTCAAGCGCAAGTCCAAAGACGGCGTTGCGCCGGCTGAGGGGCACTAAGATGACCAAAGGCGTCTCCATTTGGCTGGATGTCTTGCGGGTGGTGGCCACGATTGTCGTGGTCCTTTCCCATTTGGCATACCCCCGGTTCACCGGCACTGAATATGCCTTCCTGCGGGATTGGAACGTGGGCAGTGATGCGGTGATTGTGTTCTTTGTCATGTCCGGCTGTGTGATTGCCTTTGCCGCCGATCGGGATGGCTCTGCCGGGCGGTTTGCCTTCAATCGTGTGACGCGGTTGCTGACCGTGATAGTGCCTGCACTGATGCTGACACTGGTGTTTGATGCGCTTGGTACGCGGATTGACGCAAGCGCCTATCCCAACGGGTTCTATCAGGCGCTGCCGGTGGGGGAGTTCCTGCTGCGGGGCGTGACGTTTACTAATGAATGGGGCGCGTTTGAACGGGTGCGTCTGGGCACCAACGGGCCGTTGTGGTCGCTGAGCTATGAGGCGGCGTATTACGCGCTGTTTGGTGTGGCGCTGTTTGCCAAAGGCGTGGCGCGGGTGCTGGGGCTTGTGGCACTGGCGTGGTTGGCGGGGCTGAATGTGCTTTTGTTGATGCCAGCCTGGTTGCTGGGCGTGGCTTTGTGGCAGTGGCTTAAGGCAGAGCGGGCTGGCGGGTATACGCGGGCCATGGGCTGGGCCCTGTCGCTTGGCGGGCCAGCGCTCTATTTGGCGGGGCAACTTGGTGGCATGCCGGAAACCTTGGCAGCCTTGACCGCAGCGCAGCTTGGCGTGGCGGATGCGCGGATGGTGTTGGCGTTTTCCGATGAGTTCATCTGGAACTTTGTGATTGGGCTCTGCACGGTGATGCATGTGGCCGGGGTGGCGATCCTGAACCCGCAAAAGCTATGGGGTACGCGGGCCATCCGTTGGATGGCGGGGGCGACCTTCTCGATCTACGTGACGCATTATCCGGCGCTGCATTTGTTGGATGCGCTGTTGCCAGAGATGCTGGGGCGAGATGCGCTGTTGCTGGGCGGATCTGTTGCGGTGGGATTGCTGTTTGCGCGTTACTTCGAGCGGCCGGTGAAGACCTTCCGTGCGTGGATATTGCCGGTGATGCAACGGTTTGAACGCCGTGTCTTGCAGGCGTCGTAAGCCGGTTATTCCGCCAGATTGGGGTTTTCGCTGGGTTTGCCAAGGGCAGCGTCGGCGGCGTCGGTAATCTCGTCGAGCGACCGTTGCAAGCTGAGACGTAGGGCTTCGGTTTCGTCTTCGGTGGGTTTGCGCGGCACCGCGTCGGTCCATTCCTGACAGGTGATGATCCCGCGCGAAAACGGCAGGGGCAGCATTTGCTTGTCCCAAGTCGGCAGGCGTAAGACGCGTTTTTGGGCAAAGGCCAAGGTAAACACACGAGCGCCGGTTGAGCGCGCCCAAATGAGTGGCACGGTGGAAGCGACGCGCGCAGGGCCGCGGGGGCCGTCGGGCACCACACCCAGCGAGCAGCCTTCGCGGTGACGTTTGAGAACTTCGCGGGAGAGGGTCACGTGGCGCTGGTGGCTGGACATCGGAATGGTTTCCCAGCCGAGCCGCACAAGGATCTGCCCGGCCAGCCGTCCAGCGCGGGCGGCAGAGGTGAGTGAGACCACGCGGGTGCCTTTGGGGGCGTTGACCATATAAGGGCCGAGAATCAGCCGTTGGTGCCAGACCGTGGTGATCACGGCCTCACCGCGGGCGAGGCAAGCGTCGAGTTCGTCACAGCCGGTGCGCTCAAACCGAGAGGTCTTGAAGGCGAATCGCACGTAGGCGGCAAACATGCCCTCCACGGCGCGGTTCACACGCGGGCTATCGGCGATCTTTTTGCGCAAACGGTTGAGCGATTGCTTCAGCGACATGGGGCGAAAACCTCTTGAGTGCGCACCTCTCATACAGGGGCAATTCAAAGCTGACCAGTCTTGCGATTTTTGCGCGTTTTACCTCTTGCCACCGGCGCGAGGGTGCCTTACGAAACACCCCACGTTAGGGGTATAGCTCAGTTGGTAGAGCGACGGTCTCCAAAACCGTAGGTCCCGGGTTCGAGCCCTGGTGCCCCTGCCATTTCCCAAAGATTGGACACGTCTCAAAGCCCCTTCGGGGGCTTTTTGTTTTGCGGCTTGGTATGACGGAAAGACTAGCTGTCTTTGCCCCAATCGGCGTCCTGCATTTCACGCAGGCGCGAGGCGGTGCGCTCAAACTCAAAGATGCCTTCGCCCTCAAGATAGAGCATTTCCGGCTCGGCGGCGGCGGAGCAGATCAGACGGACCTTGGCCTCATAGAGCGCGTCGATCAGGGTCACGAAGCGCTTGGCTTCGTTGAAGTTGTTGCGGCTGAGCGTGGGGATGTCTTCTAGGATCAGCACCTTTACCGCATTGGCGATGGCGAGGTAGTCGCCGGGGCCAAGCATCTTGCCGCAGAGGTCAAAGAAGCTCGCGCGGCCAATGCCGTTGCGGTAGGCGGGCAGGGTGACTTCGCGGCCCTTTACGGTGAGCACAAGCGGTTCTGCGGTACCGCCGGTGAGGTCGTCCCAGATGGCACGGATTTGCGCGCGGGCCTCAGACCCGGCTTGCACAAAATAGACCTGATTTCCGGCGAGACGGTTTTGGCGGTAATCGGTTGGGCTGACCATTTCCCAGACCCGCATCTGCTCTTTGATCAGGGCGATAAAGGGTAAGAAAAGCTGGCGGTTGAGGCCGTTTTTGTACAGATCATCCGGGATGCGGTTGGAGGTGGTGACAATTACCACGCCGGCCTCAAACAGCTGTTCAAACAGGCGGCCGACAATCATGGCGTCGGTGATGTCGGTGATCTGCATTTCATCAAAGGCCAGCACGCGCACGCTGTCCGCCACCGCTTTGGCGACGGGTTGCACAGTGTCCTCAACACCTTCGGCGCGGGCTTTGTGCATGGCCTCGTGGATTTCCTGCATAAAGGCGTGGAAGTGTACACGGCGGACCGGCACGTCGAGGCTGTCGACAAACAAGTCCATCAGCATGGATTTGCCGCGTCCAACACCGCCCCAGAGGTAGAGGCCCTTTACGGGTTCTGGTGTGGATTTGCGGAACCAGCTTTTCTTCACAGGCTTGGCCAGATCGCTGCGAATGCGTTCAAATTTCGGCAGCACCGCGACCTGGGCGTCGTCGGCATGCAAGGTTCCGTCAGCCACGCGGGCGGCATAAATCTCGGGCAAGCTATCCATACAAACCCCTTAGCCAATTGAAGCGGTGAGGAAAAGGGCCACGCCGGACCCTATGACAGACTGTTATGAGGGGGTGAACAAATTCTGAATTGACCTTAGGTGCTTCATTTGTTCAGAGTCTGCCCTGCGCAAACAGGAGCAAGATGATGAGTGCCAAGACCCCTTTGATGACGCCGGTTTTGATGGTGGGTTGTATCATCATCCTTGTGAGCTTTGCCATTCGGGCGAGTTTTGGGGTGTTTCAGATCCCGATTGCCGAAGAGTTTGGCTGGCTGCGCAGTGAGTTTTCGCTGGCGATTGCGATTCAGAACCTGGCCTGGGGCATAGGGCAACCGATTTTTGGCGCCATTGCCGAGAAGATTGGCGATCGCAAGGCGATCATCCTGGGCGCGTTGACCTATGCGGCGGGGCTGGTTTTGTCGTCCTTCGCGGTGACGCCGGAAGCGCATCAGATGCTTGAAATCCTTGTTGGATTTGGTGTTGCGGGTACCGGATTTGGCGTGATCCTGGCCGTGGTGGGGCGGGCGAGTTCTGATGAGAACCGCTCGATGTCACTGGCGATTGCGACAGCGGCAGGTTCGGCCGGTCAGGTGTTTGGCGCGCCGATGGCGGAATGGATGCTGTCGTTCATGTCTTGGCAGCAGACCTTTGTGGTGTTTGCGATTGCGATTTTGGCGGTCCTGCTACTTTTGCCCGCGATGCGGGCGCCAGCGGCGGCGAGCAAAGAAGAGCTGCAGGAGAGCATGGGCGAGATCCTGAAGCGGGCCTTTAAAGATCCGTCTTACACTTTGATCTTCCTGGGCTTCTTCAGCTGTGGTTATCAACTGGCCTTTGTCACCGCGCATTTCCCGGCGATGATCACCGAGATGTGTGGGCCGATTGCGCCGGGCTCCACTCTGGCAAATATGGGCATCACCTCCACCTCTACGCTGGGCGCGGTGGCGATTTCGCTGATTGGCCTGGCCAATATTGGTGGCACCTTGCTGGCCGGTTGGGCAGGCAAGCATTTCCCGAAAAAGTACCTTCTGGCAGGGATTTACACCGGTCGTACGCTAGCCGCAGCGATCTTTATTCTGATGCCGATTACGCCAATGAGCGTGATTGTGTTCTCTGTGGTGATGGGCTCGCTGTGGCTTGCGACCGTGCCGCTGACCTCCGGTCTGGTCGCGCATCTCTATGGGCTTCGCTACATGGGTACGCTTTACGGGATTGTGTTCTTCTCCCACCAGCTTGGTAGCTTCCTCGGCGTGTGGCTGGGTGGTCGGATGTATGACCTGTACGGCGACTACACGCTGGTCTGGTGGGTTGGTGTTGGCGTGGGCGCGTTCAGTGCGATTGTGCATCTGCCGATCCGCGAAAACCGGACGCCAGCGGCAGTGGCGGCATAAGGGCAAGTGGGGGCCAGCCCCCACACCCCCGGAGTATTTGTGGTCAGAAGAAGCGGGGCGCGTTAACCACCCCAAACCCACGTCGGTACTGCGTCGGTATCGCGACTGTTTTGCGGAGGTGGGGACATTTTGAGGCCGTTGCGGGTTAGCGCAGCGGCCTTTGCTTTAAGCGGCGCTTAGGATTGGGCTGCCTGCCACTGATCCAGAATGTAGCGGCTGGTCATCAGATCGAGGTGTGCACCGCCGCCGTTTTTGAACAGGGTGATTTGATCGTCCGAGGAGCGGGTGAACTTGTCGAGGCTGTAGTAATCCGCCAGCACGTCTTCGCGGGTGATCACACCTTCTGCGAGCGGGATTTTCAACTCGCCAATGTGGTCCAGCGTGGTGTCGTAGCTGTCGACAAACAGGCTGGCGCGGGTGAGGGCGGCGTTGTCGATTTCGCGCATGTCGGGGCGGTAGGCGCCGATCAGGTCGATGTGCTGGCCCGGTTGCAGCCAATCGCCGCGTAGGGTGGGTTCGGTGGACATGGTGGCGGAGGTCACGATGTCAGCTTCGCCCACCGCCTGTTCGAGATTGGTGGCGACGTTCAGACCGTCAATTTCAGCGGCCATTTTTTCGGCGTTGGCCTGTGTGCGGTTCCAGACAGTGAACTCTGCGTCAGGGAAAACGGCGGAGTAGGCGGCGTGCAGGTTGCGGCCCACGGTGCCTGCGCCGACGATCAGGATTTTGGAGCTGTCCGGGCGGGCGAGGCGGCGGGCGGCCAAGAGGCTGTCACCAGCGGTTTTCCATTTGGTGACGAGGTGGAAGTCGATCAGCGCAGACAGGATGCCATGCGCGTCGTCGAAAAGGGTCACCGCGCCGTGGATCATCGGCACATCTTGAGACGGGTTGTCCGGGAAGACCGTGGCGGATTTGACCGCGATGCCGAGGCCGTCGATCCAGGCCTGGCGCTGCAGCAAGGTGTCTTTGCCGCGGTAGAGAAAGCTGTCGGAGATTTCTGCTTTGGGCAGGCTGTGGCCTGCGGCGAGCGCGTCCGTCAGGCCGAGCCAGTTGATGTTCTTCTCGCCTTCTTCAAAGGAGATGATTGTGGTCATTTGGCTTCCTCCTCGGTGACCAGGCCTTCGGTAACCAGACGCTCGGCCCAGCCTTGTGGGTGTTCAAACAGATGGGTCTGCCAGCCGCGCGCCGCAGCCGCTGCGATGTTGTCGGCGCGGTCGTCGGTGAACAACAGGCGGTTTGGCGCGATGCCGCAGTCTTCCTCAACATGGGCATAGATCGCCGGGTCAGGTTTGATGAGTTTCAGGCGGCCGGAGACGTACTCGCGGTTAAAGCGATTGAGAAACGGGTAGACCGCTTGGGACAGGGGGAAGTTGTCGTGGCCAAAGTTGGTCAGGGTGAAGACGGTCACGCCCTTGTTCACCAGCGCGTCGAGCAGGCGCACGGAATGGGGAATGGCCGGGGCCGCGAGGTCGTTCCAGTTGTCGTTCCACATGCGCAGCTCGGCCTCATATTCGGGATACTGCGGCACGAGACTGTCGATCATGCCGGGCAAGGAGGCGCCAGCGTCGATCTGTTCATGGTGGTGATGGATGTTGGTGTCGGCAAAGAAGGCTTTGCGGCGGGCTTCGCCGACGGTGCGGTCGTAGAAGTTTTCCGGCTGCCACTGGATCAGCACATTGCCAATGTCAAAAATCACGGCGTCAATTTGCGACATAATTTGCCCCTGAAAGAATGGTTTGCGCCGACCTTAGTGGGCGCAAGCTGGGAAGCAAGCGGGGAATGCGTTGGGCTGGGCTTAGCGGCGCACGCGGGGACGGTCCGGCATCGGCGCGCTGCCCACTTTGGCTTCGCGCCAGAACACAAACAGACCAGCGCCAATGATGAGGGTCATGCCGATCCAGGTGGTGGGGGCGGGCCATTCGCCAAAGATCACAATGCCAAAGAGTACGCCCATGGGCATGGCGGCGTATTCCAAAGGCGCGATCAGGCTGGCCTCGGACACGCGGTAGGCTTGAGAAATAAAGAAACCGCCAAAGGCGATGGAGCAACCCAGCAGAAACAGGATGGGCCAGTCGGCGGTGGCGGGCCAATGCCAGGCGCGCAAAAGGAAGCTGATCATCTCGCCGCCCGCGTTTTCGTAGGCCCCATGGCCGAGCAGCAGGCCGACACAGGCGGAGACCACAATGAAGACGATCTGGATGAACACGGCCATGGTGGCGGCGCTGTCGGTGGTGCCAATCTTGCGGGTCAGCACGTGCAGCAGCGCATAGGCGACGGCGGAGACCAAGGGCAGCAACAGCGCGAGATTGAAGTCGGAGGCGCCGGGGCGGATCATGATTAGGACGCCAATCATGCCTGCGGCGACGGCGGCCTTGCGGCGTGGGCCGATGATCTCTCCCAACAGTACGGCGCCAAAGAGCGTGATCAGCAGGGGGGAGATGAAGAACACGGCCATGGCGTCGGCTAGAGGCAGCACAGCGAGCCCGAGGAAGAAGGTGGTGTTGGCGAAGACCACGCAAAGGCCGCGCAGCCCGTGCATGCCGAGGCGTTTGGTGCGCAGGGCGGAGAAGCCGCCTTGAAACGGCACGATCACAATCAGCAAAATGGTTAAACCAATCAGCGAGCGGGTCAGCACAATTTGGTGCAGCGCGTAGTCGCCGGAGAGGAATTTGATTGCCGCGTCGTTGATCGAGAAAAAGAAGGTCGCGATCAGGGCGGAGAGCGGGCCAAGGGGCAGAGTGGTGCGGGGCTGAGACATGGGCGCAGAAGGGCGGGATTCGCCGGCGAGGTCTAGGTCAAAAACGACCCTCGCGCGAAAAGCCGTTGAATTGATTGCGTTTAAAGGTGTTGACGGATTAGGTATAATGCATAACCATTGAGTTATGAAACTATCTGGTTATGCAAATCCTGAGTTGAACGCGGTCTTTGCCGCGTTAGCTGACCCAACCCGCCGCGCGATTTTGGCGCGGCTGTGTGAGGGCGAGGCCAATGTGCGCGACTTGGCGGAACCGTTTGAGATGAGCCAACCTGCGGTGTCCAAACATCTGAAGGTGTTGGAGGCCTCGGGGCTGATTGAGCGCGGGCAGGTGGGACAAAGCCGCCCGGCCTATTTGAAGGCCGCGCCGATGAAAGAAGCGGTGGACTGGATGGAGCAATTCAGCCGCTTCTGGTCCGGCAGTTTTGATCAGTTGGACGCGCTTCTTGAGACAATGAAATCTAGCGAAAAGGACGATTTGAAAGATGAGTGATTTGCCAACTTATATGTACAAACGCACGTTTGAAGGCACGTTGGGCCAGATTTGGCAGGCGTTTAGCGACCCGAAGCTGCTGTCGGTCTGGTACGGGCCAGGGGTGGAGACGGTGATTCACGAGTTCGATCTGCGCCCCGGTGGGCGGTGGCTCAACGAGATGAAATGGGGCGAGACGTCGGACTACAGCCGGATGGAGTTTCAGGAGGTGTCTGAAGGCGACAAGATTGTCTGGTTGCATCACAGTACCGATGAGAACTGGGAGCAGGCGCCCAATCCGATGATGCCAAACTGGCCGCAGAAGCTTTTGACCACGGTGACGTTCAGCGAGCAGAACGGGCGCGGGCAAGTGAAGCTGGAGCAGGTGCCGGTGGATGCGACGGAAGACGAGATTGCCTGTTTTGCGCAGATGATGGGCAATATGGACAGCGGCTGGGGCAAAGGTTTCGATATCCTGCAGAGCCTGCTGTAACGCGCCAAAACACTATTTTCTTTGCCAAAAACGCCTGCCTCGGCTTACGCTGGGGCAGGCGTTGCGGTGTTTTTGGACTGTTTTGCGCAAAGGGGATGACATGAGACACACGGTTTTTGCGGTCTGCGTTGCAGGCGTGGTTGGTGGTGTTGGCGTGGCAAGGGCGGAGGATGCGGGGGCGTTCTGGCAGCCTGCGCGGGAGAAATTCAATCAGCTTTCGGATAAGGCTTGTGATGGTAACGGGCGGGCGTTTCGCGAGCTGATGCAGGCGGCCATCATGGAAGAGCATCCGGTGGCGCAAAATGATCTGGCCTGGGTGTTTGCCACGGAGCGATGCCAGTTTTTCGCCGATGACATCGAAGCGGTGGCGGACCTGCAGAAGCAGGCGGCGGATGCGGGCTATCCGGTGGCGCAAAACAACATTGGCGTGAAGTTGATGCAGGGGCAGGGCATCACCAAAAACGTTGAGCTGGCGATTGATTATTTTGAGGCCGCGATGCGCGCGGGCTATGGCGAAGCGGCGGCGCAGCTGGGGATTTACTTTGCTGAAGGCGTGCATGTGGAACGTAATATTGCGCGGGCCGATCAGCTTTGGGAGGACGCGCAGTTCCTTGAGGCGGATCAGGACATGCTCGACCGGCTGGGGGATGCGCTCAATGCTGCCGCGCCTGCGCCGCAATTGGTGAAGACCTCGGACGGCTGGGCCTATCGCGATGGCGAGGCTGGCTGGAACCTGGTGCAGAACGGCGCCCTCGTGGCCACTGTTCTTGTTGGCTACGATCGGGAGTTTCAGGAATATTACTACGGGTTCTACCGGGTGTCAGACGATCCCATGATCCACTTCATGGGGGTATCGGTGGCGCATGCCGGGGGGCGGGAGACCGAACTCGATATGAACGGCTGTGGTGGGCAGAATTGTCTGACGGACTATGGCGACAGTGCGCAGGTGCGCATTCCGATTTCCGCGCGCAATCAAGCGGCGATGTTGGAGGCGTTCAAGTCCGGCAATACGGTGAAATTCCGCTATCAGACCCGAGCCAGCTATGCGCAGGACCAGTTCAAAACCATGACGATGGGTCTGAAAGGCTCCCGCAAGGCGATTGAGGCGTTGGAGCGAGAGGCGGCTTTGGCGCGGCCCTCATCGGTGCCAGCTACACCTACCCCGCAAACCTCCGCGCCGCAATCCACGCCATCTGCACAGGTGACGGTGGCAGAGCCCAGCTACACCGGCGGCACGTCCTACTATCATGAGGACACAAAAAACGGGGACAGGTTCTGCCAAGCTGAGGATCAAGCGGAATTCCCACCTCATTTCTTTTCTGAATTGAACGAGCTGCAAATCAAAGGATGGGTGGAAGAGCCAACTGGTCTGCTGAAGCCAGCCAATTTGGATTATCTCAATACGGCCACGACGCTTTGGAGTGGGGGGCTGCATTCGAGCAGTTCGGGTCAACTTGTGTTTTATAAGAATGGTGCCGTTAAGGAGTTGCAACACACCGCACGGGACGGCGTGTTTGATATCTACGAGGTGCTGTCTGGTAGTTGGCAGCGCGATCCGGCACGCGGCGTGGTTTTGCGCCTGAAGTCCAAATGGAGCTACTGGCAGTCGGGCCATGACCACTACGAATGTACCGGCGGCACTTTGGCTTCGAACACATCTTTTGGCTTTCGGGACGGGAAAAACGCCAGTTGGCGCAGCTGTTCCATCGTCTTTAAATGTGAGCGTTGGAGCGACGAGCGGCCAGAACGCACGCCGGTTCAATACCATGGCTCATTGGTGGAATGGGCGCCGGGTGATGTGGCGCCAAAACAATTGAAGTGGAGCCAAAAGGAGCTGAAAGGGCGGGATTAACTCGGCCCCTCAGGTTTTCTCCTTCTCCAAATACCTCCGCCGGAGGCTCCTAAGGTTGCCAACAGCACTCAACCTCGCGTTTGGCCGCCCGCAGCTCACGTTCCAAGGCATCCAGAAAGCGGGACCGATCCGCTTTGGTGAAGCCTTTGCCGCCGCCTTGCCGAAACGGGTCAGCGGCACGCAGGTCGGCCATGAGGTCGCGGGTGGCCAGCACGTTGCCGATGTTGGCCGCCGTGAGGGCTTCGCCGTTGTGTTTTAGTACGCGCGCGCCGCTTTCCACACATTTGGCTGCCAGAGGGATGTCGCCGGTGATGACCACGTCGCCTGTTTTGGCACGGTCAGCGATCCACATGTCGGCCACGTCGGGGCCTTCGGGCACTATCACGTTCTCCACTAGCGGGTTTTGCGACGGGCGTAATCCGCCGTTGGAGACGACGTAGATTTTCACTTTGTGGCGGGTGCCGACGCGCTCGACTTCGGCTTTCACCGGGCAGGCATCGGCATCCACGTAGATGGCAGTCATAGGTTGAAGTCTTTCTTAGTCCGCATAGAGCGCTTCGGCGTGGAAGGCGATGTGCTCTTCCATGAAGGTGGAGACAAAGAAGTAGCTGTGATCATAGCCTTTTTGCAGGCGCAATGTAGCTTCCTGACGGCGCGCATTGGCAGCTTCGGCCAGCGCTTCGGGACGCAGCAAGTCGATGAACTGGTCGCTGGTGCCGGTGTCGACCAGCACAGGGCCGTCAAAGCCGTTTGCTTTCATTAAGAGCGTGGCGTCATGCGCAGCCCAAGCGGCCTCGTCATTGCCGAGATAGGAGGTGAGCTGTTTGCGGCCCCAGTCTGACGCGGTGGGGTTGGCGATGGGAGCAAAGGCCGATACGGAGCGGAAGCGGCCGGGCAGGGACATGGCCATGGTCAGCGCACCGTGGCCGCCCATGGAGTGGCCCATGATGGATTGGCGGGATAGATCAACGGGGAAGTTTTCCTGCAGCATCGAAGGCAGGTCTTCGGTGATGTAATCCCACATGTTGTAATGCGGCGTCCAAGGCGCTTGCGTGGCGTTCACATAGAAGCCTGCGCCTTTGCCTAGATCGTAGGCCGGATCATCAGCCACATCGTCGCCCCGGGGCGAGGTGTCCGGGAAGACCAGCGCCACGCCTTGTTCGGCGGCCCATTGCTGTGCACCGGCTTTGGTCATGGCGTTTTCATGGGTGCAGGTCAGGCCTGACAGATACCAGATCACCGGCACGGGGCCGGTTTGGGCTTCCTCTGGCAGGAACAACCCAAAGGTCATCTCACAGCGGGTGCTGTGCGAATTGTGGCTGTACACGCCTTGGGTGCCGCCAAAGGCGCGGTTTTCTGAGATGATTTCCATGGGAAGGCCTCCTGCCAAAAAGGGTCGGCGTCCACGATGTCAGAGTTGGGAGACCCATGCAATCACAACGCTGACCGTGGCGATGGATATGACTGTGGAGAAGAGGATGGCAGCAGAAGCGCGATGGGGCGCGACGCCATAGTGTTGCGCCAGCATGTAGACGTTTCCGGCCACGGGGAGCGCGGCGGCGGCGATCACCACAGAGGCCGAATAGGCATCAATCGGCAAGAGCCAAAGCACTGCGACGGCGACAAACAGTGGGTGCAGGATCAGTTTGGCAAAGGTGAGCCAGAGCGCCACCTCGACCCGTTCCGCAGATTTGCCCGCCAGTGAGGCGCCGATGGCGAAGAGCGCGCCGGGGGTGGCCGCGCCACCCAAGATGGCGAGGAACTCGTTCATCGGGTCGGGAATTGGGATCTCCAGGGCGGACCAGACAAAGCCCAGCGAGATGGCGACAATCATCGGGTTGCGCAGCAGGCCGAGGGTCACAGTTTTGAGCACGCCGATGTGCATGCGACCGTCACGGCTGCCAGTGATCAGGATCACAATCAGGCTGGAGAAGACAATCAGGTCCACCGCCAGCACCATCATGACGGGGCCAATGGCCTCTGCACCCATCAAGAGGGTCAGCATGGGCACGCCAAGGAAGCCGACGTTGCCAATGGTGGCACATTGCGCCTCCACTGCGGCGGTGGCGATGTCCTGTTTGCGCAGCATGGCCACAAGCGTGGCGAGGCCGTAAACGGCGAGGCAGCCCATGAGGTAGCCGCCAATCAGACGCCAGTTGAGCACCTCGGCGAGGCTGAGATTGGCGGAAAACCGGAAGAGCATGGCCGAAAGGGCGAAGTAGAAGACAAACTTGGTGAGATAGACCGTGGCTTCCGCAGAAAAGAAGCGGGTGCGCCCGGCCCAGTAGCCCAGGCCGATGATTGCAAAAAACGGCAGTGTTTTCAGAAAGATTGCCAACATGCGCCAGCCTTAGCAGGTTTGCGGGGCTTGGCAAATGGGGGAGAGGGGCGCTGCCCCTGACATGCGCGGGCGCATGTCTCCCCGGGATATTTTTGGCCAAATGAAGTGTGTTGGACAGCGACTAGCCACCGCCAATCAAAGCGCCGGCGGCAAAGACCAGCGCGCCGCCAAGCACCACCTGGAAGGTGGCGCGGCCAAAGGGGGTTTTCATAAACCGGTTTTGTATCCAGACAATCGCCCAAAGCTCGATGAACACCACAATGATGGCAATGATCGTGGCGGTCCAAAAATCGGTGATCAGATAGGGCAGCGCGTGGCCCAAGCCGCCCAGCGTGGTCATAATGCCGGAGGCAAAGCCGCGTTTGACAGGGGAGCCGCGTCCGGAGAGTTCGCCGTCGTCGCTGGCGGCCTCGGTAAAGCCCATGGAGATGCCCGCGCCCACAGAGGCGGCGAGACCGACGAGGAATGTGGTGTGCGTGTCCTGCGTGGCAAAGGCGGTGGCGAAGATGGGCGCGAGGGTGGAGACCGATCCGTCCATCAGGCCCGCGAGGCCCGGTTGCACCCATGTCAGGATGAACTGGCGGTTGGCCTTGTCGTTCTCCTCGTCGCGCGCATCGGCATCCAGGTGCTTTTCGGTGACGGCTTCGGCGGTGGACTGGTGGCCCGCTTCGGCGGCGGCCAGATCGCCGAGCAGTTTGCGGGTGTCGGCGTCGCTCACCTGCTTCATGGCGTTGAGGTAAAAGTTCTCCGCGTCCGCTTCCATGCCGGCGGCCAGCGCGCGGATGCTGTCCAGAGATTGGTTGGAAGATAGCCAAAGCGGCGCGCGGGTGTGAAAGCCCGCGACATGTTCCCGGCGGATCAAGGGGATGGTGTCGCCAAAGCGGGCACGGTGCTGGTCGATCAGGGCTTGGCGGTGGGTGTCTTCCTCAGCGGCCATGTCTTCAAACACCTTGGCGGAGGCGGGGTAGTCCTCGCGCAGCTGTTGCGCAAAGCTGCGGTAGATGCGGGCGTCATCCTCTTCGGAGGCAATGGCCAGGGCGAGGATCTCTTGCTCTGAGAGATCTTTGAGGCGTTTGCGGGTGGGCAAAAAGCGCATGAGGGGCTCCACTTTAGAATAATTCTAAATATGCATACCCTTTTGTGAGGTGCAAGCGCTTGCCGCAACGGAAGTGGGCAGTGTAATGTCCCCGTTACACTCGCCGGGAGGCCGGAACAGCCTATGAGAGATATATGACCGACACTGTGGCCATCCTGAAAAAGGGGCGCAAATTTGCACAGGTGGTGGACAGCGCGCGGGCGTTGTTCATGTCCCATGGCTTTGAAAGCGTGAGCATGGATGTGATTGCGCAGAACGCCGGGGTCTCCAAGGCGACGTTGTACAATTACTTCCCGGACAAGCGGATGCTGTTTGCCGAAGTGGCGCGGCGGGAGTGCATTTTGCAGGCGGAAAGCCTAGAAGCCGCAGTGGACTTGGCGCGACCGGTGCCGGAAGTGTTGGGCATCGTCGGGCGCGGGTTGATGGAGATCATCCTGTCTGACTTCGGCCGCAATATGTTTCGGGTCTGTGTGTCCGAGGGCGAGCGGTTTCCAGACATTGGACGGCAGTTTTACGAGACCGGGCCGGGAATTTTGAAAACCCGCCTGATCGAGTTCTTCTACATGGCCGAGGAGCGCGGCGAGTTGGAAGTGGATGATTTTGCGCTGGCGGCGGATCAGTTTGCCGAGCTGTGCAAAGCCGGATTGTTCCTGCGGCAAGTGACGGGCGTGCAGACTAAATTTGCCCAGGAAGAAATTGACTATGTGGTGGATGGCGCAGTGACCACCTTCATGGCGCGGTATGGCGCGCGCAGCTGACCGCTTTGCAGCGATAAATGTAGCGAATTGCGAAATTTGACGGAACGAGGCCAATCTATGGTAGGCTTCGTGCAATTGACTTGCGCGTTTGGCGTGAATTCTGGCCCGGCGTGCTCCCAATAGCTTTGTTTAAACTGTTGCCGGGAGGGTGCCATGCCTAAGGCCCAATGGAAGTTTCACTTGATTTTGAAGTCACTTATGGGGACCGCTGCGGCGTCTTCGCTTGCGCTGGGCACTGCGGCGGTGGCGCAGGAGTTCAACACGGAACAATCCGATACCGAGGTGGTGCTGGCGCCGGATGGGTTTTCGCCCTACGCCGGTCGCAACTTCCCGCAGGTGCCCTTGTGGGGCGACAGCCATTTGCACACGATGGTCTCGGTTGATGCCGGGACGATGACGCGGTTGTCCCAGGAAGATGCGTTTCGATTTGCCCGAGGCGAAGAAGTGACCACCACCCATGGGTTGCGGGCAAAGCTGTCTCGCCCGCTGGATTGGCTTGTGGTGTCCGATCATGCGGAAATGTATGGGTTGATGCCACAGCTTCTGGGCGGTGATGCGCAGATCTTGTCCTCGCCCATCGGTAAAGAATGGTATGAAAAGCTCACCGCTGGCGATCCGCAAATTGCGTTTGAAACTGCGATGGAGATTGTCGCCTCGCTGTCCGGGGATGTGCCGCCAATTGATAACCCCAAGGCGGTGAAACATGCTTGGGAGAATTACACGGCGCTGGCGGATCAGTTTAACGAGCCGGGCGTGTTCTCCGCGATCATCGGGTATGAGTACACCACCGAAGGGGCCAACAACCTGCACCGCAATGTGCTGTTCCGAGATGACAGCGTGCGGGCCAATCAGACACGGCCCTTCTCGCAGTTTGACAGCAAGAATCCCGAGGACCTCTGGGCTTATTTGGCCGAATATGAGGCACGCACGGGTGGTGAGGTTTTGGCGATTGCGCACAATGGCAACCTGTCCAATGGGCGGATGTTCTCGATGAATGCCTGGGATGGATCTGAACTGACCAAAGAGATCGCCGAGATGCGGGCGCGGTTTGAGCTGATCTACGAGCCGACACAGATCAAAGGTGACGGAGAGGCGCATCCGTTCCTCAGCCCGGATGATGAATTTGCGGATTTTGACACCTGGGACGCCTCCAACCTGAATGGCACGGAGCTCAAGACGCCGGACATGTTGGCCGGGGAATATGCGCGAGAGGCGCTTAAGCGCGGTCTGAAGATCGAGCAGGAGCTGGGCGTAAACCCGTTTAAGTTTGGCATGGTCGGGGCGACGGATGCTCATACGGGTATGGCCACGGCGCAAGAGGACAATTTCTTTGGAAAGCACTCCGGGGTGGAGC
This sequence comes from Shimia sp. MIT1388, assembly GCF_047124445.1. Lineage (GTDB taxonomy): Bacteria > Pseudomonadota > Alphaproteobacteria > Rhodobacterales > Rhodobacteraceae > Shimia. Next base: position 2,405,261 of record NZ_CP138921.1, on the reverse strand, counting down.
CGGAGCCGCAGCGTTGGAAACATGTGGTGATAGAGGCGCCGGACCCGGACCTGTCGATTTATGGCTGGAAGCAGGCCGCTGGCGGGCTTGGCGCGGTCTGGGCCAAGGAAAACACCCGCGCGGCGATCTTTGACGCGATGATGCGCAAGGAGACCTACGCCACCACCGGGTCACGCATGTTGGTGCGCTTCTTTGGCGGGTATGAGTTTACCGAGGCAGATGCGCAAAGCCGCCTGCCCGCAGATGCGGGCTATGCCAAGGGGGTGCCCATGGGCGGAAACCTAGTCGTTTCAGAGGATGGTTCTGCGCCGACCTTCCTGGTGGCTGCCTTGAAAGACCCGCTGTCGGGCAATCTGGACCGGATTCAGATTGTGAAAGGCTGGCTGGATGCGGAGGGCGAGACGCAGGAGAAGGTCTATAATGTCGTCTGGGCCGGAGACCGTGCGCTGGATGGCGATGGCAAGTTGCCGGATGTGGGCAATACTGTTGATGTGGCCAATGCGACCTGGACCAACACCATTGGCGCGGCGGAGCTGATTGGCACCTGGCAGGACCCGGATTTTGATGCCAGCCAGTCTGCGTTTTATTATGTACGGGTGATTGAGATCCCCACACCGCGCTGGACCGCCTATGAGGCCAAGCGCTTTGGGGTGGAGATGGATGCGGCGGTGCCGATGATCACCACCGAGCGGGCTTATACCTCGCCGATCTGGTACACGCCGGGGTGAGTTGGAGGCGCGTGGGTTATGTCACAGTGAACTGACCCATCATGCCGCAATCCTCGTGTTCGAGAATGTGGCAATGGTACATGTAGGGCGCGTCTTCCGGGGCTTCATAGTCAAATTTGACCAGCACTTCGGAGGCGCCGTTTTCGACGTGCACCATGTCTTTCCATCCCGCAGCAAAAGCCGGAGGCGGGGCGTCGTTTTGCGTTAGGATGCGGAACGAGCAACCGTGAATGTGGAATGGGTGCAGCTGGTCGTCCACGGTGATGCGCCAGATTTCAGTGTCGCCTTTGCGCACGGTTTCGTCGATGCGGTCCATGTTCATGGGCTGGCCGTTGATCGCCATCGCGCCGCCGCCACAGACATTGCCCCAATTGGCGGCCAGAGCGGCGAGGTCGGCGCCGGTGTCCATTTCCAAAGAGAAGTCGCGTGTGACGGTGGCTTGGCTGCGGTCTGGCAGGGCCAGATTGGCAAGTTGATCGGGCAAGGCGCCGTCAAAACCCTTGTCCGATGTGCGCGTCAGGGTGAGGGCGGTTGCGGTGGTGTTTCCGCCGCCAAACAGCCCGCCGAGGAAATTGAACAGGCCTTCCTCGGGTTCCAGGCCAACCATCAGGCTGTTGCTCTCCGCTGTGCGCAGGTCAACGAGCACCTCATAGCGTTCGCCCGGGGACATGAGGATGCTCTCGGTCTCAACAGTCCGCGCCAGAAAGCCGCCGTCAGAGGCGATCACGCGCATGGGGCCGGTTTGCATCGAGAGTGTGAGGAATTGCGCGTTGCAGGCATTTAGGATGCGCAGGCGCACGAGGCCAGTGGGCACGGATTGTGCAGCCGGGGCGATGGCGCCGTTGACCACCAGCGTGTCGCCAATAAAGCCATCCTCGAAGACTGCGCCGCTGACGTCGTAGGTGAGCGTGCCATCGGCGGCGAACATTTTGTCCTGTATCACCAACGTGAAGTCATCCACACCGTAGGTTTTCGGCAAGTCCGCAGCGAGGCTGGCATCGTCTTCGATCAGCATCACGCCTGCGAGACCCTTGTAGGTCTGTTGCGCGGTCTTGCCGTGGGTGTGGGAATGAAACCAGTTCATCGACGCGTGTTGGGCAATGGGTACGTCCGGCGCCCAAGTGTCGCCAGGCGCGATTTCCTGGTGAGGTCCGCCATCCACGTCGCCGGGAATGTGCAGGCCATGCCAGTGCAACGTGGTGACATCGTGCAGTCTGTTTTGCACGTCAAACGGCAGAGTTTGCCCCTGTTTCACGCGCAGGACAGGGCCAAGGTAGCTGTTGTTGATGCCGTAGGTGGCGCTCGCCGCCGCGTTGCCAAAATCATGGGTGGCCGCGGCCAGTGTCAGCGGCAGGCGACCTTCTATGCCTGTGGTGAGGTCGGTCATTGGGATCAATGGCAGTGGGCGCGGGGAGGATTGCGCAAAGCTTGTTCCGGCGCTTGCCAGCACGGCGGCGGCCCCGGACGTTTTGAGAAAGTCGCGGCGGTTCATTGAACTCTCCATCAATCATCAACTATGGTTGATAAATGAAAATCGAAAGACCATTTGTCAACTATGATTGATAAAAAAGATGATCGCTTCCTTGCCGACAATATCAAGGGGCTGATGATGACCGTGTTGGGGCGGTGGAATGCGCAGATGGATCAGGCGCGTCAAACGACGGAGTTTGCCTCTATTCGCGAGTCTGACATGCGGGTGTTTGGGCAGTTGCGGGGACGCGCGCTGAAACTGTCGGCGCTGCATCGCGAGTTGGGCATGTCGCGGCAGGCCGCACAGCAGGCTGTGACGCGGTTGGTGGATCACGGGGTGTTGCAGGTGAAGCTTGCCGAAGGCAGCAAGCGGGACAAAGTTGTGTCTGTGACGGACAAAGGTCAGGAGCTGCGGGGGTTGGCGGCCCGGCAAATCCGTAAGTTTGAAACGCAGTGTGTTGAGACCATCGGGGTAGAAAACACAGAGATGCTGCGCGATTTTCTTAAGCAGTTGGGGACCGCGGGCAAGCCATAGAGCAGCTACTCCCCGCGCAGCGCCTGGG